>JBMORF010000063.1:0-71421 GCA_049322315.1 Thermodesulfobacteriota bacterium | reverse complement strand
GCTCACGGCTTGATCAAAAAGGTCCCGAAAACCCACCGCTATCACCTGACTGCGGCTGGCTCCAAGGCTATCACCGCCATCATCGCAGCCCTTAATGCCAGCCCTGATTCCTTAATCAAATTAACAGCATAAAAGATAAATCTTTATCAAAAAAAAGAAACTCAAATTCAGTGGCACAGGCTTTCCAGCCTGTGCCCGGGAAGTTTAGTATTTAGGGATTGATTGCGCCTCTTGCGCCAGGCATTCCTGCAGCATTCCGGTGGTCGCAGAAATAGGCACCGGTTTCCCGTCCAGAGAAGACACCGGCATGACGCCCATCAACGAATTGGTGAGCCAAAGACCCTGGGCCTGGGCCAGTTGTGTGAGAGTGGTGGGCAGGTAATGTAAAGTCAGCCCCCGCTGCGCCAGGGCCCGGCCCAAAACCTCAATAGTCACCCCCGGCAGGGCGCTGGAGGCCTGGGGGGTATGAAAGCCGCCTTCTTGGGCATAGACTATACTGGTGGCCGCGCCTTCGGAGACCAGGCCGTCCGCTTCCAGGATCAGCGCCTCTTTGGCCCCCTTATCTAAAGCATACTGCCGGGCCGCCAAATAAAACAAATAATTGAGACTCTTGTAGCGGCCCACAAAAGTGCTGCGGCGCTCCGGGAAGGCCGCCAGGGGCCAACCCCGCTGGTATTCCTCCGGGGCGGGAGGGGTATAAGGCTGGGCCCAGATCACCAGGGTGGGTCGGGCTTTCCAGGGCAGCCCGAAAGCCGCGGCCAGGCCCCGGCTGAGCAAAATTTTCACCCGGGCCAGGCTCCGCTCCAGGCCGTTGGCTTCAAGCAACTGCTCCAGGCTTTCTTCCCAGGAAAAATGTTCCGGGAAAGGCAGGCGGAAAGCCTGAGCCGAGGCCCGGAGCCGGCTTAGATGCTCTTTGAGGAATTGGGGGCGGCCTTCTGTCGCCAACAAGGTTTCAAAAAAGCCGTCGCCATAGAGGAACCCCCGGTCATTGACCGACACCCGGGCCTGGGCCAGGGGCACCAACGCTTCATTGAGCCAGACGAACTCTTCTTTCTCCATAATCCCTAGAAAATACCAATCGCAGTAAAGACGCCAACATTTCCGTCCCTGACCCCTGGCCCCTGACCCCTGATCACTGCTTCACCCCCCAATCACCCCGAACAAAGTCCGGCCCTTGTGAAGGGTTTCTTCGTATTCCGCCACTTCATCGGAGTCATAGACCACGCCGCCGCCCACGGAAAAATAGGCCGTGCCTTTCGAGATAATGGCGGTGCGGATGGCCACGCTCAAATCCAGGTTGCGGTGCAGCCCTAAATAACCGATGGCCCCGGTATAGACGTGGCGCACGTTGGGCTCCAGTTCATCGATGATCTCCATGGACCGGATTTTGGGGCAGCCGGTGATGGAGCCTCCGGGAAAGGTGGCCTTAAGGATATCCACGTGGCCGCACCCGGCCCGCACCTGGCCGGTGACGATGGAGACCAGGTGATAGACGTTCTGGTAGGCCTCCAGGCGCTTGTGCTCCTTGACCTTGACGGTGCGGGCCTCGCAGACCTTCCCCAAGTCGTTGCGCAAGAGGTCCACGATCATGGAGAGTTCCGCGTCGTCTTTGAAACTTTCCTCCAATTCCCGGCGCCAGGCCGCGTCTTCTGCCGGGTCTTTCCCCCGGGGCCGGGTGCCCTTGATGGGCCGGGTCTCCAGGTAGTCCCCCTGGCGATAGAGAAAACGCTCCATGGAAGTGGAGAGGATGAGAAAATCCCGGCAATTGAGGAAAGCATAAAAGGGCGCGGGGTTCAAGGCAAAGAGGCGGAGAAAGAGGTGGTAGGCCTCACCCTGGAAGGGAAAGGAAAACCGCTGGGAGAGATTTACCTGATAGACGTCACCCTGGCGGATGTATTCCCGGATGCGGCTGACGGCCTGAAGATAGGCCTCCCGGGTGAAATTGCTGGTAAGCGGTCCCACCTGGTAGGACTCCAGGGAAGCATCCATCTCCGGCAACACCGCCGCGTCCGTCCGCTCCCCCCGGGCGTTTTCATGGATTAGGGTAACTTGCCAGAAGCGCCCGGCCCTCCGGTCGTGCACCACTATCTTCCGGGGAAAGGCCCAGACCATCTCCGGCAAACCCAGGTCATCCACCGCGGTGGTGGGCAACTCTTCCAGATGGTTTTTCAGGTCATAGGCCAGAAACCCGAAACCTCCGGCGGCGCCAGGCGGCGCCGGGGGCGGCCCGGGCAATTCCAGGGAACCTAACACCTCCGCCAATACCTGAAAAGGGTCAGCCTGGAAGATCTGCTCCTCGCCTCCCCCCCGCATCTCTATCCGGCGGCCTTTACTCTGGACCACCAAAAACGGGTCCCAGCCCATCAGGGAATACCCGGAACAGTCCAGGTCGCCCCCGCTCAGCAGCAGCATGGCATACGGCTGCCGCCGCAGCGGCGTGAACAACGCCGCCAAGTCAACCACCCCTGCGGGCGGATCATAGGGGGTAACCTGTACGTCAACTACGCGCCCGTACATGATTGCTCCTGCATGTTGGGGAAGAGGCCCAGGGATCTGGGGTTCATCCCCATTCTCCCAGCCCCCCTCTTTTTCCGCATAATTATGGGATTATAACCCGAGACGCGGCTTATCTTGAAAGATTTTCCCCCATATGGGTTTGGGGGAGAGGGTTTGGGGGAGAGCGGTAAGGGGGCCTGTGGCCCTTCTCCCCCAACCTTGCTAACCTCAAAAAGTTCTCCGCCAGGGCCTGGCCGTGGTCGGTGAGGAAGGATTCCGGGTGGAACTGCACGCCGTGGAGGGGGTAGCGGCGGTGGCTGAGGCCCATGACCACGCCGTCTTCGCTCCAGGCGGTGACTTCCAGTTCCGGGGAATTGGGGGCCGCCATCAGGGAGTGGTAACGGGCCGCGCCGAAGGGGGAGGGCAGCCCGGCAAAGAGGCCCTGGCCCCGGTGCCTCACCTGGTGGCGTTTGCCATGCACCGGCACCGGGGCCTTCACGGTGGCGCCGCCGAAGACCTCGTTGATGGCCTGGTGTCCCAGGCAGACCCCCAAGATGGGGATTTTCTTATAGAAATGGGAAATTACGTCCTTGCTGATGCCCGCCTGGGCCGGGGCCTTGGGGCCGGGGGAGATGCAGAGCCAGTCGGGTTCGAGCCCGGCGATCTGGGAGAGGCTCACCGCGTCGTGGCGGAAGACCAGGACTTCCAGGTCGAATTCGTAAAAGAGTTGCACCAGGTTATAGGTGAAGGAGTCGTAATTGTCGATCATTACCAGGCGCATGGTGCGTTGTCCGTTTTCCGTTTTCCGATAAAAGATTAATATTGTCAGTTAGATATAGACAGAATCGAAAGACGCGGCCGCCATAAATACCCCAAATAAAAAAAGCCACCCCGCGAGTCTGGGTGGCTTGCGCCTAGAGCATAACTCTTATTTGTTATATATGAGACATTCCGGGCGCTGTCAACCCTTTTATTGTCAATGCTCCATCAGGCGGTCGATTAATTGCTCCACCAGAAAAAGCAGGGATTCCAGGTCCAGGAAATCGCCGACCGTGGCATCGAAAAGGAAGTGGGCCTGGGCTGCGAACCCTTCCTCCGGTTCCGCCTCCCAGAAAAGCAGAAGCACCGGCACCCGGGGTAGAGGCAAAAAGACCCTTTGGAAATCCGCATCTTCCGCAGCCGCCGCCGGCTCCCCGCCCAGAGCCGCGGCCCGCTCCTGCAGTTGGGCCAGTTGTCCGGCAAAATGCGCCGCCAGTTCCTTCTCCAGCCGGGCCAGGGTCTTGGCTTTGGAGACGGAGTTAGGCAGGCTCTGGTAGGTGATCCAGGTCCCGGTGGGCTGCCCCTGACCGCCGGAGGCCAGGTAATTGTAGAGCAGGATAGCATCCCAGGGGTTCGGGACGGCCCCCGGAGGGTAACGCACCTCGTCTTTGAAGACCCTGAGGGCTTCCCCGAAGTAGGAAAAGGCAAGGTACGGCCGGTCGTCATCTTCCCCATAAACGGTCCCCAGGCCCTCGGCCAGATCCCGGAAATTAAGGGGGGCGATTTTTTGGCGCATCACCTCCAGGGAAATGGCCAGGGATTCCCGGCGGCGGCCCTCGCCCTTCTCTTGCTGGCCGGCGATGCTTCCGGCCAATTCTTGCGCGGCCGGCGACAGATAGGGACATTTGCCTAAATCTTCCCCTTCTTTAATCACTTGGGTGGCAAAGGCCATGCAGGTGGCCTGCCCGCATTCACCGCAATTGGTGCGGGGCAGCGTCTTCAACAGGTCCAAAACCGTATGAGCCATGGGCAGTTCTTCAGTTAAATCCAGGTTATTTTTATCAGGAGAATTTCCCCGTGGAATAAACAATAAGTCTTTTTTTCCTGTTGGCAAACGCTGCTGCCCGATTTTCTCCACCATAATTTAAGGGGATAAGGCGATAGATGCCTTATCCCCTCCTTCTCTTAGAGACCATGGGGGGAAAGGCTTTCTCCCTTCCCCCGACGGCGGGTTAATCCATCTCCGCCATCTTTTTGCCGCAGCATTCCGGGACCGGCTCAGAGGCGGGAACTTCTTTAAATTGGTTGCATTGATAACAGACGTAGCTCTTATCCTCCGCCTGGGGGGCGGGTTGAATCTTTTCGGCTTCCTTATTTTGACAGCCACAGCTGCACATGACCTTCCTCCTTTTTGATCTTGAATAGAAAATTGTTTATAGGAAAAGATAGGTAGGAGAAAGGGGAAGTCAACCCTGGATCCTGGATTTTTCCGTTATGACCGGAAGTATTTGAATATACGTGCTCAGGCTGGACGAGTCGGCCCCCAGCCGGAATCGGCAGAAGAGCATTGACTTTTTTTTCCTGCAAGTTTTAGAATTAAGCAATAATCCTCCAATTATGGTGAGTGGACCAGGCTGGACTTATCTTCTAATCTCATCAACAGCAGAAAAATTAACCCCCTTTTAACCCTTCTCCCCATGGACTGCTCTAAAATATGGGGGACATCCCGGTTAAACCGAAGAGAGTGAATTCATAAAAGTCTTGAACTGTTAAGGGAGATCATTTTATGAACGCCATCTTGGCATGGCTCCAAGGGAACCTGTGGCAAACAGGCTTCGTGGCTTTATTATTCGTCTGCGTCTTTGTGCCTTTTATCCTGGTGCGCCGGCGGGTCACGGCGATCATGGGCCAATTTGAGCACTGGCGGGAATTGGAGCAGAATATCCTGGAAATCGGCAAGGAAGAGGTGCGCTTTTACCCCCATCCCACCCGATATGTCCTGAACTCGGTCTTATCCTCCACCAAAGGCACGGCCAGGGCCGGGGCCGTGCCCCCGGCCCTGGATTATCTGGCCGCGGCCGTCGAGAGTCCCATCCTGACCCTGCGGTCCTTAAGCTACCTGGCGGTGCTCATCGGGTTGTTGGGCACCGTCACCATGTTGGCCCTGGCTCTCCAAAGGATGGATACCCTCAGCCAGTTTAAGGCGGATCTCATCAAAAACATTTACCCCATTAACGCCTTTGCCATCGGCATCGCCGTGGCGATTTTTCTCAGCTACTCCTGGTACCGGCACAAGGGCGACCAGCTTCTCCTGCTGGCCTCCCGGGTGCTGGGGCGTTTGCGGGCCGACCAGCTCGGGGGCGCCGATCCCCAGCTCTTGGCCGCCCTGGAAAAAGTGGGGGAGCGGTTCAAGGAATGGGGCGATGAAATCTATGAGCGTTATCTGGGAAAAATCAACGACCTGCTCCAGGAAGTCCGGGACCTGGGGGAAGCCATCCGGGAAGTGGTGGGCGAGGCCGTGCTGAGCCGCAAGGAAGAGGACCAGGCTATTTTGCCGCTGCTGCGTTCCCAGGAGGCCAAGATTGAGTCCTTGAGCCAGCAGTTGGACCAGGGCTATTTGGCGCTATGCCAAGCGGGCGAGCAGATGGCCCCGGATTTGCCGCAGCCGGGCCGTCTCGGGAAAACCCGGGAAGGAGTCCAGGCTGGTGAGGGCCGGAGTAAAACCCCGGGCTTTTTCCGCCGGGTTTTCGGTTAGGGAGGTAAAGTTCCATGGCCTGGCGTCGACGGGAAGATGCTGAGAACCCGGCCTGGCCGGGGTTGGTGGACATTTTCGGCTTTACCCTGGCCTTTCTGCTGCTCCTCTGGTTTGCCGCCAACTGGCCTCAACAGGTGGAAAACCTGGAGCGGAAAACCCAGGATTTAGGGCAGAGATTAGGGTCTTTGCGTGCCGAAAATAAGGAGTTACAGGAAGCTAACCTCAGTCTGGCGGAAAAACTTCGTCTCCAGGACCTGGCCAATCAGGATTTGACCGCTCAGTTGCAGCAGTTGCAGGAGAACCAGAAAAATCTTGACGCCCAGGCCAGGCTGTTAGAGGCCAGCAACCTGAACCTCAATGAGAAAATCACCCAATTAAACCAGGAAAAAGCGGCCCTCCGGGATATTGGCCTCAAAGATTGGGAGGAGCTTCTCAAATTACTTAAGGCCAAACTCGCCCAAAGCAACATGGCGGTCATCCCCAACAAGATTGAGAAAGCTATCATCATTCAAGGCAAGCCCCGGGTTACTTTTGAAACCATGAAGTATGAATTGTCCCCCTATGACAAACAGCGCCTGGAAGCCTTGGCCCCGATCTTGTACGCCCTGCGGCAACAAAAGAATTTTTTCATCAACATCAACGGCACCGCGGACCCTCGAGAATTGCGGAACGCCACGCCCCCCAAAAACAACACGGAATTGTCCGCTCTCCGGGCCGCGGCGGTGGCCGCGTTGTTGGAAAAAGCCGCCCCCGGTCTCGGCCGCTACTTGCGGGTGACCGGTCTGGGGGTCAAAGGCCAAAAGCGCACCCTGGCCCCGGGGGAAAATCCGGATCTGATTTACCGGCAGTACCGCAGCGTCAACCTGGTTTTAAAGATCGACGTGGCCGCGATCATGCAGGAAAGCGCCACCCACCCGGCAAAATGAGTATCATGCAAAAGATGATCCTGCGCGTCTGGCCCCGGAACACCATGAGGGTGGCCTATTGGCGCTGGCAGGCCCTGGAACAGAGGCTGGCCCAGGCGCGCCAAGGACTGGAGCAGCAATATCTGGCCACCCGGGGTCAGGCCGAGCAGGGGTCGGCCGAAGCCCAGGAGGGGATTTTGCGGAGGGTTCGGGCGATGTTGGACCAACCGCCGGACCCCAGGGTTTTGCAGCCCCAGGGGCGATTGGCGCGGGCTTTTACCAGGGGGGGCCAGGGCTTTTGCCGCCGGGCGCCGGAACCGGTGCAGGTGGAACTGAGACGCTTGAGCGACGCGGTGGAAAAAATCTGCCGGAACTACAGCGAGTTGGCGGCCAGGCTCAGATTGTCCCAAGAAATTATCCAGGTATTTGCCGGGAACCCGGAATTTTGCCGGGCCCATTACTTCCGCCTGGCCCTCATTTCACCGGAGTCGGCCCGGCTGCTTTTTCATCTCCGGAACCAACGCCTCCGGAACCGCCGGACAATTCAGGATTGTCTTCCGGAGAATTGCCCGCCGCCTAATCTAACCTAGCGGCAGCTTCACGCCTATTAATGAGGTTTCAAGGGATATTTTCCAGTGAGGGCGAACACCAGGTTAGCCCCCAGGTTTCGGTATCGCTATTTTTCGGCTTCTTCCCGGAGGCGGATGAAATAGAGGGTGCCGAAGGCCTGGGGCTCTACTTTGTGGGTGGTGCCGCTATAACGCTGGACGTGACCCTCGTCGTAATCCGTCTCCGGGGAGAGATTCAGCACCCGGTCCATGTCGCCGCCGCAGGCCATGAGCATGGCTTGCAGCAGCACCGCCCCGCCGTTTCGAGCCGTGGGGTCATGGGCGTACACTGCGCCGCAGGCGCAGTAACCTCCCTCAAAATCATACCATTTGCCGCCCTTGATCTCTCGGGGCGCCAGGATCTCCCGGTGGCAAAAGGGACACCGGGCCGGCTGGATGCGATCAGAAAACAACTTGGGCATAGTCATCCTTTCCGGTTCAGGCCGTGGGCCTATTATCTTCCTAAAGTATTTCGCTAAATTATCGCCCTTTTTCTCCAGGATGGCAAATGGCTCCTATTGACACCTGGGCCCCCTGAGCTTAACTTGTTTTCACCAGAAGCGAAAGGAGAACCACTCATGGCGGATAAAACCATTATCTTTTCGGACCAGGAACAGATGCAGGCGGAAGGTATCGTGATCGACAAAGACGGCGAGGAAGCCCTGCGGTTTTTAGCCAACGTCTTGGAGCGTATTAAAGGCCATCCGGGACATGCCTGCGGGCCCAAGGCCGCGGAAGGCCCTCCGGGCCACGGTTGATAAAGCACTTGCCACCCACTCACGCTGACAAAATGAAGGAGACCTCCCATGGCTGATAAGCAGATTGTTTTTTCGGATAAGGAACAACAGGAGATCGAGGCCATTCTCATTGACAAGGATAAAGAAGCAGCCCTGCGCTTTATGGCCAAACTGGTGGAGATGATCAAAGGCCACGCCGGCCACGCCTGCGGCACCGGTCCCATAAAAAACTAACTGACCTAATGGTTAAAGAAGGAGTGATGGACAGGCTGGCCCTGGTGGCAGATACCCATGCCTATCAGGCCGGCCTGCCTAAACTCCTTAATTTTTTAAAAAATCGGGGCATACGCCACCTGGCCTGCCTAGGGGATTGCCCTCCGGAACCCTTCCACCCCTGGCTGGAGATGGGCGCCGGCCACCGGCTTTACTGGGTCTATGACTTCCAGGGCCCGGAGATGCCGGAGGCCACCAGGTGCGACGAAGCCCTGGAACTTGAGGGCCGCATCTTCTTGGCCCACACCCGGGCCATCCTCTGGACCCATTTCAAAGACCGGGTCCACGCCTACCAGCAGAGCCGCACCGTGGCCCGTCCTCCCCTGCTTCTGTGCCATGGCCATACCCATGTGCCCAGCGTCACCCGGTACACGCCTCCCTTCAGCCGTCTGCTGTATATCAATGACGCGCTCCGGCCCCAGGAATTTGCACCCCGCCAGGCCTGTCTGACCCTGACTCCGGATACCATCTACCTCATCGTCCCCGGGGCCTTCACCATGGAGGAAGGGCGTTACCCCACTTTTAGCTTCGCGGTCCTGGACCTCCCGGCATCCCGGATCGCCATGATTTCTCTCAAAGACCTGGCAACCCTGGAATCAATCGAGCTTTTCCCTTGATGCAGGGGGAAAAGGGGAAGAGGGAAAAAGGGAAAAGGGCCTTCTTTTGGCCCCCTCCTCTCCTTTTAACCTTATTCCCTTTTCCCCCGAATCCCGAGCATATTGGATTAATTTCTGGTGAGGGTTTAATCTGCAGCTAACTTCAGAAGCTTCGCCACCACCAGGGCGTCGGTGGGAAAGGCCAGGGGGGTCGGCGGGGCCGCCAGGGGAAAGAATCCCACCTCGTCCAGATCATCTCCGGCTTTTTGAGTTCCCCCCACCACCCTGCCCGCGAACCAGATACCCACCGTGAGGCGCTCCGGGTCATGGAAATTGGAATGCACGGCCAGCACCCGCCCCACCTCCACGATGAGGCCGGTCTCCTCCAGGAACTCCCGGGCCGCGGCCAGCCGCACGTCCTCCCCCCATTCCACGTAACCGCAAGGGATGCACCAGGCCCCCTGGTAAGGTCCGCCTTTCCTGCGGCCCCAGAGGATTTGCTCTTCCCGGCGCACCACCACCGCCACGCCCACCGCGGGGTTGAAGTAAAGCACCTTCCGGCATGTTTCGCATACCAGGCGATCCCGGTCGCCCCGGGGCCGGGTCTCCAGAGGTCCGCCGCAGCAAGGGCAAAAACGGTAATGAGGGGGAGTGCAGGACATGGAATAATTCCTTTCGCCTATGGCATAGTAAGACTCAAAGGAATGGAGAGCAAGCTTAATCCGGAGGTAAAAAGGTTAAACGGGGAAAAGGGGAAAAGTTTAGTTAACCGCGTTATTTGCAACCAGTTTTCCCTTTTAACCTTTTTCCCTATTCCCCTTTTCCCCAAATCCGGCCCTCTTTTGACCAAGCATTTGGCTGTATTTTCTATTAAGGGTTGAAACTAAGCGCAATATCATTTAAAAAAGTCGAGGCCCTATTTCGGTTTTTCCGGAGAACTCCGCCGTGACCACCCCCAGGCTTAAAGCCGTCCGCAATATCGGCATCATTGCCCACATCGATGCGGGGAAGACCACCCTCACCGAGCGGATCCTCTATTATACGGGCCGCACTCATAAGATGGGGGAAGTGCACAACGGCGCGGCAGTGATGGACTGGATGCCGGAAGAGCAAGAACGGGGCATCACCATCACCGCGGCGGTGACCACCTGCCAGTGGAAGGGCGCGGTGATCAATATCATCGACACCCCGGGGCACGTGGATTTCACCATCGAGGTGGAACGGTCCCTTAGGGTCCTGGACGGAGCCATCGGCGTCTTTGACGCGGTCTCCGGGGTGGAGCCCCAATCGGAGACGGTATGGCACCAGGCGGATCGCTACCGGGTGCCAAAATTGGCCTTCATCAACAAAATGGACCGCCTGGGGGCCGATTTTTATCAGTCCGTGAATTCCATGCGGGAGAAACTGGGGGCCCATCCCCTGGTCCTCACCATCCCCTGGGGCCAGGAGGATCAATTCCGGGGGGTCATTGACCTGTTGAAAATGAAGGCCCTCGTCTGGCAGGAAGAGACCTTGGGCGCGGTCTTTGAGGAGATGGACATCCCGGAGGATTACCAACAGGAAGCCCAAGAGGCCCGGGAAGCCCTGTGGGAGGCCCTGGCGGAAGTGGATGACGCGGCCATGGAAGCCTTTCTCTCGGAAAAGACGCTGCCTCTGGAGGAAATAAAGGCCGCCATTCATCGCAGCGCCTTGGCCTTAAAAGGGGTGCCCATCTATTGCGGCTCCGCTTTGAAAAATAAAGGCATCCAGCCCTTGCTGGACGGCATCAAGGATTTTCTCCCCAATCCCACGGAGGTGCCTCCCATCACCGGGCATCATCCCCAAACGGGGGAAGTGGAGACCCGGCCCCCGAAGGATGACGGCCCCCTGGCGGCCCTGGCCTTCAAGATCATGGTGGACCCGGCCCAGCGCCTGACTTTTGCCCGGATTTACTCCGGCACCCTGAAACCCGGGCAGGAGGTCTATAACCCGGTAAAAGGGGTGACGGAAAAGGTGGCGCGCATTTTGCGCCTCCATGCCAATAAACGGGAACCTCTCGCGGAAGCGGCCGCGGGCCAGATCGTCGCCCTCCTGGGCCTGAAAGCCGCCACCACCGGGGATACTCTGTGCAGCCGGAGCCGTCCCATTATCCTGGAGCCCATCTCTTCCTACGTGCCGGTTATCTCCCTGGCCATCGAACCCCTGACCAGGGACGACCAGGACCGCCTGGGACCGGCCCTGGCCCGGGTGGCGGAGGAAGACCCCAGCCTGCGTCTCCATACCGATGAGGACACCGGCCAGACCCTGCTGTCCGGGATGGGGGAACTCCATCTGGAGGTGATTATCCATCGGCTGGAACGGGAGTTTCACGCCCACCTCAGGGCCGGCCGGCCCCAGGTGGTCTACCGGGAGACCATCATCGGCAGCGCCACGGAAACCGGCGTCTTCGACCGGGAACTGGCAGGCCGACAACACTTCGCCCAGGTGGAACTCAGCATCTCCCCCCGGCCCCGGGGCGCCGGCAACTCTTTCACTCCCCTGCTGCCTGAGGATCACCCGGCCCAAACTTTCGTGCCGGTGGTGGCCCAGGCCGTGAAGGAAGCCCTGGACGGCGGGCCGGTTTACGGCCACCCGGCGGTGGATTTGGCCGTGGCCCTGAAAGACGCGGTAGTTAAAGAAGGCCAGGCCTCGGAGATGGCCTTCCGCATCGCCGCCATGACCGCGGTGAAACAAGGCATGATGCAGGCCCAACCCCAACTGCTGGAACCCATCATGCAGGTGGAGATCATCGCGCCCGAGGAATTCACCGGGGAGGTCATGGGCGATTTCAACGCCCGGAAAGGCAAGGTGGAGCAACTCCTGGCCAAAGGGCCGGTGCGCCTCATCTCCGGCTTGGCGCCTTTGGCGGAATTATTCGGCTACGCCACCAACTTGCGCTCCCTGACCCAGGGCCGGGGGACCTTTACCCTGCAATTCGACCACTTCGGCTACGTGGAGCGCCGGGAGGAGAAGTAGCTTTCAGCTTTCAGCTATCAGCGGTCAGCTAAAAAAATAAGGCGGCCTGTGGCCGCCGGAAGCGGCATGCAGGGCACACACCATCTTTTTTAAAGCAGTAAGGCAGGAGATACCCCATGGCATTAGAACAAACTTTATCCATGATCAAACCCGACGGCGTTAAACGCGGCCTCATCGGCGAAGTCATCGGCAGATTCGAAAAGAACGGCCTGAAAATCAAGGCCATGAAAATGCTGCATCTTTCCCTGGAGCAGGCCCGGGCCTTTTACGCGGTGCATCAAGAACGGCCCTTTTACGACAGCCTCACGGGTTTCATGAGCTCCGGCCCCATCGTCGCTATGATCCTGGAGGGGGAAAACGCCATCCAGGTGAACCGGGAACTGATGGGGGCCACGGATTACCGCCAGGCCGCGGCCGGCACCATCCGGGCGGATTTCGCCAAAGATATCGAGGCCAACATCGTCCACGGCTCGGACGCCCCGGAGACCGCGCTCACTGAGATTGCTTTCTTCTTCAATGAATTAGAAAAGGTGTAAGATTTCTCGCCAAGACGCAAAGATCGCCAAGTTTTTTCTTTCTTTTGCGTCCTTGGCGCCTTTGCGAGAACCTTTTCGGCGCCCGGGGTTCGCTTGTGCCAAAAGTCATTAATAAAGGTTGAATTTTTCTCACAAGCTGGCAAAATAGTAATGGGGGGCTTAGGGTCCTCCTTCTTTTCCCTGGGGGCCAGACATGAGGCTGGCCGTCAGCAAAGCCTGGAAGGAGATTATCTTTGATTTTTCCTCTTCTTAAGGAGTCCACATAATGTTTCTGGATCCCATTTTGGGATGGTTTTCCAATGACTTGGCCATTGATTTGGGCACCGCCAATACTCTGGTCTATGTCAAAGGCAAGGGCATTGTCTTAAGCGAACCCTCGGTGGTGGCGGTGCGCAAGAACGCCAAGGACCGCAACCGGGTGCTGGCCGTGGGCCGGGACGCCAAGATGATGTTGGGGCGCACTCCCGGCAATATCATTGCCATCCGCCCCATGAAAGACGGGGTCATCGCCGATTTTGAGATCACCGAGGCCATGCTGCGCCACTTCATCCGCAAGGTGCACAACCGCCGCTCCCTGATTAGGCCCCGGATCATCGTCTGCGTCCCTTCGGGCATCACCCCGGTGGAGAAGCGTGCGGTGAGAGAATCCGCAGAATCCGCGGGGGCCCGGGAAGTCTATCTCATCGAGGAGCCCATGGCCGCAGCCATCGGCGCCGGGCTGCCCATTACCGAACCCATCTGTAACATGGTGGTGGACATCGGCGGCGGCACCACCGAAGTGGCGGTGATTTCTCTGGCCGGCATCGTCTATTCCCGCTCCGTCCGGGTGGGTGGGGACAAGATGGACGAAGCTATTCTCCAGTATGTCAAGCGCAACTACAACCTGCTCATCGGTGAACGCACCGCGGAGATCGTCAAGACCACCATCGGCAACGCCTATCCCGGGGACGTGGAGACCTTGGACGTCAAAGGGCGGGACCTGGTCACCGGCATCCCGAAAATCATCAGTATTAATTCCGACGAAGTGCGGCAGGCCATCCAGGAACAGATCGACTCCATCGTGGCCACCGTCAAAACCGCGCTGGAGCAAACTCCTCCGGAACTGGCCGCAGATATTGTGGACCGGGGCATCCATCTCACCGGTGGCGGGGCTTTGCTGAAGAATTTGGACGTGCTGCTCCATCAGGAAACCGGCCTCCCCATCAAAATCACCGAAGACCCGCTGGCTACCGTGGTTTTGGGTTCAGGCAGGGCCCTGGATAACCTAAGCATACTCAAGGAAGTGATGGTAGATTAAGGGGGTAGCTGTGCGCCCGCGTGTTCGCTTTCGGGCCTCCCTAATAATTACCGCCACCCTTTTGTTGATCATCTCCTTACTCTCCCTCAGTCTTAAGCAGTCACCGATCCTGGAAAAGGTGGAGGGGATGGTGGTTTCCCTGACGGCTCCCGGCCTCCAAGGTCTCCGCTATGTGGGCCGCTCCATTGCGGGGGTCTGGGAGGGTTACTTCTATCTGGTGGGCGTCCAAAAAGAAAACGCCGCCTTACGCCAACGCCTGCAGGAGTATGAACAAAAGGAGTTGCGGTACCAGGAAGCCCAGCATACCCTGACCCGCCTGGAGGCCCTGCTGTCCTTGAAGCAGCAGGTGGCTCTCCCGGTTACCGGGGCCAGGGTGATTGCTTATGACCCCTCTCTGTGGTCCCGTTGCGCTTTACTGGATCAAGGTGAAGACCACGGGGTGAAGCGGGGTCAGCCGGTTTTGACCGCGGGCGGTATTGTCGGGCGTATTGTGGAGGTTTATCCCCACTACTCCAAGGTGATGCTCATCGTGGATCGCAACAGCGGCGCTGACGCCATGGTGCAGCGCACCCGCGTCCGGGGCATCCTCCAGGGCAAGGGGGCCAACCGTTGCGCCCTGGGTTATGTCCCCAAAAGCGCCGACGTCAAAACCGGGGATCTGGTGCTGGCCTCCGGCCTGGGAGGCGTCTTCCCCAAGGGACGGGTCTTTGGCAAGATCAGCGGAGCCAATAAAAAGACCCCGGGAGTCTTTCAGGAAATCGAAGTTACCCCCGCGGTGGATCTATCCGCCCTGGAAGAAGTGGTGGTGGTGAAAGTAGTTAATCTGGCCGCCACGCCCTAATCTATGACTGTTCCAGTTATCCTTTTCAGCCTGGTGGGGTTGGGACTTTTTTATCTCCAAAACCTGCTGCTTTTTCCCCAGGTGCGGTTGCGCCTGGTGGGCCTCCTCTTGTTCTATGTGGGCTTAAGGCCCTCCTTTTCTCTGGCCTTTTTTTTGGCCCTGGTCCTGGGGATGTTGCAGGACAGTTTCGCCACCACCCCTTTCGGCCTGCATTTGGGAGCGGCGCTGCTGTTGGTGGGCATGGCCCGGTTCTGCCGCCGCCGCTTGCTGCTCCAGAAAACCGGCCCTTTGATTATTGCCAGCCTGGCAGCCCTGACGATCCAGGAGATGTGCGTCATGCTCATTCTGATGCTGCTGGGGTTGCAGCCGTTGGCCCTCCCTGATGTGGCTTCTTTCCGGAGCCTGGAGATCCTGGCCACCGCGGCCCTGGCTCCCCTGATGGCTTCTTTGGTGCAAGGGTTAGAAAATCTCTTAAGCCGCCATGGTTGGCTCACGGCGCGCTCTATGACGCCGGATTAGGTCGCGGCCTAAAGCCACGGCCTCTCCACTCTTCAAAGTGAAGAGAGAAAAGACCGCCAAACTTTGCTAAAATAATCCTGGAAGATACTCTCACTTAGGAGGAAAAGCCATAAGCCGTCTGGCCTTCAGATACCTGGGGGAGACTCTAGGGGGGAAGCTGTCCGCCGAAGATCAGGAACGGATGCGGGGGGCCTTTTCCACGGTGGCCCTCATCGTCCTCTTTCTGGCCGGACTCCTCTTCTTGCGGCTCTGGTTTCTGCAAATGGTGGAAGGGGAAGAACTGCGGCAGCGGTCCGAAAATAACCGCCTCCGCCTGCAGGACCTGCCGCCCTGGCGGGGCATGATCCTGGACCGGAATAAGGAAGTTCTGGTGGCCAACCGCCCCAGTTATGATCTGATCGAGGTCATGGAAGACGTTACCGACATCCCCCCCCTGGCCCGGCGCCTGGGCAAGTTGCTGCACCTGGACCCGGATCAGGTTACCACCCAACTGGAGTCGGCCCGGGCCGCGGGCCTGAGCCAGGTGCGGATCAAAGGCGATCTGACCTGGGAGGAAATGGCCCAGGTGGAAACTTTTCAGCCGGAGTTGCCGGGCGCGCTGATCCAGGTGCAGTCCAAGCGGGAATATCGTCAAAAAGGACGGGCCTGCCATGTCTTAGGCTATCTGGGGGAAATCAGCGAGAACCAGCTTAAAAGCGGCCGCTACCCTAATTACAAGATGGGTGATTCCCTGGGAAAATGTGGTATCGAAGCGGCCTGGGAAGGATTTCTCCGGGGTAAACGGGGCTACCGCCGCATCGAAGTTGACGCCTATGGCCGGGAGTTGGGCCAGTTGGACCACCTCTTCCCCACCCCTGGAGCCAACATCGTTCTCACGATAGACAACCGCTTGCAACAGGAAGCCGAGAATTGTCTGGAAGACAAGGCCGGGGCCATCGTCGCCCTGGACCCCCGCTCCGGCAAGATTCTGGCCATGGCTTCTTCTCCCCCGTATTCCCAGGAGGCCTTTGAGCGGGGCCTCACTTCCTACGAATGGCAAGTCTTAAGCCAGCGCAAAGACCATCCCCTGGAAAATCGCTGTATTAAAGGGCAATACCCCCCGGGGTCCACCTTTAAAATCGTTATGGCCGTGGCTGCCTTGGAGGAAAAGGTCATCACCCCCGCCACCACCTTCCAATGTACCGGAGAGCTGCCCTCCGGCAAACACATCTTTCATTGCTGGCGCAAGGGAGGCCACGGCACCGTAAATCTGTACCGGGGCCTGGTGGAATCCTGCGACGTCTATTTCTACCAACTGGGGCGGCGTCTGGGGATTGAACGCATGGCCAAATGGTGCCAGCTTTTCGGACTGGGGGTGCCCACCGGTATCCGCCTGGACCGGGAGATGCCGGGATTGATCGGCAATCCGGCCTGGAAACTGGCCCGTTTCCGCTATTCCTGGCAAGAGGGGGATACTCTCTCCATGGCCATCGGCCAAGGTTACAACCTGGTCACGCCCCTGCAACTGGCGCGGATGACCGAGGCCATCGCCAATGGTGGCCAAATCTTTGAACCCCAACTGGTGGCCAGGGTGGAAAGTCCCGCCGGCGAGGTGCTCTATGAGGCCCCGACCACTCCCAAATCTCTCCTGAATATCAGTCCGGCCACTTTGGCGGTGGTGCGCAAGGCCCTCCGCGGAGTGGTGCACGATGATGGGGGAACGGGCAAAGGCGCCCGCATCCCCGGTATAGAAGTCGCAGGCAAGACCGGCACCGCCCAGGTGGTGACCCTGGAAAAGGAAAAACGGGATAAAGAAAGATGGGGAAAGGTCACGCACCACTACCAGAACCACGCCTGGTTTGTGGCCTTTGCCCCGGTGGATGATCCGGAAATAGCCGTGGCCGTGCTGGTGGAACACGGCGGCGGCGGCGGCGCCGTGGCCGCGCCTTTGGCCCGGAGAATCCTGGCCGCTTACTTTCCTGAGCCGGTGCAGGCTCCGGTGGAAGCCCCCCAGGAGGAGGCAGAGGAAGACCAGGTGGAATAAACCCCGCCCTTTCTCCTACTCCGTCTTATAAATCCAGCCCTCCAGCCTTCCAACCGTAAGCGCCGATGAGGCGCACGAAACGGCAGCCCCCCAGATAATCGTATTTGACCCCTTCTTTAGTCTGCCGGATGCGAGTCAGGGTTTGAGAGAAGCGGTCCCCCACGGGAATCACCAACCGGCCCCCTAAAGCCAGTTGCTCCACCAAGGGCCGGGGCACCTGGGGAGTCCCGGCGGTCACCAAGATGGCGTCAAAGGGACAGGCCTCCGGCCACCCCAGGGTGCCGTCCCCCACCCGTACCTGGAGATTTTTATACCCTAATGCCGTCAGCACTTTTTGGGCCTGCTCCGCCAGGGAGGGCAGGCGGTCGATGCTGTACACCTCCCCGGCCAACTCCGCCAGGATCGCAGCCTGGTAACCGGAGCCGGTGCCGATCTCCAGGACCCGGTCCGTGTCCTTCAGTTCCAGGGCCTCGGTCATCAAGGCGACGATATAGGGCTGGGAGATGGTCTGATCTTCGCCGATGGGCAAAGGATAATCATTATAGGCCTGGTCCCATAAACCAAGGGGCACAAAGCGATGCCGGGGCACCCGGCGTATAGCCGCCAACACCCGGGAGTCTTTTATCCCCCGGGCCTCGATCTGGGTATCCACCATGCGGTGGCGAATGGCGGCGAACTCGTCTTCTGGCATAATATTCCTCAATTTGAGGATTTTTTTAAGGGAAAAGAACTTTGATGAGGCAGTGAGCCGTTAACACCTCCTAGATCGGGACCGGAGCCGGTTTCCCTTTTCTGGGGCTTAGACCTGGACGGAGAGCACACCGGCGAAAGGCTCCCTGCCTCCAACATCATGGTATAATAAATATAATTTTGCCAAGGGAAAAATAAAGGGGCCGTTAAGCCATGAAATGCCGCTATCACCCGGAAAGGGAGGCTTGCGTGCAGTGCCAGAAAATGGAGTTCTGGTACTGCCAGGAATGCCTGGATGCCTGCCGGGCCTGCACCGATCCTTGTATTTACTGTAAATTCCGCACCGGCTGCGTCATCTGGGAACTCTGCCGCAAGGAGGCCCGGAAGCGGTGCAAGGAGTTGGCAGAGGAGAAAAGAAGGGAGGAAAAAGAGGAAAAGGATTAATTTTTCTTCAGGGCGTCCCGCATCCCTTTGGCGTTAACCGCCTCCCCTTGGTGGGGCGTAGGACGCACCCTACCGATTGGGCCATTTATGGTAATTTTGTAATTGCGCCGCCGGGGATAATGATTAAATTGAACTGAAAGCGCTTTGGCCTTCAAGGGTGGGTCCAAGCCGGAGATGAAAAAATAATTTAATCAGGAGAAAGGCCGGAGATGACCAAGAAAAAGAGATACCTAGTGCACGCCGAATGCCCCCAGTGCGCCTGCGGGGACGTGACCTTTCTGGGTCCGGAGGAACTGCGGAAACGCTTCATTGGCGACGAAAAAGAGATCCACATCACCTGCCCCTTATGCGGCACCAAAACTAAGGGCAAAGTGGAAGAGAAAGAGGACTAAGGTACCCGGACCTTGGGCATTCCCACGGAGGCGGACCGGATCGCGCAGATGGTGGCCAAAATGTAGCTGGAGCCCCTGCATGTTGGCGATTCCGGAGATTTTTTTGCAACTTGCCATCTTCCGGCAGGGTTTGTCAAGCAGACGGGGAGCGGCGCCGTTAAGGGCTGGGCCGCCGGGGACCTAGGCTTACTCCCAGCCTTGTCAAGAGGCAGTTAAGAAAGCAGGACTATAACTGATCTCGCTTTGAGGGGGATAAGAATTTAACCTGGGATCCCAAATCCCCGGGATCTGGAGGCCGAACCCGGGGCGGCGGACGACTGGTCAGGTGACATCTCGATTGGCCCTAAATTCTACGGGAGACCAAAAACCGCCAGACGCACACTTGTTTCAGGGTACTTCGCCTTCTTCCCAGGAGATTTCTTTCAGTCCCTTGCTGGCGGAAATTTTTTTGACAATCTGCCCCCAGGGTTTGTCTTCTTTGCTAAACAAGCGGAGGCGATAAGTGACGGCTTCCGAAGGAAGCTCAACCCGATAGTTGATAAACTGGATGGAAACCTTGTAGTCCTTTAAAATCGGTTTGATCTGCTCCAGGGGTCGGTCCATTTTGTCGTATTTCAAAGTCAGAAGGGTGTAGTCGTCCCGGGGAAAGACCCACTTAAAGCGGCGAAAGGC
The DNA here is from genome assembly GCA_049322315.1 of Thermodesulfobacteriota bacterium. Lineage (GTDB taxonomy): Bacteria > Desulfobacterota > Desulfobaccia > Desulfobaccales > 0-14-0-80-60-11 > SURF-52. The sequence continues at coordinate 51,884 of JBMORF010000063.1, read as the reverse complement.
GTACAGGACCACCAGGCTGATAACCATGCTGCCAACCGCAGGTAAAAAATAGCCCGCGCCCACGGCCAGTCCCATACCGGTGACGATCCAGAGACTGGCTGCGGTGGTCAGGCCCCGGACGGAACCTTTGCCGGTGATGATGGCCCCCGCGCCGAGAAAACCCATGGAGGCAATGGCATAGGAGGCGATCCGGGCCGGGTCCAGCCGCACCACCGTTTGCTCCAGGTCCAGGGAACGGTAAATGGCCTCCATGTGCAAAGAGAGCATCATCAACAGGCAAGAGCCTACACAGACCAAGATGTTGGTGCGCAAACCCGCGGCCTGGCCGTGGGTTTCCCTCTCAAAGCCAATGGCCGCGCCGATGACTGCGGCCAGGGCCAGTTTCCCGAACATTATCTGTAAGTCCCATAAGTTCCCCATCTGCGCCACCATTTCCTAAAAATTGACTTGCCTAATAGTTCTGGCATAACAGAGTACTGACAAAAAATAAATGGGAAATAAGCTCTGATTTCCCAGAGGCGCGGGTCACCTGGGGGAATGGCCATAAATCAGGTATTAATTGGCAGCTTTTTAACCGTGGTGCATGAAAAGCGGCTGGGAATCTCTAAGAGGAATGGCCCAGGGAAGGGCGTTTACCCTGGAAAGACCCTGCAAGAAACCCTCCGTCATCTCCTGTAAGAGTTCCAACCGGGCGGAGACTTCATGAATTTTTCCCAGCAATTTCTGATCCAGGCCCGAGGCAGGAGCATTGATCAGGGGTTTCAGGGCCGTCTTGGAAGAATCCAGATTGTAGTGGATATAATGCAAGACCCGCTGAAATTTCTCAAAAACGCCCCGGTTCAGCGGAGCATGGCAGTTTCCGGCCGCCAGGCCGCCGGATTTGCCGGGGATTCTTTTCAGGCAGGCCAGCACCCGTCGCCAGAGTTCCACCAGCCGGCAGGGCATCAAGAGATAATCATCAACTTCCAACTGGTAGGCCTCTAAGGGGAAAGCCGTTTCTCCCACCTGGCTGCACAAGATCACTTTGATCTGGGGGTGGCGCCCTTGGACTTGCTGCAGAAACGCCAATTCTTGGCCGCCCTCATGGTTGATCCGGGCCAGGATCAGATCAAACTTCCTAAGAGAGAGGGCCACCCACCGGGTGGCATCAGATTCCACCCTCAGAACCCGGCAACCCTTGTGTGCCAACACCCATCCCAGATTCCGGTAAGGTTGAGAATCATCGGCAAGTATCAAAACGGAGTAGCCAGTGAGCATATGAGGTCTCCTCTAAACAGTGGTGAAGGAAGAACAGGGAAGGATAGGTACCTGATAAGCCATGGTTTTTATGTAATTTATCCTCTAATCTTGGGCGGCCTGGGGAGGGAAGAGATTATTTCCCCCGAGAAGTTCGGCCACCACCTCCTTCAGAAGGTTGGTATCCTCACTTTTCACCAGAAAGGCTGCGGTTTTGGGTACATCTTGTTCGGATTCCGGGGGGAAGGAGTGGATGACCACCGGCAGGGAAGGTCGTTGTTCATTGAGCGATTCCAGGACCTTGAGTTCGGCGGCGTAAGGCAGCTCCAGATCCAGAATCAAGAGGTCCGGGGGATTCTCCCCCTGGAACCGCTCCAGGACCTCGCGGCCGTCCCGGGCCGCCTCCACCTGATATCCCTCGGCCAGCAGCTCCCGCTGCAGAAATTCCCGCACATGACGATTACGGTCCGCAATCAAGATCCTGGCGCCGGATTTCATGGGTTCCATCCTTTGGGCCTCTGGCAAATGCCCGGTTGGGGAGAGGACCCCGGCCCGCCTGCCTCCCACCCGAATTTGGTGAAAGTCTCCACCCTGGGCATGATTTCTCTGAGCAATGGCCGTGCCAAGGAGAAATAGAGAGCGCCGCGGCCAAAAACCCAGGAAAAAAGACACTATCCGCCGGAGCCCGGGGATGGGGGCAGACCCAGGTGTCGGGTTTTTTTACACTCTGTAAAAACCCTTGTTACTATAGAGATTTAATGGGCAAAGATGTGGCAGTCGCGCCGGGCTGGTAACTTATGGTTCAGCCTTGGTCGCTCCTGATGGAGGTCTCCACTTTCAGGCGGTATCTATCGATTTTGGAGAGGAGGGTGGGCCGGGAAATTCCTAAGAGCTTGGCGGCCCGGGTGCGGTTGCCGGCGGTGAGATCCAGGGCTTCGCTGACCACCAGGGCCGCGAAGCGGTCCATGAAGACTTCAAACATATTGTCTCCGGCGCCGGCCAGGAGCGTCTCCCGCACCCATTGGCGGATGTTTTCCTGGGTGCGGTCGTCATCGGCCCGGAGGGTCGCGCCTTCCCTGCCGGTGGCCCGGGAGATATCCTCCGGGTGGATGGGATAGCCCCGGCTGAAGATCAGGGCCTTTTGCATGGCATTGGCCAGCTCCCGGACGTTGCCGGGCCATTGGTGGCTATTGAGCATGGCCTTGGCTTCCAGGGTCATGCCGGGGTTGGGGAGGTCCATCTCCCGGGCGAACCGGGCCAGGAAGTATTCCGCTAACAGGGGAATGTCCGCCACCCGGGATCTTAAGGGAGGAAGCCAAAGGGTGACCACTTTCAGGCGGTAATAAAGGTCCTCCCGGAAGCGGCCCGCGGCCAGGGCGGCCTCCAGGTCCCGGTTGGTGGCCGCCAGGATGCGCACGTCCACGGGGATGGGTTCCCGCCCCCCTAAACGTTCGATGCTCTTTTCCTGGAGCAGCCGCAGGATCTTGGACTGGATGCTGAAGGGCATGTCCCCGATTTCGTCCAGGAAGACGGTGCCGCCGTGGGCCTGTTCGAATTTTCCCACCCGGCGGTTGACCGCGCCGGTGAACGCGCCTTTCTCGTAGCCGAAGAGTTCGGACTCCAGCAGGGTCTCAGGAATAGCCACGCAATTAATCACCAGGAAGGGTTTGTCGGCCCGGAGGCTGTGCTGGTAAATGGCCCGGGCCGCCAGTTCCTTGCCGGTGCCGGATTCGCCCCGGATGAGCACGGTGGCGTCGGTGGCCGCCACCCGGCCGATGGCCTTGTAGACTTCCTGCATGGGTTTACTGTTGCCGATGATGGCGTCTCCGGAGGTGGCGTCCGGAGGCACGTTCATCTCCACCCGGGAGCGCATGAACCGCCCCGCGTCCAGGGCCTGGGCGATCAAGGCCAGGATGTCGGGAATTTCGAAGGGCTTGAGCACGTATTCGAAGGCCCCCAGCTTGGTGGCCTCAATCGCGGTTTCGGTGGTGCCATAGGCGGTCATGATGATCACCGGCAGCTTGGGCTCGGTCTCATGCATGGCCCGGAAGGTCTCCAGACCGCTCATGCCCGGGAGACGCACGTCCATGATCACCAGGTCGGGGGCCGCGGCCCGGACCATCTCCAGGGCTGCTTCCCCGGTGGCCGCGGTCCTTACCCGGTGGCCTTCCGCGGTGAGGAGTTTTTCAAAGCTCTGGCGGAGCTGTGGATCATCGTCGACGACTAAGATGTGGCCCATGCCTGATCCTTTGGAAATGGCAAGGTGATAATAAAGGTGGCCCCCTGGCCTTCCTGGGAGAGGAGGTCGATTCGGCCGCCGTGGTCTTTGACGATGCGGTTGGCGATGCTCAAGCCCAGGCCGGTGCCTTCCTCTTTAGTGCTGAAAAAGGGTTGAAAGACCTGGCCCTTAATGGCGGCGGCAATGCCCGGGCCGGTATCCGTGACCCTGAAGACGGCCACCCGGCCCAGTTCCGCATCTTCTCCTTCTTCTTCCTTAATGGTGAGTTCGCCGCCCCCCACCATGGCTTCACAGGAGTTGACCATCAGGTTGACCAGGACCTCCCTTAATTGCTCCGGATCGGCCATGATCTCCGGCAGAGGCTTTTCCCGGATCAGGTTAACCGTCACCCCATAGAGCTGCAGGCGATTTTTCATGAGCTTCAGGGCCTGCTCCACCACCTCCGAGGGGCTGATTTTTTCCCTCTGGAGCTTTTGGGGCCGGGAAAACTGCAGAAAATTGCTGACAATAGTATCTATATGCCGAATCTCTTCGGAAATAGCCTCCAGATCTTCCCTCTCCGGGACATTCAAGTCCACGGAACGGTTCATGGACCAGAGGCGCATCTTCACGGAAGTCAGGGGGTTGCGGATGCTGTGGGCTGCGCCCGCGGCCAGTTTTCCCACCAAGGCCCACTTCTCCGCCTGGGCCAGGTGCTCCTGGCTGCGCTCCAGTTCTATCTGGGCCTGGTCCATGCCCTCCATCAGGCTATGGACCCGGTGGCTCAGGGCGGTTACCTCATTCGGCGCCTGGGAGCCGGGGTTGGAGGGCGCCGTCTCCTGGGCCAGCCGCCGGATGGGGGCCAGAATCTGTTTGATCAAGATATAGGCCAGCAACACGCCCAAGATGGCCACCGCCAGAATGGCCATCAGAGCGAAGGCGTTGATGAAGCGCGCCCGGGCCTGGCTTTGGTCGCGGGCCCGGGAAATCGCGTATTCGTGCATCAACTTGTAGCGGGCGCAGAGACTTAGCAGGTCCATATACTGGCGGCGCACCTCCCAATGCAGCCTGGCCCCTTCTGTCTTTTTGCCTTCCCGGTATAAATTGATTACTTCCTGGCGCCCTTGGATGTAGCGTTGATACTCCACGTCGATCTGACCTATGATTTCCTCCATAGGCGCGGTGTAGGCCGATTTCCGGGCCTTCTGGAGCCAGGCCTTGAACGCCAGGTTTTTTTTCTCTATTTTCTCAAGCCATTCGGGGTTGCCGTCCAGGAAATAATAGGTCAGAAACCCCTTTTGCCGCAACAGAGAGTTCTCCAATTCCTCTGCCGCCTGGAAGGAAGCCATGTTCTGTTCCACCAGGGAGTCCAGCAAGGAATCCATGGCTTCATTGTGCCACAGGGTGACCAGTCCCCCCCCCAGGGTGGTGACAATCAAAGCCGCCAGCAGCGCCAAGATGCGGGCTCTTAGACTGAGACCCTTCCACATGTGGTTAGTTTTACTCCTACCGGCAACGGGGACGCGTCCCCAAAAAGCGTTGCTCTTTCCCGGGATTGGCCTTTAATGGTAAACCAGGAACCCTCTTAAGCTCCCGGTGGGTAGTTACCGGGGCCAGGAAATTTCTCCCGTGGGACTCTTCCACCGGGGCAATTCCCGCCCCATTCCGGAATTAGTTCCGCGTCTTTAGCATGATCAAGCCTGACGCTCTTGCATGTAGTTGGCGGTTTGCGGTTTCGGTCATAAAAGCAAATGATGACAGTAAGTTACTCGCAAGTTGGCAAAATTTGCCAGGGATATTAATTTAAGCCTGCGCTCCTTCAAATAATTCCCGCGTAACTAATCCCTTCAATAATTATACCAAATTATTGGGTTTTTAATAAAGAGGCATTTTGCGGTGGTGGGCGAGGAGCATAGCGGGGCTGGCCTTTAAGCCCGCCTGGCGCGCCTGGCTTCTTCTCTCACCACTCCCCAGGCAAAAGTTTTACAATCTGTAAAAAACGCTGACAGAAGCGGCTCCCGGAATTTTCTGGCCGGGAACTACCATGAAACCCCGAGTTGTTTGGAGCATGGCGGAGGGGTGTTTTAAGTGAGCAGCAAGAATGGGGGAATTAAAGAGGCAAGAAATCGCCACTCTCGACTATACGGTCACCCGCCCTGGCCCGTCCCCGAGTGCCAGATGCGAAATTTACTAAAATTAGCGGCCGAGACAGTTGACCGCATAACATCTGGCGCCAATGTTCATCTAAGATATTAACAAAACTCTGGACGGGGGCGGTCAGGAAAGGATATCAGGGTTGCACTCCTCAAGATCACATCGCGCCGCGCCAAATGAACAATACCGTGGAATAGAATCAGCTCCTGAAAACCAAATTTTTTTATGGTTAGCCAAGTCCGCCGAAAATCGCCGCTAAAAATCCTGGTAGATTGCCCCGCCCTGGAGCCGGTAAACAGGAGGAAAGGTGAAACTTGACAGAATTATGCGCTGGGCCGCTTCGATCACGATTTTAACCCTGGTGCTTCTGGGGCTGGCGGGCAGCCTGGTTGCCGCCTCCCAGGCCCCCGGGGCTCAGATCAAAGCCACCCAGGAGATCAAAGCGCCGTCAGCCCAGATCCGCAGCGCCGCGCAGATGGCTGCGGCTGCCTTGGAGGCGGCTGCTCCCCCACAGGCGCCCCGGCGGAAACCCTTTCTCTCCCGTCTGGACCCGGCTGCCTACCGGCAGCTGAAGGCCAAAGCAGCCGTGAGCCCCGGCAGGCCCACTGCGGCGGCCCCCCAGAGCGCCGCCCCCCAGACCCCCATAACCGGTACGGTTAATTTTGCCGGGGTCAACGCGGCCACCGCCGGCTACTATCCGCCTGATACCCACGGCGCGGTGGGCCGTGATTATTTTGCCGAGGTCACCAACACCCATCTCGATATCTATCAGAAGGCGGCCCCCTATACCCTGGTCCGCAGCCTCTCTACGGAGGCTTGGCTGGGAGCCACTCCCGGTTATTTCACCAGCCCCCGGATGATCTACGATCCGGTTTATGGCCGCTGGATCTTTTTGGTCACCCAATGGCGGACTCCAGCCGACCCGACGCACCAGTACTTATACCTGGCGATCTCTTTAAGTTCTGATCCCACGGGCAGTTTCTACCTATACACCCTCGATGTCAGCGATGCCCGGGTGAGCGGCAACACCTACTGGGATTATCCCCAACTGGGGCTGGACCGCCACGCCATCATCATCACCGGGGACTTTTTTGATCTGAATACCGGCTATTATATCGACAGCCGCATGTTTTCCGTGGCCAAATCTCTGCTTTACAACGGCCAGGCCTTCAACGTGCCTCTTTTTACCGGCCTGGACGGCACCCTGGCGCCGCCCATCGTCCTGGATGAAAATCCTTACAGTTTTCTGGTGGCGGCAGATTGGTATGCCCGCAACAACTATGTCACCCTCTACACCTTGCAGGGCTCCGGCGCCAGCGCCCCCTTGCTTTATACCGATTACCTCCCGGTGCCGGCCTTTTGGCTGCCTCCCTATGCCGTCCAGCCCGGCGCCGGTCAGATGCTGGACACCCTGGACGCCCGCTTTATCAACGCCAGCACCCAGGTGGGTAATTCCCTCTTTCAAGTCCACACCATAGAATACAGCGGCCTGGCCACCCCCAGATTTTATGAATTCGACACCCTCAATAAGCGCATCATCCAAAGCGGCATCTTTTACGGCAGCGCCACCTCCAACGACTTTAACGCCAGTATCGCCGCCAACCGGTTCAAGGATGTCTTCGTCACCTGGTCTTCCACCGATGCCCCCCATAACGTCAACGCCCAGGTGCGGGTGGCCGGACGCCTCCATACCGACCCCCCGGGGGTCATCTCCAACGGCTCTCAACTTTACACCAGCGCCACGTTTTTAACCGGAGAACCGTCGGCTGGGGATCCCTACGTCCAACGCTGGGGAGATTACTCCGCCGTCTCCCTGGACCCCGCCGACCCCAAAGGGACCACCGCCTGGGTCGTCAACGAATATGTGCTCACCAACGACCTCTGGGGCAGCCGCATCGGCCGTATCAGCCTGCCGGCGCCAAACCGCGCCCTGCCGGCCATCAATTCCCTGTTATTGCTGGACTGATTTGCGGGAGAGCCGATCCCTAAGGCCAAATGCGTTGCAGGAATCCTTCAATTTTTACCTTGACCGTCAGGGTCATTTTTGTTAAGCAGGAAAGGCGTCTGCGATTTTAGTTTTCATTCTCGAAGAATCCCTTTTTTTTTGCCAAATTCTCGCCAAGAGAGCCCATCGATGCTGCGCCGGGGAGTCTGGTTCATAATCGCCGGATTTTTGCTGCTGGGTCAAAGTTCGGCGCTGGCTGAATCATACCTGAGGGTCCGCAAAAATGGGGTGATTTGCTATTATTTCAGCAGCCGGGAATCCGCCACCTCCAGGCCAGGGAGCCGGGATACCCCCCCCATACAGTCCTTCAGTCCCACCCCCGGTGAACAAGAGAACCTTACCCAAGCACTATCATCCCTCCAGCATTTGTCGGCCAAGGCCGCTGTCCGGCGAACCGTCAATCCCGCCGACGCCAAAGCCTATATGGGGGCGGCCTCCGGTTATCTGGTTAGTTGGCTGACTAAATTAGGTTACCGTTGCCCCCCGGCTCTGCCCGTATCTAAGCCCGGAGACTCCCGGCTGGCAGGCCGTCACCATGATCCCTCCCTGCCGGAGTCGGCGGTCACCGTCCCGGCTGGCAGCGGTGATTTCCGCAAATATGCCCGGACATCGTTTACCGTAAGGAACCAAGGGCCACAAGTCTTACTTGGAGGGAACCAGTCATACTACTGCTTCCCGGTAGCCAGCCCCTTTTCCTTCAGAAACTCCTGGAACGATTACCGTAACGGGGGGAGGCAACATCGGGCGGTGGATATTTTCGCCCGGGAGGGAACGCCGGTCTATGCCGTCACCACGGGGATGATCGACACTCTGGTAACTTGGCCGCGAGCCGGTATTACCCTGCTGCTTAAGGGTCAAGATGGCAGGGTGTACGGATACATGCACTTGCGGGGGTACGCCCCGGGCATCGTGAAGGGAAAGGGGGTAAGAGCGGGGGAACTGCTCGGCTATGTGGGCCGCACCGGGGTCTGGAGATCCCCCGCTCATCTTCACTTTCAGGTTTATGCCGACCACCGTCTAGCCAACCATAACCTGTTGAACCCTTATTTTTTTCTGGTCCAATTGTGCCATGGCATCGGGGTGACCGACTTATATCCCCAGAGACTTGCACGGTTGGAAGGTCCGACCATAAAACTCAACCGGTGAGCCTGGCTGCCCCGGAAACGGCGTTAACCCCAAATGAAAAGGAGATTGCTGATGGGAGAGATTAACTGGCGGGATAACTGGCCTTCGGCCCTGGAAGAAGCTCAAAAAATCGACCGCCGCATCTTGTTGGAACTCTATATGGATGGCTGTCCCCATTGCGCCAAGCTGCATGCGGAGACCCACAGCGACGATAAAGTGGCGGAGACGGTGAATTCCCAGTATGTGCCGGTGCGCCTGGAAGGGCGCAGCAATATGGAAATCGCCAGGAAATTCAACGTCACGGCCGCCCCCACCACCCTGGTCTTTTCCGGGGATGGCCAAGAATTGCACCGGTTTTCCGGTTACCGCACGCCTCCGGAATACCTGGCGGAATTAGGAAAAATTGCTTAAAGTTCATATTTTTTAGGGGGCCGACCATTGGGGACGGCCCTCTGCACTGTCCTGAAAAGTTCCAAGTTCCAAGTCAAAAGAAGGCCCATCAGGAACTTTTTATAATTTCTGCATGGGACCCGGGTACCAGGTTTTTTGTTTCTTGGCGCCATAAGCGTGAGGCTTAGCGTTTGACCCCGAAAATAACCCTCATCGGTCTGGGCAACATCCTCCTTCAGGACGAAGGCGTGGGCGTCCACGCCGTCAGGCAGATTCAGGAGCGCTACGAGACGCCGCCGGAGTTGGAGATCGTGGACGGCGGCACTTCGGGTCTGGATCTGCTGCCCTACATCGAAGGCCGGGACCGGGTCCTGTTCGTGGATGCGGTGAAGTTCGGCCAGGAACCCGGCTACATCGGTATCCTGGAAAACGAAGAAATCCCCGCCTTCTTTGCCGTCATATCTTCCCTCCACCATTTGGGACTGGCGGACATCCTGGCCGCGGCCCAGCTTCTGGGCACCCTTCCCCCGGAGATCTGCCTCATCGGCATCCAGCCCTACTCCTTGGAGACGGATCTGGAACTCTCCCCGCACCTTAAAGTCCGACTGGAGGCCTTGCTGAAGCAAGTATTAGCCAAATTGCAGGACTGGGGCCTCTCCTGGCGCTTGCGGCCCGCAGCCGGGCCTTGACCCCAGCGTCCCCCGGAACTTCCTGCCTTTTTCTTATTTTCCCGGCCAGGCGGTGAACTGCACCCACAGCACCGCGCCGTATTCCGCGTCCTTTTTCTTGCCGTCCTTGTCCTTCATTGCCTGCTTTTCCGTGGTCAAAGCGGCAAAGCCCCACCAGCCCGCCTGGGGCGGGGCAAAGGTAAAGACGCCGTTTTTATCGGTCTTCACTACCTGGGTTACGAAATAGTCATTGGGAGCGGCCACCTTTTTATCGGTGTTCCAGTATTCCACTTCCACGTCGGCGTCAGCCAGGGGCTTGCCTTTAAATTTCACCACTCCCTGGAAGACGTTCCCCCCATAGAGGCCGAAAGGCCGGGTCAGGGGCAGGATTTCCGCCTTTAAGCCTACTTCCTGATCCCAACCCTCTTCGGCGCCGAACGCGGCCACATAGACCTTCGTTTGGTGAATGATAAATTTATTTTCCGCGGGTTCCCAATAAGGCGTGGGATCGCAATAGAACGCGTAAATCCCGGGTCTCTTAAGGGTGTATTTGGTTTTCCAGGCCTGGTTTTCCAAGACCTTGGTTTCCTGGAGAGTGTTGAGGAGATCGGTCTTGGCTTTCCCGGTCTGTACCCCGAATTTTTTGGGTTTGGCCATGGGCATGCCTTTCTGTTCGAAGGGATGGCAGAAGGCCAGGATGAGTTCCAGATCGGGATTGTCGCCTTGCATGACCATGGCCGCCGAGGGCTTGATGACGCCGAAGTGGGCCCGGCTGACACCGGCCAGGGCGAAGATAAAGAGCAAGCACAGACTTAGGGTGACAAAACGTCGCATTTTTTTCCTCCAGGCATTCTTGATTATTAACAGGCCCGGCCAGGGGCCGGGCTCAGTTTGGCTAATTCCCCATTTTGCGCCAGGCCTCCCAGTTGGGGCGGCCCTGGGAATCCCGGAGGTGGAGGACATAACCTCCTTTGGTGAGTTCGAAGGCCACCACCCCCAGCTTGCCGTCCTTTTCCTTCTCGCACATCCCTTTGATGTGCACTTCATCTCCGGGCTTAAGCTCAAAATCCTGGCGCTCCAGGTACCAGACGGGGGCCAGATGAATCAGCACTTGGCCCCGGCTTTTGGTGTCCAACACCAGGGCCATGCCCGGGTGCATGCCTGCATCCAGGGTTTCGGTAATGACGCTCACTACTTTCCCCTTTTCGTCAAAAGGCTTGCAGGTGCTTTTCACCGGACACTGATAAGGTGTATAAGGACAGGGCCGGAAGCCCTGGCCCCGGCCCTGGCTCCAGGCCAGGGTGGGCATCGCCCCGGATAAAATTGCCATAACCAAAACGCTTGTTCCTACAAGCCGCCACCGTTTCATACGCTGGCCTCCTTTTTGGATTTCTAGAAAGCATACACCATAGATAACATGGGAGTCACCGCCGCGTCGCCGTTTTTCCCCACCAGGTCGATGTTCACTCCCATGGCCAGGGAGAACTTTTCCGTGGCCATATATTCGATCCCCGGCAAAATGGAAAGCAAGGCCCCGGGGTCCGTATTGGCCCGATGGCCGAAAAGACGCCCGCCGTCCCAGAAACTGGTGAGTTCCAGCAACGCCACCCATTTCTTGGTAATGGGGTATTCCGCCGCCAGGTTGATGGTGACGAAGTCCCGGGGGTAGTTGCGGAAATAGACGGAATTGCCGTCATCATCCTCTCCCAGGCTGCTGGAGGCGGTCTGCATGGAGTACCAGAAGTTGGCGTAAACAATAAAGGGTTTTAAATACTTGGATAGATTAAGGCCGGTAGTGAACACATAAGACCCGCCGCCGATTTCGTCAGTGCCCAGGCGGCCGGGATTTAAGCGGCGAAAGTGGCCGGTGGGGAAATCCACGGCGAAGAGCGCGGTCACCGTGGGTATCTGGGGGCCTTCCTCCACCAGGCGGTATTTGAAGGTCAGATTGATATCGCTCAGGCCCCCGAAGTTGGCGGACCGCTGCCCATTGGGACCCGGCTCGTTGACTTTGTCGGCCCAGTTGTGGACGTAGGGGACCACCACAAAGACCTCCAGGTTGTTAAACAGGCCGTAAGTGAATTTCCAATCCATGCCGAAAGACTTAAAATCTCCCCCAGCCGAGACCCGCCGCCAACTCCGGCTGAAGCTGCTGGTGACGAAAGCCAGGCTGAAGGTGGGTTGTACAGCGAAATGTCCCTTGTCAATGGGGATGGCGGTGTCGGTGATGATGGGGCCGAAGGTGGCAGGGCATTCCTCTTCTGTGGCTTCTTCCTTTTTACCTTCCTTTTGGGGTTCTTCCCCTTCCGGCCGGAATCCCTCGCCCCGGCCGCCGACTTCTTCGGCAGTGGCGGGAGTTACAGCAGCTACCTTTTCTTTTGCTTCCGCCGCGGTTGCCGCCTTGACCCAGCCGCTGGCCGGGTAAACCAAAGAGAACGCTAACAGTATGAATAACCAGGTACGCACCGATTTCATTTCCCTTTCTCCTATCTCTTCAATAATCGCCAGTATTTGCTCTGACTCCTGCTGTCTGGCGGTGGCCGTAAACGATGGAGTCTTTTCTTGCTTTGCCTCTTCCCCTCATTCAAGCTTGTGCCGGGGAATCATAAAAAAAAGCCACGAATACCCGGCGCCTGCAGGCGCCCACGCCTTCGTGGCTTTAAAGTTCAACTTTGCTTTTAAAGGTTTTCCGGGGTCCATTCCCGGCCTTATGGTCAAAATAGGGGACCTGAAAAAAAATGTCAAAACATTTTATGGTATAAACGTAATTCATTTAGTCCTCAGCGCCGCTAGTCGTATGAAGAACCGCGGCGAGTGCGGTCCAGCGTTTCCCCGGTCCCCACACCATCAAGGCAGCCTGCGCAAACCGCCGGGGCTGGTCCTAGAAGCTGTCCAAAGCCAGAGACAAATGATTCAGGAAGATTTTTACGATCCCTTCCTGATAACCTAGTCCTTGGGTAATGCCCTTAATTTGATAGGCTTTTTGTTTCAGGATCTCGGATTTCCAGCTCTCCGGAGCATCTCCCAAAATATCATTGGCCACGTGTTCCCCGGCCACAAATAAGAAGGGCATCAACACTACGGTGGAGACCTTAGATTTTTTAACCGCCTCCATAACCTCTTTCTTGGTGGGTTTGCCTTCCACGGTTCCCAGAAAAACGTTATGGTACCGGGAGCGCAATAGCCGGGCAAACTCCAGGTAGGCTTTCTCCCCCACCGCTGAGGGGCTGCCGTGGCCCACCAGCACCACCGCGGTCTTCTTCAGGTCTTTGGGAAAAGTCCGGGCCAGAGCCAGTAAGACCGCCTCCTGATCCTTTTGGTCGCTGAGCAAAGGTTTTCCCAAGACCACTTTCAGGCCGGGAATCTTGCGGCTTTCCTGGAAGACTTTCTTGTCCCATTCTTCCCCCGGCACGATATGGAGAGACTGGACGGCCACCCTACTAAAGCCCGCGGCCTTTAGGTCCCGCAAAGTGGTGGGCAGATCTTTCAGCTGCTGCCCCTTTTCCCGGGCCAGTTTGTGCCGGACTTTACGGGAGGTAAAGGCCCAGCGGATTTCGTGGTCCGGAAAACGTTTTTTTACTTGCAACTCAAAGTGATGATAAGTTTTAAAGGCCGCAGTGCTGGTGCCGAAAGCCGCCAAAACAATGGCGGGTTTTTGGGGGGCGGCCGCGTTCAGGGTCCACGGGGCGCTTATCAATGACAACAGGATAAGCGCCGCAAAAAACCAGCCAAACCGGATCTTCTTAGCCATACCGGTCTCCTCGAAGAGTTTTTTAAAAAAAAATCCTTAAGTCCGTAAGACCTAAGGATTGCACCCAGCTTCTTGATCCTTAATGAGGCTTCGGCCCACAAGTCCGCGTAAGGGCTGAAGCCTGTTATTCGGGCAGGTCTTCTGACTCCCGGATCAACCTAATCCCCGTGCCTTCCCATCTCGCTTAGGCCAGACAGTGGCATGATGCAGGTTTCGTCCCCGGTTACAGCGGCGGGACCGTGCCGGTTTTCCACCGGCTTCCCTATTATACCCCAGATATGGGTACCCGAATGTTTGTAGAACACAACCTATATGAAGTGAGTGCAACCCGTCAAGGAGAAATCAGCGTTACCGGAAATAATCTCTGGGCATCCCACCTCCTTTACCTTGATTTCCCTAAGTCCTTGGAAAAGAGAACAATCAGGAACGGTTATTTTTTTTCAGGCCGGCTACTGCCGCCTGTACCTCTGACCTGTCAGGAAATTCTGCGTCAGCCAGCTGGGACAGGGTTCTCTTCAGAGAGCCCAGGCCCGCATTGCGCAGCAAGACACAGGGTTTATTTAGATTTTTGCAGATCTTCTTGACGCAGAGACTGGCCTGATGGCTGTTGCAGCTTAAAGGGCAGATGACCGCTTCGGCCCGCTTCACCATCTGGACCAGGCGCGCCTGGCCCTGGCGGCAGTCGCCGTCATGGCGCATGAATTTGGCGCCGAAATCCTGTTCCACCAGGCCGCGATAATGGGGTTCCAGCCGATCTATGCCGCCCACAAAGAGAATGAATTTATTACAGAACCGGGGGCATTTTTCCCCGGGAGCCAAAGGGCAATCTTCTGCTTCAGGGGCAGCCGCTTCCTCGCTCTCAGTATCCTGCATAAGCGGCGGCAGGGTGATCCCGGGCAACAGCCTGACGGTCTCCCGGAAGAGGCGCAGTTCCAAACGCTCCCGGGCCTTTTCTTCCCGGGCCAGACTGGCGGCCAAAACCCGGTTTTCTTTTTTCAGCCTGGCCAGTTCCTGGCCTGGACCCAGAACGGCCAGTTGCTGCTCCAAAGCCGTCAGCTGCCGTTTGAGGTCCAGGGCTTCGGCCTCTTTCCCGGCCAGGCGGCGCTGGAGTTCTTCCCGTTCTCTCCTGGCGGCCTGGGCCTGGGCGGATAAGCGCTTAAGGCTTCTTTCCAGGTCCGCGTTTTCCCGGCGCAAGGGCTCCAGTTCCTTGAGTTCCTCCCGGGTCTCGGCCCCTTGCAGATGGGACATCATATGCACATCGCCAAATACCTGGACCAGCACCTCCCTGGGGGTATCCGCCCTGGTGATTATGCTCCAGTAGGCGCCCGCAGTCTCTCCCTCCTGGAGCGCGGCCTCCCAGGCCCGGCCCAATTCCCCGGGCTCATAGGCGTCCACCCGGTTCATGGCCAGGCGATATTTGTTGGTCAGATATTTCTGGACATGCTTGGCTACCGCGGGCATTTTGCTGCAAGCCTCCACCAGCCAGGTATGAATCTGATAAGCGGAAGGGTCGCCGGTATAGCGAAAATGCCGGGCGATCTTTTGCGTCTCTTTCAGGGTCAGGCAGGTGCCCATAATGGAACAGAGAAATTGTCCCAAACTTATAAGGGGCTGCCGGATTCTTTTGGGGTGCGCCATCTTCCGCTCTTTCCCGGGCCGGAGGCCCCTTCAACCGGGTCTCCGGCCCCCTTAGGCAAGGTGATTAATCAGTTAAATCCAGCCCCAATTGCGGCCACCGGATGAGGGCCTCAATGAGGGTTTGTTCCAAAATTTGCAGACGATCCCTGAGGTTAAGGATCGTGGGGTCATTCTCAAATCCTGGATGTTTGCCGGCGAGATGGTCCAGGCAATGATGGAGATTTTGCAGACCGTCCTCCAAGGTCAGCAGATTTAACATCATTTTCACCATGGCGTTCCTCCTTTTGCGGGTTAACGGCTGTTCTTCTCCGGTCTTGCCGGGCAGCTAGGAACCTCGCACCCCGGACAATAGCCCCGCTTTTTCCAGAGGGAGCGGTACAGGAGGTAAAGCGCGCCCAGGGCGATACCCCCGGCCAGAAAAAGATCGGTCCAGGTCATCTTAACCTCCTAATCCCAGGAACTTGCCGCCCTGGTAGATGGCCAAGGCCACCAGCCAGGCCAGAACCAGTCCATATCCCGTCGCCACCCCGAACCATTTCCAGGTGCCGAATTCATGCCGGTAAGCCACCGCGGTCACCACGCAGGGCATGTAGAGCAGGGTAAAGGCCATGAAGGCCAGGGCGCTTAAGGGCGAGAATTGTTTTTGTAACACGTCTCTCCAGGACTTGGTCTTTTCATCTTCTTCCAAGGATATGGTGGCGACTCCGAAGGTGGACACCACGTTGCGCCCGGCGTCTATTATTGCCTTCCCAAAGGAAGCGCCGATTTCTTGGAGATCCTCGCCAAACGTGGGCGGCTCTTCCTTCTTTTCTTCTTCTTTGCCGTAAATTTGCCCCATGGTGGAGACCACAATCTCTTTGGCGATCAACCCGGTCACCAGGGAGGAGGCGGCCTGCCACTGGTTAAATCCCAGGGGCTGAAAGACGGGGGCCACTGCCTGGCCGAATTGCCCCAGCAAGGAATCTTTCTTATCCGCCACCCCCCAGGGGAGATTGAGGAGAAACCACATGAGCACGGAGATGGCCAGGATGTAAGTGCCCGCCTTGATGAGAAAATGCTTCCCCTTTTCCCAGGTATGGATCATCAGGCTTTTTAAGGTGGGCCACCGATAGGGGGGCAGTTCCATGATAAACAAGGGGTTTTCCCCCCTAAAAATAGTTCTCTTGAACAGGATCCCCATGGCCATGGCCAGGACAATGCCCAGCACGTACAAAGACCAAATGACGGTGCCGGCGTGGGCCGCGAAAAAGAGACCGGTAAACAGGGCATAGACCGGCAGCTTGGCCCCACAGGAAATGAGGGGGATCAGCAGGGCGGTGAGGGCCTTGTCCCGGGGGTTTTCCATGGTGCGAGTGGCGTAAATCGCCGGCACGTTACACCCGAATCCCAGGAGCATGGGGATAAAAGATTTGCCGTGCAGCCCCATGGCGTGCATGGCCCGGTCCATGACGAAGGCGGCCCGGGCCATGTAGCCGCTGCCCTCCAGGAAAGTAATAAAAAACATCATGGCAAAAATAAGAGGCACAAAAGTCAGGACCATGCCCACGCCGCCGATAACCCCCTCGGTGGCCAGGGAACCCAGCCACTCCGGAGCCGCCATCAAGGTGAACAGGGCCTTGGTCCAACGGGTCAAAGGGCCGCTGAACACGCCGTCCACCCAGTCCACGAAAGGGTTGCCCAAGTCAAACGTAAGTTTGAACATGAGCCACATGGCCGCCAGGAAGATGGGGATGCCCAGAAACCGGTTGAGGACAATGCGGTCGATCTTTTCCGTGAGTTCCATCCTGCCGGCTTCGGGTTTCTTCAAGACTTCCTGGGTCAAGCCAGCGGCGCAGCCATAACGGGCGTCCGCCAGCAGGGATTCCATGTCTTCGCCATGGGCCTGGTGGAGATGGCGCACGGCTGGGCCCTCAAAGGATTTGATACCCCCCAGATTGATTTCCTCCAGAACCTGGTGGTCATTTTCCAGGAGCTTGAGGGCCAGCCAGCGGGCCGGATATCTATTCAGCAGGTGGGGAAAAAGCTGCTGCACGCGGTGCTCCACTTCCGTGGCTGCGGCCTCGATGTCTGCCCCGTAAGACACCTTCCTGGCGGGCTGCTCCGCCTCATCTAAAGCCGCGGCCACCACGGCGCTCAACAGTTCAGCCATCCCCCGTTTGCGGGTGGCCACGGTGGGGATGACTCTGGCCCCCAGCATCTCGGCCATGGCTGCGGTGTCGAAGTGGTAGCCTTTGTTTTCCGCCTCATCATAGATATTCAAGGCGGCCACCACCGGAATACCCAGCTCCAGCAGTTGCATGGTCAGGTACAGGTTTCTCTCCAGGTTGGTGGCGTCCATCACGTCCACCACCACGTCCGGGGCCTCGTGCAGCAGATAATCCCGGGCGATGCGTTCTTCCTCGCTGTAGGGGCTGAGGCTGTAAGTGCCGGGCAGGTCCACCAGCCTGATCTGGCGGCCTTCATGGATCAGGACCGCCTCCTTCTTCTCCACCGTTACTCCCGGCCAGTTGCCCACCTGGAGGCGGGTCCCGGCCAGGGCATTGATCAGGGTGGACTTGCCGGCATTGGGATTGCCCGCCACGGCCACGGTGAGCATCTTTTGGGGATACAAATCCTCTTTTAAGGCGGCCCCGGTTTTCATGCCACCACCTCCACGGCAATGCCTTCCGCCTCCCTTTTGCGGAGAGAAAGCTTGTAGGCTTTTACTGTAATTTCAATGGGATCCCCTAACGGGGCAATCTTTTCCACCGTCACCGTCTCTCCCACCAGGACTCCCATATCCATCAACCGGCGTCTCAAGGGGCCGATGGCCCCGATGTGCGTGATCCTGCCCCGGGTCCCGGGGGATAATTTGGCCAGATTCATCAATCCTTCCTCCGCACCATGATTTTCATCGCCGCTCCCCGGCCCAGGGCGATCCGGGACTCGTCAACCTTGACCAGAATGGCGTTTCGGCCGGGGTTATGTAAAATTTTCACGGTCTTTCCCGCCCGCAGTCCCAGGTCCTCAACCCGGGAGCAACACCCGCTTTTTTTCTTGCAGGCGCAACAGGACGAAACCGGGTTCGATACCCGGACCTCCGCCACCTCCGCCTTTTCTCCGGGGGCCAAAAGCCCAAGCGGTATCATGAACTCCTCCATGCGCCTTGAATGAGTAGTTAATAGTTCAGGCCGCCAGAGGCGGACTGGGGCTCAAACTTGGAGCCTTCCTCATCGAAGTAAGGCTTGAAGACATCCTCATCCCGGCGGAGCATCAAGCCCCGGCACTTGGTGCACAAGGCCGTATGGTCGTCGAGGCCGGCCAGGCGGTGATCTACCCCGGCGCAATCCAGGCATTGATAGGTGTATAAAGGCATGACTCTCATCCTTTGGGGGGTAGCTATATGAGATTGAGACTTTATCTCAAATATCTTTCAAAAAATTTTTGGAATTATTCTTTTTTCTCCTGACAATCCTCACAATACCCATAGATCTCCAGTTTATGGCCGGTAATCTCAAATCGCTGGTCCTGGCCGATGCGCTTTTCCACCTCTGCCACTGCGCCGTTGCGAAACTCGATGATCTTGCGGCAGCCCAGGCAACGCAAGTGGCAGTGGTGCTCATGTCCGTAAATGTGTTCGTAGTGCATGTGCCCGTCCTCAACAAAGACTTCCTGCACCAGGCCGCTTTCCACCAACAGGGGCATGGTGCGGTAGACCGAAGCCCGGGAGATGCGCAAGCCTTTGTGGCGCAGGCGCATGATCAGCTCTTCCACGTCGAAATGGTCGTGATGCAGGAAGACCTCCGCCAGGATGGCCTCCCGCTCCGGCGTGGAACGCATACTCCTTTGTTCCAGAAATTCCCGGAAAACTTCCAGTTCGGTTTTCATTGGACTGTTTTTAACTGTGATTGAGACTCGATCTCATATATATGCTCTAAAAATCTCCCTGTCAAGAAATTTTTTCTATTAACCCCTCGGGGAGTCTGGAAAAAGTCAAACACCCCCATGTAAGTAATTAAATTATTAATTATGTTCCTCCGGATGGTTCCCCGCGGGTTGACAGCAATTGCGGTGGACGTGGCAACACTCCCCCACGGTGTGATGCAAAAAGTCATCCTCATGGGAGACGATCATGTAACTGAGGTTCAGGTGCTGGAGGAGATGCATCAGGCGGTGTTTGGTCTCCGTATCCAGGCCGGTGGTGGGCTCATCCAACAAGAGCAATTGCGGCTGCATGGCCAGGACGGTGGCCAGGGAGACCAGCTTCTTCTCCCCCCCGGAGAGCTTATAGGTCACCCGGTCCTCAAACCCGTGCAGCCCCAAGCGCTCCATGGTCTCCCGGGCGATGCGGATGGCTTCCGCCGGCGTCTTGCCCTGGTTCAGGGGGCCGAAGGCCACGTCTTCCAGGACCGTAGGACAGAAAAGTTGGTCGTCCGGGTTTTGAAAGAGCAGACCCACCTTTTGCCGGATATTGACGAAGTCCTTCTCTTTGCTGACTTCCTCTCCGAAGATGAAGATTTTACCAGCCTGGGGCTTGAGCAGCCCCATAATCAGATGCAAGAGGGTAGTCTTGCCGCAGCCGTTGGGACCGATGAGGCCCATCTGCTGGCCCGGCAGGAACTGAAAACTAAAATCCTGGAAAACCGGAGCCTCGGCTCCAGGATACTTAAAAGTAATATTCTGCAACTCAATCAGTGGTTCACTCATCATATCCTCAAGAGAAGGCCGGGCATCCCCCATTCGAGATAGCCCAGCGCCACCAAGACCGGCAGGGATAGGGCCAGAAAAACCCCATCTTGCCGCTGCCAGGAAAAGGTCCGCAGGCTGTAAAAGGTGCCCCGGAAACCCCGGCACAACATGGCCTGGAACACACGGTCGGCCCGGTCGTAGCTGCGCACCAGGAGCATGGCCGCCAGGTAGGCGTAAGAGCGGTAAGTATGCAGATTGGTGCCCGGTTTAAACCCCCGGATCTTCATGGCCTGGACCAGGCGCTGGAATTCCAGCTCGAAGACATACAGGTAGCGGTAGGTGAAGAGCAAGAGATGACACAACTTGTCGGGCAACCGCAAATCATGGAGCGCCTGTCCCAAGGTAACCACCGGCACGGTGGCGATCAAGGCGATCAGGGCGATGATAATGGCGTTGGACTTTAAGGTGATTAAACCGGTGTAGAGCAGGCCCTCCCTGGTGACGGCCAGAGGCCCCAGGCGCCACACCGCCTCCCCCGGATAGGTCAGGGGCAGGACGAGCCAGAGAAAAAAGATGAAGGTGTTCACCATCAACAAGCGGGCGAACACTTTTTTCCAGGGGAGCCGGGCCAGGGCCAGGCAGATCAGGGCCAAGGCCAGTCCGGCCACCACCACCAGATAGGTCTGGGCCACGGCTATAAGCACGGCAAAGAGCGCGGCCACCACCACTTTGCCCCGGGGGTCCAGGCGGTGCGCCGGAGAGGTCCCTTCGGAAAAAGGCTCCTGGATGGCGCTCAAGTATCTTTCTTCCTCTTGCTCTGAAAATAGGCCCAGAGGCCGAAGAAGCCCAGGATATAGCCGAGGCCGCCTAAAATATCCGGCAGCGTGGTGCGGTGGACGGCCATCTCGGCGAGCTTCTCATTGATGGGACCGAGCTGGCGCGCCAGGGCTTTATTCACCACTTCTTCCAGCATCTTGGCGTCCACCCCGGCGGTTTTGGCTCCGGGAGCCGCCGGAATTGGGGCCGCAGCCGGGGACCCGCCGGAGGAGGGAGCGGCGGTCCCGGCTTTGGCCCCGGGCAGGTAACTGGAGGCTTTCAGCAGCCAGACCCCTTGATGGCCCATGGCCGCTTCCACCACGATTTTGAGATCCATCTTCTGGGCTGCGGCCGCGGCCGGAATCTTAAAAGAGAATTTCCCCTGGTCATCGGTGGCGCCGGTCAACAGGACCTTGTCGGTTTTCTTGTCCATGACCAAAATTTTCCCCTGGCGCACCGGCGTATCGGGGACAAATTTGCTTTCTGTGTGGATGGTGTCGCCTTCGGCGTAAGCAAAAACCAGCACCCG
Source organism: Thermodesulfobacteriota bacterium (assembly GCA_049322315.1). Taxonomy (GTDB): domain Bacteria; phylum Desulfobacterota; class Desulfobaccia; order Desulfobaccales; family 0-14-0-80-60-11; genus SURF-52. Next base: position 30,686 of record JBMORF010000063.1, on the reverse strand, counting down.
ATGGGCCAGGGCAGGGGTGCTGCAAATACCAAAAGTCAGGATAAAGAAGAGGCCCAGGACCCAATGGTGGAAGAGTCTTGTCTTACCAGTAACTGCTGCAAAGTTCTTGCAATTCGCGGTATCAACTTTGAACTTTGAACCTTGAACCTTGAACTTTTCTTCAAGCATAGATTCTCTCCAACATCTCGGGCCGGACTTTTTTCAGAAACAGAAAAATAAACATAGTAATGAGGCCTTCGATGATCATTATGGGGATGTGCGCCAACAAAACCAGTTGGGCCACCTGAAGAAAAGCCTGGCCGGTGGTGATCAAGGCGGCGGCCACCAACAGGCCGCTCAGCAAAATGGCTGTGGCTCCGCAGGCAAAGGCCCCCACCGCCCCGGCGGTCCCCGGCCGCCGCAATAGGCCGCGGTAGGCATAAAAGCAAAAGACCGCGGGGGCCGCCATGGTCACCGTATTCACCCCTAGAACCGTCAGTCCCCCGAACTGGAAGAGCAGGGCCTGCAAGAAGAGGGCGATGAGGATGGCGGGCACGGCCACCCAGCCCAGGAACATCCCCATGAGGCCGTTGAGCACCAGGTGCTCCGCCACCGGGCCTAGGGGCACATGAATAAGCGTGGCCACGAAGAACGCCGCGGACAAAATCGCCACCCGGGGTATGGCCTCATAATCCATTTTTTTCAGCCCGATGGCGGTGCCCACCACCGCCAGGCCTGCGCCCCCGGCTAAAACCGCGGGGCTGAGCACTCCTTCGGAAATATGCATATGGTACCTTTCAGGAGGGTTTAATACCGTTTTCGCTTTCAACTGCAACAAACTTTTAATGTAAAATATTGATAATCTTTATTTCTTTTAACCGAAAACGGAAAACTGAAAACCGAAAACGGTATAAATGCCAGAGGTGGCATTCTGTTCTTGCCTCCGCCAGGCCACAAAAAAAAGCCACGGAAGCAAACGTCCCTTTACAGGGAGCGCCAGCCTTCATGGCTTAATTATCAATTTTCGGGTTTTTGTCAGAATCGGGGCTTCTTACCCTGAATGGTTTCTTTTATACAAGAATTTTGACAAGTTCAAGGAAAAAATTCTTGAAAGTCACCTTGACAGGCTGGTCTGCCCAATTCCCTTGTCTTCATCCGATCCGGTCGGTAGTATTCAGCCCCCCTTCCGGCTGGCTTGGAGGTAAAAGATCACCGGCACCACCACCAGGGAAAAGGCGGTGGAGGCGAAGAGGCCGAAGATGAAGGACCAGGCCAACCCCGAGAAGATGGGGTCCAACGTTATGACCCAGGAGCCGAACATGGCCGCCAGGGCGGTGAGGAGGATGGGCCGGAAGCGCACCGCGCCGGCCTTCAGCACCGCCTCTTCCAGGGGCACGCCTTTATCCAGATGGTGGTGGATGAAGTCGATGAGGATGATGGAATTGCGCACCACAATCCCCGCCAGGGCGATCATGCCGATCATGGCGGTGGCGGTGAAGTAGATGGGGTTGGCAAAGCCTTTAACCGGCGAAGCAAAGAGCAGGTTTAACAGCGCGAACCCCGGCATCACCCCGATCATGGTCAGGGGGATGGCCACCATGATCACCAGGGGCATGGTGTAAGATGAAGTCTGGAGCACCAGCAGAATATAGATGCCCACCAGGGCTCCGGCAAAGGCCAGACCCAGATCCCTAAAGACCTGCACGGTGATCTTCCATTCCCCTTCCCCCGCATAGTCCACCCGGTAGCCCGGGAGCGGCGGCGCTTTCTTGATGTCGGCCCTTAAGTCCAAAACCGCTTTCACCGGGCTGGCGCCCGCGGTATCCCCGGTGACGAAAACCACCCTTTCCAGGTTTTTGCGCATGATGGATTTGGGGGCCTGGTCCAGATCAAAGCGTCCCAATTCCTGGAGGGGCGTCATCGCGCCCGTGGGGGTTTTGAAGTAAAGCTGGCCCAAAGTCAGGGTGGAAGAACGCCAGGCCAGGGGACCCCGGAGGAAAATCTCCAGGGGCAGGCGCTCCGAAGGCACATGCACCCGGCCCACCGTTTCTCCGGCCTCGGCCATGGCCAGACCCCGGGCGATCTGGTATTGGCTCAGGCCGCTCAAAGCCGCCTTCTGCCGGTCCACCAGAAAGCGAAAACGGGGCTCCGGAGTCTCCACGGTGGTGTCCACGTCCACCACCCCGGCGGTCTTCAAGAAAAAGCCCTTGACCCGCTCCGCCTCCTTAATAATCCCGGCATAGGAGGCCCCGGGGGGACCATAGACTTCGGCTACCAGGGTCTGCAGGACCGGCGGTCCCGGGGGAACTTCGGCGATTTTCAGGCGAATCTGGTATTTTTTGGCAATCTCTTCCAACGCCGGGCGGATATACAGGGTGACATCGTGGCTGGAGGCGTGGCGCTGCTCTTTCTCCGTGAGATTGACCCGAAGCTGCCCCACCCAGGGACCCTGCATCAGATAATAGTGGCGCACCAGGCCGTTAAAGTCCATGGGCGCGCTTCCTCCGGCGAAAGTCACCACATTATCCACCTCCGCCACCGTGGTGAGATAACGGCTCAAATCCTTCAAGGCCTCCTGGGTGGACTCCAGGGGCGTGTCATTGGGCAGATCCGCGACAATAAGAAAATCGTTTTTGTTGTCGAAAGGCAGCATCTTCAAAGGCACCAGGCCCAGCACCGGCAGCAGCACCGAGAGCAGAAAGAGGATCACCATCCCTAACAGAAATAGATGACTCAGGCGGCGGCTCTCCAACAGCGGGGTCATGATCCGGGTATAGATCCGGTAGACCCAGGTTTCCTCCAGGACAAAAGGCTTCTCTTCTTTGCCATACTCCTTTTTCAGAAAATGGTAAGTGGCCCAGGGCGTCACGGTGAAGGCGATCCCTAAGCTCATGAGCATGGCCAGGGGCACGTTCAGGGGCATGGGCCGCATATACGGCCCCATCATGCCGGTGACGAAATACATGGGGATGAAGCTGATGATTACCGTAAAAGTAGCCAGGATGGTGGGGGCCCGGACTTCGTCCACCGCCACCAGGGTGGCCTCCAGGGGCGGGTGTTCCCGGAGTTGAAAATGGCGGTGGATGTTCTCCACGTCGATGATGGGGTCGTCCACCAACAGGCCCAAAGAGAGGATCAGGGCGAAAAGGGTCACCCGGTTGATGGTGTAGCCGAAGAGCATGTTGCCGGTCAAGGTGATGGCCAGGGTCAGGGGCACGGCCAGGGCGACGATGAGGGCCTCCCGCCAGCCCAGGAACAGGGTGAGGAGCACGGTGATGGAGAGCACCGCAATGAGGAGTTCCCGGATGAGCTCATTGACTTTTTCGTCGGCGGTGGCTCCGTAGTTCCGGGTCACCTTCACCTGGATGTCCGGGGGGATGACCTGCTGCTGCAACTCCTTTACCTTATCCAGAATCCCCTGGGCCACGGTTACCGCGTTGGTGCCCAGGCGCTTGGCCAGGGCCAGGGTCACCGCGGGGTAAAACTTGCCCCGCTCGTAGCCCGGAGGCAGCTCGTCCGCGGGGCCGAAGGCAATGGTGCTCAGTTCCGTGGCCTCCTCGGGGCCGTCGATGACCTGGGCCACGTCTTTCAAGTAGACCGGCTTGCCCTGGTGTACCCCCACGACGAGATTAGCCACTTCCTCCGCGGACTTCAGGAACGGCCCGGCCTCCACCAGGTATTCCCGGTCCTGGCGGGAAAAACGGCCCGCGGGAAGGTTGACGTTGCTTACTTCAATGGCCTGGGCCAGCGCGGCCAAATCCAGGTTATGCCCCGCGAGGCGCGTGGGGTCGGCCACCACCCTGACTTGGCGCTTACGCCCGGACACCACGTAAGAGCGCCCCGCGTCCGGGATACTCTGCAAGCGGTGCAGCATCTCGTCCGCCACCCGCCTGAGTTCGTAGTCGCCCACCCGGTTGCTGTAGAGCGTCAGGGTGACGATGGGCACGTCGTTGATGTTCATGGGCTTGACCACCCAGCCCGCGACGCCGGAAGGAACCTGGTCGATGTTGGAGAAGACCTTGTTATAGACCTTAAAGAGGCTGGTCTCCAGGTTCTCCCCCACCTTGAACTTGGCGGTGACCACCGCGAAGCCTTCCCGGGCCTGGGAGTACAAGTCTTCTAAGCCCTCCATCTCCCAGAGCTTCTTTTCCAGGTTGATGACCACCAGGTTTTCCACTTCCTCCGGCGACGCCCCGGGGAAACGGATGAGGATATCCACCATGGGCACCTTGATCTGGGGGTCTTCCTCCCGGGGGGTATAGAGCAGCGCCGCCAGACCCGCCAACAGGCTCACCAGGATAATAATGGTGGGCAGCTTGGACAGCAGAAAAACCTTAACCAGGCGGGCAGTGAGGCCGAGATGGAGGTTGGGGGGGTTTTTGCTCATATCTGTATTTCGGCGTTTTGATTATTCCTGCTTGCAACCTGGGGGATAATTACCTGTCATTCTGAGGGAGTGAAGCGACCGAAGAATCTCGTAAGTACCCAATAATACGAGATTCTTCACTCCGCTTCGCTCCGTTCAGAATGACAACTTAAACTTGGTCCTATAACCGCAACATGGAATAACCTTGAACTTTGAACTTTGATGGCACAGTAAAAAGTCGAAAAAATGCTGATTTTCTGAAATCGCGTTCAATAAAATCAGCCACTTAAATTGGCGATTTTGGGAATCTTTAACTTTTTACCAGGCCATCAACTTTGAACCTTGAACTATTCTAAGCGGATAACGCCTCTATTCAGACAAAATAATCTTATCCCCCACCTGCAACCCCGCCAACACCTCCACCTTCTCCCCCACCTGCCGGCCCAGCTTCACCTGGCGCAGTTCCGGGGTTTGGTCTTTCATGACCTTGACCATGGTGAGCTGGCCCACGGTCTGCACCGCATTTTGCGGAATGAGAAGGCCCCGCCCCGGCCCCAGGGGGAGCTTGAGGCGGGCGAACATGCCCGGCGTCAGCCGGGAGTCGCGGATCATCTTAGTGCGCACCTTGAAGGTGCGGCTGCCTGCGGCGCTGATGGGGAAGATTTCCGTCAAGGGCAGATCCGCCTGGAACTGCACCGCGGGCACGCTGACTTTGGCGGTGTCCCCAAGTTTGACCTGCTCCCGGTAGCTGTCGTTGATTTCTCCTTCAACCTGCAACCGCGCCGGGTTATAGAGAGTAACTAACACCTGGCCGGGTTGGGCCAGGTCCCCCACCGCGGTCTTGCGCTCCGCCACCACCCCGGCCTCCGGGGCCTTCACCACGGTATAGCCCGTCATGGTGGCGGCCTCCGCCACCTGGGCCTTGGCCGTCTTGAAGCGGGCCTCCATGGCCCCGAACTCCTGGGGACTCACCGCGCCTTCCTTAAGCAGGAATTGGTAGCGTTTATAATCGGCTGACGTCTGTTGCAGCTGCGCCTGGGCCTGGTTCAGCCGGGCCTGGTACTCCGCCGCGGTCAGGCTCACCAGTGGGTCCCCCGCCTTCACACGGGTGCCAGCCTCCACCCAAATCTTCGCCACCCGCCCCGGGACCTGGGAGGAGACCTGGGCCAGGCTCTTGGAGATCACCGCGCCCAAGACTTCCAACTCCTGGGGGATGGCGCTTTCCTGGACCACCAGGATTGGCCCCGTAACCGCCGCGCCTTTAAGGGGCGCCAGCCCCGGCGAAATCTTGCCGAAGTGGAGCAGCCCGGCCAGCCAGGCCATGAAGAGGAGGGCGCCTAATACCAGGGCGCTCAGTCCTGCGATTTTCTTTGTGGATGTCATGGGTATCTTCGCCTTTTGGCTTTCAGCTTTCAGCGGTCAGCTTTTAGCCTTTGGCTTTTCGCTTTTGGCTTTTCGCTAAAAAATACGCCCGGAATCTATTTCAAAACTAGTCAAAGCCTTCAGACATGTTCTTAACCAGCAAAAGTTGAGAAAAAGGGTTTTTAAGTCCCCCTTTACTAAAGGGGGATTTAGGGGGATTTTTAGGCGCTTGTAAAATCCCCCCGGCCCCCTTTAGAAAAGGGGGAGTATTTTTAAATCTCCCTTCGTGTGGCTAAATCAAGATACCGTCCCAAAAAGGATTTGAAGAGGTTTCTTTATATTTGTCCTTAAGACATAACGTAGGGTGGGCACTGCCCACCGATTCCTTTAACCTCTTAAGTGAACAAGATTGGGTTAAAGCGGCTTCTTTATCTTTGTTTTTAAGCTGCCCGCTGATAGCTGAAAGCTGACAGCTTTCCTCGAACTCATTTCCCTTCTGCCCCTGTCGCTGGCCCGGAGATCGTTCCCAGGGCCAGTTCCAGGCCGGCCTGGGCCAGGTAGGTATCAAAGAGGCTCGTCACCCGGCTTAGGTCCGCGTTTTTCGCCGCGTCCTCGGCGGTGAGGAGGTCCACCACGATGGTGAGGCCCGACTCGTAGCGGAGGCGGATGAGCCGCAGGCTTTCCTTGGCCTGGGAGACCGCGGCCTCGGCCACTTTCAGGCGTTCTTGCGCCGTCTTCAGGTTGAGGATGGCCGCGGTCACCTGGTGGCGCACCCGGTCCTCCAGGTCCCGCTTGAACTCCCGGGCCTGGACCTCTTTGGCCCTGGTTTCTTTGACCCGGGCCAGGTCGGCCAGGCCGTTGAAGAGGTTGAAGTGGAGCAGGGCCATGATCGTGTAGCTGTCGGCGTTGCTGCCGAAGAGGCGGCGCTGGTCCACGTCGTACTCCGCCATCACCCGCACCCGGGGGAGATAATTGAAACGGGCCTTGGCGTATTCCTTTTGGGCCACCCGGGCCGCCAACTCCAGGTGCTTGAGGTCCGGGCGCTTCTCCTGGGCCGTTTTCTGCAAGTCGTCCAACTGGGGCGGCAAAGGCGCGGGTTCCTTAGGCGCCGGGGCCAGGGGCCGGGAGCCCGCCTCGGGCAGGCCCACCACCGTGCTCAGGGCGCTCCGGGCGATCTTTACCTGGCTGGCCGCGGTCATCTCCTCCTGGGTGAGTTTGGCTACTTGCACTTCCCCGGATAAAACATCAGCCCGCACCGCGGTCCCGGCCTTAACGCGGCTTTGGGCGATTTTCAAGTGTGCGGCGGCGGTGCGCCGGGCCTGCTGCACCACCCCTAACTTCTCCTGGGCCAGTTGCAGGCCGAAATAGGCCTGGGTCACCTGAAAGAGCAATTGCTGCCTGGAGTTGAGGACCAAGGCCCCGGCCATCTCCCGGCCCAGACGGGCCTGCTGGTGGCCGAGCACCGCCTCCCCGGCCTGAAAGAGGGGCTGGTGGAGCACCAACCCGGTGCGGAAGTTGCCGTAGGCGTTGGGATTGTTCAGGTTGTTGAGCTGGAAATCCTGGTTAGTGAAGACCCGCTGGTTCAACTTACTCATGAAGACCTGGGTGGGATTATCGGAGAAGTTGTAGGTCTCCGAGAAGTTGACGGTGGGCAGAAACCGGGCCCGGGCCTTGGCCAGATCGGCTTCCGCGGTTTCCACGGTCAGCCCCGCGGCCTTTAAGCCCGGATTGTGCTGCAAGGCCAGGAGCATGGCCTCCCCCAGGGTCAGAGGCGGGGGCGCGCCTTGGGCCGGCCCCACTCCCCCCCAGAAGACAACCAAGATGATGATAACGATGCCGGTTCTAGTGCCCATGGGGTTTTGACCTTTCGTGTATTATAGTGATCCCCCGGAGCGGTGACAACTTTCTTTGCTATCAACCCCTTAATAATTATATTTTCAATATGTTAGATGCGGCATCTGGGAAAACCGGAGGAACACGGCTTTAGTGAAAATGAAGGGTGGCTTGTTTGCTTGCCAGGGCGAGGTTAGCTGGAGAACTTAGCGGCAGGGATACCCTGGCAGGGATTGAAAGAACAGTGCGCGGCGGTGGCCCCCGGCCCACTGTGACGGAGTAGGGAAATACCTCGGACAATGAGCCGGGGCCGTTGAACCTCCCGGAACTGCAAGTGAGGGTTAACCCCCGCAAAGGGTTTGGGTGCGGACCCAGGATTTCATCTTCTTCAGAGCCTCGTCCCCGGGTTTTTTCTGCAACATTTCATCCAGCATTTTGTTCATTTCGGAGTAGCGGCGGCATTCCGCCAGGACCCCCAAAAAATATAGTTCGGGAGTAAAGTCATCAGGCTCGGCTTGCTTCTTGAGATCCTGGTAAACCGCTTGTCCCTCTTTGAGCATCTTCTGGGCCTTTTCCGGGGAGGGACCAGGCGGAGGGAGCTTACAGACCAGAGCCGTGGTCTGGATGGCCCCGGAGCTGCCGGGGGCGCCGCTCTTTATCTGGGTGGCAGCGGCAGGGCCGGCGTCGGCCCGGGCCAGGAGGAAGGGCGCGGCTGCGATCTTTTTTACCGCGGAGGTGGGCATCATCTTTACTTCCGGGGTGGCCGCTTTTTTTCTGCCTGTTGCCTTGCTGGCGCCAGCTCCGGCCACGAAGGTGGCGGGGCCTTTCCAGGTCTCCTGGCGGCCGTCGGCAAAATAGAGCAGGGTCAAGGAGCTGTCCTGGGCCAGCTTGAGGTTATCGCCCTGGCGCACCTTCATGAAGGCCATTACCGCCGCGGGTTTTTTCTCCTGACTATTCCGGTAGGTGGCCTCTCCGGTCAGCCTGGTCACCAGGCCCACGTCCGGAACCGAGGTTAGACTGAAGGCCGCGGCCGGAGCTAGCAAAAAGGCCAGCAACAACAGACCCAAGGATTTTTTAGAGATACTGCTAAGAGCCTGTATCACTTTTTTTTCCTCCATAATTTTCCCTGTACTTCTTTGAGGATGGGCGTCGATTCTTCGGTGCCCTGGCACCAGGCCAAATTTTTTAGTCCCCCCCATTATCTTAACCAAAAACCCAAAACTAAAAACCCAAAACCCAAAACTAAAAACTAAAAACTAAAAACTAAAAACTATACTGAGCGACTTAATTAACCGCGGTTGACATTCTCTGCGGCCTCTGCGTCTCTGCGAGAAACCTTTTTATCTCGCAGAGACGCAGAGAGCGCAGAGATTAATAATGCGCAATTATTTATGTCGCCATGTATAAAACTGTCTTATTCCGCCAGACCCTGCGCCTCCAGGACGACCACCGGTTCCTGGCGGCCCTTGACCTGGATTTCCTGCCGCCCTCCCAGGACCACCAATAGGAGGGCGGATAAAACCTTTAATACCGAGTTGCAGTCAAAAAGATAATATACGTGGCGAACCTTGTGTTCGCCACGGAGCCACGGGCGAACACAAGGTTCGCCCCCAGTTCAACGTCCTTTGAATGCGAATTGGAATAAGGCAAGATTATCCCAGTATCTCCTTACTTACCATTTTAAGAAGCGCAGGATTTCCCGGGGCCTGACTTTAAGATTTTTTGGGGGAAGCCTCAACGTAAACCGAAAAATGGCCGATAAACCATAAAAATGCCGGGCCTCCTGGGAATATATGGCCGGCGGCTGCAAGTCATACCGGAACCTGGCCCTGGGCTCATTGCTAAAATTATCCTGGATGCTTAACTCTAATAAAAATTAAGGTTATAGTATTACAAACCAAGACCAGAAGGCGGCATAGCTCCTGCCGTTTTTAGCCGACAATAGGGAATTTTGAAAATCGAGTGCTACCATTTCTCCCATGCTGCGATACTCTCCCTGTTTTAATATTTCTTGTTTGCTGATAAATCCCGCCCTCAGAGCTATCTTTTGAAGGAATTGTCCCGACTAGATTTCGGGAAAGGAGGCTCCTGTACATGAAAAGACGTTCAGGAATCCTGGCTTTGGGATTGGTGGCCTGTCTTTGGGCAGCCGCGTTGTTTTCCGCCACCGGCGCCTGGGCCAAGCCGACCACCCCGGAGCAGGCCCGCACCGTGGTGCTGAACTGGCTCGGCCTGGACGCCCTGCCCCTGGGGGCGGGTCTGGGCCGGCAGATCAAGGAAGTTCAAACCTTCTATCACGGGCGCACTGCCGCCTATTATGTGGTGTACCTGAACCCCTCAGGGATAGTCTTTCTGCCGGCCGACGACCTGGTGGAGCCCATTATCGGCTTTATGCCGACAGGCCATTATGACCCCTCCCCCGACAATCCCCTGGGGGCTTTGGTCAGCCGGGATATTCCGGGGCGGGTCCTGGCAGTCGAGGCCAAGGAGGCCCAGGGGGTAGAGGCCCTGGCCCCCGAATCCCCCCAGATCAAGGCCCAGCGCAAGTGGAACTTGCTATCCCAGACCACCGGCACCGAGGCCTTGGAGTTCGGTTTAAGCAGCATCTCCGACGTGCGGGTAGACGCTTTTATCGCTAGCCGGTGGGACCAAACCACGGTGAGCGGCAACGCCTGTTACAATTACTACACTCCCCCCAATAGCGCCGGTAGCGCCAGCAATTATCCCTGTGGCTGCGTGGCCACCGCCATGTCCCAGCTTATGCGCTATTGGCGGCATCCCTCTGCCGGGATAGGAGTAACCAGTTCTTATATCTGGGTGGATGGCTCTTTGGCATTGCGGAATACCCGGGGCGGCAATGGCAGCGGCGGGCCTTATAGCTGGGACTACATGGAGTTGGTTCCCGATGCCAGCACCAGTTCCACCCAGCGGGCGGCCATCGGCGCCCTCACTGCCGACGCCGGCGTCTCGGTCAATATGAGTTATACTTCTGGCGGTTCCGGCGCCAATACCCTCTCTGCCGCCGATGCCTTGAAAAATACTTTTGGCTATGCCAACGCCATAAAAGGCTATAACTCCGGATTAAACCTTCCGGAAACCAACCGCAATGCCATGGTCAATCCCAATCTCCACGCCGGCTATCCCGTCCTCTTTGGCATCTGTTACTATGATGGCTATTATACTTATAACGGTCATGCCATCGTCTGTGACGGTTACGGCTACAACTCTTCCACCATGTACCACCACCTTAATATGGGCTGGTCCGGCAGCCAGGACCTCTGGTACAATTTGCCCAACATCGGCACCGGCTATAGTTTTAATTCCGTCTATAAATGCGTCTATAACGTCTATCCCACCGGTTCCGGGGAGATCATCGCCGGCCGGGTGACTCAAGACGACGGCGTCACTCCCATCAGCGGGGTGACGGTGAGCGCCACCGCCGGGGGCAGCACCTATAATGCCCTGGCTCCCACCACTAGCACCGGGGTCTATGCTATCCCCAAGGTACCCTCCAGCACCACTTTTACCGTCACCGCCAGCAAGGCAGGTTATGCTTTTTCTTCTCAGTCAGTTACCACTGGCGCCAGCACGGATAATACCACCACTACCGGTAACCGGTGGCCCCTGGACTTTGTGGGCTCCGTCAGTCGGCGAAGCCTATCCCCGGTGTTCCTGCTCTTGCTGGAATAAGGCGGCAGGGGGAGTGCCAAGCCCCCCATGCTCCCGCTCGCAAACCAAAGACTGGGACTGCGGTTTTTTCGGAGCAAGTTATTATCTTTATTAACAAGTTCACTACCGAGAAATCTGAAGCTCTAGGTGAAGATGCAGGCTATCCTGGGTAAAAATAGCTGTTCGCGGTGAATTGGCACTATTATTGTATTTAATCCTAAATGGTCCGATTAAATTAAGGAAATGAGGTCTACAGCCATGAAAAGGCTGTCAGGGATTCTTGCTGTTGGGCTGGGAATTTGGCTTGCAGTTACTGTTTTGCTGGCAGTCACCGGCGCCTGGGCCAAGCCCACCACCCCGGAGCAGGCCCGCGCCGTGGTGCTGAACTGGCTCGGCCTGGACGCCGTGCCCCTTAGGGCGCGTATGGGCCGGCAGATCAAGGAAGTCCAGACCTTCAAGTACGGGGATACACCTGCCTATTATGTGGTCTCCCTGAACCCCTCAGGAGTGGTTTTCGTAGCAGCCGACGATCTGGTGGAGCCCATCATCGGCTTTCTACCGACAGGGAAATATGATCCCTCACCCGTTAACCCCCTGGGGGCCCTGGTGAGCCGGGATATTCCGGGGCGGGTGGCGGAGGCCCGGGACGTGGAGGCCGCAGCCGCGGCCCGGGGCCTCCAGACCCTGGAGACTTTGGCCCCCAAAGCCCCCCAGGCCCGAGCCCGGCGCAAGTGGAACCGGTTATCGCAGTCCACTCCCTCTAAGCAGGCCCTGGAGTCAAGCATCGGCAGCATTTCCGACGTGCGGGTGGCCCCTTTGGTGGAAAGCAAATGGGACCAAAGCACGGTGAACAACTCGGCCTGCTATAATTACTATACCCCCCCTTATAATGAGGGTAACCGCAACAACTATGTCTGCGGCTGCGTAGCCACTGCCATGGCCCAGTTGATGCGCTACTGGACGCATCCCACTGACGGCATTGGTGCAACCAGTTTTCAAATCTGGGTGAATGGCCATTCACAATACAAGTATACCCGGGGCGGCGACGGCGTCGGCGGCCCTTACCAATGGGACCAAATGGAACTTGATCCTCTCAACCCGGTCTCTCCTCCCCTTACCCTGGAGCAGCGCCAGGCCATCGGCGCCCTCACTTACGATGCGGGCCTCTCGGTCCATATGGAATATGCATCCGATGGTTCCGGCGCCTATATGGATTATGTGGGGCCGGCTCTTACCGGCACCTTCGGATACAGCAACGCCAATTACGCTGATAGCTGGCCCTATAATCTCCCCGAGAGCAATCGTAATGCCATGCTGAACGCCAACCTGCACGCCCGGTACCCTGTTATCTTGGGTATTTATGGATCTCCGGGGGGCCATGCCATCATCTGCGACGGCTACGGCTACAACTCTGCCACCCTTTACCACCACCTCAATCTGGGGTGGTCCGGCAGCGACGACGCCTGGTATAATTTACCCACGGTGGCCACCTCCATAGGAACCTTTACCACTTTCGATTCATGTACTTATAACGTCTATAAACCCGGAACGGGATCCGGTTCGGGGGAGATCATTGCCGGTCGGGTGACGGATGACAGTTCCAACCCCCTCAGCGGGGTTACGGTGACCGCCACCGGCAGCGGCGGGCCTTATACCACCACCACCGACGCCAACGGCATCTATGCCCTGGCCCAAGTGCCCTCCGGCACCTCTTTTACGGTCAGCGCCAGCATGGCGGGATATACCTTCGTCTCCCAAAACGTGAACACGGGCACCAGTAGCGATGGCACCACTACCACCGGCAACCTGTGGGATGTAGACTTTGCGGGTGCCGGCACCCCGCTTATCTCCTTGAGCGAGGCCCTGGATAACGCCAACTTGAGCTTCAGCACCAGCGGCGCCGCCAACTGGCATGGGGAGAGCACCACCTCGTACTACAGCGGCAGCGCTGCCCAGAGCGGGGCCATCACCCATAACCAATACTCCCAGTTGCAAACCACCGTGGTGGGGCCGGGCACCCTGTCCTTCTATTGGAAGGTTTCCAGCCAGGCCGGCTCCGACCTCCTTGAGTTCTATATCGATGGCGCCAGCTCCAACCAGATCAGTGGGGAGGTGGATTGGACCAATATTGCGGTAAGCATCCCCAAGGGCATCCATACCGTCAACTGGAAGTACCGCAAGAATGGCTCCGTCAGTTCCGGCTCCGACTGCGGCTGGGTGGACCAGGTGGTCTATACCCGGAATGCCGTCAGCAGCATAACCCCGGTACTCCCGCTCTTGCTGGATTGAGGGTGCCCTCCTGCTTAAGGATTCTCAAGAGAACACCAGGAAAATCGCCGTCGTCTTGGGAAGCCCCCGGCTCCAGGCGCAGTCCCATCGGCGCAGTCAGGCGGCTGGTGGTTCATCTCTGCCTTTACCCGGGTTGGAGTCTCATCCCCAAATCTAGACCGATCTCCGGGGAAGCACGGGAGATATTCACAAAAAGTGGGGCATGATAGGGCATAAGCCAGCATGACCGGTTTTTTCCCCGAGGGATATCACCACGTCAAAATGTTGACGGATGACTATTATATTGACAATCATTCCGGCCTTTTCCCAGCCTCAAGAAACCTGGTCTGTCAGCCTCTTTCCTAGCTTAGGTGTAGGAAAAAAAGACTTGCCTGCCAACTATCTGACCTGGCCAGGCTTGTGGAGATTAATAAGCAATATATTGATATTGCAAGATATTATTTAGATGGCATGTCTTATGCAAAATTTATGTTTGATCTCAAAATGTCCATGTACTAATATATATACTAGAGGGGATGAGGATATGACTTGGCTTACTGTTACCGGTATCTTCCTGCTTGGAGGATTATTCGGGATTCTATTTATGGGCTTGCTCGTCGCCTCCTCCAATAATAGACCTCCAAACTGGAGGGGAGAAGAATAGAATCTCTCTAATTCTCCTAAGTTGGTGATGAATCAGCCCCAAATCACACCTGGGCCCCGGGGGTGAAATTTTACCCTCGCCACGATAATTCCCCTGCCATTTCAGCCCCTCAGCCATCTTTGAAAAAGTTTCAGGTCTCAAGCTCCAGGGCGACACCGCCCCTCCGCCCCAATAGGTCTTCCCTGGGATCCTGTCAGTTTTCCCCGGAGGAATTGCAGATACGGTTCGGCAAATGGGGGCCGGAACTCTACGAGCGCCTCCGGGGCCGGCATGCGGCGCCGCTTCAGGAAGTCTGGGAGCCTAGATCCCTGGGAGAGCAGGAAACCTTCGGCGAGGATCCCCGGGACCTGAATTTGATCTTTGACCGTCTCCTGGACATGTGCGGTGGCGTGTTTAAGCGCCTCCGGGCCGAAGGTTTCCGGACCTTTCGACGGTGGTGGAAACGGTGCGCTTCGCCGATTTCGCCACCCACTCCCGGAGCCACACCCTGCCGGCGGCCAGTTCCTCCCTGGCCCGGCTCCGCTTCACCGCCATGAAACTGCTGGTGCCTTTCCTGGATCACCGGGAGAATCCCCGCCACAAATTCCTCCGGCTCATCGGCGTGCGCTTGGAGAAATTGGCGAAGTGATTTAGTTCCAGGTTCCAAGTTCCAGGTTCCGAGTTAAGGCTCATACAACTCTTCCCGGCGTGGATAAGTCTCCCCTGCCTTTTTCAGGGTCTGGGGCTTTCCCGACAGAAACTGCTCCCTGGCCCGGAGATAAGCATCTTCCTCCAGCATCTTCTCCTTGAGCATCTCCCCCACCAACCGGGACATACTAATGTTCTGCTGCGCCGCCCTGATTTTGGCCCAGCGGGCCACTTCCTCATCCAGGGTAATGGTGATCTTCTTCATGATCCAGGTAATAGCGTCTCGCCGATCCCTGGTCAATTTTTTCCGGCTCTTTTTTCCCAGAAACATCAGGCAGATATTGCCGTCCTGCAATTAGTCCATTATTTTGTGCAAGATAGATTATTAATTATATCCACTGGTTAACTGTTCATGTCTGTGGCATTTTTCTTGCTTCCTCCTTTGACCAACCCTGGAAAGGGGAGGGGATTAATTATAGTCTGCCCTCAGGTCAGCATTAACGGCGGTTCTATGAATTTCTTGGTAGTGGGAGGTTTTTTCCTGTCCGAAGCCCTGCAGTTGCTGGGCCATAAGGTGATTCACGCCGAGGCCTTTGGGGCTCCCGACACCTGGGAAGTGGATCTGGCCGCGGTCCTGGAGCAATTACCGGCCGGGGACCGCCCCGACCTGGTCCTGGTGGGGGAGCGCCTGGGCCCCCGCCGCCTCCCCCTGAATCTGGAGCATATCCAGGTCCCCCGGGCCTTCTATGCCCTGGACCCCCATCTCAATCTCTACTGGCACCAGAAATACGCCGGGGCCTTCGACCTGGTCTTTACCACCCAGCAGACCAGCATGTCCGCGCTGGAGGGCCGGGGGCGCCGGGTCTATTGGCTACCTTGGGCCGTGAACCTGGCGATGATTAGCGATCACCTGCTGCCCCGGACGCACCAGATCGCCTTTGTAGGCCGGGTGGACGCCCGCTTGCGCCGCAAGCGCCACCTCATCCTGGAGGCCTTGAAAAGCCGTTTTCCCGTGAGCCTCTGGGGGAACCGCCCGGACAACCAGGTCCACCAGCAGGAGTTGGGGCGCATCTACAGCCAGGCCCGGGTGGTGGTCAATGAATCCATCCAGGGTGAGGTCAACCTAAGGGTCTTCGAGGCCCTGGCCGCAGGGGCCCTGCTCCTCACCGAAGACGTGGGTCCCAATCTTCTGGGGCTTTTCACCCCGGGAAAGCATCTGGTTACCTACAGTTCCCAGGACCTCCTGGACAAAGCCGCCTATTTTCTCAGCCACGAAGAGGAGCGCCGGGACATCGCCGAGAAGGGCCGGGAGCGGGTCTATGCCCGGCACCACACCCTGGCCCGGGCCCGCCAGTTCCTGGAGTATCTGGGGGAACCGGAGTGGTCCCAACTGGCCCCGGATCACCTGCAACTGGGACAGACCCTGTTGCACCTCTCCTTCCGGGGGCTTTACCCGGTGCGGCTGGGCCTGGAACGGGCCCGGTTCCACCTCTCGGCCGCGTTGCGCCGGGATCCCGACTGCGCCCCAGCCTACCTGGCCTTGGGCCAATTGTCCCTGATGGCCCGGGATATCCCCGGCGCCCTGGCGGCCTACGATCGGGCTCTGGCTCTGACCCCCGGCGATTTTCATCTTCATATCCTTAGAGGGCATCTGTGGCAGCATCAAGGCAAGATAGAGGCCGCGGCCCAAGCTTTTCGCCAGGGTTTGAAGCATGCCAGGGGGATCTCTTTTGAATGGCGGCGGCGCCTGCGGTCCTTGCTCCCCCGGGGGATGGGGGCCGCGCCGTTTTTCGCCGTTCTGGGACAGGTTTATGAGGCCCAGGGCCTCACCCTGGAGCCCGGTTATCCCCCGGCCCCGGACCCCCGCTTCTTTGGGTATGCGGTGGAATATTATCTCTACGCCCTGAAGCTGGACCCCCATTACGTCCCGGCCTTGAAGTCCCTGGGACGCCTCCTGGAACGCCACGGCCTGCCCTGCGAGGCCATCCCCTACCTGGAAAAGTGGAGGCAACTGGAACCCGAGAACCCTGAAGCCCGCTGGCTGTTAGGCCGGGTGCAATTGCAAGGCTATCAGCCCCGGGAAGGCTTGAAGAACCTGCTGGTGGCCCAGGTTCTGGAACCCCAAAGGGATCTGATGGAAGCGCTCCGGGGCGTGCCCCTGGATTCGGCCGTATTGCAGACGCTGCTGCCCCAAATTACTCCGGAGGAATTATGGTCCTGCCAGGCTCTTCCTTGCTGATCGGTTTCTACACCGAGGGCCTGCCTTTCGATGGCGCCACCATCTATGAGAAGGGGTTGGGGGGTAGCGAGTCCGCCCTCTTCTTCATGGCCCGGGAGTTGGCCGCCAGGGGCCACCGGGTCCAGGTCTTTTGTTATACCCGGCGCCCCGGCTGCTACGAGGACGTGGAATACCGCAGTGCGGCAGATTTTCCGGCAGCAGCCGCCACCCAGGTCTTTGACGTGTTCATCGTCAGCCGGTTTACCCGGGTCTTCGCCACGCCTTTTCAAAGCCGCTTAAAGGTGATGTGGAATCACGACAATTTGGTGGAGCCGAAGGCCTACCGCCAGGAGACCTTCCGGGCCGACCTCTTTTTCACCCTGAGCGCCTATCATGAGGCGGAATATCTCTCCCAGTTGCCGGAGTTGGCCCCTTTCTGCCACCGCACCAAAAACGGGGTGGACCTGGAAATGGCCCGGCAGGCCCGCTTAACCGCAACTAAAGATATGACCAAAGTCGTCTACGTCTCCCGGCCGGAGCGGGGCCTGGAGTTTTTACTGGCTCATATCTGGCCCCAGTTGCTCAGGGCCCGGCCGGAGTTGCAGCTGTTCCTCATGGGCTATGAGGCCCCCGACAAACCCGGGCAAGAACACCTGCGGAAGTTGATGGCCGCCGCGCCCCAAACCACGATGCTGGGCAGCCTGGGCAAGCCGGAATACTACCGCCACCTGGCGGAGGCCGCACTCCTCCTTTATCCCTGCTCCTTCCCGGAGATCAGTTGCATTGCCGCCCTGGAGGCCCAGGCCCTGGGCACTCCCATCCTCACCAGCCGGGATTTCGCGCTCACGGAAACGGTGGGGATTTCCCGGTATCTGATTTCCGGCCGTCCGGCCTTCCCCGCGTACCAAGAAGCCTTTACCGCCCGGGCCCTTCATTATCTGGCCGATGCCGAGCGCTACCGGCAAGATACGGCCGCGGCTTTGGAGTGGGTGACCCAGCATTATTCCTGGAGTCAAATTGCCGATGAATGGCTGGAACTATTTCAGCGTCATCTGGCCCGGGAGGATGAGAAATTATCCTACTCCCTATTTCTGGGGGGCAAAGCCGGAACCGCGCCTTTTTGGCCGGCGCCCCTGCCTGCGGAGATGCGTTACCTTACCCCCCCGGAGTTGCGCCTGGATTTTATCACCCTGAAGAATCATCTGGAGAAGGAGGCCCGGGGAGAGTGGCTCTTGGTTTTGGAAGATCCCGGACTTTCCGGATCTTTGCCTCCTCTCCAGCCCTTGCTGGACGCCAGCAGCGTGGATTGGTTCGGCTTCCGCCGGGAGCCCCAACCCCCGGGCCAGTGGGCCGGAGTGCTGTTCCGGCGTAATTGCCCCTTAAACCCGGACAACGGCCTGGAGGTGGTGATTCCATAATTATGCAAACCTTAAGCTTGTGCATGATTGTCAAAAACGAAGCCGGGAACCTGGAGCGGAGCCTGGCTCCCCTGATGCCTTACGTGGATGAGGCGGTGGTGGTGGATACCGGCTCCAGGGACGGCACCCCGGAGCTGGCCGCCCGTCTGGGGGCCAGGGTGCATCCGTTTCCCTGGCGGGATGATTTCGCCGCGGCCCGGAACTTCTCCCTGGAGCAGGCCGCCGGCGACTGGGTCATGTGGCTGGACGGAGACAACCGCGTCCCGGAAGAGGACGCGGCCCTCCTGAAAGACCTGGTACAGCGGCCCCCGGACGCCATTCTCTGGGCCACCGAGATTCTGGAGCCGGGGGGCGGCCGCCTTCTGCAAAAGCGAATATTTCCGCGCCATCCCGAGATTCGCTTCCGCTACCGGGTCCATGAGCAACTCTACCATTCCCCGGGCCTGGCACAAGTTATCACCCCGGTGCGCGTTTATCATTGGGGTTATGAGAACCGGGAACTCCGCCGGACCAAGGCCCGGCGCAACCTCACCTATCTCCTGGCGGACCTTAAGGAGCGCCCCGATGATTTCTATCTCCGTTATCATTTGACCCGGCACCATTTCTTTATTGGGGAACTTAAAGAGGCCTGGGGCCAGTTGCAAATGGTGTTGGGCTCCCCGAACCTGGAGGACCAAAACCCGGAAATCGCCCGCCATGCCCGGCTATTGGCGGCGCTCCTCCGGGACCGCATGGACGATCTCTCCGGCGCTCTCCGGCTATTTAGGGCCCTGGTGGAGCAGTATCCCGATTACGGCCTGGCCTGGTATCACCTGGGCCTCACCTGCTTCCGCCATGATGATTTTTCCACTGCGGCCCTGGCCCTGTCCCGCTTTTTAGAACTGGGCTGCGGGCATTTCCTGTTGGATCAGCCCGAGGAAAAGCTGACCCTGACGGCCCGCTTGACTCTGGCCCAAGCTCTCCGGCGTCTGGACCGCTTAGCGGAGGCCCGGAGCGTCCTCCAGGAAGCCCAAAGGTTTTCACCCCAAGAGCCCGGGGTCTGGCTGGAGACCGCGGCCCTGGCCCGGGTGTGCCGGGATGACCAGGCCGCCCGCCGGGCCTTGGGGGCCTGTCTGGCCCTGACCCCCAACTCCCGGCGGGCCCGAGCCTTGCTGGCGGAAATGGAAGGACGCATGTGAAGACCGATGTTTACCCCCCTTTTCTAAAGGGGGGCAGGGGGTTTTTATGAGCGTCTGAAAATCCCCCTAATACCGTTTTCGCTTTTAACTGCAACAAACTATCAATGTAACATATTGATAATCATTATTTTTTTTAACAGAAAACGGAAAACCGAAAACCGAAAACGGTATAAGTCCCCCTTTAGAAAAGGGGGATTTAAAAGCGGGTCTTCGGAAACCCCGGCAGAGAATTGACCAGGAAAGTTATGGAACCTAATACTGGCATGAAAATCTGGGAAACCAACCTTCAGGCCCTGAAATCCAGGAATCTGGCTGGAGACTTGATTCCGGTGCTGCCCGCTGCGCCGCTAAAGTGGCAACGGGTCACCCTGGTTCCCGGCCTCCATCCCACCCTCCAGGTGCCGGGGGAGAAGGGCCGGCCGGTCACCCTCCACAGCCCCCGGGAAGCCTGGAAAGAGGCCGAAGTCCTGGCGGCCCGGGCGCCCCTGGCCCCCTCCCGGCCCCTTTTGGCCCTGGGACTAGGGTTGGGCTACCACCTGCTGCGGCTGCTCCCCCGCCTGGACCCGGAGCAACCCCTGGTCATCGTCGAGCAGGAGCCGGAAATCTTCTGGGCCGCGCTCCAGACCCTGGATTTAACCCCGCTCCTCTCCCGGCCCCATACCACCCTGGTGGTGCACCCAGCCGCCCTGGAAGTCATCAGCCATTTGCAGGATTGCCTGCACCTGGGCAACGGCGGCGGCAGTCCGGTGCTCTGGGGGCACCCCGCCTCGCTTAGGGCCGCCAACGCCTTCTACCAGGAAGTGATTTCCGCTTTTCAAGGCCCCCGGGTGGCGCCCAGCCGCTCTTACGGCCTGAAAAAGGAAAAATTGCGGGTCCTGGTGGTGAACACCGATTACTTCCTGATCCCGGAAGTCTCCCGGGCGCTGGGCCGGTTGGGGCACGAAGTCCAGGTCATCCTCTTTGATAAACGCCGGGATAACGGGGAGGAAGTACTGCAAAAAATCCTCCAGCGGGTGGCGGATTTTGCCCCGGACCTGGTCTTTACCGTCAACCATCTGGGGTTTGACCGGGAGGGCCTGTTGATGGAGGCCCTGAACCGCTTGCGGTTGCCCTCGGTCTCCTGGTACGTGGACAGCCCGGCCATCATCCTCAATCTTTATGCCGGTCCCAAAAGCGACCTGTCCTATATTTTCGTTTGGGACCCCACCTACGTCCCGGAGGTCAAAGCCCTGGGGTTCACCCAGGTCTACCCTTTGCCCCTGGCCACCGATCCGGAGACCTTTTATCCCCAACCCGCCGCGGCCCGGGACCGCTGGCGCGCCCGGGTGGCCTTTGTGGGTAACTCCATGACCCAACCCCTGGCCAAAAAACTGGGGCGGCTGCCTGCTTCTCCCGAGGTCCCGGTCCTGTTCCAACAACTCCTGGACGCCTACCAGGCCCGGCCCTACCGCCGCCTCGGCCTCTTGCTGGCGGAGCTGGGCCTGGAAAACCATCCTTTAATCCGGCAACTCCAAGGCATTGAACTGACGGACCTGGAGGCGGGCGTCATCTGGGCCGCCACCCGGGACTACCGCCTGAGTTGCGTCCGGCAGTTGGCCTGTTTTCAGCCCACCATTTATGGGGACGATGGCTGGCAGAAACTCTTGGGCCCTTCTTTCCGCCTTGGCCCCATTGTCAATTATTATGATGACTTGCCCGCCATTTACGGGGCCACCGCCATCAACTTCAACGCCACCAGCATGCAGATGAAGGCCGCGGTCAACCAGCGGGTCTTCGACGTGCCCGCGGCCGGGGGCTTCCTGATTACCGATTTTAAGGAGCAACTGGCAGAGGTCCTGGAGCCGGGGAAAGAATCGGTCTGCTACCACCACCCGGAAGAGATCCCGGACCTGGTGCGCTTTTATCTGGAGCACCCCGAAGCCCGGCGGCAAATCGCCCAAAGGGGCCAGGCCCGGGTTTTACGGGAACACACTTACCGCCATCGTCTCCAGGAGATGCTGGCGGTGCTGCGGAGGACCATGTGAATCCCCTGGAAGCCTGGACCAGAGACCAAGAAAGGTTGGAGCAGGAGCAGTCAGCTCCCGTTCCCTGCCTTCAGGGCCCGTGGGTCGCTCATGCGCCCCAAAATATCCTGGTCCTCCAGTTGGCCCGCCTGGGGGATTTGGTGCAGACCTGGCCTCTGCTCACTCATCTCCGCCTAACATATCCCGGGGCCCGGCTCACTTTATTGACGGATCACCGCCTTCTGCCTTTGCAGGCTACCAGGGCTGAGGTGGATGAAATTCTGGGCTTTGATTTTCTGCGCCTGGGCTCCCTTACCGCGGGGGACTGGCCCGGAGCCTACCAACTGGTGGCGGATTTCTTGAAGGATTTGCAGGCCCGGCAGTTCGATCTGGTCTTCAATCTCAACTTTTCCCGGCTCAGCCTCCTGCTGACCCATCTTTTAGGCGTCCCGGCCAAAGGCTATTTACCTGCCAATGGCGGCCGGGATTTTTCCCGGGAGCCCTGGCTGGCCTGGATCTATAGCCTGGTCCATGCCCGGCGCTTCAACCGCTTTCACTTAACGGACGTCTTTCGCCATCTGGCCCCGGAACCGGCGGCGGCTCCCACACCCACGCCGCCGGCGGTCCGCCCCCCAGGCGAGCCGGTGGTCGCCTTGCAACTGGCCACGCGGCACGAACGGCGCACCTGGCCTCTGGAATACTTTACCCGCCTGGCGGATCACCTGGTTTCCCTGGAAGGCGCCCACGTCCTGTTGTTGGGGACCGCGGCCGAACGCCACCTGGGGGAGAAACTTAAGGCCGGGCTGGCCCCGGCCCTCCGGGAGCGGGTCCTTAATCTCCAGGGTGAAACCGGCCTGAAAGAACTGGCGGCGGAGCTTAACAAAGCGCACTTGGTGGTCAGCGGCGATACCGGCACCCTGCACCTGGCCACGGCCTTAATGGTGCCCACGGTGGCCCTGTTTCTGGGTCCGGCCCTGTGCTTCGAGACCGGCCCCTACGGTTCCGGCCATTATGTCCTCCAGGCCGAGCCCCCCTGCCACCCGTGTACGGAGGCTGCCTCCCCTTGTCCCGCCGAGGGCCCCATCTGCCTGAAGATGCTGCCGCCTGAGGCGGTGGCCCGGCTCATTTCCGGCTGGCTGAAGACCGGGGCGGCGCCCCTCGATCTTCACCTGCCTGCGGGCTCCCGCCTTTACCGCAGCGACCTGGATAACTTTGGCGTGGGCTACCAATACCTGGGAGAAGAGCCGCCTCGCTTCGAGGACCTGGTGGGCGATGCCTACCGCCAGGCCGGGACCTGGCTGGCGGAGGAGATACATGCAGCCGGGGAAGGGGGGCGGAGGCAAGAGGCGTTTCGCTTGTGCACCTCAAACGTAGGGGCGAACCTGTTGTTCGCCCGGCGTTCAGGGCGAACACCAGGTTCGTCCCTACAAAAACCATATCCATTTGAGACTGAAAGGGTATTAGATACCTCCCCCAAACCCCCTCCCCCAACCCCATATGGGGAGAAGGGGAAACTAGCCCCTGGGGATTGGCAGGCGTGGGAGATGCTGTTAGCCGCTCTGAGCCGGGGGATGCCGGTTCCCCCGGAATTCCCGGAAGTGGCCGCAGCAATGCGCCCCCTCCTGGCCTTTCAGGCGGAAATGCAACGTCAGGATAATCAAGAGCTTTTTGTCGGCGTCAAAGAAGCCTTTATCGCCCAACTGGAAAACCGTCTTTCCCCATCGAGGTGACCATAATGAGTCTTTGGGCAAAAAATCTGGAAGTTTTGCAGCAGGTCAACCCGGATCTGGCCGCCACCCTGGCCGGGACTATTGTCCCCGAGGATCACCAGGCCCCGCCCTCCCGCTCCGGCCC
Organism: Thermodesulfobacteriota bacterium; assembly: GCA_049322315.1. Lineage (GTDB taxonomy): Bacteria > Desulfobacterota > Desulfobaccia > Desulfobaccales > 0-14-0-80-60-11 > SURF-52. Next base: position 7,247 of record JBMORF010000063.1, on the reverse strand, counting down.
CCCTTATCTCCAGGTGGGCAGGCAGCGCCTGACCTCCTCCTATGATCCGGTGAAAGAAGGCCGGGACTGGGCCCAGGCCTTAGGAGGGGACGCGGCCCAGCCCCTCATCGTCTTCGGCCTGGGGTTGGGGTATCATATTTTGCCGCTTTTGGCCGAGGAGCGGCCCCTGTGGGTGGTGGAACCCTCGGCTCCGGTGGCCCGGCTGGCCCTGGAACACCAGGACCTGACCCAGCTCCTGGCCAAAGACGGCTTGCGCCTGGGGTCTGATTACTCTGATCTCCCTAAAGACGCCTGGCTGGTGGAGCACACTCCCACCCGCCGGCTGCACCCCGGCCCCCATCGCCGCCTGATGCGTTTTCTGGCCGGGGAGGATTGCGAACTTGGGCCCTTGCGTATCCTGGTGGTGGGCCCCCTCTACGGCGGCTCCCACCCCATCACCCGCTATACGGCCCGGGGTTTTAAGGAATTGGGGCATGTCACCCAGTTCCTGGACTTTGCCCCTTTCTTTGCCGGTTATCAGGCCCTGGCCGGGGTCACCAGGGACCAGCGGGCCGAACATAAGTTAAAGCAGGAACTGTTGCGCCTTTTAGGGGAGACCATTCTCGCCCGGGTCCGGGATTTTAAGCCGGATCTGGTCTTCGCCCTGGCCCAGTCACCGGTGGCCCCGCCTCTGCTTCAGGCCCTGAAAGCGGAAGTCCCCCTGGTGGCCTATTGGTTCGTGGAGGACTTCCAGGTCCTCACTTACTGGCAGGAGCTGGCCCCGGAAGTGGACGTGTTCTTTACTCTCCAGAAGGAGCCGTTTTTCTCCGAACTCAAAAGCCGGGGAGTTAAAAATTATGTCTGCCTGCCCCTGGCCGCCGACCTGGAGGCTTACCACCCCTTGAAGTTGACCCCGGAAGAAAAACGCCGCTTCGGCTCGGCCCTGTCCTTTGTGGGCGCGGGCTACTACAACCGGCGCCAGTTTTTCCAGGGTCTCCTGGACTTCGACTTCAAGATCTGGGGCTCGGAGTGGGACCTCAACTCCTCCCTGGGCAATTACCTCCAGAACGAAGGGGCCCGGGTCTCGGAAGAGGACTGCATGAAGATTTTCAATGCCTCCCGCATCAATCTCAACCTCCATTCCTCTCCCTTTCATGCGGGGATCAACCCCCAGGGGGATTATCTCAATCCCCGGGTCTTTGACCTGGCCGCGTGCGGCGCCTTCCAGTTGGTGGACTGGCGCTCCCAGTTGCCCGAATTCTTTACGCCCGATAAGGAAGTGGCCGTTTTCACCACCCTGACCGAAGCCCGGGAGAAGATCGAGTATTACCTGTCCCACGATGAGGAGCGGCGGCGTCTGGCCGCAGCCTCCCGGGAACGGGTCCTGAAGGAACATACCTATGCCCGGCGCCTGGCCGGGGCCTTGGAGATCATCCAGGACCTCCACCCCGGGGTCCTGCCCCACCGGCAGCCCCAGGAGAGCGCCAGCCTCCAGGTCCAGACTTCATTCCCGGCGGATCACCCCGTGCAGGTCCTCCTGAACCGTCTGCCGGAGGGGGTGTCCCCCGGCCTGGAGGGTTTGGTGAGCCAGATCAAGGAAAGCAGCGAGCCCCTCAGCGAACCCGAGGCCATTCTCTGGTTTCTCCAGGAGTTCCATAGCAGCATGCGCCGCCGCGGTGCCAATGGAGGGCGGTGATGCGCATCCTGGTGATCAACTTGTTGCGTCTGGGGGATCTGGTTCAGTGCTCCCCGGTGCTCCGGGCCTTGAGGGCCCGCCATCCCCAAGCCCAAATCACCCTGGTGGTCCAGGACGTCTTCCAGGAAACTGCGGGCCTTCTGCCCCAGGTCGATCGGCTGCTGCCTATGCCCACCTTGCAACTGGCCCCCCTGCTGGACCAGGAAGGGGGCTGGCCCGGTGGCTACCGCTTTTTTGCCGGCTGGCTGGCGGAAAATCTGGAGCCCCGGCCGGACCTGGTGATTAATCTTACCCCCACCATCATGGGGGCCATTCTCTCTTTTCTGTGTGGAAGTAAGGAAGTGCGGGGCTTCACCCTGCACTCCGCCCGGCATTTCCTCACCGAGCCTTCCTGGATGAGCTATCTCATGGTGGTTTCCCGGGCCCGGCGGGCTAATCCCTTCAATCTGGTGGACATCTTTCTCAAAGGCGCGGGCCTGGAGCCGGATGGCGTCGGCCTGGAGTTGAAAATTCCCCCGGACGCCCAGGAGCAAGCCGGGGCCTTTCTCTCCGGGTTATCCATCCCTCCGGGGACGGCCCTGGTGGGCCTGCTCCCCGGCGCCTCTCAACCCCAGCGCTGTTGGCCCCCGGAAAAATATGCCCAGGTGGCCGCCCGGCTGCTGGCCACCCGGCCCTGCCACTTCTTCATCTTCGGCAGCCGGGGGGAAAGGCCCTTAGGGGAGAGACTTGCGGCCCTCCTGCCGCCGGGAACCACGACTCTGTGCGCCGGGGGGACGTCCATCGCCGGGTTGGCGGCCTTGCTCTCCCGGCTGCACCTGCTGATCACCAACGATACCGGCCCCATGCACCTGGCCGCCGCGGTTAAGACCCCGGTCCTGGCCTTCTTTTTGGCCGGGGCCCGGGTGCACGACACCGGGCCGGTGGGGGAAGGCCACTTGTCCCTGGAACCCCGGCTGGATTGCCACCCCTGCCATTACCCGGATTCCTGTTCCCTGTTCAAATGCCATGCCGCCATTTCCCCGGAGGCGGTGGCCGCCTGGGCCCTGCATCTCCTGGAAAAGGGACCTCTGGCCCCGGTTCCGGACGCTCTCCGCTGGCGCGATCTCCAGGTCTATCTCTCCACCTTCGATCCCACGGGCCATCATGCCCATCTGCCGCTGATCCGCCGTCCCCTGGACCGGGAACACTTCTGGACGTGGGTGCACCGGGCGGCCTGGCTCCGGTTTCTTCAAGGAGCCGGAACTCCGGGGGATCCCCTGATTCCCTGGCTCCGGGAAGTTGCTCACCGTCATTTCCTGCCCCCGGAGGACGACCTGGGCTTGGCCGCCGGCCACCGGGACCTCCAGGAACTCCTGGACCTCACCGGCCAAGGAGAGCGGCTGGCCCGCCATCTCCAGGGTCTTCCCGGAGAGGGGCTGGCCCCCTCCTACCTCTGGCAACAGGCGGAGGCCGTCAAGGGGATCGACCCGGAATTGCACCGCCTGGCCGTAGGTTCCCCGGAAATCGCGGCTTTTATTGAGTTTTACTTCCAGGAACAGCGGGGGGTGGTGGAAACGGAAGTTAATCTTTTAGCCCGTCAACTGGCCCAAGCTTACCACAGCTTACACCGGGCCGGTAAAATCTGCCTGCTGACCCTGGGGGAAATGGCGGGCAGTTTTCCTGAATTAGCCCAATATATCAATATATTACCCGGCATGGCACATCTTGTGCAAGAATTTTCCCCAAAGACAGATACTCATCAAATTCTCGAGGTGGCCCCATGGAAATAACCCTCAATGATCAGAGCTTACCGGTGGATTTATCTCACCTGCGTAACTTGGAGGAAGCCCTGCTGGAGCTTAACGAAAAATTCATTCCCCAGGGACAGCAACTCTTCCAGGTGGAGGTGAACGGTCAGTTTTTCACGGAACGCTACCCCCGGGAATCCCGCTATGTTCGCTTGGGAGAGGTTTCCCGGCTGGATTTGAAGACCGTTTCCGACGAGGAACTGGCCCGATCCATCCTCTTCGATGCCTCGCAACAGGCGGATACCCTGTCACAGGCCCTGGAAAAGAGCGCGGCCCTCTTCCGTCTGGCCGCCGAGGATGAGGCCAACCACTATTTCGCCCAGGTGCTGGAGGCCCTGCGCTGGCTGCTTCAGACCGGAGAAGGGGCCTGTCAGGTCCTGGAGGTGGACCTGGGCCGCCTGAGCACTCCCCAGATCGGGGATGTCTCCGATTTTCTTAAGCGTTTTCAAGACCTGCTGGAGGAGATGCTCCAGGTCTATGAAGAAGAAGACTACATCCTCCTGGCGGATTTAATGGAATACGAACTCTTACCCATGGTGCTGCAATGGCAAAAGATTCTCTCCCAACTCTCACACCATTGACCCGGAGCCGGGTGACCCTGCTGCAAGACCTCACCCGGGCCATCACCGCCGCGGTGCTCCAGGATGACCTGGAAAGGGCCGCCAACCTCCTGGAGCAACGCCAGATAGTGCTGCAACACCTGGACTGGTCCACACCTGTGGAAGACCTGGGGGACGACCTGGAGAAACTGCGGCAACTGGATCAATCCTTGATGGACTTCTGCCAGTCCTGGCGGGAAGCCTTGGAGGAACGCCTGCAAACCCTCAACCTCTGCCAGCACCTGCGCCAGAAATACGTCCAGCCAGTTTCCGAAGCCCGGTTTATCGACATGCGTAAATAACAAGGCGGAGCCTAAGCTCCGCCTTGGGCAACCGCTGCCAAGAAGGGAGGTGGCCTTCAGGGCTCACCTCTGCCCTCCCAGGTAATTTCTAGGACCGGCTCCCCGGCTGATCAGGATCACCAGCGCGCGTCAAAGAGATTGGAGATGTTATACAGCAGCCCGCTTTTGGGCTTATCGTCCTTTCGGGCCAGAATTTCCTGGCACTTGTTGATATAATTTTTCGCCTCGGCCTGTTTGGGAAACTCGGGATATTCCTGGGTCACTGTCTGGAAGCGGTCCAGGGCTGCTTTGTAGTGTTTGGTCCGGAAGTAAAATTCCGCCACGTAATACTCGTGCTCCGCCAAGTCCCGGCGGCAGTTTTGCATATACTTTTCCGCTTTGGGGATATATTCGCATTTAGGATATTTCTTTTTTAAGCGGCGAAATTCCTGAAGAGCTTTATAGGTGGAAGTCTGGTCCCGGTCGATAGTGGAGCGCTGGCGATAATAACATAATCCCTGACGGAAGATGGCGTAGGGGACCCCTTTATTGGTGGGGTGGAGTTTTTCGAATTCCTTATAAGCTTGCAGGGCCTCGTCGTATTTCTTTTTATAAAAATAGGCGTCCGCCACCTTAATCTGCGCCAGTATGGCCTGCTCGCTATAAGGATAACGGTCCCGCACCTTGGCGAAGGTCTCGATGGCATCGTCGTATTTTTTCTTTTTCAGGTGATTGAGGCCTTCCTGGGCCATGACGTCCGGTGGCTTTTCCGGTTTCTTGGATTTAAACCAACCTTTGATGGTGGAGCAGCCGCCGAGTTGGACGGCCAGGGTGAGAACCAGCAAAAATCGCAGGACTCTTTGCATGTTCATAAGTTTACCTCGAACGCTGTTCATACAGATAGCTTCCAGCGACAAAGGCCGCGGTGGCGCCGTCCCCCACCGCGGTGGAGATTTGCCGGAGAAGTTTGTTGCGTACATCCCCGGCGGCAAAGATGCCCGGGATGGAGGTGGCCATTTGCGCGTCGGTAAAGATAAAACCCCATTCATCCAGGGGCACGAGGCCCTGAAGCCAGGTGGTATTGGGGACGATGCCCACAAAGATGAAGACCCCGGCCACCGGGAGGGTGGATAATTCCCGGGTTTTCACGTTTTTCAGCTTTAGGGTCTCCACTGCCTGGGTGCCCTGAATTTCCTGCACCACCGTGTCCCAGTGAATCTCCACTTTTTTCTCTTTTTCCAGGGCAAAAATCTGTTCCTGGAGGAACTTTTCCCCCCGGAAGGCGTCCCGGCGGTGGATCAGATGGACCTTCTCGGCAAAACGGCAGAGAAATAAAGTATCGGTTAGTGCGGTGTCGCCGCCGCCCACCACCGCGATGGTATCCCCCCGATACAGGGCCCCATCGCAGGTGGCGCAGTAGCTGACGCCTTTGCCGGTGAATGCCTGTTCCCCCGGGGCTCCCAGCTTTTTGTAACCCGCGCCGCTGGCGATGATCACCGCGCCGGCGCGCAGCTCTTCCCCTTCCAGCCGCAAAAGATGATACTCCGACCCCGGTTTCAGCTCCAAGACTTCTCCGGTGCGGAACTCCAAACCGAAGCGTTCGGCTTGCTTCCGCATGCGGTCGCTCAGCTCAAAGCCGGAGATGCCCTCCGGAAAACCGGGGTAATTCTCCACCAGGTCCGTAGTCATGACCTGGCCGCCGTGAATGAGTTTTTCCAGCAGCAGGGTTTTCAGCCGGGCGCGACCGGCATAAATGCCGGCAGTGAGGCCGGCGGGGCCGGCCCCCACGATGACGATGTCATAATCCCACGCAGGCATACCGGTCCCCGGGATTACAGGGCTTTTTTCAGGGCATTCTCAATCAGGGAGCGGGACACGGCGCCGGTGATCTGCTCCATCACCTGGCCGCCTTTGAAAATTATCAAGGTAGGGATGGCCCGGATGCCATACTTGGCAGGAGTTTTCGCGTTTTCATCCACGTTCATTTTGGCCACTTTCACCTTACCCTGATAGTCCCGGGCCAGTTCTTCCACTACCGGGGCTATGGCCCGGCAGGGGCCGCACCAGGCCGCCCAGAAATCAACCATCGCCGGCTTATCGGATTTCAGGATTTCCTCTTCAAAAGTGGCGTCACTTACCTGGAGAGGTTCAGAACCGGACATCGTTCCCTCCTGAGTTTAGATGGGCGCTACAAGTACCTAAACCCTACCCATTTCTCCAATCCTTGTCAATCCCTTTTCCATACGGGGCTGTCCGGCAGGGCGCGGCAAGGTGGCCGGTAAATCGGCGGAAAAACGCCCATCGCCTTTAGATAATCAACTAAACTCCAGCATAGAGATAACGTTTGATAATCGTGGGTATTTTTGCTAACTTGTAATTTACCGTAAACAAACCCTTGGCAAACTTTGGACTAAGATGAATGCCCTTGCTAAGACAGTATTGTCAGAGTTGCAAACGCGTCTTTCCTCTCTTTATGGTGATCGCCTTAAACAGTTGCTGCTCTATGGCTCCACCGCCAGAGGCGAGGCGGAACCCGGATCAGATCTGGATGTCCTGGTAGTATTACAGGGGCCGGTGGATGCCGGCCAGGAAATCGCCCGCACCGGCGCCATCGTCGCCGAATTGAGCTTGGCTAATGATGTAGTCATTGCCTGCGTTTTCATGGACCAGGAGCGGTTTTTGCACCGGCAAGGGCCTTTTCTGCGCCATGTGCGCCGGGAGGGAATACCTCTGTGACCTTTATGTAGGGTGGAATTGCCCACCGTTAATTGCAATTGGCTTATACCAAGTTCGCATTCTCAAGCAACAATCCTTATGATGAACGGCGTTTATCGGCGTACATCGGCGGTTAATATTTAACCGCCGATAAACGCAGATGGACGCCGTTTGCTTTTGCTGTTTTAAT
>JBMORF010000062.1:0-71682 GCA_049322315.1 Thermodesulfobacteriota bacterium | reverse complement strand
GGTATTAGTGACCATAACGTCATCACTGTTACCGCCTCTGGCGCCGCCGCCGCCCAGAGTCACGCTAAAAGAGCTGGCCGCGCCGCTGGCACTGATGCTGAAGCCGCCGTTACCCCCGCCTCCCCCGAGACTTTGGGCAAAAATCCCCTCGGAGTAATCTCCCGCGGTACTTATCAAACTGCTGTTGGTTACCGTGACCGTACTGCCGGTGCCGCCGCCGGCGCCGGATCCCCCCAGCGATACCGCCGCGGAGACCGAACTAGTCAACGCCACCGTCCCGCTGAAACCGCCGCTGCCGCCGCCGCCGCCAACACTTTGAACCAAAATGCCCTTGGCATTGTGACCCTTGGTGGTGATGGTGTCCCCGGTGCTGGTGGCCGTCACGGCCGCGGAGTTGCCGCCGCTGGCACCCGAACCGCCCAGGCTGACTGCTACCGCGGCCCCAGAGCCGCCGGCCGGAATGGCAATGGAGCCGCTAATGCTGAAGCCGCCATTGCCGCCGCCGCCGCCGATACTCTGGGCCACCAAACCATGTGAGTGATTTCCTTGGGTGGTAATGCTGCTGGCACTGGTGAGATCCACTGTGCCGCCATCACCGGCGGCAGCGCCACTGCCGCCTAAACTGAGGCTGGCGCTGGCCACCCCGCTGATGCTAGCGGCCACGCTGAAGCCGCCGTTGCCGCCCCCGCCCCCGATGCTTTGGGCCATAATGCCTGCGGCATTATCTCCCCCGGTGGTTACGGCTCCGGAAGTGGTAACCGTGACGTTGCCGCTGCTGCCGCCACCGCCGCCGGACCCGCCCATGGACTCTGCCAACGCGCCGCCGGCCAGGGTCCCGGCCACTGAAAAGCCGCCGTTGCCGCCGCCGCCGCCGATACTCTGGGCCAGGATACCGCCGGAGTGGCCACCCTGGGTATTGATAATGCCGCCGAAAGTAACGCTGACATCATTCCCGCTACCGCCGCCACCGCCGGTTCCGCCTAAACCCAGGCTGGCCCCTAAACTCCCGGCACTTCCCGCCACACTGTAGCCGGCGTTTCCCCCGCCGCCGCCGATGCTTTGGGCCAGGAGGCCATGGGCATGATCCCCGCTGGTATCGATTTCACCTGTCGTGATATCCACCGTAACTTGATCGCCAGCGCCTCCATCCCCGCCTTGCCCCCCTAAAGCCACGGCTGCGGAATAACCCGTCCCCAGGGAGCCGGAGACACTGAAACCGCCGTGGCCGCCGCCGCCCCCTACACTCTGGGCGGCAATACCGGTGGAAAAGGCACCACTGGTGGTGACTTTTAAATTCGTAGCCTTGCAGGTGACGGTATTACCGGCTCCGCCACCGCCCCCTGTATCCCCGAGTTTCCCCCCGAGAGTGACGCTGGTTGACATTAAGAGGCTGCCTGTCCCACTAACGCTGCCGCCGCCTGCGCCCCCGCCGCCGCCTACGCTTTGGGCCAGGATGCCGCAAGAATTTTCCCCGGAGGTGGTAATATTGTTTTGGGCTCCTAAACTCGAAATATTTACTGCCACCGTCCCGGCCGTGCCGCCGCCCCCGCCGGAGCCTCCTAAGGCTAACGCCGCACTCGTCATCCCCGCTGCCGCGCCGACGCTGAAGCCGCCACTACCACCGCCGCCTCCCAGGCTCTGGGCAAAGATCCCATCAGATCTAATTCCATGGGTGGTAATATTGGAGTCGGCAAGAGTCACACTCACATTCCCGGCATTGCCACCGCCGGCGCCAGATCCACCCAGCGCCGCGGAGATACCGCCCAAGATGCCCCCCGATCCGGCGATGCTATAGCCGCCGTGGCCGCCCCCGCCCCCCAGACTTTGAGCAAATATGCCGGAAGAAAACTCTCCCGCCGTGGTTATGGTTGATTGATCAACCGATACCGCCACGCTGTCTCCGGCGCCGCCTGAGGCGCCCGAGCCGCCCAGGGCTACTGCCGCGCCACCGATCATCGAAGCCGATCCGGTCACACTGTAGCCGCCCGCACCGCCGCCCCCCCCGGCGCTTTGCGCAAAAATCCCGGCAGAAAAATGACTGGATGTGGTAATGTTAGAAAAGCCAACGTCTACTTGGACGGCGCCGCCGTTGCCGCCCGCTCCCCCCGAGGCCCCGATGCTGAGACCAAGACCGGTAAGATCTCCGGTCACCGCGGCGCCGCCGTTACCTCCGCCCCCGCCCAGGCTCTGGGCAAGAATGGCATGCGCGCTAACCTCGGAAGTGGTGAGATCCCCATTACTGCCAACCGTCACCGTGCCGGCGTCGCCGCCCTTGTCAGCGCTGCCGCCGATGGCGACCAGGCCGCTTATGGCCAGCCCCCCGTTACCGCCGCCGCCTCCCAGACTTTGGGCCAAAATGGCGCTGGCGGTGGAAGTGATTTTATTTTCATTGAGCACATAGACACTACCACCGTCACCACCTCCACCGCCGCTGCCGCCAATGGCGGCCAACCCCACGGAGATGTCGCTGTGTCCGCCACCACCCCCCACACTCTGGGCATAAATGCCGTAAGAACCTGCGCCCGTGGCTTGCAGGATATAGTTATTAGTGACAGAGACGGCGCCGCCGGCGCCGCCGGCGCTGCCGGAACCACCCAGCGCCACCAGGCCTGCACTCTTGCCGGCGCTTCCGCCTCCGCCCCCGATACTTTGAGCCCGGATGAGGTCCGACTGGGCGCCGTAGGTCGTGAGCGTCACCTCAGGCGAGCCACCGGCGTTATTTATCGTAACGTTCCCGCCATAACCGGCGCTGTGAGAGTCGCCGCCGTAAGCGGCAACCCCCTCCCCGCTGCCACCGTTGCCGCTGAAGCCGCCGATACTTTGGGCAAAGATGGCATGAGAGTTATCACCTTGGGTGGTGATACCGTCCATGTTGGTGACTGAAACATCGCTGCCATGGCCGGCGTTGGCTCCGGCGCCGCCGCCGCCCCAGATACCGCCGCCCGCGCCGCCCGCACCGCCATATCCCCCCAGGCTCTGAGCCATGATGCCATGGTATTGAGATCCATTGGTATTAATGACTCCACCCGCATAGTTAATGATAGTTACTTCACCGCCGGCGCCGCCGTTGCCGCCGTCGCCGCCCTTACCGTCGATTCCAAAGCCGTCGCCGCCGGCGCCGCCGTTGCCGCCCGCGCTCACCCCGTAGATGCCAATCCCCTTGAATATTGAAAAGACCCATTGGTTGTCCGTCGTAGTCGTGATCTGGTAGGAATTGTGGATCTGCACCGATCCCCCATCTCCCCCATCACCGCCGTCCCCGCCAGTGACATAAGCATAATGTGAGCTCGTGCTGCCGCCGCCATTCCCTCCGGTACCGCCGATACTCTCGCCCACGATGCCGGGAGCATTTTGGGTAATCATATTATCCGTGGAGGTAAGGTAGGGATAGTAGGGATTGAGGGGAGGGGGATAGCTGCTTACCGGCAGGCTGTTATCTCCGTTTCCCCCGGGATCGCCTTTTCCATAAACAATATAATCGTGAAACGCGCCATCAGGACCATTGGCCCCCTGCCAAGTTTCTTCCAGTCCCGGGACGCCGGGGGGTGGGGTAATGGTGGCGGCCGCGGGCCGGAGACTCAGCCCCAGCACCCCCACCATGGCCCCGATTAGCAATATTCGCATAAACACCTGCCAGCCTTTCGCACCTGATCGAAATCCAGGGGCTGAGGGAAAATGACTCTCGGCTCCGTTTACAGATGCAGACTCAGTCAAACCTCTGGTGTCTTGCACCCTTCCTAAAGTCAAATCGCCACCTTTTTTCAACATCTTTTTTTCCCCTTCAGCATCACCAAGAGAGTTCCATCAGATCCGGGCATGATACATTTCCGCCTGGCATCGGACCAAGGCATCCACCCAATAATTTACTTTCATGGCCAGCCGCCCAAAAACCCGGCAAAGCCAACCATGCTTATTAATCTGGAGGCAGGGTCAGGAATTGTTGCTGATATTCAGGTACTGGCCACTCCCTTAATCCGAGATTATGCGGCAGAGTGGCAGTCAAAAAACGGTCTATGATGCCTTTTGCCTCAAGGTGAATCCCGGCAGGTTTCGTTTTTTGGAGCCGATTGTCGTGCGGGCACCAGCATACCACAAAATTTTAAGAATTTGCAAAATAATTCAGTGACTTAAAAATAACATTCTTGAAAACTTTACATACTTCCCCCTCAGGCCCAAACACCCCAAAGTTATAGAGCCTAAGAATTTTAGGCCGGCAGCGCCCGGTAATAATGGTCCGCCAGGAAGAAAGCCGAGGCTACATGGCCTTCCACCACCGGGATAGAAATGGCCAATGGGTAAAAATTGTGTGGAAAGAGAGTAGGTGAGGGCTAACTTGAATCCCTCAGCCATCATTCCCGGGAGCAGACCTTTAAAAACAGCCAGGTCAAAAACGGCGTATAGATAAAAATTCCCACCCAGACCAGGAGGGTTTCCCCGATCCAGAAGGTCATGAAGAGGTTGAACCCCAGGATGCCCAGGTAGAGGGCGGGGCCCAGAAGGGCCCGGGAGGGGAAGGCCCGGCGGCCCCAAGTCCCCCAGGCCTCCGGGAGGCGGGTGATCAGGAGTTGCAGGACCTTAATCATTCCTAAGCCCACCAGGAACCAGCCCCCGAAATTGGCCAGGGTAACGCCGAAATAGACCCCCGGTTCCGGGTAGCCGTAGATCTGCCCTAAAAACCAGCGGTAGCCTCGCAAGGCCACGGGGTCGATGACCACGTCCAGGGCCACCATCAGCACCGCGGCCAGGATTAAGACCCTGAAGGAGCCCAGGAATGGGGGGGGCTCTTCCAGGTGGTAACCCCAGCCCTGCCAACGGCCCCGGCCCAGGGCCAGCAAGGCCAGGGTGTAACTGGCATAGGCCAGAAAGACGTAGGAGAGGGAATCCATGAAAGGAACGCCGGCCACCCAGAGTTCCCGGTCCAGGGTGGCGGGGATATAGATATACTCGCCGAAGGGAAAGCCCCAATTAATGGAGGAGAACTCCGCGGTCCAGGCGAGGAGGTAGCCCAGGGCCAGAAAGGCCAGGGTGCGGCCGGCGCCCAGTTGCAGGGTGGCCAGCGCCAGGTACGCAGCCAGAAAGATGAAGACGTAGGGCCGCAAGGCGACGGTCCCGCCCAAGAGGTGGAGAAATTGCAAGTGGCTTGGTCCCCCGGAATAAATTTTACCGAAAAGCACTGCCCCGCCCGGGCAGAAGAGCCTTGACTACCGCTAATGTAACTTAAAATTAACATAGGCAGTGACTGCCGGTCAAACAGGAGATCGGCGGGGTAAACGGCTCGTATTTTTCGAGGCGCCACCACCGGGACGGGGTTTCTTCACCCTGGACAAGAGGAGAGATATTTGAAATAATGCGGCCACAAAGGAAGCCGCAGTTTTTTTTGTAGCCGGATGGGGGACCATCGATATCTGCCACCACCAGAGACCCTTGTTTTCCGGGGAGGAAATACCTATTTTTCTTATTGACACCGAATCAAGGGGCAGGAATTGAAGAGAATCTTACGAGGGCTGCTCATCTCGCTCAAGTGGCTGATCTTTGGTCTGGTGATGGTGGAGGTCGCCTGTTTCCTGGCCATTTCCCTGAGCAACTATTGGATTTATGGTCAGTTGCGCGACGGGGAACGGGTGAATTACGATCCTTACGCCCTGTTTCTGGAAGGGGTGCGGCCTACTCTGAACAATCCCCCTCCCGGGAAGCAGGCCTTGACCATTTGGTTCTTCGGCGGTTCCACCATGCGGGGGGCCACCAATTTTAATGACCGCACCATTCCCAGCTTCCTGGCCAAGGAGTGGAACCAGGAGGAGCCGGAGGCGCCGGCGGCTATGGTCAACCATGGGGAAGACGGTTTCAACTCCCTGATGGAAACCAAGTACCTGCAAAAGCTTCTCATCGATGAGCCAGCCCCGTCCTTGATTGTTTTCTACGACGGCGCGAACGATTCCGCTTACTTTGCCCAGCAACGCACCCCCAACGCCCACCAGGGTTATGACCGGGTCAGGGGTCTGATTGAGGATTACCACCGCAGTTTCTTCGGGTTGCTGAAGCCTTTGAACGCGGCCATGTGGTCCTCCTTCACCTATGAGTTTTATGACAAATTGCGGCAGGGAGTCATCCGCATCAATCCCCAGGACCCGGTTTTGCGGCAATTTGTGGATAGTTGCGAGAAGAGATACGACTACGTCAATAAAGTGGCCGCCAGTTTTGGGGCGAAATTCCTGCTCATCTGGCAACCCTGCTGGTGGGCCGAAACCGCACCCGTGGCCGCGCAAGTCAGGGATCATGAGGACTTGATCCTGGGCAAACAATCAGCCCTGCGGCACAACTTCGTGATTACCTACCAGGCCTTGGTGGAACGGCTCCAGGGCAAACCTTATTTCGTCAATTTCCAGAACATCCTGTGTTCCCGGAGCGCCCCCGTTTATCAACCCGACGGGATTCACGTGCTGGATGCGGGCCGGAAAACCGTAGCCCAAAACATCAACCGGATTTTGAAAGAGCGATTATTGGTCACGGGACAGCCTGTCCGGCCCCACCGCTGGGCTACTCTTAAACCCCTGCAAGCCGATGTCCGCCATCATGGCCTCCAGTAGAGGCCCTGTGGCGATAAGATGGGTCTTAGGCAAAGCCGCCTGGACGCAAAGTTAAGAGACGAAATAATTATAAAAATAGAAAGTGCTTCGCTCCGCCTCTCTGCTTGCTCTTTTCCCTGATTTTCTCACAGGTAATAATTTGCCCGCCTCCCATCTTTCTTCTATTCGGGCATATAATTCAGCAATAGTGTATAGTTATGCCAGCGGTTAAACCGGGAGGCAGTTTTTCATGAAGGTGATTCTGGCCCGCACCGCCGGATTCTGTATGGGGGTCAAACGGGCTTTGGAACTGGTCTTGAAGGCCATCAACCAGAACCAGGGGCGGATCTATACCTACGGCCCCTTGATCCATAACCCCCAGGTGCTGGAGCTTCTTAAGGAACGGGGCATTGCCATCCTCAATCCCGGAGAGATGATCCCTGACGGACTGGTGGTCATCCGGGCCCACGGCATCCCCCCTTTGGAACGCCAGAAACTGGAGGAAGGGGGCGGCCGCATCATTGACGCCACCTGCCCCCGGGTTTCCCGGGTGCAGGCCATTATCAGGCGGTGGGCCCGCCAGGGCTCAGCCACCCTCATTGTCGGGGACGCGGATCACCCGGAGGTGCGGGGACTGCTGGGCCATACCCAGGGGCGGGGCTACGTGGTGGCTTCTTCCCAGGAGGTGGCGGGACTGCCGGACCTTGAGGACCTGATCGTGGTGGCCCAGACCACCCAGAGCAACTCCCAGTTCGAAAGCCTGGTGGCAGAAATCAAGGTCCGTTTCCCCCAGGCCCGCATCTTTAAAACCATCTGCGACGCCACGGCCTCCCGCCAGGGGGAGGTCCAGGAGTTGGCCACCCAGGTGGACGCCCTGGTGGTGGTGGGAGGGCGCAACAGCGGCAACACCCAGCGCCTGGTGAAGATCTCCCGGGAGGCCGGGGTTCCCACCTACCACGTGGAAACCGAGCAGGAGCTGGACCTGGGCGAGATGAGCCGGTATCAAACCGTGGGGGTGACCGCGGGGGCCTCCACCCCCCATTGGCTCATCAGCAACGTGGTGAGCACCCTGAAACACGCCTGGCTCTTCCACCCGGGGTCCTTGATCAACTACCTCTACCGGGCCTGGCGGTTCATCCTGAAATCCAACCTGTACGTGGCCCTGGGCGCGGGCTCTGTGAGTTACACCTCGTGTTTGCTGCAGCAGGTAACGCCCATGTGGTCTTACTTTTTCATGGCCTTTTTTTACGTCTATGCCATGCACCTGCTGAACCAGTTCACCGACGAGGCGTCCAAATTCAATGATCCGGTGCAATCCATGTTCTACGGACGGCACCGGCTCTTTCTGTTGAGCACCGGGGCCCTCTCCGCCTTGCTGGCCCTGGGCCTCAGCCTCTATCTGGACCCGGTGGCCTTTCCCTTTATCCTGGTGATGAGCGGCCTGGGCCTGATCTATAATTTTAAGATCATTCCCGAAAGGATAGCTGCGGTGACCCATATCGGCAAACTCAAGGAGATCCCCGGTTCCAAAACCACCTTCACCGCGGTGGCCTGGGGGGTGCTGGCGGCCCTGATCCCCGTGGTCTGCTCCGATCAGGATCTGACCTGGGCCACCGCCATTGCCTTCTTTTTTGTGGCCGGCATGATCTTCATCCGCTCCGGCCTTTTTGAAATCCTGGCCATCGAGGGGGACCGGGTGGTGGGCAAGGAGACCCTGGCCATTGCCCTGGGTAAAGAACGCACCCTGAACTTTCTGTTCCTGGGCACCCTCATTTTTATGGCCATCTTGCTGGTGACCGCCTGGACGCAACTGATTCCTTCCCTGGGTTACGCCCTGGCCCTCTGCGGCCTTTATTCTTTGGGCTATCTCTTTCTCTACCGCCAGGGATGGCTGGAATCCGGGCTCTTCCTGGAGACCCTGGTGGAAGGCAACATGATCCTGGCCGGGATGCTGGCCTTTCTCTGGGATCCGTATAACCGCGTTTTCTAGGTTTACCGTTTACCGTTTTCCGTAAAATCATTAACTGGATAGATTAATACCAAGTTGTGACCTCTGCGAAAGTCCCTTTTCTGTCATTCTGAACGGAGCGGAGCGGAGTGAAGAATCTCGTATTTACTGGTACCTACGAGATTCTTCGGTCGCTCCGCTTCCTCAGAATGACCAGATGGAGGACTTTCGCAGAGGTCTCAACCTGCAATCGAATGTATCTTTCCCCCGTAAGGAAACCTGGTGTTCGCCCGGTGGCTCCAGGGTGAACACCAGTTTCGCTAGGCTTAATTACCTTTTTAATTGCAACTTGGTACAAGAGGTTATTTTTCGATATTTTTCTGCGGCAAACGGCAAATTGAAAACGGTTTTATGCCGTCTAAAGTTAGCATGGGAAATGGTCGAATAGACCCTCGGGGGTTATCTGGGCGGCAAACGCCAAACGGCAAACGAAAAACGGTTTTTTTAGCAAATTTTTTATTGACAAAAATTGGGAGCCGTTCTAATATGGCGCTGGGTAATACCGGAAAATGGAAGGAGGTGAGGGAAAAAGCAAAGATAACGCCTAGTTGTGCTTAACCATGGAAAGGAGAAACTGGTTACCACTTTCCTAAATAAGGGGGGAATGATGAAAAGAACTGTTTTAATTTTGGCCCTGGTATTTGCCCTGGCTCTGCCTTCGGCAGCCCTGGCAAAAGCTGAGTTCAGCCTGGGCGGTTTCATCAAGTTGGATGCCTTCTGGAGTTCCACCCAGACCGGCAAAAACATGAACGCGCCCATCCAGCGTAACAACAACGCCAACTTTCACCACGGTCGTCTGAAGTTCACCGCCCAGGGGTCCCGCTTCAACTTCACCATCAAGGGCCCGAAACTCTGGGGCGCCACCACCACCGCGTTCATTGAAATCGACTTCGATCCGGCGGAAGAAGGCATCAACAGTGCGGCCCGGAGCGCGTCCAACAGCTACAGCCTGCGGATGCGCCACGCCATGTTCCGGTTGAACTGGCCCGAGACCGAACTGCTCTTCGGCCAGTACTGGTCTCTGATCTGCGAATGGTGGCCGGAGCTGGCCCAAGACGGTCCCTTCCAGATGACCGGTATTCCCACCGCCCGGCTGCCCCAGATCAGCTTGACCCAGAAGTTCCTGGGCGCCTGGATGGCCACCGTCCTCATCGGTGAGCCCAACGCCGTGGCTAACGACCGGGCCTATAACGCCGCGACAACTAACCGGAACGGCGCTGAATGCGCGGAAACACCGCAGATCCAAGCCAGAATCCGGTACACCCAGGACCTGTGGGGCAAGGCTGCCTATCAAGGCAAGGCCACTCCCTTTGTGGCCCAGATCGCCGGTGGCTGGCAGCGTAACGTCACCCCGGCGCAGGCGGCTACCGCCATGTCTTCTCGGGGTCAGAACGCCTATTCCGCGGTTGCTGTTTCCACCCGCCAACAGTATGTGGATCCCTGGGTCATAATGGGGACCCTGTTTGTCCCGGTGATCCCCACCCATAGCGCCAATCTGGCGGGGACCGCGTCTTTGCTGACCCAATGGTGGATCGGCCAGGGCGTGGAAGCCTTCGGTTGGTCGGGCATCGGCTCCAACCTGTACCGTTTCGCCGGGGTGGACGGGCTCACCGGCCTCAATATTTACGACTATGAGCTGCAGACCCGCTTCGGCGGCTACGCACAGGCTCAATACTACTTCACCAACCAGTGGTACCTGACCTTTGCCTATGCCATGAGCAAGTCCATCGCCAACGGCTTTAATAACCGTAGCGCCGCCGCCACGCTGGCCGGCATTGCCAATGGTTATACCACTGCCGTTGCAGCTGACAATGCTGACTACCATCATGAGTTAAATCTGTGCCTGTGGTTCCGGCCCATTCTGCCCATCAAGTTCGGTCTGCAGTACGCCTACCAGCGGACCAACTGGTACCAGATCACCACGGTGGGCAGCACCAGAACGAATCTCGGCGACAGCCATCGCGTCGAGTTCGTGGGTCTGTTCTACTTCTAACCTGAAAACCGGTTGACTAACCAAAGCCCACGGGGTATGATCCCCGTGGGTTTTTTTGTGGGTTTTTCGTTCTTCGTTTTGCGTTTTTCGTAAAAGAAGAGTGGCAGAAAATTTTTTCGAAAATTGAGAAACGAAAAACGATAAACGGCGGTCTTAATGATATTAATTGATGTTTTGGATATAAAAAATAGTGGAAGTCAGGAAATCTAGGTCTTACCGAGATTTGGAAGTTTGGAAGTTGGCAATTACTTTTGTCAAGGATATCTATCTGGCGACTGAGAAATTTCCTTCTCTTGAAAATTATGGATTGACCCATCAGATAAGAAAGGCAGTTATTTCCATCCCCTCTAATATTGCTGAAGGCCAATTCAGGGAATCGGTGAGGGAATTCAGGCAGTTTTTGTCTATTGCCCTCGGTTCAGCCGCTGAAATCGAAACTCAACTGATAATTTCCAGAGAGATAGGTTATTTATCATCTGAGCAGTTCAGATTTCTAACTAGTACCCTTGAAAGAATAATACAAATGCTTAAAAAACTGAGGCTTAGTTTAAAATAGAAACTTTTCCGTAAAACGAAAAACGTAAAACGAAAAACCAAAAACGGAGCTTGATAATGTCCAAAAGTTTTTCTCTTCTGCAACGTTTCGGGCTGATACTGGCCATCATCGCCGTTCTCTTCATGACGGGCGGCTGCCAAAAATGGAAGTCACTGAAAGAATGGGCGGGGTATCCCTCCTTTGATGACGAAGAGGAGACCTTCCCCCCCGAGGCCCAGCAAGATACGGTGATGATTGACGACAAGCCCTACGTGCGCAGCAAGAATCCCTACTGGCTCACCTACCCGAACCAGCCGGAATATGTTTACGTGGAGAAGGGCCGGGAATTCGTCCCCATGCAGGAGCGCATGTTCGACGCCATAGCCAAGAGGATCAACAAGGAAAGGGGTAAGGCCCAGAAAATTCCTCCGGATAAATTGCAAGAGATGGTCAAGGCCGAAGTGGACCGCATCCTCCGGGAGCAGGGTCTGGGCGGCTATGTGTCCAAGTCTACAGGAGAAAAGGCCCCGGTGGTGGGCCGGGCAGTGGCGGTGATCCCGGATGTCAAAGATACCCCCCGGTCCATGGAGGGTATCAACCGCACCCTGGCCGCCAGCCTGGCTGAGGCCCTGCGCCGCCAGAAGGACATTACGGTGAGCGGCGGGGATCAAGTAAGCCAGGCCCTGGCTAAAGCCCAAGTGTCGGGCAAGATTACCTTGTCTCCCAATATCAAGGCCCTGGGCGATCAGTTGGGAGTCCAGGGGCTGGTCATCACCAGAGTGATTCCGCCCCAGGGCAATAGTCCCGGATTTCTGGCCCTGGAAATTTTCGACACCTTCCAGGGAAACAAGGTTCAATCTGTGGTAGAGCCGGCGCCCGAAGGTTTGAAGGCGGACGTGGCGACGAAATTCGCCCAGCAGAACGCCCTGCGGGTGGGCGCGGAATTGGTGAGGATGCCTTGGTTCGGACGGGTGGATTTTGTCAAGGAGGGCAAGGTTTACCTGAGCCTGGGCCAGAACGCGGGCCTCAAGAAGGGAGAGCGCCTGCAGGTGGTAACCCCGGGTAAAGAGGTGGTCAACCCCAACACTCATGCGGTTTTGGGTTACACCTCCGATACTCAGACGGGGGAACTGAGGGTCACGGAGCTCCTGGGCGCCACCGGCGCGGTGGCCACCCCCATCAGCGGCGGCCCCTTTAAGGCGGGGGAGAAGGTGAAGGCGAAGTAAGGACGGTCTTTGGTCTTTGGTCTTTGGTCTTTGGTCTTTGGTCAGTGAGGACGCGGTCTTTGGTCTTTGGTCTTTGGTTGAAATTTGCATCAAGGGATGAGAGATGCAAAAATCAAGGTCATATAGGGATCTGGAAGTTTGGAAATTATCTATTGATTTGGTTAAGGAGATTTATAGCCTTACTGCCAAGTTTCCCGGTTCTGAGGTCTATGGGCTGACAAACCAAATGCGACGGGCCGCTGTCTCAATTCCTTCCAATATTGCCGAAGGGCAAGGAAGGAAATCCAATAAAATATTCTGTCAATACTTGGATACGGCGATCGGTTCGGTGGGAGAGTTAGAAACTCAGCTAATTATTGCCAAAGAAATTGAATATATAACTGCAGAGGTATTGGATTCTTTGCTATTCGTCCTCACCAGAATTAGAAAGATGATAACGAGTTTATCTCGTAAGCTCCCTTAATCTTAACTTTGCCTTCTTAGACCAAAGACCAAAGACCAAAGACCAAAGACCAAAGACCGGAGACTGAAGACTAAATCCTTTCAATCCCCCCCATATATCCCCTCAACTTCTCGGGCACCAGCACGCTGCCATCCGCTTGCTGATAATTTTCTAAGATGGCGACTAAAGTGCGGCCCACGGCCAGGCCGGAGCCGTTTAAGGTGTGGACCAGTTCCGTGCCCTTAGCCCCGGTGCGGCGGAAACGGATGGCGGCCCGCCGGGACTGGTAGTCCTCGAAATTGCTGCAAGAGGAAATTTCCCGGTAGAGGTTTTGCCCCGGCAGCCACACCTCGATATCATAGGTCTTGGCCGCGGCGAAACCCATGTCCCCGGTGCACAGGACCACCACCCGATAGTGGAAACCCAGTTCCTGGAGGACTTCCTCCGCATCTTTAAGGAGCATCTCCAGGTGGTCGTAGGAGGTCTCCGGGGTGGTGAATTTCACCAGTTCCACTTTGTTGAACTGGTGCTGGCGGATGAGCCCCCGCACGTCTTTGCCGTAAGAGCCGGCTTCGGAGCGGAAGCAGGGGGTATAGGCGGTGTAGAGAAGAGGCAGGTCTTCCTCCGCCAGGATTTCTTCCCGGTGGATGTTGGTCACCGGCACCTCGGCGGTGGGCACCAGGAAGTAGTCCCAACCCTCCAGCTTAAAGAGGTCTTCTTCGAACTTGGGGAGCTGGCCTGTCCCCTGCATGGAGGCCCGGTTGGTCATGAAGGGGGGCAGGACTTCGAGATACCCGTGTTTGCGGGTGTGGAGGTCCAGCATGAAATTGATGAGGGCCCGTTCCAGGAGTGCGCCTTTGCCTTTGAGGAGGGCGAAGCGGGCGCCGGTGATCTTGGCGGCCCGTTCGAAATCCAGGATGCCCAGATGTTCACCGAGGTCCCAGTGAGCCTTGGGTTCGAAGTCGAACTCCGGGGCCCGGCCCCAGGTATGGTCCACCGGGTTATCGTCCGCGGACGCGCCCAGGGGCACGGAAGAGTGGGGCAGATTGGGGATATTCAGGAGGAAGTCCCGGACCCAGGTGTCCTGTTCCTCCACCCCGGCCTCCAGGGTTTTGGTCTCGGTATTGATGACGGTTACCCTGTCCCTCAGAGGTGCGGCCTCCGTCTTTTGCCCCGATTTCATCAAGGCCCCCACCTGGTGGGACAGGGTGTTGCGCTCGTGGCGCAGTTCTTCCACCCGGGTCAGCAGGCGGCGGCGTTCCTCTTCCCGGCGCCGGAACTCCTCCAGGGAGACCTCCAGCCCCCGGTTTTTTAGGGCCTGCTCCACTTCCGCCAGATGGTCCCGGACGAACTTCAGGTCCAGCATGATGATCTCCTGATATTATTCCTTATCTGAGAGCTCTGCGAAAATCCTCCCGCTTGTCATTCTGAGGGAGCGGAGCGACCGAAGAATCTCATAAGCACCAATAAATACGAGATTCTTCACTCCGCTTCGCTCCGTTCAGAATGACAGAAGAAAAGATTTTCCCATAGGACTCTTCTTTTTGCCTTTGGGTGAAAATTAAATCAAATGCCAAGGCCCAGAGGCGCTAGGTGGCTTTCATTCTAACCCGCTATCAAAGGCGCATTTTCCCGTAGGGGCGAACCTTGTGTTCGCCCGGCGGCACCAGGGCGAACACAAGGTTCGCCCCTACATGGCAGTATCTTTCTGACTGCAATGCAGTATCAGTCCCCTTCCTCGATGAAGCTTTCCTTAATACTTTCGATGAGGCGCACCAGGCCGTCGGGGTTCTGGCGCTGGATAAAATAGAGGATATCGGCCACGGAATCCTCCAGAGCCCGCAGGGCCGGACGGTTGGCCGGGTTGGCCAGTTGGATGCAGGCATACAGTTTCGGGTCCTGGCTGAAGAGACGCCGGGCTAGGCCATGGAGAGTGGCAAAGGTGGGGGTGGAAAAATCCTCCAGGTCCTGGGGGGAGACCCCCAGTTCCCGGATGGCCCGGCCCAGGGCGATGAGAGTAAAATGGGCCAGGCCCTGGACCACGGACATGATCCGGTCATGTTCCGTGGCCGTGGTGACCTTCACCCGGGCCCCGGCGTTTTCCAGCAGTTCCTTGAGCCAGTTGAGCCAGCGCTCTCCCCGGCCGGGGCACAGGACCATGGTCAGGCCGTTGATGCTTTCTTCCCCCGGACCGAAAAGGGGATGGGTGCCCACCACTTCCCCGGGGAAGTGGTTCAGCATGGTGGTCAGGGGCACCTGCTTGACGGAGGTAAAGTCCATGAGCGCCGCCTCGGGCCGGAGATGGGGGGCCACCTCCTGCACCACCTGCTTGACCTGGGGGATGGGCACGGAAATGATCACCACGTCCGCCAGGCGCGCCGCTTCCTGGGGGGTCTGGGGGGTCTTCAGGTCCGCCACCAGCACCTCCAGTCCCTGGCTGACAAAAAACCGCTGGAACCATTGTCCCATCTGGCCGCTGCCGCCGATAATCGCTATTTTTAGGGCCATAACTACTAAACCGTGTCCCAGCGACGACTTGATGGATTGCCTGACCGGTTTTTGCCAGACAAAGAAAACAGAAAACAGCAAACAGAAAACATTATTTATTGGTCCTCTGCCGCAGGAGGAAGTCCACCAGGGTGAGGCGCACCATGGCGGCGATGACCGGGACGATGCGGGGGATGGCGCTGATATCATGGCGGCCTTTGATGCTCAGAGTGCGGGGTTGGCCGGAGAGATCAATAGTCTCCTGTTCAATGGCGATGGAAGGAATGGGTTTAACCGCGGCCCGGACCACGATGTCATCGCCATTGGAGATGCCCGCCAGGATACCGCCGGCGTGGTTGGAAGCAAAGCCGCCGGGGGTGAGGGGATCGTTGTTCTCGGAGCCCAACCTGCGGGCTGCGGCAAAGCCCGCGCCGATTTCCACACCCTTGACCGCGCCCACGGACATCACCGCCTGGGCCAGGACCGCGTCCAGTTTGGCAAAAACCGGCTCCCCCAACCCCGGAGGGCAACCCTTAACCCGCACTTCCACCACTCCGCCTAAGGAATCGCCCTGGGCCTTGACCTCCTGGACCCGCTGGCTCATGGCCCGGGCCGCTTCCGGATCGGGGCAGAAAAAGGGATTTTCCCAGATAAGGCTCTCGTCCACATTTTGAGCGCGCACGCCTCCCAACTCCAGGGTATAGGCCAGCACCCGGATATGGTCCCGGTCCAGCACCTTTTGGGCCACCGCGCCCGCGGCCACCCGGGCCACGGTTTCCCGGGCGGAAGCCCGGCCCCCGCCCCGGTGATCCCGGAGGCCGTACTTGGCCTGATAGGTGAAATCCCCATGCCCGGGCCGGAATACCTCCTTGAGGGCGTCGTAATCCCGGCTGCGGGCGTCCCGGTTATAAATAATCAGGCTGATGGGGGCGCCGGTGGTCAGGCCCTCAAACACCCCGGAGAGAATCTCCGCCTGATCCGGTTCCCGGCGGGGAGTGGCGTGGGCCTGCACTCCGGGGCGGCGCCGGGCCAGTTCCTGCTCCAGGTCGGCCGGGCTCAAGGGTATCCGGGGAGGGCAGCCGTCAATGACCGCGCCCAAGGCCGGGCCGTGGGATTCACCCCAGGTGGTCACCCGGAATACCTGACCGAAAGTATTGCCCGCCATGTTAGGTTCCTTTATCCACCCTAGGCAGTCTTAAAGCAGGGGTTAAAGGGGGCAAGGGTGAAAAGGGAAAAGGGGGAGGGAAAATACCTATTCGCCTTTTGCCCTCTTCCTCCTTTCCCCTCATTCCCCTATTTGTTTGATGGCGTGCTGCACCTTCTCCACTACTTGGTCGATGGATTGTCCGGTAGTGTCGATAACCACGTGGGCCGCGGCCGCGTAAAGGGGACGCCGGGTGTTCAGCACTTCCTCCACCTCATCCAGGGTGCCGCCGCCGGTGAGGCTGGGGCGCTGATCCTCCTGGACCCGGTCCCGGGAGAGGCGCCCCCGGATAGTGTGGGGGTCGGCCTGGAGCCAGACCACCACCCCGGTTTTCCGCAGCAGGGCGACATTTTCCGGGTCCAGGACCACGCCGCCGCCGGTGGCCAGCACTTGACCGCCCGTCTGGCTGAAGCGGGCCACTATCTCCTTTTCCCGCCGCCGGAACTCGGCCCAGCCTTGGTCCGCCACCAGGGCGGTAATGGTCTGGCCCATTTCCGCCTCCAGGAATTGATCCAGGTCCACTAAAGGCCGCCCCAGCTTTTTAGCCAGAAGAGCGCCCACTTCCGTTTTCCCGGTAGCCCGGTAGCCGATGAGGACCAGATTACGCTCCGGGGGGAGGCAAGGGGGCAGTTCTCTGATATTTTTATCTTTGGGCGCCTTCATGGAAAATTAAATCATTAATGGCATTTCTTCAGCAAACAAATATTTTCCCCAGGGGCGAATCTGGTATGCGCCCGCCAACGTCCGGGGCGAACACCAGGTTCGCCCCTATAATTCTTTAAATTATGAATGCCATGTATGTTTAAAAATAAAAACACAGCCAGCCTAGTTTACTAAAATTACTCAAAGAAGGAAAGGGTTCCCTGGTGGGGGCGGTCCGGGCGGGTAAGTTAGACCGCTTTCACTAACAAATGTTACCAAATATACATTTAATCTGCTGAGATCAATAGATTCTTTTAACGGAAAACGGAAAACGGAAAACGAGAAACGGCCTCAATACTTCCCCAGGAGCATCAGGCCACCGATGAGGATGAATGCCACTCCTGCCAGTTTCTTCAGGAGGTTGGGGGGTATCCATTGAGTCAAAACACTGCCGCAGGCCACCCCCAGGAAAGTGGCCAGGATGAGGGCCGCAGAGGCGCCGGTGAAAACCGAGACCGGCACGCCGGTATCCGCGGTCATGGTCAGGGCGGCCAGCTGGGTTTTATCACCCATCTCCGCCAGAAAGACGGCGCCGAAGGTGATCCAAAAGACTTTCCAATCCATACTTGTGCCTTTCAGAGAAGAAATCAAAGAGGTGCAGCAGGAGAGGGCCGGGGGGTGAAGCGGAAGGCGGCAAGGTAAACAGGGGGAAAGGTTAACGGTGCCAACGCTTAGCCTTTTTATCCTTGCCCCGTTATCCTGTTTTAACGCCTCTGGGCAATTTCCCCACCTCAGGGAATATGATAGCGGCTCCCCTCCCGGGCGGCGTCAATGGGGAGGTCCCCGGCTCCTAAGGACGCGGCCAGTTGCCGGGCACGTTCCAGGAGCCGGCGCACCTCTGTATCAGTGCGGCCCGGGTCGTGGTGGGTCAGCACCAGCCGCTGCACCCGGGCTTCCATGGCCAGGCTCACCACCTCTTCATAGGTGGAGTGGCCCCAACCCCGGTGGTTCCCCATTTCCTCGGGGAGATATTGGGCATCGTGAATCAACAAGTTGCAGCCCTGGGCAAACTGTACGAAATTCCGGAAGCGGTGGTCGTCGCCGGCCACCAATTCATTATCGGTAATGAAGACCAGGGAATTTTCCCCTTCCCGGAGGCGGAATCCCAATCCTCCCTGGGGATGGCTCAGGGGGATGGAGTCGATGGTTACCCCTTCCAGGCTTAGAGGTCTCCGGGCCACCCGGTTGAGAAAACTGATTTTGGCCTTGAGCTGGTCGAAGGCCACGGGAAAGAAGCCGTTGCCCATGTGATTATCGAAGACCTTGCCCATGGCCTGGAAGGCATGGGGCCAGCCGTCCACGATAATTTCGGTGTTCTCCTGGTAAACGGGAGCAAAAAAAGGCAGGCCCAGGAGATGATCCCAGTGGTTATGGGTCAGGAGGAGGTGAAAAGTCACCGGCTCACCGCTTTCCAGCAAATGATCCCCCAAAAGGCGCATCCCTGTGCCCGCGTCAATCACTATCCGGCCTCCGGCCTCCGGGAGGATTTCCACACAGGTGGTATTGCCGCCGAACTCCAGGGTTTCAGCGCCGGGAGCCGGGATGGACCCCCGGGTGCCCCAAAGCTTGATCTCCATTAGCCTCTGCTCCTATACACAACCACCTCCAAGGCAGAATCGAGATTAATCCATCTTACCCTAGGCCGTCACTAAATTTAACGGAAATTTTATCTTTTTCCAAAAATGCGGCAACTAAGCCGAAGCAGCCGGTAAGCATCATATCCCCCAGGGGGGCGGCGAAGTGTCCGGGCCAACCTTGGGCCAGGCGCCGCCGGGGACCGGTGATCACGGTAAAAGAAAAGGAAGCCGCAGGCGAATAGTCCGGTCCATAGGCGCAGCCATGGCCGTTATCGGCAAAGACCTCGTCGTTGGTGAGTTCCCCGGTCTGAAAACGCCGCAAATGGTCGAAGAGCTTGGCAGGGGTCAGCAAGCCCGTATGGTGCTCATAGATGCCCCAGAGCCTCTCCCCTTGGGCCAGGGCGGCAAAGGTATGGGCATTCCCCAGGTTCACCACCAGAAGGCCCTCTTGCCGGCGTTCCCGGGCTTGGGAGTCCAGGAGCGCGCCCCGCACGCCCGCGGCGCAGGTGTCCATCAGCAGGGCCCCGGGCAGAGCCTCTTGCACCGCCAGCATACGGGTGAACCGGGGCGGCGGCTCCTTAAAGGCCAGGTCTGCCAGCAGACCGCCGCCTTGGAGGAAATCTTCCCAATATTCGAAACGGGAGCGGCGGTTGCTGGCCTTAGGCGCAAAGCCGTGGTCCTGGACGGCCACCGCGAAATGGCTGGGAAAAGGCAACTCAAAGGTGTTGAAGATCTGGCGCCAAGAGTCGAGATCCACGTCTCCCAGGGTCAAGGCGGCGGTATCCGGGAGAGCGGCCTCGGTGAGAACCACCCCCCATTGCTGCACCTCCTCCAGGCGGTCGCTCAAGGTCAAGGCGGCCTGGGGGGAGGCGTAAAGGGGCAGTCCCCGGGCCAGGTGCCTTCTCACCGCCCGGGTGAGCGCGCCGCCGCCCATGAGACGGCCTCCCAAAAAGACGGCCAGGCCTTGGGCCGTAAGTTTTTGTAAGCGCCGGGCCATTATCTGGGTGGGGGACGGTAGCACCATTTTTACCGCATTTTCCACGGGCTGGGCCGGGTCCCAGAGGAAGAGGTCCTGGGTGCCGCCGCCGATGTCGATAGTCAAAAGGATACCCTGAAACATTATTTGCTCCAGTTCAAAGTTCAAGGTTCAAAGTTCAAAGTTCAAGGTTCAAGGTTAAGATGATCTTAAGACAGCGCTTAATCTTGTCTTATTTGCAATCTATAAAAGCTTTCGAAAGTCGCAGCCATAACTTTGAACTTTGAACTTTGAACCTTGAACTTCGAACTGTCATATCTCCGCCTCGGCTGCCACGGATAAAACCACTCTCGCCGCGTCCCGGCGGGCCTGGCGGAAGGCCGGAGAGCGGAAATCCGGCCGCCAGGTGAGTTCGCCCAGTTCGTCGGAGACCACCAGCAACCCGGCCACCGCCACCTGCCGGTATTGCCCCACCGCGAAGAGGGCGGCCAGCTCCAGGTCCACTGCCAAAATACCCCGGCTTTGATAATAACGCACCTGCTCCGCAGTTTCCCGGTAAAAAGCGTCCGTGGTCCAGATGGAGCCAAAAAAGCGAGGAATATCTGTAGTCTCTACGTGGTTCCGTAATAACGCGCCTAACCCCGGATAGGGGGCCGGCTGCCGCGAGTGCGGGAGATAATGCCGGGAGGTGCCGTCCCCGCCCACCGCGGCAGTGGGAACCACTAGCGACCCCACTTTGATCTGCTGCTGCAAGG
The DNA here is from genome assembly GCA_049322315.1 of Thermodesulfobacteriota bacterium. GTDB lineage: Bacteria > Desulfobacterota > Desulfobaccia > Desulfobaccales > 0-14-0-80-60-11 > SURF-52. The sequence goes on along the minus strand of JBMORF010000062.1, from coordinate 51,211 downwards.
AGCCGCACCAGCCCAGGGCCAACACTACCCTGGCCCCCAGGGCGATGAGCCTCTCCAGGACCATTACTGCATAGGGCGCGCCCAGGACCGGCCCGGCCACGGTGACGCTTTGCCCTTCCCAGTGGCCTTCATGCAGCGCGCAATCCCAGAGATAACGGGGCGGGCCGGTGGCCTTGGACAGGCGGCAAAGGATGTGGTAGTCCGGACGGGTGAAGGCCAGAATGACCCGGGGAGAAACCGGCGCCTCTCCCGGCTGCCGGTGGGGATTGATAAGGGAAGGGCTCTCGGGAGAGTAATCCAGGTGGGGTAAGGCCGTCCTCTTGTCCGGATCAGGGGGCACGTCCGCCTACCCGGTTAGGGGGTCTCTTCCTGGGAGGAAGACCCTTTCAGCCTTTGGGCCGCCTTGAGTTTCCACAGGAAATAGGCCCCGGCCGCCAGCAGCCCGGCCACCACAAAATAATCCAGTATATGGGTGTAATGCTGGATGATCCGCCAGTTTTCCTTGAGGCGCATCCCGCAGTAAACCAGAAACATATTCCACATGGTCGCGCCCACCAGGGTATAGAGGATGAAGGGGACCAGGGGCATACGGGCCAAACCCGCGGGGATGGAGATGAGGTGGCGCACCACGGGAATGAACCGGGCGATAAAGATGGTTTTGCCGCCATGGCGCGCAAAGAATTTGTGGGTCCATTCCAGGTGGTGGGGGTTGAGGAGCAGGTAACGGCCGTAGCGATAGACCACCGGCTCCCCCAGGACGCCCAGGCCGTAGGAAAGCAGGGAGCCGACAATGGAGCCCAGGCTGCTGGCAAGGAGCACCGCCCAGGGATCGAATTGGCCGGTGAAGATAAGAAAACCCGCAAAAGGCATGACCAGTTCGCTGGGAACCGGCGCGATCATGCTTTCCAGGGTCATGAGCACAAAGACCCCGAAATAGCTGCAGGAGTGAATCAGTTGCGTATTGTAATGACACAGAGCTTCGGTGATGCCCATAAGTCTATAATTTTCTCCTAATGCCGGTATGTTACCAAATTTTTTTAGTAGGGGCAAACCTGATGGTCGCCCCCACGATGGGCGAACACCAGGTTCGCCCCTTGTATCAGATCATAACTCGCGTTGGCGGATTTCCCGCTCCACCCGGGCCTGCAAGTCTCTAAGGTCGGGACTCAGGTCCACCGGATAAGGGGGTGGGTCCTCCAGGGCCTTATAAACCTCAGGCAGCAGGGCAAATTGGGAGAGAAAATATTCCCGGGACTCCCTTAAAGTGGGCAATTCCCGGGTCAGGCGGCCTGCGGCCATGAATGGCTGCAGCAAAGGCGCGGCCTCAGGCACGCTCTCATCCCGAAGGGTAATGGTGTCCCGCTCCAGGCGGCCCTTCGCGTCGTAGTGACGCTGAATCTGCTTTTTATCCACCAGGGTGACCTTGCCGGTGGAGAGTTTCATTACCGGGCGGCCCGCGTATTTCACCAATTTATAGGCGCAATCGAAGTATGGCGCGTCCGCGGAAACCCCCATCTTGGTGCCCACGGCAAAGCTGTCCACCTGGCCGCCCGCGGCCAGAACCTGGGTCATCTTGAATTCATCGAAGCCGCCGCTGGCCAGGATCTTGACGTAATTAAGGCCGTTGTCGTCCAGAATTTGGCGCACCTCTTTACTGATGGCGGCGATGTCGCCGCTGTCCAGGCGCACGTAGCCCATACGCTCGCCCCGGGCTGCCATTTCTTGGGCCACTTTGACGGCCTTGTGCGCGCCCTGGACATTGTCATAAGTGTCGATCAACAGGGTGGTGATCTGGGGGAAATTCCGGGCAAAGACCCGGAAGGCGTCGATTTCCTGGGGGAAGCTGGTGATATAGGAGTGGGCCATGGTGCCGAAGATGGGCAGATCATAGAGCTTGCCCGCCAGGACGTTGCTGGTCCCCACAAACCCGGCCAGAAAGCTGGCCCGGGCCACTTTCAGCCCCGCGTCCGTGCCCTGGTCCCGGCGCAGGGAAAAGTCGATGAGGGGCCGGCCCTGGGCCACCTGGAACGAGCGGGCCGCCTTGCTGGCGATCAAAGTCTGGAGGCTCACCGCGTTGATAATAAAGGTTTCCGCCAACTGGGCCTCGATAATGGGCGCGCTCACCTCCAGGACCGGCTCGTTCTTAAAAAAGATGCTGCCTTCCGGCAGGGCGAAGACCTCGCCGGTGAAGCGCACGCCCTTAAGATAATCCAGGAATTTCGCGGAGAACAGGCCGGTGGATTTTAAATAGGCGAGATCGTCTCCCTTAAACTGCAGAGTCTCCAGGTAACGCAGAGCCTCTTCCAGGCCCGCGGCCACAAAGTAGCCCCGGTGGGGAGGATACTTGCGGATGAAGAAGCTGAAAGTGGCTTCCTCATGCATGCCCTGTTCGAAATAACACGCGGCCATGGTCAACTGGTAAAGATCAGTCAACAGAGCAAAACGTTGGCCCAGGGGCTGCGAGTTCATCAAAGCCTCGGTGGAGGTAAATGATTGCTTGGGGAAATTATAGTGTATGTTTCCCCCGGGAAAAACCGTTTTTCGCGTGGAGGGGGGGATTTTGGTTTCCGGTTGCCGTCAAACAAATCATACCCAGTCCCAGGCAAACGGCTTGGAATAGCCAGGCTGCCAAAAACGAGATTCTTCACTTCGCTGCGCTCCGTTCAGAATGACAATCGAATATTACTTTTTTGACCGTAACTTGGCTTAAAAGACTATGGTAATTAAACCTGAAATTGCTTATGTGCCGAACCTCATCAGAATAGGCAATAGAGTATTAAAATAACCCTCTCTTTCTAAACTAAGCACATCAATCCTTGCTGATTCAATTGTTCTTGCCCTATCATCTGGAAAATTAAACATATTTTGATGGGTAGCTATATACCATATTTGAAAAAGTTTGAACAAAGGAGGGAATTCACCGGTAAGTTTGTGATAAGTCCCACAGGCCTCAAGGGCAAAAAAATCACTTAAATTTGGATTAAAATTTAAAGTTTCCTCATGATCCCTATCCGCATGTTTAAAAATAAAAATCTGGAGAAGGAGAATATTAATAGTAAAAATTTGTGATTCAAGCAGTAACCTATCCCCGGGAAAAGACGTCCGCATTCATAGCCAATCTCTCCCCGGTCTGGAGGCGGTGGTAGCCCGCAGCCGCGACCATGGCGGCGTTGTCGGTGCACAGGGAAAGCGGAGGCAGGAAAAGCTCAATGCCTGCGGCTGCCGCTTTTTCCTGCAAGGCCTGGCGCAGGCGGCCGTTGGCGGCCACCCCGCCGGAAACCACCAGGCGCCGGCAGCCGGTTTCCTCCAGGGCCAGGAAGGCCCGGCTCACCAGGCAGTCCACCACCGCCTCCTGGAAGCCTGCGGCCAGATCGGTTTGGAGGGCGAGGCTGATGAGAATTTCCGGGTTTTTGGCAACCTGGTGGGCCACCGCGGTTTTCAGGCCGCTGAAGCTGAAGGTCAGAGGTTCATCGGCAATGCGGGGCCGGGGCAGGGGAAAGGTCTCGGGGTTTCCTTGGGCGGCCAGCTTCTCAATGATCACGCCCCCGGGATAACCCAGGCGCAGGAGCTTGGCCACCTTGTCGAAGGCCTCCCCCGCGGCGTCGTCCCGGCTGCGGCCCAGGAGATCAAAACGCCGAAAGTCATGGACCTGGTAAAGATTAGTATGGCCCCCGGAGACCACCAGGGCCACAAAAGGAAAGGCCGGGGGATTATCCGTCAAGAACGCGGCCAGGATATGGGCCTGGAGGTGGTGCACCCCCACCAGGGGCTTATCCCAGGCCAGGGCCAGGGCTTTACCTATAGCCATGCCGATGACCAGCGCGCCGATGAGGCCCGGACCCTGGGTTACGGCCAGGGCGTCGAGGTCTTTACCCGGGACCCCGGCCTGGTCCAGGGCGGCCTCAATCACCGGCAGGATGGACTCCAGGTGCCGCCGGGCCGCCAGTTCCGGCACCACGCCGCCGTATTGGGCATGGAGTTCGAACTGGGTGGCCACCACGGAGGAGAGCACCACGCGGCCGTCTTTTACCACCGCGGCTGCGGTTTCATCGCAAGAGGTTTCGATGCCTAAGACCAGCATATTTTTTTAACCGCGGATGCACGCCGATAAACGCGGATATTATATTTTTATCCTCGTCCATCGGCGTCCATCGGCGGTTATCCCCTCACTTGTATTTCAGGTAAGTGACGCCCTTCCACTCCGGTGGCGGCGGCTGCTCCAGGTATTTTTGGCAACGGTTCAAGTATAACTCCACCGGCACATCATCCGGGAATTTTTGGCGCAGCCGGCCAAAGATCTCCACCCCCGCCGCCCAATCGCGCTGGAGATAGGCCTGGAAACCTTTGGCGAATTCCCGGCAGAGCTCGCCCACGGACGCCGCGGCCCCGGACTCCTTTCGGCCCACCAGCTCATAAACCGTGGTTTCCGCAGTTTTGCCTTTCACCGCGATGAGATCCACCGGGCGGAACCAGAAGGCGTCCGCGGCCTGCTGATAAGTGGCCTCGCTTGCCAGTATCTGAGTGTCATAGAGGCGGCTCACTCCTTCCAGGCGGCTGGCCAGATTGACATTATCACCCATCACCGTGTAATTGAGACGTTCGCTGGAGCCCACGTTCCCCACCACGGTATCCCCGGTGCTGATGCCGATGCGGGTGGGAAACACGGTTTTACCGGCCGCGGCCCATTTCTGGTTCAGCGCCTTGAGCCTTTCCTGGCAGAGAAGCGCGGCCTGACAGGCATGGGAGGCATGCTCCGCATCCGCTAAAGGCGCGCCCCAGAAGGCCATGATGCCGTCGCCGATATATTTGTCCACCGTGCCCCGGTTACTTCTAATAATTTGGATAAGTTCTTCAAAATATTCGGAGAGGTGGAGCATAAGCTCTTCCGCCGGGAGTTGCTCGGCAATGGTGGTGAACCCGGTAATGTCCGAAAAGAACACGGTCAGCTCTTTTTTATGACCTCCCAGAGTCGCCCCCTCTCCGGTGAGGATAAGTTGCCGCACCAGTTCCGCGGGGACGTAGCGGCGGAAGGCCTGGAGGCCGGTGCGCATGGCGGCCACGGCATTGGCCATGAGTTGGATTTCTTTGATGCGGGTCTTAATGGTGAAGCCGTCTCCTAAATGAAAGTCCCTGATCTTCTTGGTTTCTTCAGTCAAGAGCTTGATGGGGTTGGAGATGGCCCGGGCCATAAGAAAGGCCATCAAGATGGAGATGAGCAGGATAGCCAGGCAGATGAAGACCGTATCCTTCATAATTTTGGTGGCCGGACCGATAAAATCGTCTTCGGGCGCCACCACCGCCACTTTCCAGGGGGCCGCGAAGGATTTGGGAAATTCCTGGAAGGAGGCCAGGTAGCGTTCTCCCTGGCTCTCTACCACGAACTTAAGGCGGCCGGTTTTGAGATATTCGTTAAAGGCCGCGGTGATACTGGGAATCCCCAGTTCCGCCACCTTAACCGGCCGCAGTTTGCCGTTTTCCTCTTTAACGATGCGGGAGGCATCGGGGTAGGCCACCAATTCATTTTTTTCATTGACGATAAAGGCGAGGCCGCTTTTGCCTATCTTTAAACTCTTTAAAAAGTTAGATATTTCTTCAAGTTCAATATCCGTGCCCCAAACGCCTATGAGGTTTCCCTGGTTATCCAAAAGGGGGTAGGCCGCAGTCACCGCCGGTTTCTTATTGCGAAAAAGGATATATAAATCGGTCCAAAAGCTGGTCCGGGTTTTTTGGACGCCTTTATACCAGGGACGCACCCGGGGGTCATACTCGATTTTTTTGGAAATCTCGGTGCGCAGAGCCTGACATTCAGCGTCGCAATGTTTAATAACATCCCGGGGAGGAGAGAGTTGCGGTTGAATGTTGCGCATTTCTATGTTGCCGTCCGGTTTTATCCAGGACCGGAGGTAATTTCCCTGCTCATCCCCCAAAAACAGCATGCACATCTGGGGATAGGATTTAAGCACCCCCGCGGTATAGAGCTCCAATTGCCGATGGTCGGGGCACTTAAGGACTCCCATTTTCACCAGCCGGGCGCTGATCTCCACCACCATGGCCGCCGGCAGGAGGAAATTGGTGGTTTTCTCGATGACGTTTTTGGTGATTTGGTCCAGCAGATCTTCGCTGGCATCGAGGATGATGCTGGTGTTGCGGTAATAATTATAAGAGACGATAGGCAGCACGGTGATCACCAGCAAGCCCACGAAAGCCGTGACTATGCGGACATAAAAACTATGGCTGGTAAAAATGGACCACAAGCCGGATTTTGGGTTCACTGACATTTCGGCTCTCCTTGGTAAGCAGAGAAAAAGAGAGTCTCGCCAAGACGCTAAGGCGCAAAGACGCAAGAATAATATAACAGGTTTGCCACCCTGGACGTGCGGTTAATCACTTCCTTTTCCTGCAATGAATAAATACGGTTTTAATCGAGCTAGCTTTTTCGGGCCGATGCCGGAGACCTGCATCAGATCGTCCAAATGTTCAAAATATCCGTGTTTTCGGCGATAGTCAACAATCCGGGACGCCAGGGCCGGGCCGATGCCGGGGAGGGCCTCCAGGTCGGCGGCGGTGGCCCGATTCAGATCCAGGGTCAACCCCAGGGTCAGGAGCCGGGGGCCGTCCATGCGCCCCTGGCGCACCTGGCCGTCTGCGGTCACTTCTACCTTATTGCCGGAGGGGAGTTTTTCCTCCCGGAGATTTGCAGGAGCCTTGGCGCCGGCCTGGGCCAGTACTTGGGAGAGGGTAGGGGGGGAGGGGAAGGTATAGACCCCGGGTTTGGCCCCGGGGCCGGTGACCTCCACGAAGACCGGGTGCAAGGTCCGGATTGGGGGTGGGCTTGGGTGGAGGCCGAAATGGCCCCGCCAGGCCCAGAGAAACAAAAGAGCCGCTCCCAGCAAGAGCATGACTCCCAGTTGGGAACGGCTGAAATTAGGCATAAACAGTCTTAAGGTGGCGAAGACTCTACCGTGAAAACAAAATCCCCCTAAATCCCCCTTTAAAAAAGGGGGACTTTTAAAACCCCCCTGTTATAAAGGGGGGTAGGGGGGATTTTTCCTTCCCCGGGGAGTGAGACGAACTTTCAGTTAATTAAGCGTTTAGCCTTCACCGGCACAGGCTGGAAAGCCTGGGCCACCAACAGAAAACAGAAACCTACTTGGACCGCTGCTCGTCCTTAAAGAGCTTATAGTTGATGCTGTCCACCAGGGCCTGCCAGGAGGCCTCGATGATGTCGTGGGCCACGCCCACCGTACCCCAGTGGTTATGGGCGTCCCGGGATTCGATGAGGACTCGTACCCTGGCCCCGGTTCCTTCCTTGCCGGGTAGCACCCGGACCTTGTAATCTTCCAGGCGCATCTCGGTCAAGCGGGGATAGAAGCGCTCCAGGGCTTTTTTCAGAGCTTTATCCAGAGCGTTCACTGGGCCGTTCCCCAAGGCTGCGGTGTGCACTTCATGATGGCCCACCCGCACCCGGATGGTGGCCTCCGGCATCGGGGGATCATCTTCCCCCACCTTTTGGTCGATGATCCGGTAGTTCATGAGCCGGAAGAATTCCTGGTATTTTCCCACCGAGGCCCGGAGCAGCAATTCCAGGGAGGCTTCCGCACCTTCGAAGAGGAAGCCCTGGGATTCCATATCCTTGATCTTGTCCAAAGCCCTTTTGACCGTTTTTTTGTCGTAGGCCTCGAAATCGATGCCCCGGTCTTTGGCCCACAGGATAATATTGCCCCGGCCGGAAAGGTCGGAGACCGGAATATTGCGGGTATTGCCCACTTCCCGGGGGTTGATGTGCTCGTAGGCCTTGGGATTACGCTTCACCGCGGCGGCGTGGATGCCCCCTTTATGGGCGAAGGCGCTTCTGCCGACAAAGGGTTGGTAGCGGTTGGGACGGATGTTGGCCAGTTCGTAGACAAAGAGGGAGACCTCGGTGAGGCGCTTGATTTTCTCAGGCTCAAGGGACTTCATCCCCATTTTCAAGGAGAGGTTGGGGATGATGGAGCAGAGATTGGCATTGCCGCAACGTTCCCCCACACCGTTGATGGTCCCCTGGACCTGGGAGCAGCCGAGCTGCACCGCCATCAGGGAGTTGGCCACGGCCATCTCCGAGTCATTATGGGCGTGGATGCCCAGGGGGACCTTGGGAAACCGTTTTTTAACCGCTTTGATGATCTCCGCCAATTCCGAGGTCAGGGTGCCGCCGTTGGTGTCGCAGAGCACCAACATATCGGCGCCGCCCTGGAGCGCGGCTTCCAGGGTCTTAAAACCATAGTCCCGATCTTCCTTAACCGCATCAAAGAAGTGCTCAGCGTCGTAGAAAAGTTCTTCCACTTTGGGCTTGAGGTAGGCCAGGGAGTTGGTGATGAGCTCCAGATTGCGCTCCAGGGTAGTCTGAAGAATTTCCTTGACCTGGAAGATGGAGGATTTGCCAAAGATAGTGAGCACCGGGGCCCGGCTGAGGAGGAGCTCCTGTAAATTGGAGTCGTGCTCGGGCCCTTTATCCTTATGATGGGTGCTGCCGAAGGCGGCCACCCGGGTGGAGCCCAGGTCGTAATTGCGGACCTCTTCGAAGAAGCCCAGATCCTTAGGGTTGGAGCCGGGCCAGCCTCCTTCGATATAGTGCACCCCCAGATAGGCCAGTTTTTGGGCGACCCGGATCTTGTCCCACAGGGAGAGATTAAAGTCTTCAGCCTGGGTGCCGTCCCTCAAAGTGGTGTCGTAGATCTTTACCTGGCGCATAAATACCTCGTTAAAAGTTCAAGGTTCAAAGTTCAAGGTTTCCGTTGCAAGTGCAATAATTTTTGACTTTGACGCTGAACTTTTTATGCATCATTCCCAGGCTGAGCCCGGGAAACCCCTGGAGCGCCAAGCTAAGCTTGGCTGATACTTTCGTGCCCAAGTGCAACTTGGGAACGAGAACAAGGAAGTTCAAGGCTTCGGGTTCAAATTCAATAACTTGGAACTATGAACCCGGAACTTTGAACTATTTTTTGGGCGGCGGGGGCTGGTCCAGGCCGAAGGCGTCGTGGAGCACCCGCACCGCCAATTCTCCGTATTTTTCTTCGATAATGCAGGAAATTTTAATCTCCGAGGTGCTGATCATCAAAATATTGATGCCTTCGGCGGCCATGGCGTCGAACATGCGGGCGGCGACCCCGGCGTTGTTGCGCATGCCCACGCCGACGATGGAGACCTTGGCGATGTTTTCGTCGCTGAGAACCTGCTCGGCCTCGATTTCCTGGGCCACCGGGCCCACCAGTTCCAGGGTCTTCTTCAGGTCGCCCTTGGGCACGGTGAAGGTGAGGTCGGTGAGGCCGTCGATGCTGGTGTTCTGGATGATCATATCCACCACGATATTGGCTTCAGCCACCGGTTTGAAGAGACGCACGGCAATGCCGGGGCGGTCGGGCACCCGAGTGATGGTGACCCGGGCGTCGTTCTTGCTGAAGGCGACGCCGGATACCGGAATAGCTTCCATTTCTTCATCCTCCGCGGTTACCAGGGTTCCAGGGGTAGAGGTAAAAGAAGAACGTACCCTTAGAGGGACGTTATATTGCTTGGCAAAGCCCACGGAGCGGATCTCCAGGACCTTGGCGCCCAGGGAGGCCATTTCCAGCATCTCGTCGTAGGCGACGCGTTCCTGGCGCCGGGCCTTGTCATAGATGCGGGGATCGGTGGTGTAAACCCCGTCCACGTCCGTGTAGATTTCACAGAGATCGGCCTTCAGGGCCGCGGCGATGGCCACCGCGGTGGTGTCCGAGCCGCCCCGGCCCAAGGTGGTGATGTTGCCCACTTCATCCACGCCCTGGAAGCCGGCCACAGTCACCACCCGGCCCTTTTTTAATTCTTCCCGGATGCGGGCGGTGTCGATGCCGATGATCCGGGCCCGGCCGTAGCTGCGGTCGGTGTAGATCCGGGCCTGGTGGCTGAGCAGGGAGGCGGCCGGCACGCCCTGGCCCCTAAGAAACATGCTGAACAGGGAGACCGTCACCTGTTCGCCGGTGGCCAGCAGCACATCCAATTCCCGGGGATCGGGTTCATCGGCCAGTTCCTGGGCCAAATTTATCAGGCGGTCGGTTTCTCCGGACATGGCCGAGAGGACCACCACCATCTTAAAGCCATCCCGCCAACCTTTTACCACCCGGTTGGCCACGTTGGCAATGCGGTCGGGGTTAGCCACCGAGGTGCCGCCGTATTTTTGCACGATTAGAGGCACGAGCTTTAACTCCAGGCAAAATTGAAAATATAATTATACCTTTCTTTTAGAAGGAAAGAAAGAGGAGAACCGTCAACCACAGCGGATTGCCCGCCAAAGGAGATGACGTCAAACCCCCGTCTGGTCACTGGGAGGGAGGGATGGTTATTTGGCCAAATTCTGGTTGACCATATTATCTATCTAAAGAAGCCAGACTATCTCATCGTTCATGGAAATTTTGGCTAGATGAAGATTTAATGAGAGTTAGTTTACAAGATGGATCAAGGCTCAGCGCCTTAAAAAAATTATCCTCAAGAAATCGTTAAATTTTTTTCTAGTGGAAACCGATATAAGAGCATCAAGACAACTCGCCAGTAACCTTGTTGTCCGGAATAACCCGTTCGGTAATGGCTGTAATTGGCAGTGGAGCAGAGTAGGGCAGAGACCTGGGTCTTGGCCTCCCGCCGGTGATTGGGGCCAGACACCGGGGCCCAGCGCTCTTTGGCCAGCAGAAAAATATAACGGCTGGCAACTCGGCCCAAAACCTTGGTTTTGGTTAGGCAGCGGCTAATCTTATGATCTTAAAAGGAGGAAAGAGAATGGGTTTGTTCAATCGGGTGAAAAACAAATTTAGGACCTGGGTCTTCTTCTGTGCTTTGTCGGTTTTTCTGGTTTTCGGTTCTCCAGCCTGGGCCGCGGAGATCGTCGCCAGAGGTTCCGATTCCACCATTGAGGCAGTAAAGGCCCTCACGGCCGCTTTTAAAGCCAAGGGGGGCGCGGAGATCAAGGTTGAAGGCGGAGGGTCTTCCAAGGGAGCCAAAGACTGCCTGGCCGGCCAAGTGCCACTGGCATTCCTCTCCCGGGGTCTGAAAGACAAGGAAACCAAGGCAGGCCTAGTGGGCGTGCCCTACGCCATCGATGGCGTCGCCATTATCGTCAATAAGGCAAATCCCATCGATAATCTCAGCCTGGAGCAACTCAAAGCCATCTATACCGGCAAGATGAAACAGTGGCCGGATGGCAAGCCTATTGTGGCTTTCAATCGGAATCCTGACTCCGGCACCCGGGAAGTGTTCCAGGAAAAGGTTCTGGGCAAAGAAAAATTCGCCCCCAATATTCCCATCAAACATGATCAAGCGCTGGCGCCCACCATCTCCAAGGTGGTCACCGCGATGGGCTACACTTCCGCCGGGCACGCGGAAAGGGAAACAAACCTCATCAAAGTCGTCAAAGTCAACGGCGTGGAGCCGACCTCGGCAAACTTGCGCAATAAATCCTACCCCCTCGTGCGGGTCCCCCACTTTGCCACCAAGGGGCAACCCACCGGCGATATCAAGGCCTTCATTGACTTTGCGGTCAGTGAGGAGGGACAGAAGGTTTTACAAAAGGTGGGACTGATTTCCCTCAAGTAGGTGAAGCGAGAGGAAAGAAAAATGGCAAGCGTTAAGTCGGCAGGCTGAAAAGGGAGGCGAAACGGCAGCCGGAGCGCGGCAAATGGACCGTAGAGTGGCAACGGTTAGCCCCCCTTAGACTTAACGCTTACCTCTCCTTTGGCGCAGGCATCGGCAAGGGGTCTCTCTGATATACGGCCTGAATCTGGCGAAGGGGAAAGATCATCTGGGGAGGCCAGGATGTTTAGGAGAGCGAAAAATGACGATTAAACACAAATTAATCCTTGGTTTCGGTTTACTCATTGTTATCCTGGGCCTGTCCACCGGTATTGGTTTGTACGCCGCCCGCAACGCCTCCAGCAATACTTCGGTTATGCTGCAAGTCGATATGCCGCTTTTTAAAATGGCTAACAAAGTGATTGCCAATGTGAAAGCGGCCCGCTATGCCGAAGGCTTGTTCTTATTGAAGAATGATCTGGGAGCAGCTCAAGAGGTGGAAAAACATATTGGCCAAGCCCGGGACGCACTTCAGGCCATCGGCGGCGCCACCAAAGACCAAAGCCTCGTTAAAAGCGCCCAAAATTCCAGTACCCTTTTAGCAAGATATCTCAAGGATTTCCGGGATATTGCCAAACTCCGAACCCAGCGCGGCCTCAATGAGGATCAAGGACTGCAAGGTCAACTGCGAAAAACTGTCCACCAGGTGGAGAGCATGACGAAAGAGTTGGGGTTGGCGGAGTTGAATGTGCTGATGCTGTCGGCTCGCCGCCATGAAAAGGATTATTTTCTCCGTGGGAATGTAAAATACATTCAACGAATCGATAAAGTCATCAAAGAGTTTGACCAACAGATGCAGATGTTTGGTCTGCCGGAGGATAAAGTCAAGGCATTCCACGGACTCTGGCAGAAATATCACCAGGATTTCCTGGCCATCGTGCAAATTGATAACAATATCAATGCCGCCATAGCCAATATGAATAATATCACCGCCGCGGTGGAAAAAGACATCGCCTCGCTCCTGACCTCACTTTATGCCAGTGTGGATGCCAGCGGGCATGGGCTGCTGGCGACCCTGTCATTTGGCCGTAATTTAATGTTTCTTATCCTGGTGGGAGCCATCTTCATGGGCTTGTTAATGGGGTTTTTCGTGATCAGATCGATTAATGGTCCTCTCCACCGCATCATGGAGAATTTAGGCGCGGGGGCCGACCAGGTGGGCTCCGCCTCCACCCAGGTTTCGGCGGCCGGCCAGTCTTTGGCCCAGGGAGCCTCGGAGCAGGCAGCCTCCTTGGAAGAATCCTCCGCCTCCTTGGAAGAGTTAGCCGCCATGACCCAGGGCAACGCCGCCAACGCCAAACAGGCTGACGTCCTAATGGCGGAGGCAGCCCTGGTGGTGGAGGGAGCCAATAATTCTATGATCGATCTTACTGAATCCATGAAAGAGGTGTCGGCTGCCAGTCAAGAAACCGCCAAGATTATCAAGACCATTGATGAGATTGCCTTCCAAACCAATCTTCTGGCCCTTAATGCCGCAGTGGAGGCGGCACGGGCCGGAGAGGCGGGGGCCGGCTTTGCGGTGGTGGCTGATGAGGTGCGCAATCTGGCCATGCGGGCTGCCGAGGCCGCCCAGAATACTGCCGCTTTGATCGAAGGGACGGTGGACAAGGTCAAAGCGGGCTCGATCCTGGTGAATAAAACCGGGGAAGCCTTCTCCCAGGTTAGTACCAGTACCAACAAGGTCAAGGAATTGGTGGGTGAGATTGCCGCGGCCTCCTCGGAACAGGCTCATGGGGTGGACCAGATCAATCAAGCCATAACGGAAATGAACCGGGTGATCCAGCAAATAGCGGCCAATGCTGAGGAGAGCGCCAGCGCTTCTGAAGAACTCCATGCCCAGTCCGAGCAGATGCAGGATTTGGTGGGGGAATTGGGGGCCATGGTGAACGGCCGTAACCATCGGGGGGGGCAGACGGTGGCGGACCCCGGGGACGGGAAGGCGTTACTTGCAAGGCGGCAATCTGTCGCTTTAATCCCCCAAGCCACAGAGCCCAAACTCGAGTCCGGGTTCTAAACTTAATGCCATCAATCAATCAACCGCCAAAGCGGCCTCCGGGCCGCTTTGTTTTTGTGTTTCTTGATAACCTGATGCCAATTTGCAATCAAAAGGCGTCAAAACGTAGGGGCGAGCCTGGTGTTCGCCCTGATTGCTCCTGGGCGAACACCAGGTTCGCTACGAAAAATTGTCGTTTGATTTCGAATTGGTATGAGGCAGCGACACCGGGCGTTTCTCACAGTCCGGCGCCACGGGCCGGTTGCTGGCGGTCTTAAAAAATTGATGAATACCGACTAAGGTGTGAGCGGCCCGGGGGACTATTCAGACCATGATTCCCCATGGGGAATGAATTTTTAGATTTTTTCGATTGACGCTCCGGGAAAAATAGTGGTATTAAAAGAAAAAAATCACAAGTGAAGGAGGCCAGTCAGATGGCTGCGACGTTAATCAAAGGGGCGGAAGTAGCTGCCCAGATTCGCGAGGAATTGAAAAAAGAGGTCGAGGAACTCAAAGCCAAACACGGTATCACCCCCGGGCTGGTCACCATCCTGGTGGGGGAAGATCCCGGTTCCGTCAGCTATGTCACCGCCAAGCAGAAGACCGCCCACGAACTGGGCTTTTTCTCCGTCCAGGATAACCAATCCCCGGATATCACCGAAGCCGCGCTGATGGGCCTGCTGGACAAATACAACAAAGACCCCCAGATCCACGGCATCCTGGTGCAGTTGCCCCTGCCCAAGCACATCGACTCCAATAAGGTGCTCTATGGCATCAATCCCGACAAAGACGTGGACGCCTTCCATCCGGTGAACGTGGGCCGCATCTTGATCGGCAACTACGCCTTTCTGCCCTGCACCCCCGCGGGCTGCCAGGAACTCATCAACCGGTCCTACGGCGACCCCAAGGGCAAGGAAGTGGTGGTGGTGGGCCGCTCCAACATCGTGGGCAAACCCATGGTGGCCATTATGATCCAGAAGCTCCCCGGCGCCAATTCCACCGTCACCTGCGTGCACACCGGCACCCCCAAAGAGAAGATGATCGAACATTGCAAGCGGGCCGACATCCTCATCGTGGCCGCGGGCGTGCCCAAGTACGTTCAGGCTGACTGGGTCAAACCCGGCGCGTGCGTCATCGACGTGGGCGTCAACCGCATCGGCAAGAGCGAAAAGACCGGCAAGGCCATCCTGGCCGGGGACGTGGACTTCGAGACCGTGAAAGAGGTAGCCTCTTTTATCACCCCGGTGCCCGGCGGCGTGGGCCCCATGACCATCACCATGCTCATGAAAAACACGGTCATGGCCGCCAAACTGGCCGCGGGACTGATTAAGATTTAGGTAAGGAAAACAATGGGGCAGGAGATAAGGGCCAGCGGTTCTTATCCTCCTCTCCCAACTCTTTGATTTTTTTAAAGGGCGCATCTCTAGGGGTGCGCCCTAAATATTTAAGCTAAACTCTCCTGGTTTTTTTAGAGGTAAGGGGATGGAGGGTAGATTGAGGAGAGGTCGGAAGACTTGTGGTCTTCTGGCCCTCCCCTCAATTTTGCTACCCGTTTAGATCCGAGGAAAATGCGGCGGTGAGAAGTTCCCGGGTAATCCTGTCCGGCTCCTGGGCGTGTAACTCCACGATCTTTTTCAGATGAAAGAAGCTGGTGGCGTCCATGAGATTAAAGTCAATGGCGGTATTTTCGGGGTCGGTGCGGATGATGCGGCCGTGGACCACCGCCCGGAGGGGCTCCGGTTCATTGTCCTGGGTTAGGTTTAAGATTACCCGGCAGACCTGGCCCTCATAAAAAACTTTGTCAGAGTTGCAGAGCATGCCTTTGAGGCTGAGATTACGGGTCTGCACCTTGATTTCCTGCGTATCAACGGCCACCACTGCTTCAAAGCGGAATTTAATCCTGGTGCGTCTCCGGCGTTCTCTGGACATGCCGCATCCTTCCCGAAAATAGTGGCGCCCAGACCTTCCGGGCAGAAGAGGGTCTTGCCGCTCCGGGGCAGTATGGCGCTTCTTTCATGATTATCGGCTCAATGGCGGGAAACTTGAACTCCGGGGCAAATCATCCGGAGCCGGGGAATGGGAACTTGATTCCCCCCTCCCCATAAAAAAGGCCCAGGTAATACCAATTCGCATTCAAAGGACGTTGAACTGTAGGGGCGAACCTTGTGTTCGCCCCTGGCTCCGGGGCGAACACAAGGTTCGCTACGTATAGTATCTTTTTGACTGCAACTCGGTATAAGCAGCCCAGGCCCGAAAACCATGAGAATTTGACCCGTCAGCCCCGGAATATCCTGAAAAAACAGGGGTGGAGGCGGAGGGCGTTAGATTCAGGCCAGGAGGGGGACAAATTCCGCTTCCAGGCTCTGGCCTTGCACTTTGAGGTAAGCCAGGCAGACGGGGAGGGTGAAGCGCCGGGGACCGGCGGAACCGGGATTGAGAAAGAGGACGCCGTTTTTCCGCTCCAGGTGGGGGCGGTGGGAGTGGCCGAAGATGACCCCGGCGAAACCCGCGGCCTTGGGGTCCAGGTCGAGGGTGTGGAGGTCGTGGAGGACATAGAGCTGGATCTCGCCCACCTCCACCACCTCGGTGAGGGGCAGGGCCCGGGCCCACTGGCCCCGGTCGGTGTTGCCCCTGACCGCCTTGACCGGCGCCAGGCGGCCCAGATGCTCCAGGATTTCCGGGTCGCCCACGTCTCCGGCGTGGATGATAAGGCTCACCCCTTGAAGGGCTTGGGCCGCCTGGGGCCGCAACAGGCCGTGGGTGTCGGAGATGACGCCGATACGCATAAGTAGTGAGCAGTGAGCAGTAGGAAGTGAGCCTGTGGCTCACTGGTCAATTATAAAAAGTATTTTATAGCGGAATCTTAACTTTGAACTTTAAACTGTGAACCTTGAACTACTTCCATGCAGCAATAAAGACACTTTGGATTAAGTTTTTACTGCTCACTGCTTACCGCTTACTGCTCACCTCTCACAGACCACCGCAGCTTCCAGGGGCCCGGGGGCGCAGACGTCGTCTTCGAAGCAGGTCTTGGAGAAGTCTTGTTCCAGGGCCACGGGATAGTCCCCGGAGAAGCAGGAGAGACAGAAGTTGTCGTGGTCCATCTGGGTGGCGGCCACCATGCCGTCCAGGCTTAAATAACCCAGATAGTCCAGGCCCAGAAAGTCCCGGATCTGCTCGACCTCTTGCTGGGAGGCGATGAGTTCGCCTTTATGGGAGAAGTCGATGCCGTAGTAGCAAGGGAAGCGGGTGGGGGGGCAGCTCACCAGGAGGCTCACTTCTTCAGCTCCGGCATCCCGCAAAGACTTGATCCGGGAGCGGGTGGTGGTGCCCCGGATGATGGAATCCTCCACCACGATCACCCTTTTGCCTTTAAGAATTTCCCGCACGGGGTTGAGTTTCACCTTCACGGAGAAATCCCGCATGGTCTGGGAGGGCTGGATAAAGGTGCGGCCCACATAGTGGTTGCGGATGACCCCCAACTCGAAGGGCAGCCCGCTGGCCACCGCGTAACCCAAGGCCGCGTAAATCCCGGAGTCGGGGAAGGGCATGACCAGGTCGCCGGAAAGCGGATGCTCCCGGGCCAGGGCCGCGCCCAGGCGTTTGCGCACCTGGTAGACACTTTTGCCGTAGACCTGGCTGTCGGGCCGGGCGAAATAGATGTATTCGAAAATGCAGAACTTGGGGGCCACCGCCGGGAAAGGTTTATGGGAATGGAGGCCGTCGGCGTCCAGGACCAGGATTTCCCCGGGTTCCACGTCCCGCACGTAGTCGGCCTGCACCAGGTCCAGGGCGCAGGTTTCGGAGGCCACCACCCAGGCGCCGTTCAACTGCCCCAGGCTTAAAGGGCGGAAGCCGTGGGGGTCCCGGGCGGCGATAACCTTATCCGCAGTGGCCAGAACCAGGGAATAGGAGCCCTTGACTTCGGCCAGGGCCGCGGCCAGGGAGTCGATGAAGTCGATGAGATTGCCCCGGCGGTGCCGGGCCATGAGGTGGACGATGACTTCCGTATCCATGGTGGATTGGAAGATGGAGCCCTCCTCCTCCAGGCGGCGGCGGATGTCCCGGGCGTTGGTCAGGGTGCCGTTGTGCCCCACGGCCAGGCTTTGGCCCCCGTGCTGCACCACGAAGGGTTGGGCATTAACGAGCAGGGTGGAGCCGGTGGTGGAGTAGCGCACGTGGCCGATGGCCAGGTGTCCGGGGAGTTGTTCCAGAACCTGGGGATCGAAGACCTCGGCCACCAGGCCCAGACCCCGGTGTTGGCGCACCCGGCAACCGTCGCCGCTGACGATGCCGCAGGACTCCTGGCCCCGGTGCTGCAAGGCGTAGAGGCCGAAGTAGGTGAGCCGGGCCGCGTCCGGATGGCCGTAAATGCCGAAGATACCGCATTTTTCCCGGGGTCTCAGGTCATCCTTGCCACTGACCTGGTTTTCCGTTTTCCGTTTTCCGTTTTCCGTAATATTCATTGGCCTGATGGCAGGTTTAGCAGATTAAAAATAATTATGGGGAAATCTTAACACGATTTTTGGATTTTTGGTAGCCGCGTAAAAACAAGGCAGAACAGGCAGTGGCACAGGCGTCCCGCCTGTGGTTTTTTAAGCAATACAACCCGATCACATTCCCAGTTCCTTCCTGATCCAGGAGGTGTCATATTCAATTTTGGTTTGATGATGATACTCTATTGTTCTTAATAGATGCTCCACCAACCGTTGGCCTTCTTTGGTCTTAATAGCCTTCCTCGGGGTTTTACCATTTAGGGCCGGAAGGGGGGCATCGAGCCATTTTTGATAATGTTGGTCCAGATATTCTTTCAATAAGGCCTGCTTGATTTCCGGGGGGATTTCTGCTGGAGGTTCTTCAGGCATTGCGCCAGCATACTCGTCCAACATTTCCTCCAAAGTTTTTGCCGTATCCTCCCGGTGTTGGAGCAAACCGGCCAGCACCCGTTCCAGGCGTTCCTTGCCGATGGCAAACCGTTTTTCGCCTTTGGCCTCCAAGATCAGCCGATTCGATTCCAACCTCACGCTCCCAAGGATTCTGGCGCTTCCCTGCCCAGACCCCAGGGTGAAAAAAGAATCTGCTTTTTGGCCTTTAAGGACCGATTGCCCTTGAATTCTTTTTATTTTCCGGACCGATTTCCCCTTCTCCAACCATTCGAAAGTAAAATTTCCGAGAAGTCCCTCATTGTCTTCTTCCCATGAGGATTCCGCAAAATCCTCTTGGGACCTCAGCCTGGAGACGGCCGCAGGTAAATCGGCCAGGTGATAACGGGCTTCCCAGAAGGTCAATTCTTCACCGCTGGAAGTTATAATTTGGGGTTGGCGAGGATTGGCCTCCAAGGTCAAAAGGCGCTGGTGCAGCATGAATCCCATTTCCCGAAGGAAGTCCGGCAATTGTTTCCGCGGGTCAAGCTTTTTAAATAATCTGAAAGCTTCCATCACCAAGGAATGGATTTCTTCTTGGGCTTGAGGCGCCTCCCTGCTGGCCACGCTGGAGGCCTGCCATTCATCCAGGACCTTGACTTTTCTCATGGTGAGCAGTTCCCATTTCCGGGTCTGCCTTGACATACTAACATCGGCGATGAAATATTCTTCGCCGCTGAAAATATCTTCCACCAGCGCTCCCTGGTCCGGTTTCACCTCCTTGACTTGATAGACCGAGATATAAGCGTCCTGCCAATCTTGCAAGACTTGCATCTCCTCCGCGGGAAGAACTGGTTTGCTTGCCAGGTAGAGTTTAATTAAGGGCAGGCCGTCCGGAGGAATGGGAAAGTCGTGGACGTACCATTCCAGGAATTTCATGTGCCAGGCCTCGTCCATCTCCTCGGGGGGATCAAGGTCCTCCTCCAGGGTTCGCCAGTAAATATCAAAGGCATCTTCAACATACTGGTTATAACCGGCCTTTGCGGCAAACTTCAAAACCCGGTTGCGCAAAGAATCCGCCACTTCCAGGCAATGGTCATGATATGTCGGCTGACGAACTTGTTTTGCTTGTTCTTTGGGGAGACAGCACTTCTTGTACTTTTTCCCGCTCCCGCAAGGACAAGGGGCATTCCGGCCTATTCTGCTCATACAAGTTTCCTTGTTAATCCAAATAAGCGAAAATCTGGTCTTCCTGGGCGGCTAATTCCCGGCGGGCCGTGGCGAAATCTTTGTTGAATTTCCTGGACGGCGCGATTGCAAACCTCGCAGATGCTTTCTTCTGCTACCATCGGTACATCAAGCCTCAGCTAATTGTCAACAGTCAAAAAGGTCTTAGACGTAGCGAACCTGGTGTTCGCCCAGTCGCATCCGGGGCGAACACCAGGTTCGCCCCTACGAAAGAATATGCATTTGATGGCCAAATGGTATGATGAATCAATCTCCCCACCACTGCATAGCTTTGTGCTGGAGGTCCACCGAGGCATATCGATCCTTGAGGTCCTGCAAGCCTCCCCGCCAATCCAGTTTCAAGGCCCGTGTCGGCTTCCGGCCCTTCCCGGCGATCAGGGATTCCAAATAGGCCTCCGCCTCCCGGTGCAACTCCGGCGGCAGGGCTTTGATTAAGTCTTCCAGTTTGGACATTTTAGTTCTACACTTAATTATCAAACCCTTCATGATACTCTTGCAGGCTCTTTACTTCCAGTTTGCCACGTTTCATGGCTTTGATGGCGTCCAGGGTGGCCCGGGCCGCGGGGATGGTGGTGGTGTAGGCGATGTTGTATTCCAGGGCGGCCCGGCGGATGGAGTAGGAGTCCGCGGGGGTGTAGCGGCCTTCGGGGGTGTTGACCAGGAGGGCGATTTCGTGGCTCTTGATGCAGTCGATGATATGCGGCCGCCCTTCCCGGAGTTTATAGACCTTGGTGACCGCCAAGCCGTCTTCCTGCAAGAAGGCGGCGGTGCCGGCGGTGGCGTAGAGGTTGAATCCTTCCGCGGCAAAGCCCCGGGCCACTTTCAGGGCCGCGGCCTTATCATGATCTTTGACGCTGAAGATCACCCCGCCGCTTAGGGGCAGAATCTGGCCGGCGGCCAACTGGGATTTGGCGTAGGCCAACCCAAAGTCCTTGTCCAGGCCCATTACTTCGCCGGTGGAGCGCATCTCCGGGCCCAACATGGGGTCCACGCCGGGGAAGCGCCGGAAGGGGAAGACGGATTCTTTGACGGCAAAATAGGGGGGCTCGATTTCCTGGGTAAAGCCCAGTTCTTCCAGGGTATACCCCAGCATCACCTTGGTGGCCAACTGTGCCAGGGAGACGCCGGTGGCCTTGGAGACAAAGGGCACGGTGCGGGAGGCCCGGGGGTTGACCTCCAGTACGTAAACCTGGCCGCGTTTCACCGCGAACTGGATATTCATCAGGCCCACCACCCCCAATTCCTGGGCCAAGGCCCGGGTCTGGCGCTTGATTTCCTCCTGGATGTCCTTCGACAGGGAATAAGGCGGCAGCACGCAGGCGGAATCCCCGGAATGGATGCCCGCTTCCTCGATGTGCTCCATGATGCCGCCGATGACCGTGCGCCGCCCGTCGCAGATGGCGTCCACGTCCACTTCGGTGGCGTCCTCCAGGAACTTGTCGATGAGGATGGGGTGCTCCGGGGAGGCCTCCAGGGCCCAGTTCATGAAGTTAACCAGCCCGGTATCATCGGCCACGATCTGCATGGCCCGGCCCCCTAAGACGTAGGAGGGCCGGACCAGCACCGGATAGTGGATGCGGTGGGCCACTTTCAGGGCCTCTTTCACGCTGCGGACGGTATCATTGGGGGGCTGCTTCAGGCCCAGTTTTTGTAGGAGATGCTGGAAGAGCTCCCGGTCTTCGGCCCGGTCGATGGCGTCGGCGGAAGTGCCCAGGATGTGCACCCCGGCCCGGCCCAGGGGCACCGCCAGGTTCAGGGGGGTTTGGCCCCCGAACTGGAGGATCAGACCCTTGGGCTTTTCCGCGGCGGCGATGTGCAGCACGTCTTCCCGGGTCAGGGGTTCGAAATAGAGCTTGTCCGAGGTGTCGTAGTCCGTGGACACCGTCTCCGGGTTGGAATTGACCATGATGGATTCGATGCCGATTTCCTTTAAGGCAAAGGAGGCCTGGCAGCAGCAGTAGTCGAATTCGATGCCCTGGCCGATGCGGTTGGGGCCGCCGCCCAGGATCATTACCTTCTCCCGGTCGGTATGCCGGACTTCATCCTCCCACTCATAAGTAGAGTAAAAATAGGGGGTATAAGCCTCGAATTCCGCGGCGCAGGTGTCCACCAGTTTATAGACCGGGGTCACCCGGTGCTCCCGGCGCATGCTCGCCAGATGTTCTTCGCTGCCGCCCCAGAGGTGGGCCAGTTGCACATCGGAGAAGCCGTATTCCTTGGCCCGGCGGAGCATCTCCTCCGCCTGGTCCTGGCCCCGGCCCTGGCGCAGCAGCTCCCCGAAGATGGCCAGTTCCGCGGTAAAGGCCACCAGGTCTTGAATCTGGTGGAGAAACCAGGGGTCGATATGGGTGAGGTCGTAGACTTCCCCCACGGACATCCCCTGGCGGAAGGCCTGGCGCAGGTAGAAGAGGCGCTGGGAATTGGGGAGCCGGAGCTTGCAGGTCAATTCCTGGGGGGAGACTTCCGGAAGATCCTTGCCGTCCGCGCCCAAGCCGAAGCGGGAGATCTCCAGGGAGCGGATGCCTTTTTGCAGGGCCTCTTTGAAGGTGCGGCCGATGGACATGATTTCGCCCACGGACTTCATGGCCGTGGTGAGATAATCCTGGGCCCCGGGGAATTTCTCGAAGGCCCAGCGGGGGATTTTCACCACGCAGTAGTCGATGGTGGGCTCAAAGGAGGCGTAGGTCTCCCGGGTGATGTCGTTTTTGATTTCATCCAGGGTGAAGCCCACGGCCAGCTTGGCCGCGATCTTGGCGATGGGGAAGCCCGTGGCCTTGGAAGCCAGGGCCGAGGAGCGGGAGACCCGGGGGTTCATCTCGATGACCACCATCTCCCCGTTGGTGGGGTTAACGGCGAACTGGATGTTGGAGCCCCCGGTTTCCACGCCGATTTCCCGGATGATGGCAATGGCCGCGTCCCGCATCTCCTGGTATTCCCGGTCGGTGAGGGTCTGGGCCGGGGCCACGGTGATGGAGTCCCCGGTGTGGACGCCCATGGGGTCCACGTTTTCGATGGAGCAGATGATGACCACGTTGTCGGCGAAGTCCCGCATCACCTCCAGCTCGAATTCCTTCCAGCCCACCACCGATTCTTCCAGCATGACTTCGTGGATAATGCTGGCTTCCATACCTTGGGAGGCCAGGTCCCGGAGGTCTTCCAGGTTGTAGGCGATGCCGCCGCCGGTGCCGCCCAAGGTAAAGCTGGGGCGAACGATGATGGGGTAGCCGATCTCCGGGGCCGCGGCCAGGGCCTCGTCCAGGCTGCGGACTATGGCGCTCTTAGGTACCCGCAGGCCGATCTTGGTCATGGCGTCCCGGAAGAGCTCCCGGTCTTCCGCCTTTTTGATGACCTCGGGGTTGGCGCCGATCATCTCCACCCCCAACCGCTCCAGGATGCCGGTGTCGGCCACGGCAATGGCGCAATTAAGGCCGGTCTGCCCCCCCAGGGTGGGGAGGATGGCGTCCGGGCGCTCCCGCTCGATGACCTGGCAGACCATTTCCGGGGTGATGGGCTCGATGTAGGTGCGGTCGGCCATATGGGGGTCGGTCATGATGGTGGCGGGGTTGGAGTTGATGAGCACCACTTCGAAGCCTTCTTCCCTTAGCGCTTTACAGGCCTGGGTGCCGGAGTAGTCGAATTCGCAGGCCTGGGAGATGATGATGGGCCCGGAGCCGATGATGAGGATTTTCTTGATGTCCGTGCGTTTGGGCATTGGTTCCGATGCTTAATTGGTTTTTTTCTGGGCGGAATAGAGACTTGGGGTTTCTCCCCGGCCTCAAAAATTCCCCGTTAATTTAACGGTTTTTGGCCGTTACTTCAATGAAGATTTTGTCCGGGACTCCTCTAAGGATGGGCCGGGGTCCAACCAGGATCAGGTTTTAAATAAGTGGTTTTCCTTAGCCGCAGCATCTCTCCTTCTGGCATATATCGCGCCAGGACCAGGCTCTCCCTGGGCACAACTCACTATCCCGGCAACTGTTTACGGACCGGCGACGGGGGTTTGGGGCGTCTGGGGCCTCCCGGGCTGGGCCGGGCTGAGACTCGGCGCGTAAGGGGAGGTGATGGCCTCCGGCACCCTGATCTGCTCCACTTCCGGCGGCGTGCCGGCGCTTCCGGAGATTTCCGGGGGTATTTCCCCCGGGCCCGTGAACATCATGCGCCGCAGCGCGCTCAGGATGGCCGGGGTGATCTCTTGGGCCGGTCCCGGGGGCTGGTCCCGGCGCACCTCCCGGTATTGCAGGGACTGGAGGAGGATGCTGCCGAGGATCAGGGGGTTGGTGGAGCGCAGCTCCAGGAGGCCCTCGATATTATAGACATTGGTGCGGTTGGGGAGGATGAGGGTGTACCACTCGGTGCCCCTGACCCCGATGGCTACGGTCTGGGTGTGCATGAGGAAATCGGGCCCTTCCAGGGCCAGGATCTTTTTGACCACGGTGTGGGCCAGGCCCCGGAAGAGCTGGAGGAGGACCCGGCGGCGGTGATAACCCTGGTCATAAAAAAAGTCCGCCACCGCCACCCGGGACTCCGGAGAGAGCGTGAGGACCGAATCGTCTATGAAGAGCATCTGGGCCCGGGACTTGGACTTGGTGCGGATCACGTCGCCGGGATAAAGCGGCTCGGTGATCTTGGCGGCCACCGCCGGGAGCTTCCCGCCCTTGAGGAGGTCCACCTGTCCCTCCAGGTGCAGAAAGCGGCCGATGGGCGCGGGTTGGGCGGCGAAGGCGGCGCCCGCCCACGCCAGCGCGAGAGCGAAGACGATGCAGGTGACTGCCAGGTATTTCCGGGTCATGTTGTTGCCCTCCTCGGTCCTGAGAAGTTCAAAGTTCATAGTTCAAAGTTCAAGGTTCAAAGTTCAAAGTTCAAAGTTCAAGGTTCAAAGTTCAAAGTTAATATGGGGTGCGGGCCAGGGTCACAGCACCAACTCAATGACCTGGGCCTTTGTCGGTAATGGCATCAAGTCTTCCTCTTCCAGATAAAGCTCGATGGCTTCCTGAATGTTGGCCAGGGCTTCTTCTCTAGTATCCCCTTCACTGATACAGCCTGGCAGGGAAGGAACATAAACAGTGAAGCCGCCTTCATCGCTGGGTTCTAAGACTACTTTGAGTTTCATGGTTTCTATTCCTTAAAGCAGCTTTATTAGAAATATTGGTGGCACAGGCGTCTCGCCTGTGCTTTATGGCGTGGCGAACCTTGTGTTCGCCCAGCGTCCAGGGCGAACACAAGGTTCGCCCCTACGGGAAAACAACTATGATGATGAATTACTATCAGGCGGCTTCATAGATCACTTTCCCGTATTTATTGGCCGGATAGGCGAGGCCGCCGATGACCTCTTTGCTTTCCTCAAAGCGCTCCGTGGCCATGACAATGATGTCAAAAGGATGATCCAGACCTATGAGAGCCTGCCGCACCCGCACGCTTTCCTGGCGGGGATTGCCGGGCGCTGACTTAAGCACCAGCAGGTCGATATCACTATCCCGGGTCATTTCGCCGCTTGCGGCGGAGCCGAACAGGATGATGCGCTCCGCCGGGGTTACAGCTAAAATGCGGCTTATGATCTCTTCAACCAGGTTCTGGTCTAAATCCACGACGTATTCCTCTTAGCCATGTAGGGTGGGCACGGCCCACCATTAAAGCTTGCCGGGCTGTGAAGGTGATAAATGGTGGGCCGTGCCCACCCTGGATGACTCAGAATGACATATTAACCAAACTGGAGGTTTGGCACTAGTTGCTGATGAATGCACGGATTTTCCCCCCTTTTCTAAAGGGGGGCAGGGGGGATTTTATAAGCCTTTGAAAATCCCCCTAAATCCCCCTTTAGGAAAGGGGGACTTAAAAAGCCTGATTAAAGAGCGATTTTGCCAAAGTTAATTATGTTATCGAGGTAATGCAACAAAATATCATTCTCTCTTAACCGCCTGCAAAAACTCATCAAATAGGTAATCCGCGTCGTGGGGTCCCGGGGAGGCCTCGGGGTGGTATTGGACGGAAAAGGCCTTGATTTTGGGGTGGCGCAGGCCCTCCAGGGTGTTGTCGTTAAGGTTTATATGGGTCAGCTCCACTTCCGGGTCGGGGATGGACTCCAGGTCCACCGCGAAACCGTGGTTCTGGGAGGTGATTTCCACCCGGCCGCTGACAAGATTTTTCACCGGCTGGTTGGCCCCCCGGTGGCCGAATTTCAGCTTAAAGGTGCGGCCCCCCAGGGCCAGCCCCAGGATCTGGTGCCCCAGGCAGATGCCGAACAGGGGCGCGGCCCCCAAACACTGGCGGACGTTGTCGATGGCGTAGGTGACCGCGGCCGGGTCCCCGGGGCCGTTGGAGAGTAAAATCCCGTCCGGGTTGAGTTTCAAGATGTCCGCCGCCGGAGTGGTGGCGGGCACCACCAGCACTTCCAGTCCCCGGGCCTTGAGGCTGCGGATGATGTTGAACTTGACCCCGTAGTCGTAGAGGATGACTTTCTTGCCGGAGCGTTGTTTCCACAGAGCTTCCAGATTCTCCAAGGTAACAGCCGGGGGCGGCTGTTCCACATTCTCCTCCCACCAATAGGGAGCCTGGCAGGTGACCAGGGGCACCAGGTCCTGGCCGTTCATATCCGGGACTTCTTCTTTAACCCGGCGGACCAGGCGCTCCGGGTCCAGGTCCTCGGTGGAGACGATGCCCCGCATGGCCCCCACTTCCCGGAGGCGCTTGGTAATGGCCCGGGTGTCCAGACCCTCTACTCCCAGTTTGCCCCCGGCTTTGAGGTAGTCGGCCAGGTTGCCTCTGGCCCGCCAGTTGGAAGGGTAGGGGTGGTATTCCTTGACAATAAAGCCTTCCACCTGCACGCCCCGGGACTCCAGGTCCTCAAGGTTGACGCCGTAGTTCCCCATGAGGGGATAAGTCATGGTGACGATCTGCCCCTTGTAGGAGGGATCGGTTAATATCTCCTGGTAGCCGGTCATGGAGGTATTGAAGACCACCTCTCCGGCGCACTCCCCGGGGCCGGTGAAGGACCGCCCCGTAAGCACCAAACCATCTTCTAAAGCCAATAAAGCCCGCAAAGCGCACCTCGATCCGATGAACTGTTAAAATATACCATAAATATCCCAAAATTAATTTTTCCGGGAAAATTATGCTACCATGTTCTATCAATGGATAAACGGCCATGACTCCTTTCCCCCGGATTTTTAAGTTCCAACTGCCGCCCTGGCGCCGCCTGGCCTGGGGGGACGTCGTGGTCTTTCTGGGCCTGGCCCTGCTCTTATATGGGGGAATCCGCCTGGGGCTGGGAGCGCCCACGGTCATCAAGGGACCGGAGATCGATCTGTCGCCCCGGGTCTTGCCCTATTACGTGGGCCTGTCCCTGGAGCGCATGGTCTGGGCTTATCTCCTTTCCATCATCTTCTCCATGGTCTTCGGCTATCTGGCGGCCCGGAGCCGCACCGCGGAGAAGTTGCTCATCCCCCTCCTGGACGTCTTGCAGAGCATCCCCATTCTCTCTTTTCTGCCGGTGGCCCTGCTCAGCTTCAGCGCCATTATGCCCACGCCCTGGGCCCTGGAGCTTTCCTCCATCGTCCTCATCTTTACCAGTCAGGCCTGGAATATCGCCTTTGCCTGGTACCAGTCGTTGACCACCATCCCCAGGAATTTGCAGCAGGCCAGCACCGTCTTCCGCTTCAACCCCTGGCTGCGTTTCAAGGTCCTGGAATTGCCCTTTGCGGCCATCAGCCTGATCTGGAACAGCATGGCCAGTTGGGCCGGGGGCTGGTTTTTTCTCATGGCCGCGGAGATTTTCAGCGTCGGCGAGAAGAATTTCCGGTTGCCGGGCCTGGGGGCTTACCTCCAGGAGGCCGCCAACCGCAACAACCCGGAGGCCGTCATCTGGGGTCTGGCGGCCCTGATCCTCACCATCGTTACTCTGGATCAACTGGTCTGGCGGCCGCTTTTGGCCTGGTCCGAGCGTTTTACCATGTCCATGGTGGAGAGCGACAACCCGCCCACCTCCTGGTTTTACAATGCCTTACGGAGTTCCCGGGTTCTGAACGTCTTTATCCAAGGGGTACTCCGGCGGCCTTTTGTCCTGGTGGATGAATGGTTGAGCCGTCATATTCCGGCGGTAAGCGTCAAGGCCCCATCGGGGCGCCGGACCCGGTGGTTTTATTATCCCCTGGGGACGGCGGGGGCCGTGGCTCTGGCCTACGGCGCCATCCTGGCCGGGGGGATGCTGTGGCACCTGAGACTGGAGCAATGGGGGGAAATCGCCCTGGGGGTGTTGTTCACCCTCTTGCGGGTGGTGGCGGCGCTGCTGATCGCCCTGGGTTGGACCATTCCCGCGGGGGTGGCCATCGGCAGCAATCCCCGGCTGTCCGCCTGGCTGCAGCCGGTGGTGCAAATCGCCGCCTCGGTGCCGGCCACCGCCCTGTTCCCCGTCCTGCTGCTGCTGGTCATCGGCTTGCCAGGAGGGCTCAATATGGCGGCCATTCTGCTGATGCTCCTGGGCACCCAATGGTATCTGCTGTTTAATATCATTGCCGGGGCCAGCGCCATTCCCCGGGAATTGCGGGATACCTCGAATCTGCTACAATTAAGCCGTTGGGAACGCTGGCGTTCGCTGATCCTCCCGGCCATTTTCCCTTACGCCATCACCGGGGCCATCGCCGCGGTGGGCGGCGCCTGGAACGCCAGTGTGGTGGCGGAATACACCCAGTTCGGAGGCCGGACCTACGATACCGTGGGGGTGGGCGCCTTGATCGCCAAAGCCACGGGCGCCGGGGATTTTCCCATGCTGCTGGCTGCCACCCTCAGTCTGATCCTGGCAGTAATCACCGTCAACCGCCTGTTTTGGCAAAGATTGTACCGCCTGGCCGAAGAGCGGTACCGCCTGGATTGATTCATGTCCGACAATCTCTTGGAACTGAAGAACATCAGCCAGATTTACAGCAGCGGCGACAGCAAATTTACTGCCATCCGGGAAGTGGACCTGGCCTTGCACGAAGGGGAGTTCGCAGCGCTGATGGGTCCCACCGGCTGCGGCAAGAGCACCCTGCTGCGCATCATCACCGGTCTCCAGTCGCCCACTTCCGGCCGGGTTTTGTACCGGGACAAGCCCTTAGAGGGGGTTAATCCCCACGCCACCATCGTCTTCCAGACCTTCGCCCTCTTTCCCTGGCTCACGGTCCAGGAAAACGTGGAAGTGGCCCTCAAGGCCCGGGGGGTGCCCCCCAAGCTGCGGACCACCCGGGCCCTGGATCTCCTGGACCGGGTGGGATTAGACGGCTTCGAGAACGCCTATCCCCGGGAGCTGTCCGGGGGCATGCTGCAAAAAGTGGGATTCGCCCGGGCCATGGCGGTGGAGCCGGAATTGCTCTGTCTGGATGAACCTTTCTCGGCCCTGGACGTGCTCAGCGCCGAATCCCTCCGGGGGGAACTCCTGGAGTTGTGGACCAGCGGCCATATCCCCACCCGGGCCATCCTCATGGCCACCCACCACATCGAGGAGGCGGTCTTCATGGCGGACCGCATCGTGGTGATGGACAAGGACCCGGGCAGGGTGATCATGAACCTCAAGGTGGACCTGCCCCTGCCCCGGAACCGCAAGGACCCCAAGTTTATCAACCTGGTGGACCGGGTCTACATGGTCCTGGCCGGCCAGACCCAGCCGGAACACGTGGAGTTGGGCACCGCGCCCGGCGAGCCGGGTCGCACCCGGGCCCTGCCCCACATCAACATCGACGATCTCACCGGCCTCTTGGAGCACCTGGACAACATGCCCAATAACCGGGCCGACATTTACGCCCTGGCCCAGGAACTCCAGGTGAATTCCGACGAACTGCTGCGGCTCATTGAGACCGCGGAACTCCTGGGTTTCGCCAACGTGGCTTACGGGGACATCACCCTGAATCCCCTGGGGGAGACCTTTGCGGAAGCCTCCATCCGATCCCGCAAAGAGATCTTCGCCACCCGTATCCGGCGCCTGCCCCTGTTTAAATGGCTGTTGGGGCTGCTGAGGGCCAGCGACAAGAAGCAGATGGAGTGGGACGTGGTGCAAAAGGCCCTGGAACTGGAATTCCACGAAGAGGAAGCCGAACGCCAGTTGGACACCGCCATCGACTGGGGCCGGTACGCCGAACTGCTGGCCTACGACGACAGCACCCAGGTCCTCTTCCTGGAGCCGGGGGCGGCTTAAAAAAAGTTCAAGGTTCCAGGTTCAAAGTTCCAAGTTGATCCCGGAACTTCCGCAAGCTTCTGATAATTTGGGAGTGTGCCGGGGGGCTAGAGGCGGCTGCCTGGAAAAATTTATGAAATATTCCATAATTATCAAATAATTGGCCAAAATCAGACCAAGCCCCACAGATTGACAATAAATTTATATCCCCATAGTATCTAAGCTGCGACCGGCAACCAGCTAGTATTATTTCTACGCCTCATTATCTCTGCGAAGATTTTTCCCCTAGAAAAGCACAAAGTTGGGGTATTCAATCAACCTTGAACCTTGAACCTTGAACCTTGAACTTTGAACTTTGAACATAATAGGAGGTTGCCTGCCTGTAAAATTATTCCGGTTTGGTTTGACCATCTCTTTAACGATCTGCCTGCTGCTGGGATGCCCTTTGACGGGCGCGGCCCAAAAGCAGCCCAAGGAATTGCAGGAAACAACTGCGACCACGAATTTGCCGGGAGACCTGCCCCGGATAGTGGGGGAAGGAGCAGCCATTCTGGAGAAAAAGGCTACGCATCTCAATTAATTGGGGGAGGCCATCAGGCTCCCGGGAAAAGAGGGGCTTCTGGGAGCTTAATCCGAGGGTTTTGAGGCCGTTTGTTTCCGGGTCTTTTTCCGGGGTTTGACCTCGATGATCTTGGGGCCCCGGGACCGGGATTTAATCTTGCCTTGGCGCACCTTGGCCTTCTTTTTGCCGGCGGCGGCTTGGTGGGTGGCCGGCGGCGCCAGGCTGAAGGCCTGGTAAGACCCCAGCACATTCTGGACAAAGGATTGGGTTTCGTTATAAGGAGGAATGCTGCAATATTTGGCCACGGCTCCCGGGCCGGCGTTGTAAGCGGCCACGGCCAGGGGTACATTTTGCTGGAACCGGTCCAGGCAGTGCCGGAGATAGCCCACGCCGCCGGCGATGTTCTGCTCCGGATCAAAGGGGTCCCTCACCCCCATGAGCGCCGCGGTGTCGGGCATCAACTGCATCAGACCCTGAGCGCCTTTGGGAGAGACCGCCTGGGGATTGTAGGCCGACTCATGGCGCATTACCGCCCGGATTAAAGACGGGTCCACCTGGTAGCGCCGGGAATATTTGCAGATCAGGGCCTCCAACTGGCGATTGGGCAAAGGGTTCCAGGCAGGTGTACGGGTGCGGTAAACAAAGTTGGGGGACCAGACCCTAGTGCGATTATGGAAGATATAGGCCTGCACTTCAGTGCCCAGAGTCTTCAGGTCCAGGAGGGTGTCACCGGAATTCAGCTTCAGGGCGGACTCTTTGCTATCCAGGACCAGGGAGCCGTCGGCGCTCACCTGGGGAGAAGAAGCCCCGACCGCGGGCAGCGCCAGGAGTAACAGAGAAACGGCCAGCAGGGTTATTTTCGTCCACATGGAAAAATTATTAATGATTTTATAAGTATTTGTCAATACATAAGTTTTGTTTAAGTATAATTTAACTTGATTAAAAAGGATTTTAATCTTCTTATACTCCTTTATCGGCAAAATTAGGCAGTACTTTAACTTTGCCCAGGCAACACTGGATTCTTGCAGATAAAAAACGTTTTTCAGTCTTGGCGCTGGCGGATTGGCGGCTATCCCTGGGAGGATCAAATACCTCAGGCCCATAATAAGGAACCAGAAAAACGGAAACAGAAAACCCAGATAACCTCATCCTCCCAACCCCGGGGCTAGCTGAAGCCCCGGTCCGCCGGGTGGCCCGGCCTCTGGTCTGGGTGACCCTGGCTTTTATGGGCGGGCTGGCCGCGCCCGGTTGGGGCCTAACGATTCCCGGCGGTTGGCTACCGGCGGGGTTGTTGATCCTGTGGGTGTTGCTGGTATTGGCCTGGTGGACCAGGCCCCGGGCCGGGTGGCTGGCCCTGGCCTTTTTCTGTTTCCTGGGAGTGGCCTTTTATCAGCAGGCCCGGCAGCCTTTCTTCCCTCCCCCACACCTCATAGACCTGCCTCTGAAAGAAGAACTGACCTTGAGGGCGCGGCTGGAACGGCCCGGCAAGACCGGCGCCCAGGGGGTGCAGATGTTAGTGGACGTGACCGCCTGGCGCAGCCCTGGGGGCTGGCGTCCGGTGTCCGGCCAACTGCTGCTGACCGCTCCGCCCCTTAAAACCCCGCCGGTGGGTGCGTCCCTAATCCTTAAGACCCGGCTTCGGTCCCCCCGGGTGCTGAAAAATCCCGGGACCTTCGACCGGGCCCGTTATCTGGCCGCGGACGGCATCTTCCGGGTGGCAAGCCTGCGCCATCCTGGGGATTTAATCGTTCTGGCCAATGCCGGGGCATCCCCCTTACGGGAACGTCTCCGGGGGAGCATCCGCCGGTTGCTCGAAGAGTTGCCCCCCGTGCCCCGGGCCATGTATCTGGCCCTGCTCCTGGGGGACCAGGGGGAAATCACCCAAAAGATGCGCCAGGCCTTCAGCCGCACGGGCGCCAGCCATCTGTTGGTGATCAGCGGCATGCACCTGGGCGCAGTGGCCGCGGTGGCTTATTTCCTGTGCTTTTGGGGGCTCAGGTGCTTTCCCCGGCTGCTCCTGAGGATCAACGCGTTGCAGGTCTCCACCCTGGTGGCCGCGGTCCCGGTGGTGGCTTACGCCTGGATGGCCGGAGGATCGCCTGCCACCCAGCGGGCGGAGATCATGGTCCTGGCCTGCCTGCTGCTCCTTTTTCTAGGAAGGCCCCGGGAGGTCTGGAGCGCCCTGGCCCTGGCGGCTTTGCTCATTTTGTGCCTGAGCCCCCTGCGACTTTATACCATTTCCTTTCAACTCTCTTTTACCGCGGTGGCCGGGATCCTCTATTTTTTGCCCCGCTGGTTCCATTGGGACTGGGAGGATTTGTCCTTCCACTGGTGGCTGCGAAGATGGGGAATTAAAAGTTGGCGCTGGTGCAAGGAGGCCGCAGTGGTGTCCGTGGTAGCTACGCTGGCCACTGCCCCGCTGGTGGCTGCTTATTTCCAGGTGGTTTCTTTACTGGGGGCTGCGGTCAATCTGGTGGCCATCCCCCTGGTCCTGCTTTTAGCCTTGCCCTTGGGGGAGGCCGCGGTTTTGGCCCAAAGCCTCCACTTGACGCCGGTGGCTCAAATATTGTTGGCCCTGGGGCAAATCCCCTTATGGCTGGCATATGAAGCGGTGGCCGCAGCGGCCCGGTTGCCGGGGAGCGCCTTTATTTGTGCCACCCCCACTTGGTGGCAGATAGCCGCCTATTTCTTGTTGTGGGTGATGCTGTTCCCTCCACGGCGGCGGTGGTGGACCTGGACGGGTGCGGCCCTAGCCGGCTTGGTCCTGGTGGGGACGATATCCCTGCCTGGGCTCCTGGCCCCCAAGGACCTGGAAGTAACCTGTCTGGATACCGGGGGGGCTCTGGCGGGAGTGGCGGTCAGCCCTGAGGGGCAGCGCCTGGTTTTTTCGGCTCCCGGGCCTTCCTGGCCGGGACAGGGAGGGGGTGGTCCGGGTCCTTTGCCCGACTATCTGCATTGGCGTCAATGGCGACGTCTGGATGAAGTCATGGCCCTCAACCTGGCCCAGGGCAACGCCCCGGAACTGTTGGCCCTGGCCCGGCAGTTTCAGGTGGGGCAGTTCTGGTTCGGCCGCCGGGGGCCCCAGGGACCGGCTTGCTATGAGTTCATTAATTTGCTGGGGGATGAGAGGCGCTCGCCCCGCTCCCTGGAGAGGGGCAACCCGCCCGGGACTTTAGGGAGTGTGGGGCTGGCCTTGCGGCCTTTAGGCGGAAGAGGGGTGGCCCTACAACTCTCTTATCAGGGCAGGGTGGTCTTAATCCTGCCCCCGGGGACCCGGCTCCCAGGCGGGGAATGGAACCTTCCCCCCGGAACCAGGCTGGCGGCGCTGTTTATCTCCGGGAAGCCGGCTCCGGACCTGGACGCCCTGGCCGGAAGCCTGCACCCGGAAATCATCATCATCTATGGAGTTCCCCCGGAGGGTCTGGCGACCGGCAGCCTGCCCCCCGGCGGCCGCTGCCTGGTCACCGCGGCCGGCGCGGTCAGCCTGAGGATCTCCGCCGGGGGTGCGGACGTGCGCCAATGGCGTCCTGGAGCCGGGGGTTAACTCTTCCGGGAAGTCTTAGAGATGAAGGAGGTCAACTGTTGTTTAACTTCCGGAGATTTGCACTTGGGGCAGTTGACCTTGCCGGCTTCGTAATCGCTAAGGCTGATAACAATGGTGAAGGCATGGCCACACTGGCCACAGAGGTATTCGTAGGTCGGCATCGTCTCCTCCTTGAATGAGAGTGAAACGCGGTCAGCTAAAGTATAATTCCCCTCTCTTTTTCCTGCAAGGCCCCATTATCATAGGGATCAGCAGCCTAGTAGGCAACATCTATTTTAACCAAGGGCATCCGGACTTTAATTTTCCCTGGCCCACCTGCTGCGTGCAGCCTTTCTTCCTTGGGGCGATGGGGCAGATTACTTGAGACATTTTTGTTCCGGTCCTCTCCGGTTTTTCTCAGCCATCGTTTTCTAAGACATAATTTATCAATAATTATAATGGGTAACCCAGAAAAAAGGCCAGGTCCGGCCGGGAAAATGTTTAAAGAAGGGCCGGTTTTTAACCGATAACAAAACTGGAGGGGAGGCGTAGCCTAATTTTCGCCCTCGAGGTGTTCGGGTCAAAAAGTGCTGGTACTAGCTGGTTTTGGCGTAGTTATCTTCTCGGTTATCGGCGGTTTTCTTCTGGCCGGGGGAAATCTGCTGACCCTGCTGCAATGGTCGGAATTCGTCATCATCGGCGGCGCGTCACTGGGAGCCCTCCTGGTTTCCACGCCCATGCCGGTCCTGAAAAAGATCATCTCCTATTCTCTCAGCGCCCTTAAATCCGGAGGCCATACCCAACAGAATTTTGTGGAAATGCTGCAACTTCTTTATGAAATCTTCCAAACCGCCCGGGTCAAAGGTCTTTTAAACCTGGAACCCCATGTGGAGAACCCCCATGAGAGTGAGCTGTTTGCCAGATACCCCGTGGTGCATAAAAATCATCACGCCCTGGAGTATATTACCGACTCCTTGAAACTCCTGGTGGTGGGGGGGGTGCCGGCCCTGGAACTGGAGATGATCCTGGACGCGGATCTGGAGACCCAGGAAGCGGAAGGTCGTAAGCCCAGCGGCATGTTGGCGAAAATCGGCGATTCCCTGCCCGGTTTGGGAATCGTGGCCGCAGTGTTGGGGATTGTCATCACCATGCAGTCCATTGGCGGGCCGGCCTCGGAAGTGGGGCACCATGTGGCCGCGGCCCTGGTGGGCACCTTCCTGG
Source organism: Thermodesulfobacteriota bacterium (assembly GCA_049322315.1). Lineage (GTDB taxonomy): Bacteria > Desulfobacterota > Desulfobaccia > Desulfobaccales > 0-14-0-80-60-11 > SURF-52. The sequence goes on along the minus strand of JBMORF010000062.1, from coordinate 16,027 downwards.
GGGTGCTCCTGTGTTACGGTTTTGTTTCACCCTTAGCCACTCAGTTGGAGAGTCAGGCGGAAGCGGAAGAACTCTTTTTAAAATCCATTAAAGCCGGGGTGGTGGCCTACGCCAAAGGCATGGCGCCCATCGTCGCCGTGGAATTCGCCCGCCGGGTGATTACCACTGACCTGCGCCCCAGCTTCGGGGTAGTGGAAGAAGCCTGCCGGGCCATAAAGATTAAAAGCAATTAAATATAGCTTTGGGTTTTCTGTTATCAGTTGTAGGTCCGTCGGTTAATAATTAAATAATATAAATAAGATACCCAAATTGCCTCCGATTGGCGGGACGTTGCCGGCCAGTCCTCCAAGAGCTTTTAAAGAAAGTCTATGTCTAACTTAAACGGCGAAGCGCAATTCGTACGGATCATCAAAAAGAAGGGACACCACGGCGGCCATCACGGCGGGGCCTGGAAGGTGGCTTACGCGGATTTCGTCACCGCCATGATGGCCCTGTTCATCGTCCTGTGGATTATGGCCCAGAGCCAATCCATCCGCCAGAATGTCGCCCAATATTTCAAGGACCCTGGACTATTGCCCCATTCCCAGGGGCTCATGGAGAATAGTAATATTGGCGGGGAGATGCCCACTCCCGGCCATAGCCAGCAATTGCAAAGACCCGCGCCCGCGCCCGCGGAAGTGATCGACGACCAGAAACGCCTGGAGGAAACCAAGAAAAAGATTCAGGAAATGCTGGCCCAACTGCCGGAACTGACGAACCTGAAGGATCAGGTGCGTTTTGAGCTCACCGATGAGGGGCTGCGCATTGAACTCATGGAAAAGGAGAACGCCCGCTTTTTTGAGGTGGGCAGCGCCAAGATCAATCAAGATGCCAAGAAGATCTTCGGGGTGATCTCCGAAGAACTGGGCGTCTTGCCCAACCGCCTGACCATTGAAGGCCATACGGACAGCCGCCCCTACGGCAGCCAGAGTTATACCAACTGGGAATTATCCGCAGACCGGGCCAACGCCGCCCGGCGCTTGATGGGCGATTCAGGAGTCAAGCCCGACCAGATTTCGGAGGTGCGGGGTTATGCCGACCGCCGCCTCTTTGTCAACGATAACCCCAATGATGACCGGAACCGGCGGGTGAGTATCATTGTCAACTATCTGGATAAAGACAAGCAAAAGGCGTTGACCATCAAACCTGCTTCGGCCCAGGCCCCAAAAAAGGCCGCACCTCCGGCGCCGTCAACCCAACCGGCGCCGGCGCCCCCTGCACTCAAGGCTGTACCGGCCCCTAAGCTGCCGCCTCCCGGGAGGGTCACCCCCCCGGCCCGGGACGCCAAGACTGCCCAGACTGCGGCGGTTAAAGAATCGCCGCCCCCCGGCCCCAGGGAATTCCAGCCCGTAAAGAAACCACTGGAAGATAACGTGGGGTTGCAGAAGGAACTCCTTAATCTCTTTCCCAAACCCGAGACCTTCAAAATCAAATAGCCAAAAGGAGATAGCTGCCTCCGGCTACAGCTCTAGTTCTTGTTTTCCAAGATCATTTTCGGTTTTTTTTGGGTATGAGTGGATCTTCGATTTTGCTATTTGATTAGATGACTTTGCCGCAGAGAAGCCAATAACTTATTGATTTGACAAGCAGTCAGCCGGTTGCCCCAGGATCATTTTCCTTGGGCATACCTAAGGTTGGGGGTGGTGGCAAGTAATTGGCTGTATAGAAAAACCCGCAAGATATAATGATGGCAAGGCAGGCTATAATGAAAATGAATGCGAGAGATTTTCCCTGCCCCAGCCCGGTAAACCATCTCCAGAAGTCATCCATAATGACATTGAACTTCCCCTGGCACCTTTGACTCAATCCAGCAGCAGAAGCAGATTAACGGCAGCCTGCGACTTGGGCTGGCGGCTCTGGAAATAGGGCAGCGTCCCCATATCGGCCCGGGTATTATCAGGATCATGGGCCAAAGAGGGATCACCGGCGTCGATACAGGGGGATTTGGTACCGTCTTTAATGGGATAATCAGTCCATTGCAGGTTGAAGTCCCCGTTGGCGGGGTTTACGAAGAGCGGATCAAGGGCGATGCATCCGGCGCCGAACCAGCTTTCTCCCGAGCTGTTTTGTACGTCGGAATAGATCATAGTAATCGGGGCGCTGCCGGCGCCAAAGGAAAAATTGAAGGCATTAGGGGTATTCTGCCAGAGGATGTTGGTGCTGAGCGTGACGCTCGCCAGAGTTTGATCCAAGTAAAGATAGATCCCTCCGCCATCTGTCGTAACTGAATTTCCATAAAATGTATTTTTGAATATGTTGGCCGCACCCTGGGTCGTGGAATAGGAAAACCCACCCCCGACATTTCCAGCATTATTGGAATTAAAGACATTTTTGGATATGCTGGTTGTTGCCGTATCGCTGGCCAGGGACACTCCACCCCCATTCTGGCCAGCCTGGTTGGAAGTAAAGGCATTGCCCGAAAGAGTGGCAGTTCCGCTCCACATCTCGATCACGACACCGCCGCCGTTTTCAGCGCATTGGTTATTGCTGAAGGTGTTGTCCGTTAACGAAAGACTGCCGTGGTCCAGATGAATCATGGCCCCGGCGCCGCTGCCGATGGTGGCCCGATTGCCGGTAAAGGTATTGTTCCCGAATATTAACGTGCCCCCGGCGTTCAGCCGTATTTCGCACCCGCCGCCGCCCAATCCGGCGCGATTATTGGTGAAGGTGTTATCTTCCATGGTTACCGTGGAGGTGGCTCCCAGGGGGTAGACCATCATGCCACCCCCGTCGGGGTTGTCGCCGCCTGAAGCGACATTGTTGGTGAAAGTGTTGCCACGAATGTTCATCTGACTGGTTCCATCCGAGTACAGCATAGCCCCGCCGCCGTCTCCGAAGTAGGTGCTTCCACCTGAATTAAAGACGCTGTTCCCGTCAAAGGTGCAGTTGGTCAGGTTGATAATCCCGGAATTGGTGCCGGTAAACAGCCCGCCGACATTCCCGGCGCTGGAGTTGTCCCTAAAGATGGAGGCGGTCACCGTGAGGTCGCCGGTATCGGTCGTCAGGTTGGCGCCGCCGCCGACGCTGTCGCCCCCCGTGGCGGCGCAATTACTAACCAGGCAATTACTTAAGGTAATCGAAGCGGATGTTACGCTAATTTGCAGACCGCCGCCGCTTTCCGTGGTGGCGCCATTTTGACATCCCAGGTCTTGAATGGTGACATTGGCGTTTGCCAGGTTGGTGGTGATGGATAGAAGGCGGACACCGGCTCCGCCATTCAAAATAGTGGTATCCCGGCCTGCGCCGTTGATAACCAGCGCATAATTCTCCACTGAGGCATACTGTAAAGTGGAGGTCAGGTTATAGCTGCCGGCCGCGACATTCACGACATCGTCCTGACCGTTGCCGGCGGCAGTGGTGAGGGCGGTCTGAAATTCGGACGGGTTATTTACATTGAAGGTGGCCCCCCTAACCGGGGAGATGGAAAGGCAGAGCAAAAGGCCTAGAAATGCCAAACCAAACGGTAATGGTGCAATTTTCATGGCTAAACAACCCCTTAACCCGAGATTATCCGGCAACCTGGACCACCAGGGTCAAGAAGGCGGTTTGGGGATGTCCCATCCGAGGTTTAATCCCGAGAGGGTCTCTTCTGTTTAAGCCAAATCATCTTTAGAGATCTAAAATAGCACAAATTTCCATCAAAATATATCTTGCCCCCCAGGTTATTGGCATACCATCCTCTTGCGAGCCGATTCTTCCAGAATGGGTAACCTATGGCGGACACCATGCCAGCACCGTACGGTATTGGTGGGCCGGGGAAAAGGCCATGATATTACTGGAGTTTTATAAATTCGAGGTCTTGGCATTAAAATTGAACCTGACTTGAAGAAAATTGACATGGAGGGTCGGGGATGAAGCGGAATAAGCGCACCATGATTATGGCCCATGAGGAGTTAACTCCTCTGACGGAGCACATCCTGTCCCAAATGGGCCACGAAGGAACCAGTATCCGCAAGCGTTTGAAGCTGTTTTACCGGGAGCGGACCACCACTGACCCAATGCCTTATGAGGAGCACCTGGAGCACCCCATGTAAGAAGACGGGTATCCTTTCCCGGCAGATTTTTCCATCCGGGGCGGCAATATTTGCCGCGCCAGCAGGGAAAAACTTGTTCCCTTAACCACAGAGGGACAGAGAACCCTGAGAGACACAGAGAAAAATCACTATTAAGGCCTCGGCCTTGCCATAGCCAAACTAGATTTTCTCTGCGACCTTTCATGTTTTCTGTGCCTCTGTGGTTAATCATTTTAAGGCCCCCTCCTTTTTATTGACGGAATCTCCCCAGACGACTATAGTGTCGGCATTGAAGGGGGCTATACATGGCTTGGCTGCGATTGGTCTTGGTTTTGGGGATGCTGGTGGCCGGCTGCGATTCGGTGCTCTATCCACGCTTCGAAAAAGCGATGTGGTCCTCTTATATGAAAATGCAGGAATTGAAGCTGGGAATGTCGCTGGCCGAAGTGGAAACCATCATGGGGCCACCAAACATCCGGGAAGAGGGGGATTACCGGGGCGGACATTACCTCTTTCTCTTCTACTTGACCCATTCCATGGATTACGAAGGAGGGGAGACCGTGCGCAACGGCTATACTCCCCTGGTCTTCCAGCGTGGCCGCCTGGAGGGCATCGGCCGGCGGGCTTACAAGCATGCGGTGGAGCGTCCCGAAGGGGCGACAGCCCCGGATGATCCCTGGAAAAGGATACATTAAAGATAGTTTTCGGTTTTTAGTTTTAAGTTTTCAGTAAATAATAAATATCATGCTAAAAAACGGGTCCCAGTGCCCGTTTTTTTATCATCCCTTGTTTTGTTCTTGACCCCTGACCCCTGCTCACGGCTTACTCGCCTCTGCCGTAAAATTTTCCGGCTCTCCCAGCAGGTGGCCGCAGGCCGCGGCAATCTCCTGGCCCCGGCTTTCCCGGATGAAGACCGCGTAATTTTTTTCCCGCAGGATCTCCTGAAATTCCAGGATGCGTTTTTCGGCAGGGGGGGCAAAGGGCAGGCGGGCGTGGGGGTTGAAGGGAATGAGGTTGATCTTGACCCTGAGGCCCCTAAGGAGCCTGGCCAACTGCCGGGCCTGGGCCGGGGCGTCATTGACGTCTTTGAGGAGCACGTAGGCAAAGGTGATGCGCCGGTGCCGGGGCAGGGGAAAGTCCCGGCAGGCCTGGAGCAGGGTCTTAAGGGGATAACGCCGGTTTACCGGCATCAGGCGGCTGCGGAGGTCGTCATCCGCCGCGTTCAGGGAAATGGTGAGGTTAAACTTGACTTCCCGCCCCAATCTGGGGATCAGGGGGGCCAGACCCACGGTGGAGACGGTGATGCGGCGGGGGGAAAAATTGAGGCCCCAAGCCGCGGTGATAATTTTCAGGGCCCGGGCCACCCCGGCAAAGTTGGCCAGGGGCTCCCCCATACCCATGAACACCAGGTTGGTCAGCGGCAGGCCCGGCGGCAGCAGGGTCCGGGCGGCCAGCACCTGATTGACTATCTCCGCGGCCGTCAGGTTGCGGACAAAGCCCCGCTGGGCCGTGAGGCAGAAGGCGCATCCCTGGGCGCAGCCCACCTGGCTGGAGAGGCAGAGGGTGGCATGGCCGCCTTCCGGGATGAGCACCGCCTCAATGTGGTGGCCGTCCTTAAGGGCCAGGAGCATCTTGCGGACGCCGTCGGCGGCCTCTTGGACGCCCGCCAGGGATAGGCGGCTGAGATGGGCCCGGCTCGCCAGTTCCTCCCTAAAAGAACGGGCGATGTCCGTCATCTCCTGGAAATCCACCACCCCCTTATAGAGCCACTTCGCCACTTGGCGGGCCCGATACCGGGGTTGGCCCCAGGCCGCCAGCAGCTGCTCCATTTCTTCCAGGGTGAATTCCTTGAGGTCCAGCAGATGGGTCATGGGTAAGAAGAGGAGGGGTTAGGCCGATCTAGTCGACGCAAAGGAGACAGGCTAGTTGAATGACAAATTTATTTAACTGAAAACTTAAAACCCGTGTACTAATGTCCCCGTAATCGTTCCTGTTCCTCCTGCCGGGATTTGCAGGCAATGCACATGGTGGTCACCGGCCGGGCAATGAGGCGCTTTTCGTTAATCTCACCGCCGCAGATCTCGCAATAGCCGTAGGTGCCGGCCTCGATGCGCTCTATGGCTTCCCGGATTTTAGTAATCAGTTTGCGTTCCCGGTCCCGGATGCGCAAGGTAAAATTGCGGTCGGTTTCCAGGGTGGCCCGATCCGTGGGGTCGGGGAAAGGGGAAGCCGCGCCGGTCATGTCCTCTCTGGTCTTGTCGGCTTCTCCCAGCAGTTCGGCCAGTCGCTCATGCAAAAGCTGCCGGAAAAATTCAATACGTTCCGGATCCATCTCCCACTCCAACCTTATCGAATTGTACCAGATTTTTCGGAGAATTGCTCAAGCGTTGATATTTTCCGCTGGCGCCGCCGCTTTTTTCTTCCAGCCGCAGGTCCTGGATAACCAGTCCCCGGTCCACCGCTTTGCACATGTCGTAGATGGTCAGGGCGGCCACCGCCGCGGCCGTCAGGGCCTCCATCTCCACCCCGGTGCGGGCGTAAGTGCGCACCCGGGCCTGGATGAGCACCGCCTCTTGTTCCGGGTCCGGGGTGAAATCAATAGTGACGCCGGTTAAGGGCAGGGAATGGCATAAGGGGATCAGTTGGGGCGTATTCTTGGCCGCCATGATGCCGGCCAGGCGGGCGGCGGCCCAGACGTCGCCTTTGGGGAGATCCCCGGACATCAAGAGGGGAAAAACCTTGGGACCCACGCGCACCCGGCAACTGGCCAGGGCCCGGCGCTCAGTGGCGGCTTTATCCCCCACATCCACCATGCGCATTTGCCCCTGTTCGTCTAAGTGGGAAAAATCACTCATATCCGGCCCCGGACATCTGTTCCCGTTCCAGGCTGGCAAATTCCTCCAAAATGGCCTTCTGCCCCGGGCTGAGATTGCCGGGGGTGGTAACCACCACCTCCACTATCTGATCTCCCGGTGAATGGCGCGGCCCCCCGGGGGCTCCCCCCCCGGGAAGGCGGAAGACTTTCCCGCTCTGGGTGCCCCGGGGCAGGTTGAGGGGACGGCAACCGTCCAGGGTGGGAACATTCACCAGGCCTCCCAGGGCTGCCTGGGCAAAAGAGACTTGGAGGCGGCAGTGGAGATCGTTCCCCACCCGGGTAAAGAAATAGTGGGGCTCCACGTGGATTCTGACCTCCAGATTTCCCGGCGGTCCGTTTTGGAAGCCCTGGCCGCCCGCCCCGGTGAGGCACAGCCGGGTGCCGTCCACGGTGCCCGGGGGAATCCGCAGATGGTAGTGGTTGATCTCCCAGACGTAGCCCTGGCCGTGGCAATGGGGGCAGGCCCGGGGGGTGATGCGGCCGCGTCCCCGGCAGCGCTTACAGAGAGGACCGAACCTGAGCATACCGGGTCCGCCATTGCGGCCGCGTCCCTGGCAATCGGGGCACTCCTGAGAGCGGCTGCCCGGGTCCATGCCGGTCCCCTGACAATGACTGCAGCTCAGGTCCCGGTGCACCTGGATATCGGTTTCCGTGCCCCTGATGGCCGCCAGGAAGGAAATCTGCAAATCATATCGGAAATCTGCTCCCGGAGACTGCTGCAACGGGGAACCCGGGCGCTCGATCCCGAAAATTTCTTCGAAAACCTGCCTTTTGTTGCGGAAGCGGGGCCGCACATATTTCCGGTCCCCGGCCCGGGGTCTGTCCTTGACCTGGCGCAGGGCTTCGTAAGCCGCGGCCAGGCGGCGGAATTGAGCCGCAGCCTCCGGATCCTCCGGGTGGTGATCCGGGTGGTATTGCCAAGCCAGGAGCCGGTAACGGCGCTGGATTTCCTCCCAGGTAGCCCGGGGTGAAACACCCAGTATGCGGTAGTCTTCTCGAGTCGCCATGACTAACGGTCAATGGAGCGTCGGCTCTCCCGGCGGCAAGGAACTTAAGGCTGCGGCCTTCTCAGTGTCTCCGGCCTTCTCCAGGGCCTGGCGGGCAAAGTGAATTTTACCCAACTCCAGGGCCTTCTCCGCCAGCCGGCGCCAGAGGTCCGGATCTCCGTTTTTCACCATCCGGCCCATTAAAAAAGCGTCACCGCTTTCCAGGCAATGGGCCTTGATCTGGTCCAACCCTTCCTGGTAGCCGGCTCTTTGGAAGAACTCCAGGGCGTCTTCCCACCAGCCCAGGGCCAGAAATTTTTCGCCATAATCCCGGCACAACTCCGGGCTAACTTCTTTTTCGTTCAGGAGACGCCTTTTCTTGAGGCAGGTAGGCATCCCCTTGGGCAAAGGTTTTTCCATGTCGGAACTCGCAGTCACCATGACCTTCAAAGGGTATCAATTTTTTATAAATTATCTGGAGAGCGATGTAAACTGGAATTTGCAGGAACCACGGGGCAGAGAGGGGGGGAAGGGATAAAAAGCATTAACCACAGAGGACACAGAGGTTCACAGAGAGAAAACAAATAGTCAGGCCTTGGGTTTGCCTAGGCCTAACTATTTATTAATTCTCTGTGTTCTCTGTGTCTCCGTGGTTAATCTTTTCCCTCAGCGGCCGAAATAGCCGGTGAGGGAAACGGAAGCCAGGACCTTGCCTTCCAGGGCCTGTTGGAAGGCGGCCAGGGTCGTTTTGGGGCCCAGGTCCAGCTTAGGCGCGTTAAGGGCATAGATGGTGACCACGTAGGGATGGTCGCCGGTGCCCGGGGGCGGCTGGGGGCCGCCGTAGCCCGGGGCGCCGAAGGAATTGTGCAGTTCCACGGCGCCCGGGGGCATCTTTTTGCCGGAGGCGCCGGCGGCCAGGGAGCGGACATCGGCAGGAATGTTGATCACCAGCCAGTGCACCCAATTGCGGGCCACCGGGTGGGGATCGACCATGGAGAGGGCAAAGGACTGGGCGCCTGGGGGCGCGACCGCCCAGGCCAGGGGCACAGAGGTATTTTGTCCGCCCGCGCCGGGCATGACATAGGGCACGGGGATCTTGCCGCCGTCGGTGAAGGCCGTGGATGAAAGCTTCATAGCCGGATCTCCGTAACTGGAAATGATGGTGCTGCTGATCAGCAAGACACAGGTGAGGCAGAAAAGCAAGGTCCGGGGCATCAGCGTCACCCTGCAAAGGGAATTCAATATATTTAAAAAATAGTTATGATCTGCGGAGGACGCAAGGGGCAGAAAGGGAGAGTAACAAGGAAAAGGCAACCGCGAGGGTTGCCTTGGGTTGGGGGAGAAATGAAGAAAAACGGGCGGCCTCGGTGGCGGCCGCTCCGGGTAAGGGGTCACTCTACCGGCATTTTGGCGGGCACGACGAGGACCGGCACGGGCAGGCCCCGGTGGGCCACTTCCCGTACCACCCGCTCGGTGGTGGAGCCCAGGATGTGGCGGCCGATAAAGCCGTGTCCGTGGCTCCCTAACACCAGGAATTTAATACCCCGGGCCTCTTCCAGAAAAGTAATGATGGCCTCGGAGATGTCCTTTTCGCTTTCCAAGACGTGGGTGTGGATTTCCACCCCGGCTTTTTGGCCCCGGGCCACCGCCTCGTCCATCACATTCTTGGCGTAGCCTTCCGCGTCCTCTTTCAGGTGCCGGTCAATGAAGGCGAAATAACCGGCTTTACGCAGTTGCACCACAAAGAGGACATCTAAGGGCAATTCCAGCAGCCGGGCCATGTTGAGGGCCCGGCGCATGGCTTCCCAGGCGGGGGCAGAGCCATCCACCGCCACGGCAATCGATTTGGCCTTTTCCCGCATCATTTAGTGATGTCCCCCTTTCTTGAAGATAAAACCCACCGTCAGGCCGGCGCCCATGGCGATGAGCACCGCCAGGATACCGAAAAAGATGGGGCTGTTCTGGGAGGTATCGGTGAGCCAGTTTTCCAGGCCCACCTTCTTAATTTGTATTTCATCCTTGCCGTAGCCCACCAACTGGCCCTTCTGGAAACAGAAGGACTCCACTTGATAGCGGCCTTCGGTGGCCGCGGCCGGAAAACGGAAATAGTGTTTAAAGAGTTTCCCTTCCGCCACCTGGAGGCGGGCCGGGTCTTCCACGATGTTATAGAGGTTGGCCCGTTCTTTAATCTTGAGGAGACCCTTAAAGACGTGCTCCGCATCCGCCGGCGCGGCCTCGCCCCGGATCAGATGCATCTTCATCTTGTGGCGGATAGCCGGATAGCCCAGTTCCAGTTCCTGGGCGGTGGCCGGGGGGACGATCTCCTTGAGGGGTTTGCTGGTGTGAATCTTATACATGAAGGGCGCGCCGGTAACCTCGTATTGCTTCACCGTCATCCAGAACGGCCCCACCTTCCCTTTGACGGAAAACTTGATGGCTTCATCTTTGGCCGTGGTGAGCTTGATAACCAGGTCGCTCCCGGGAACGGGATTGACCCCGAAAAAGAAAACCCGATCCCCACTATAAGAGAGGCCGATCTCAATCAAGTTTTTCGAAGCCGCGGTCACCACCTTTTGCTGGGACTCCGGAGTCACGGCTGTTGCTCCCCCAACCCAGAAGACTGCCAGGGTGAGGGCCAGCAGAAATATCAGTATCCGCTTCATGATCAGTGCCCTCCTCCCTTGGCCGGGGCCAGGCTCACCAGATCGGTGGGAGTGATGACCAGGTCCAGGAACAATTTCACGGTTAAGGCCAGGACGATGATGGCCAGGAGGATGCGGATCTGTTCCCCTTTGAGGCGTTTGCCGGCCAGGGCCCCGAATTGGGCGCCGATGGTGGAGCCGAAGAGGAGAATCAAGGCCAGGAGCAGATCCACGGTCTTGTTAACGAAGGCCTGCTGCAAAGTGACGTTGGCGGACGTAAGCACGATCTGGAACAGGTCCGTGCCGATGGCGGCGATGGTGGGCATGCCGATGATATAAATCATGGCCGGGACCATGATAAAACCGCCGCCTACCCCCAGGAGAGCGGCCATAATGCCCACGATGGTGCCGATGGAAAAGGGAAAGATGGCTGAGGTGTGCAGCCCGGAACGGTGAAAATGCATCTTTAGGGGCAGCTTGCTGAAGAGCTTGCCCAACTTGGGCTCGGAAACCTGCGCCACCTCTTCGGCCCCGGGTTTGCGGCTCCTAAGAATGGTGCGCAGGCTCTCCATGAACATGGCCCCCCCCACCAGACCCAGCATGAGCACGTAAACCACCTTCATGACAAACTCGAAGTTGCCCGCGGCCCTCAAGACTTTGACGAATTGGACGCCGATGGTGCCGCCGGCGATGCCCCCTGCCAGGATGATCAGGCCCATTTTAAAGTCCACGTTACCCAGGCGCCAATGGGCAAAGGCCCCCGAACTGGCGGCGGCGACTATCTGGTTGGAGTCCGAGGCTGCGGCCACCGCCGGAGGAATGCCGATCATCATCATCAGGGGGGTGAGCAAGAATCCCCCTCCCACTCCGAACAACCCGGAGAGGAACCCCACCAGACCGCCGATGCCGAGGATCAGAAAAAAATTGATGCTCATACCGGCAATGGGAAGATAAATATCCATCCCCTGTGTGCCCTCCCTAAGAAATCATTATAAAGCCGTTTCTAAATATTGCGGAGTATGTACAAAATCTCACAAGCTGTCAAGGCATTTTTTCCTGAAGATTTCATACGTTGCAAATTGCATCGAAAGGATAAATATGGTTAAATATATTTATAGAACCTGGAGGATTGGTTAACTTGTTTTCCTCCCCCGGCAAATTCTAAGGTTGAAGTTGACCACTTGGAAATCACTGTTGCAAAATTTTACACTTCCCACCCGGCAGAGGTGAAAAACGGCGTCCTGTCAGCAAGTGAGGAAATTCTTGACTTTGACTCAGGAACTGATGGTAAGGTACACTGAAAATTATCGCTGCGTATCATTTTTCCGCAAAGCTGCTGGGAGAGGACACCCCAGATGACTTCCTGGAAAGGCAAACTGCATCTGAATATCCGCCAGAAGGTGATGGTAGGTTTGATTGCCTGCATTCTGGCCATCGGCTTCATCGGCGGGATGTCCTATCATTACTTGCGGCAGATCGAGACCAAGCAGCGCTTTGTGGAGATCGCCGATGACCTGAGCAATATCATCCTGGAAATCAGGCGCTACGAGAAAAATTATCTCCTTTACGGCTCCAAAGAGGATTTGCAGGAAAACCGGCGTTATATCAAACTGGGTCTGGAAACCCTGGAAAAGATCGCGCCGGAGGCGAAGAACCTGAAAATTGCCTCCCAGTTTCCCCGGTTTCAGAAAGAATTTCGCGCTTACGGCCGGCTCATGGAGGAATTGCCCAAGAACGTCGAGGCCCACACCAGGGTGGAAGAGCAGTTGCGGGAGCGGGGTAAAAGACTGGTGGAGATGAGCCATAACCTGGTCTCTTTTGAACGGCAAAGAATTTTAGAGATCATCCTCACCCTGAAGACCCAGTTGCTTTCCTCCATGTTAGTTTTCCTGGGCTTCATGGCCTTTTTCGTCTTCATTGTCAGCCGTAAGATCATCCGTCCTTTAAGGGTGATCGAAAGCACCACCATGCGCATTGCCGATGGCAACTTCAAACCTTTGCCGGTTTTAGATACCCGGGATGAGACCCAGCGGGTGGTGGAAGGCTTCAATCGCATGGTGGCGGAGCTGGAAAAGCGCCAGGACCAACTGCTCCAGGCCAAAAAAATGTCCTCCCTGGGGGTGCTCACCGCGGGCATCGCCCACCAGTTGAACAATCCCCTGAACAACATCTCCACGTCCTGCCAGATTATTTTGGAAGACTTGGGCCAGTGCGACCTGGATTTTTTAAAAAAGATGCTGACCAACGTGGAACAGGAGGTCTACCGGGCCCGGGATATCGTTAAGGGGCTGCTGGAATTCTCCCGGGTCCGGGATTTCGCCCTGAAGCCCATTCCCTTGGAAGACGTGGTCAGCCGCTCCATCAGACTGATTTCCAGCCAGGTGCCCCCGGGCATCGATATTGTGCAACAGGTGCCCTGGGACCTGGTGGTGCAGATAGACCCCCAACGCATGCAGGAAGTCTTTCTCAATCTCCTGATGAACGCCATCCAGGCCATTAAGGAGCCGCCGGGGGAGATCAAAGTCGCCGCCCAGGCGGATGCGTTGAATAATCAAGCGATAATTACTGTGGAAGACACCGGCGTCGGCATTCCCAAAGAAGAGATTGACCGGGTTTTTGACCCTTTTTTTACCACCAAGGAGGTGGGGGCGGGGACTGGTCTGGGGTTGTCCATCGTTTATGGCATTATCGAGAGACACCAGGGCTCCATTGCCGTGGAGAGCAAGGAGGGTGAGGGGACCAGATTTATTATCCGTTTGCCTTACACCCCCCTGGATAAGGAAAAGAGGCCGTCCTCATGAAACGCGCCCGGATCTTGATCGTGGAAGATGAACTCATCGCCCGGGAAAACCTGGATCATGTCTTACGCAAGGAAGGCTACGACACCGTGGCGGTGGAATCCGGACAACTCGCCTTCCAGGAACTGGAAAAAGGAGAGTTCGACCTGGTGATGACCGATCTGCGCATGCAGCAGGTGGACGGCCTCCAGGTCCTGGACCGCACCAAGGAACTGTTCCCCGATACCGAAGTCATCATGATCACCGGCTACGCCACCGTCACCTCTGCGGTGGAGGCCATGCAAAAAGGGGCGTACCACTATCTCCCCAAACCCTACAAGATCGAAGAAGTGCGCATCCTGGTGCGCAAGGCCCTGGAAAAAAGATGGCTGCGCCAGGAAGTTATAGACCTCAAACGCCAGGTGCAGAGCCAGAAGGGTGTGCCCCTGATCATCGGCAAAAGCCCCCAGATCGAGGCCCTGAAGGCCACCATCCAGCAGATCGCCCCCACGGACGCCACTGTGCTCATTTTAGGGGAGACCGGCACCGGCAAGGAACTGGTGGCCAAGGCCATTCATCACCTGAGTCCCCGGGCCGATAAGCGGATGTTGGCCATCAACTGCGGGGCCTTCAGCGAAGAGCTGCTGGCCAATGAGCTCTTCGGCCACGAAAAGGAGGCCTTCACCGGGGCCCGGGGCGTCAAGAAAGGGCTCCTGGAAGCGGCCCCGGGGGGGAGCATCTTCCTGGATGAAATCGGCGATATGCCGCTCACCATGCAGGTAAAACTGCTTCGGGTCCTCCAGGAAAAGACCCTGATCCGGGTGGGCGGGACCAGCGAAATCCCGGTGGATATCCGCATCCTGGCGGCCACTAATAAAGACCTGAAAGGGGAGGTGGAACGGGGGGCCTTCCGCCAGGACCTGTTCTACCGCATCAACGTGGTGAGCTTGCACGTCCCCACCCTGGCGGAGCGCAAAGACGACATTCCTTTGCTCTGCCGCCACTTCCTCCAGAAGTTTACCGAGGCCCAGGGCAAGCAGATCGACCGGATTGCCGACGACGTGATGGAGGCCTTGCTGGATTACGAGTTCCCCGGCAATATCCGGGAACTGGAAAACATCATGGAAAGGGCGGTCACCCTGGCCTCCGGCTCCACCATCGAAGTGAGCCACCTGCCCCAGGACTTCCAGCAACCCGGCTTCCAGTTGCAGCGCCGCCAGAAAAAGGAATTCCTCACCCTGGAGGAAAACGAACAGGAATACATCGCCTGGGTCCTGAAACAGATGAACGGCAACAAAACCAAGGCCGCGGAAATCTTAGGCATCGACCGGGTCTCCTTGTGGCGGAAGCTGAAAAGGCAGGATACGGGGTAGGGGACGCAAGTTTGAGGGATATGTACTGTGAAAAAGACTATCATATTTGATGTATTCTCCGCTTGTGTTGATGCAATCATACAAGGCGTGTTGATACGCAGGGTTAGCAGAACTGATAAAGAATTTCATTTTCAAAACTGGTTTGAAGATCGCCTTAGTAGTATTGAGGTTCTCTTCGATAAGAGTGGTAGGAATTCATATCCTGATTTCATTCTGGTTAAATCTACCGAAGGGTTCGAGATCAAAGGTCTTGCGTGGCCGGGGAGAGAATCAACATACGATTGCAACAGTTAAATCCCGATAGGCTATCACAACGGACGAGATATTTTCTACGTTTTCGGTCGGTATCCCAAGGCCGAGGATACCGGCAATGAGTACCCGGTAATTGATTTGGTTATTTGTCATGGTGACTTTCTTAACGCTGATCATGACTATGTTCATAAGAATAAGAGTATAAAAGGATTCGGCAGCTATGGGGATATTATGATTCGAGACAGGAAGATGTATGTTGTTCCTACTCCATTCTCCATAGCGCAGGGTCTTACGGGGACTAGAACGCTGTTGATTCCTGCATCATGGAACTCACCTAGGGGTTTCAAGAAAGTTGGGGATATCATTCGCGTGGAAGCAGCTAATTTGGTCGTTGGGTATGAGTTCGATCTCAAAACAAATAACATTTCTGCGAGAACCATTCCAAATCCTGAGGCGAGAAGTAAGCATTGTTTTTCAGCCTACAGGATCGAATCGGATTCTGATAAAACGGTCAACCTGGTTTCGAACCCTGATCGAGAAGATATTGAAGATGAGGACGAGTGAGACATCTTGATAGTTGATGCAATTTTCTTGAGTTGACAGATTTCCACGAATAACCATTATGCCAAAGCTTATTGAGAGGGATTTCCCTTTTGCTTCTCTTTCCCTCGTGGCTGAGCGAGAATCTTGGCGGAAAGAGGTGTACCGCCCTGTTTACTACCTACACAAATGGTGGGCTCGGCGATTGGGATCAGTTTTTCGCGGTATTGTGCTATCTGCATGCCTTGATGATTCTGAGGATTTTTGGGATCGCTTCTATCGCAAAAATGATTTTAATGAAACAAGTTTGTTTGATCCTTTCATGGGAAGCGGAGTTACTGTAGGAGAGGCAATCAAGCTCGGGTGTAAGGTCGTCGGTCGCGATATCAACCCTGTCGCTTATGTACAATGCCGTTGACTTAAGCCCAATTGTTGGCCCATTTACCATGGCGGCTCTTTGATTTGCGGGGGAATTTGCGGCCTGGACGGGGACGATATTTTCTCCAGGTGATCTCCGCCAGACAATACCT
>JBMORF010000061.1:0-10261 GCA_049322315.1 Thermodesulfobacteriota bacterium | reverse complement strand
GGATTTCAAGGCGTTTTCCTTTCTGCTGACAAGTTTTTTGGTTGTCGTAAACCCGAAACTTACAACAAGAGGAAATCGCCTGCAATTTTTTAGTCTGGTTGCAGCCTTTAGGCCGCGATGTGCCACCTAATTTTAGCCTGGTAAGGACTCTTCCGGCTGGGGGAGTCGGGTTTAACCCCGGTCTAACAGCTTTTTTTTCCCCCAATAAAGAGCATTGATGGCCGGGGTGAGCCCCCTAGCCTTTTCCCTTCCCCCCGATTACCCTCTTTTTTAAGGGTAAGCTCCTGAAAACCGATAATAAAGATAAGTAGCATTGCGTCGGTGACTGGCAGACCCGAAGGCAAGACCCGGAGCCGGGAGCCGCTGGAACCGGGTACCCGGTTTAGGACCTGTTTCATTGAAATTTGCGCATGGATAGGGAAAGGCAATGCCTGGGGCAAGGGTGATTCGCCGGGTCATTTTGGTCAAGGTTTGTCTTGCTATACTCCTCCTGGCTTTTTGCCCGGCGTTGCTGGCCGGGGAAGGGTCCGAAGTCGGGGGGCTCTCCGGTTTCTCGCAGTTACAAGTCAGCGCCTCGCCAGCCATGGCCGCGCAGTGGTCCCCCCGCAGATCCCCTTATACTCCTGCTGACGCCCAGCCGTCGAAAAAACCCGGCTACCCCTCCGGTGGTTTTCTGGGTCTGCTAAAATTCTTGGCCGGCGGTCTTTTGGGCGGTCTGTTATGTTCCTTCCTCTTTGGCTGTCCCCTCTCTCTCTTCTGGGGCCAAGAAGGTTGGCCTTTGGGTTTTCTGGACGTGGCGGTCATTACCGCCGCGGCTTATCTGGGATACCGCCTGCTGCGTCCCGCCAGCTACGCGGCAGAAGACATTCCCCTTCCCGGTTTCTCCATGCCCGGAGCCACGGGCCCCCCGGTCTTTACTATCCAAAATGAAGCCGGTCCTGGTCTGGCCCAAGTCTCCCATAATGACCCCACCTTCAAACTGCCGGTTTTTGTGGGACTGGCCCGGCAGATGATCTTCGACCTGCACAACGCCTGGAACCATGAAGACCTGGACCGGATTAAGGACCGGATAACGCCCCAGATGTTGGAGTTCCTGGGTATGGGCATAAAGCTCCTCGGCTTCCGGGGGGAAATCAGCCGGGTGGAGGATTTGGCACTGAACCGGATTGTGGTGGTGATGGCCGGGGAGAAAGAAGGCCGGGAGCGGATTGCCGTAAGTTTTCAGGGACAGGTGGTGGACTACCTGCTGGAGCGCCGGAGCTTTAAGCTGATTTCCGGGAGTATGGCCTATCCCGAAAGATTACATGAATGCTGGATCTTTGAACGGCAGGTGGGCCGGGGACCCTGGCTCCTGGCGGATATTCAGGATTCCCGGTTTTTCTCGGAACATGAGGCGGCTTAAGGCTCGATAGGCCGCCGGGGGCCCCGGTTCCGGGAACGACGCCTCCGGGGACGGCGGCGCTTGGGTTGGGGGACCCGCACCGGGATCTCCTCGGGCCGGCACCTTTCCACCAAATCCTCCAAGGGAGCTTCCTTTATCTGGCAAAATAGCCAGGCCTCCGGGTAGGTGGCCAGGCGGGACAGCCGCACCGGGATGGCCCTTTTTTGCCGGAGCAGGGGAGCCAACTTCTCGGCCAGGCCCAAGATTTGCACCAGTTCTTCCTGACGCTGCCGGGGTATCTCAGTGCCCCGGAAGGCCTCGTGGGCCGTTTCCTGGAGAAATTCCCGCACTTCCTTGAGGTTTGGGGGGCTGGGTCCCTGTTCCAGATAAGGGGTTAGAAAAACGGCCCAAATTAAGCTGTCCACCAAGGGCAGCTCGGCCTGGAAGAGAAGATCCAGCCGGTGGCAGAGAGCTAACAGCCGGGCCTCCCCCTCCGGGCCCAATCTGGGTTCCCAGGCCGGGAAGATGGCGTAAAACAGGCCGGAGGCCAGCATCAGCTCCAGAAAGGGGCGCGAGGCGCCGCTGTGAAAGTCTTTCAGTAATTCATCCCGGACCCGGGCCGGGGGGCAGAGACGGATCAGATGCCGTTTGCTGCGGATTTCCTCCCAGGCCTGGGCATCAATGGCAAAGCCCAGACGGGCGCCGTGGCGCAACACCCGGAGCATCCGTACCGGGTCCCGGACGAAGCGCACCGCCGGGTCGCCGATGACCCGGATGAGCCCGGATTGCAAATCCTTTAGCCCCCCCACATAATCCACCAGGGAAAAATCGGCAATATTATAGAAGAGGCCGTTGATGGTCAAATCCCGGCGCTGGGCGTCCTCCCCGGGGGTGCCGAAAGTATTATCCCGGGAAGAAGGAACTTCCTGGTCCTGCTCCTCCTCGAATTCGGAGCGCCGCCTGAAGGTGGAGACTTCCACGATATGAGCGCCCCGGAAAAAGACCTGCACCAACCGGAAGCGACGGCCGATGATGCGGCTGTTGCGGAAGAGCTTGCGAATCTCCCCGGGCCGGGCGTCGGTGACGATATCGAAATCTTTGGGGGTTTTCCCTAAGAGCAGGTCCCGGACACTCCCCCCCACCAGATAGGCCTTGTAGCCGGCGTGATGAAGACGGTAAAGGACCTTCAAGGCTTCCACCTGCACGTCTTTGCGGGAGAGACTGTGCTGGGGGCGGGGGATGATTAAAGGCGGAGGTAGGGGCGATTCCGAGGCGTCTATCCGCATAGGAGCATTATAGCGATATTTCTTAATTTTTTCACCCTTCTATTGCATTCCCGGAAAAAAGGGCAATCTCCTGGATTAGGAGGGTGAAATATTCCTCAAAGTCAGGTATCGTGCCTTTACAGATTTTCCCTGCCATCAGGCCCACCTGGGGGCCAAGAGGCCGGGGGAGTTGTTGACAAACGCTTTAAACCCGTGTATTTTTGAGATGTTAAGTAATGATGAAGAGGTAATTCCCCCACGCTCCTGGCGGTCCCGGCGGCAGCTCATCCTGGCGGCGGCCACCTGGGGAGGAGTGGGCTATCTTCCGGGTATGCCCGGCACCTGGGGTTCCCTGGCGGCCTTACCCCTCTGGTGGCTGTTGACCTGCTTGGGGTTTTGGGGCTATGGTCTGGCCCTGGCGGCCCTGGCGGCGGTAAGCATCCCCATCACCGGCTGGGCCCAGGATTTTCTAGGACATGACCACCCGGCCATCGTTTTGGATGAAGTAGTGGGCCTGCTGGCTGCCCTGGCCTGGGTGCCTTGTCAGTGGTCGTGGGTTGTAATCGGCTTCGTTCTCTTCAGATTATTTGATATTTGGAAACCTTTGCCTGTAAAGTATTGCGAGGGGCTACCGGGGGGGTGGGGGGTGACCCTGGACGACCTGGCCGCGGGGGTGCTGGCCCGGGGCGTGTTGGCAGTAATCATGATATTTCTGGGAGGGTCCAAGTGAAAGTTGTCAGTAGTCAGTGGCCGTTTGCCGAAGAAAGCGATCTCCACTGACCACTGGCCACTGACCACTGGCTACTGAATATGCAAGGGGAAATCATCACCACCGGCAACGAGCTGATCACCGGCCGGGTGGGCGACTTTAACGGCCGTTACGCGGCCCGGCGCCTCCATGAGGCGGGGCTGGAGGTGCAAAGCATCACCATGTTGGGGGACAAGGCTCCCCTGCTCCAAGACCTGATGGCCCAGGCGCTGGCTCGCTCCCACTTTATCATTATCACCGGGGGCCTGGGTCCCACGGACGATGACATCACCGTGGCCGCCGCGGCCCAGGCTTTGAATCTCAAGCTGTTTGAGGACGAAGCCCTGCTAGCCCGCATCCGCCGTTGTCTGGAAGAAAGAGGCCTGCCCTGGGAAGAGCGTTACGCCCGCCTGGCCATGATCCCCGAGGGCGCCACGGTGTTGGACCCGGGAGGCTCAGCCTGCGGTTTTTCTTTGAAACACCAGAACTCCTGGCTCTTTTTTCTCCCCGGCGTGCCTAAGGAGATGCAGCTCCTCTTTGATTCCTTTGTACTCCCCTTCCTGGTGGGATTTGCCGCGGGGGGCATTTATATGCGGCAGCGCACGCTGCGACTCTTCGGGATGTCCGAGACCCAACTCCAGGAAGCGGTCAACAAACTGGAGGACTGGACCACGGACGTCTGTGTGGGTTTTTATCCCAACTTCCCGGAGAACCACCTCTGCCTCACCCTCAAGGGGCCGGACCCCCAGGCCCTGGAAGACGACCTGGACCGCCTCACCGCGGCCTTGCGCCGGGAGGTGGGGGAGGCCTTGCTGGGGACGGGGGCGGCCCCCCTGGAGGAACTGGTGGGCCGGCTGCTCCGAAAGCAGGGCCTGACCCTGGCGGTGGCCGAATCCTGCACCGGCGGCCTCATCTGCCACCGCCTCACCAACATCCCTGGGTCCTCGGATTACTTCCAGGGGGGAGTGGTGACCTACGGCAACCAAGCGAAAATGGATCTCCTCCGGGTCCCCGGAGAGACCCTGGACCGGGACGGGGCGGTGAGCGAGGCCACGGTCAAGGCCATGGCCCTGGGAGTCAGGGAAATTTTCCATACTCCTCTAGGGCTGGCGGTCTCGGGCATCGCCGGACCTAGCGGCGGCACCCGGAAAAAACCGGTGGGCACCGTCTATATCGGCTTGGCCACTCCCACCGGGGTGGAGGCCAAGTTGCACCGCTTCCACGGTTCCCGGGAGGAGATCAAGGCCCTGTCGGCCCAAACCGCTTTGGACTGGCTGCGTAAGGAGTTGAAATAATAGAAAGTTTCTCGCAAAGGCGCAAAGGCGCAAAGAAAGGCGCCAATATTTCTTGCGCCTTTGCGGCCTTGGCGTCTTTGCGAGAGATAAATTAGTATTTGCTGAAAGCTCAAAGATGATCCGCTGCTTTCTGGCCATTGATCTGCCGGATTCCCTCCGCCCCCAACTGGCCCTGGTCCAGGGGGAGTTGAAAAAGAGCCACGCGGACGTGCGCTGGGTGGCGGTGGGGAACATCCACCTGACCTTGAAATTCTTCGGCAACGTGCCGGATAACGAGATCGAGGCCCTCACCCGGGCGGCCCAGGAAGTGGCGGCCCAGCAGACGCCTTTTAAGCTCCAGGTCACGGTGGCCGGGGCCTTTCCCAACATGAAAAGCCCCCGGGTTATCTGGCTGGGCCTGGGGGGGGACGTCATCCCCCTGGCCCAGATGTACCATCAACTGGAAAAGGTTTTCGAGGTCCTGGGGCGCCTGCCGGAGGGCCGGCCCTTCAACCCCCATCTCACCCTGGGCCGGGTCAAATCGCCGGCCAACCGGCACCGGCTGGCGATGGCCCTGGAAAAGCTGCCGCCTTTAAACTGGCCGCCCTTCCAGGTGAATGAAATCATTTTATTTAAGAGCACGTTGACGCCCCAGGGGTCGATTTATACGCCGTTGCAGGTGATTCCCCTGGGAAAGTGAGCGATGAGTAGTATCCTAGGGAGGACTGTGGCTGTCAAAGAGAGCTGGGAGTAATCAGATTGGAACTTTTTAAGACAATAGCGTTAATAATACTTAGTGTCATAGGTATAATAGCTGGAATTCTATCTTTGCCAGAAAAATATAGAATTTTTAGGAAAGAACGTTATCCACATGGAGAAAAAGGAACAGATTTCTTTATTTTGTCAAAAAGTTATCATGACGAAAGACAAATAGTAGACCTTCTTGTCATCGGAGATATCTTTCATTTTCTTAAAAATTTTTTACGACCGAAAGAATGGGAAGGGAAAGTTGAATCGTTAGAAAAAATTGGTGAATATTTTAAAGTAGTAATTTCTTATTCCAAAGATGCAACTTTGCAATATACAAAAACTAAATAACCATTTAGCGGAACTATCCACCTTAAATAAGTGGCAGTCTCCACCCCGAAGCTGGAGCTTCGGGGCCAAGTGCGTTCCCAAGCTGAGCTTGGGAACGAGCAGGGGTAAGTCGGGCGGGCGTCTCGCCCGCCCCGCACAGGCTGGAAAGCCTGTGCCACCGGACAAATAACTTTGAACTTTGAACCTTGAACTTTGAACTATTTGAGGCAAAATCTGGGTGATTGGGACACCCAGAATCCCCATAACTAAATAACAAAGAGGAACATAAAATGGCAGAACAAAGCGCACCGGATAAAGCCAAGGCCCTGGACCAGGCCCTGGGGCAGATTGAGAAGGCATACGGCAAGGGCGCCATCATGCGCCTGGGGGCCGATGAGAAGATCGATGTGGCGGTGATCCCCACCGGCTGTATTTCTCTGGACCTGGCCTTGGGCGTGGGCGGCATTCCCCGGGGGCGGGTCGTGGAGATCTTCGGGCCCGAGTCCTCGGGAAAGACCACCCTGGCCCTGCACGCCATTGCCGGGGCCCAGAACCTGGGCGGGGTGGCGGCCTTCGTGGACGCGGAGCACGCCCTGGACGTCACCTATGCCCGGAAATTGGGGGTCAGGACTGAGGACCTGCTCATCTCCCAGCCGGATTCCGGGGAACAGGCCCTGGAAATCGCCGAAATCCTGGTGCGCTCCAATGCCGTGGATATGCTGGTGGTGGACTCCGTGGCCGCCTTGGTGCCCCGGTCGGAGATCGAAGGGGAGATGGGGGACGCCCAGATGGGGTCGCAAGCCCGCCTCATGTCCCAGGCCCTGCGGAAACTCACGGGCACCATCGGCAAGACCAAGACCTCGGTGATCTTCATCAACCAGATCCGCCACAAGATCGGCGTCATGTTCGGCAACCCCGAGACCACCACCGGGGGCAACGCCCTGAAGTTCTATGCTTCCTTACGCATGGACATCCGCCGCATCAGCGCCATCAAGGAAAATAACGAGGTGGTGGGTTACCATACCCGGGTGCGGGTGGTAAAAAATAAATTGGCGCCCCCTTTTAGGGAGGCGGAATTCGACATCATCTTCGGGCAAGGCATCTCCAGGGAAGGGGACCTGCTGGACCTGGCCACGGCCCAGGGCCTGATCACCAAGAGCGGCGCCTGGTACAGCCTGGGCTCGGAACGCATGGCCCAGGGCCGGGAAAACGCCAAGACCTATCTGAGGGACCACCCCGAGGTGACCGCCGAATTGGAACAGCAGGTGCGAGCCGCTTACGGCCTCACCGCCAAAGTTAATCTGCCTGAGGAGTTAGAGACGCCATGACCAGCTTTGAGATCCGGGAAGCTTTTTTACGTTTTTTTGAAAACCACGGCCATACCCGGGTGACCAGTTCCTCCCTCATCCCCCAGGGGGACCCCACCCTGCTCTTCGCCAACGCCGGCATGAACCAGTTTAAAAAAGTCTTCCTGGGAGAGGAGGCCCGCCCTTATAGCCGGGCCGCCAGTTGTCAGAAGTGCGTCCGGGCCGGAGGCAAACATAACGACCTGGAGAACGTGGGCTTCACCGCCCGGCACCATACTTTTTTCGAGATGCTGGGGAACTTCTCCTTCGGGGATTATTTCAAGGAGGGGGCCATCGAGATGGCCTGGGAACTGCTGACCCGGGACTATAACCTCCCCGCCGACCGCCTCTGGGCCACGGTCTACCATGAAGACGAGGAAGCGGCCCGCCTCTGGGAGAAGATCGCCGGCTTACCAAGGGAGCGCATCGTCGGACTGGGGGAGAAGGACAATTTTTGGGCCATGGGGGACACCGGCCCCTGCGGCCCCTGCTCCGAAATTCTCCTCGACCAGGGCGAGTCTATGTCTTGCGGCCCGGACTGCGGCATCGGCAAGTGCGAGTGCGACCGCTACCTGGAGATCTGGAACAACGTCTTCATGCAGTTCAACCGCAGCGCGGACGGCACCCTTAATCCCCTGCCCAAGCCCAGCATTGACACGGGCATGGGCCTGGAGCGCCTCTGCGCCGTCATCCAGGGGGTGCAGAGCAACTTCGATACCGACCTCCTGCGCCCGGTGATCGCCCGGGTGGAGGAATTGTCCGAACGGGCCTACGGGCTGAACGCCCAGGAAAACGTGGCCTTCCGGGTCATCGCCGACCATGCCCGGGCCACCACCTTCCTCATCGCCGACGGGGTGCTGCCCTCCAACGAGGGGCGGGGCTACGTGCTGCGGCGCATTATGCGCCGGGCCTTGCGCTTCGGCCGCATCCTGAACTTAAAGACCCCCTTTCTTCCTAAAGTGAGCGAAAAAGTGGTGGAGATGATGGGGGAGGTCTATCCCGAGCTCATCGCCGCCCGGCCCATCCTGGCCCAGGTGGTGACCAACGAGGAAGAGCGCTTCGCCGATACCCTGGACCACGGTTTAAAACTCCTGGCCGAAGAACTGGAGGGCTTAAAGGCCAAGAAGAAGGCGGTCCTGCCCGGAGAAGTGGCCTTTAAGCTCTACGACACCTATGGCTTTCCCCTGGATTTGGTCCAGGATGCGCTGAAGGAAGAGGGCCTGGGCCTGGACCTGGAAGGCTTTGACGCCCACATGCGCCGCCAGAAGGAGGCCTCCCGGCAGGCCTGGCGGGGCGGGATGGGGGAGGAAGTGCCCCCGGTGTACCAGGAACTGGCGGAATGGGAAGCCACCAAGTTTCTAGGGTACGAAACCCTGAAGGCCGACAGCGTCATCCTGGCCCTGATCCGCCACGATACCCACGGCGAACAGGCGGCAGCCGGGGAGGAGGTGGAAGTGGTCACCCAGGCCACACCCTTCTATGGCGAAACCGGCGGCCAGGCGGGGGACGCGGGCTGGATCACCGGCCCTAACTATAAGATTAAGATTACCGACACCCAGCGCCTCCCCAACGACCTCATTGTGCATCAAGGGAAGGTGGAGGAAGGGGTGGTGAAGGTCAACGATCCGGCCCACCTGGAAGTGGACGGAGAGCGGCGGCGCCAGATCGCCCGGCATCACACCGCGACCCATATCCTTCAGGCGGCCTTGAGAAAGCGCTTGGGGGAACACGTCAAGCAGTCCGGCTCCCTGGTGGCCCCGGACCGTTTGCGCTTCGATTTCACCCACTTCCAGGCCATCAGCCCCGAGGAACTGGAAGAACTGGAACACGACCTGAACGCGGCGGTGGCGGATAACTATCCCCTGGAGACCCACAAGATGCCCCTGGCCCAGGCCCTGGAAAGCGGCACCATGGCCCTGTTCGAGGAAAAGTACGGCGATGAAGTGCGGGTAGTGGACATCCCCGGGCTTAGCCGGGAACTTTGCGGCGGCACTCACGTGGAGCGCACCGGGGATATCGGCCTGTGCAAGATCACTTCCGAGGCCTCGGTGGCCGCGGGCATCCGCCGCCTGGAGGCGGTTTGCGGCCCCGCGGCCATCGACCTGATGCAGGAGCTGACCCGGGAGTTGGACCAGGCCGCGGGGCTGCTGAAGGGCAGCCGGGGCGATCTCTTAAGCCGCCTGGAAAAGATCCTGAAGCGCCAGAAGGAACTGGAAAAAGAGGTGGAGACCTTAAAGAGCCGTCTGGCCTCCGCCCAGGCCAAGGACCTCCTGGAGGAAGTCCGGGAGATCAACGGCGTCAAGGTCCTGGCCCTGGAAGTCCAGGCCGGGGACCCCAAATCCTTAAGGGAATACGCGGTGAAATTCCTGGACCGCTTACAGAGCGGCATCGTCGTCCTGGGCAGCGCCGCGGCGGAGAAAGCCATGCTCATCGCCTTGGTTTCTAAAGACCTCACCAAACGCTTCCCCGCGGGGGCCATCATCAAGGAACTGGCCCCCATCATCGGCGGCAGCGGCGGCGGCAAACCCGACCTGGCCCAAGCCGGGGGCCCGGAGAAGGACAAAATCGGCGCGGCCTTGCAGCAGGCGTATGAGGTGGTGGGGAGGAAGGCGAAGGGGTAAATGTAGTAAGGTGGGCACTGCCCACCTTACAAAACCCTCTCTGCTAAGTGAACATTGGTGGAAGTATGGTTGGAAGACTTGAGCCAGTTAAAAATTTAAGAGAGGTCTGGGCCAAAGAAGCCAAAGATTTCACCACCTGGCTCGCAAATAACTTAGACATCTTGTCCGAGCAAATAGGACTTGAACTCTCTTTGATAGAAATTGAGAAGTCTGTAGGACCCTTTGCATTTGATATATTGGCTGAAGATAAAGTCGGCCATGTTGTCATTGAAAACCAACTTGAACGTACAGATCATGATCATTTGGGAAAATTAATAACTTATCTTTCTAATCTTGACGCTAAAACAGCTATTTGGATTACTAGCAATCCCCGCCCAGAGCACGTTAGGGCTGTTGAATACTTAAATGAGGTTGTCCCTAAAGACAATGCCGTTGACTTAAGCCCAATTGTTGGCCCATTTACCATGGCGGCTCTTTGATTTGCGGGGGAATTTGCGGCCTGGACGGGGACGATATTTTCTCCAGGTGATCTCCGCCAGACAATACCTG
>JBMORF010000060.1:0-78892 GCA_049322315.1 Thermodesulfobacteriota bacterium | reverse complement strand
GGGCGAACCTTGTGTTCGCCCGTGGCTCCGGGGCGAACACAAGGTTCGCCCCTACGTATAGTATCTTTTTGACTGCAACTTGGTATAACTAGCATCAAAATGATATTTTAAAGAAAATGGGTGGTGCGCATTTTCATCTAAACCATTTTTTGACGGCAGTGGCCAGGGGCGCCACCTGATCCCAGCGGCCACGAGACGCCGGCGCCGCAGCCATAATCCTTCTGCGGTTTGGAGGTTGGCAATGCAGAAAGCCACACGATTTCTGGCCATCCTGCTTTTAGGCTGGTGCCTGCCGAGTTGCAGCTCCGTGCCGACTTACACCATCAAGGTCAACGGTTACACCGATCCCGGCATCCAGACGCAGGTCAGACCCGGGGGCTCCTTTTTCATCATGGAGAACCCGGAGGCCCAAAACCCGCTCCTAGATAAGGAAATCAAAGAAAAACTTAATAAACTCCTGCTAACCCACGGATATCCGGTCACCACTTTTGACCGGGCCGATTTTTACCTGTTTTACCGGTATGGCATGGGAGAACCCCGGAGCGTCAGCGTCACCACCCCGGATTATTACGGCGGCATCGGCTGGGGGCTGGGTTATGGCGGCTGGGGCTGGGGCTGGGGCGGCCCGGCATTTTACGTGGGCCTGCCGTTGACGGGCTACTCCACCGACGTCACCCCTCTATATGACCGCTGGCTCCAGCTTAAAGTGGTGGAAGGCCCTGCCTACCGGACTAAGAAGATCTCGCGGCCGGTTTGGGTGGGGGAGGCCCACAGCCTGGGCGCCTCCTCAGACCTCCGTACGGTGCTCACCTTTCTTCTGGTGGCGGATTTCAAGGAATTCGGCAAGAATACCGGCAAAGCCGTCACCAAGGAAGTAAATGCCCAAGATCCGGAGGCCGTCTCCCTGACCCGTTAGCCGGGGTTAGAGGTTCCGCCTGCATCGGGGCGTGATGCGGCCATACCGGGCCCGCCGCAGCGGTATAAGCCCTTTAGGGAGCGCTTGCCCCAGATGAGGTATACTGGCTGCCAAAAGTTTTTTCCGCCCCCCCTCCCTTCTCCCCCCCGCCGGGTGGAGAGAGGATTAGTGGAAAGAACTTTTGGCAAGGGCTATAAGTGACCCGCTACGCCCGGCACCTGGTGGTCTAGTAAAATTTCTTCAGGGATGGGAGCGGGGCTAAGGAGCAGCTACCCTTAGCCCTGCGCCCCGCCCTCTCCCGCTCCTTCCTTCTCCCTTACCCCTAAATATTGAGATATCTGTCCCGTCTTTGCCGGCCCCCGGCCTTTGGACCGTCTCTTGCATGGAATTCCAGAGAGTCTCGATAATAAGGAGGTGATGATTGTCTCTGAATGTCTGCTTAAGAAGGGTATCCCTGAGCCCCTGGGCATCTTGGGCAAAGCTGGCAACCAAAGCATTAAAATTCATGGAGCCGGGAGCAGCATGATTATCAGAATACCATCGAAGGTCGTTCTGGTGCTGCTAATCTCTATCCTGTACCTGGCGGCTGAACCTGCGATGGCTCTGGCCGGTGCGGCAAAATCTTCCCGGTTCCTCCAGAGGAGCAGCAGGATGTGCCGGACGCCTCAGGGCGGGCCCGGGGCTCCATCCCGGATTGTGTCAACTAATGCGGCCCGGGGTCCTTTAAGGAGGATATCCGCCCACAGATCTCCGCTCCCCAAGACTCAGAGGTCCCAAGTCATACCCAAAAGAATCGGCCGGGACTTGTTGGCGCCCCGAAGCCTCCGGGGTCCGCTCGCTTTCCGGCCTCGCTCCACCTCGCCGCCCAAAAGGGTCTCGACACCTTCGACCTCCCAATCTAAACGGTGTGCAGCCAATAATCCCAAGGACCGGATCCTGACCCAGGCTTATAATTATTTAGGCACTCCTTACAGACGGGGCGGTTCCTTAGAAACCGGCAATGCCACGGATTGCTCAGGATTTGTGCAGTTTATCTATCAGCAATCCAATATTGACCTGCCTCGCTCCAGCTCCGAGCAATCCCGGGAGGGTCAGGTCGTCTCCCGCACCCTGAATTTTGCCAGATTGCTCCCTGGAGACCTCCTCTTTTTCGGCAATAGGAGCCGCCATATCAACCATGTGGGAATTTACCTGGGAGACGGCAAGATGATCCATGCCTCCAACAGCCACCATAAGGTGGTTATTAGCGATCTGCGGGAAGAAGCATATCTCCAAGGCGCCTTCGTGGTAGCCAAACGCATCCCTGAAGCACAATCCCATGTTCAAGCCTCCCAGTCTTAGCTACCCTTGAAAAATGCCATTCCCAGGCCCCCGCAGGATCCGGCCCAACGCTTCATCAAATAGTTCTCCTGGCGCCCAAGTTCCAGCCAGGAAACGCCATTTCCAGGTGCTGCCCGGCGCTCCAGTCTTTTCGCCCCCAGGCTCCCTGAGAAGCCGTCGGATGAACACCAGATGCACCCTGACAATTTCGTCCCGTTTGACTGCCATTTGGTGTCAGCAGCGCAGTTTTCTGGAAAACAGCCCTTAACTTTCCGGGGTTGCTCCAGTCTAAATAGGCAAAGAGGCCCCTAGGGTTCAGGAATTTTTTTCTTCGCCAGCCTCCGGTCTTCAAGATGACGCTGCCAGTGAGGAAGAAATGACGATGAGAAAAGGAAAAGCAAAACGCGCGGCAATAATCATCCTGGCGGCTGTCCTCATTACGGCTTTAGCCGCGCCGGCCATGGCTAACTGGCAGTCATTAGGGTGGGCCTTTTTCGGATTGGCCGCATTAAACTCCCTGCTGGCAGCCGGCGCCTATGCTTCGGGCTATCAAGGCTATTCCGGCTATCCGGCCTATCCCGGTTACTATGCTCCGCCGGTGGTTTACTATGCTCCCCCCCCACCCGTGTATTATGGCGGTTGCTACCCGTATTATGGAGGAGGCTACTATGGGGGCAATTATGGTCGCCCCTACGGGGGTTGTTTCCGTCCTTACGGCGGTTATTACCGGGGCGGCGGCTACTATGGAGGCGGGGGCGGCTACTACCGAGGCGGGCGCGGCTATTACCGGGGTGGGGGTAGAGGCGCCCGAGGCTACGTCGGTGGCGCCCCGAGCGTGGTTGGCGGCCGCCGGGGCGTCGGCGGTGGTGCTCCGAGGATCGTCGGCGGTCCCCGGGGCGGCTACAGCCGCAGCGCCGGGGGCTATGCCGGCGGGCCCCGGGGCGGCGGCTATTCCCGAGGTTTCAGCGGCGGCGCCCGGGGTGGCGGCTATCGTCGCTAATAACCCTTCCCCCTCGTTATCAAGCTCCCCAGGTAACGCCCTGGGCCGGCAAAGCCCTGGCCCCGGGAACCCACTAAGGCCGGACCCGCGAGTCTAACCCGACTGAGGAATCTCTTTGATGACCACCTGGTATCAGGACGCCTTTGTATTTAGCATTATTAATGGTTGATTAACTCTCACCGCCAGTTATTGAGATATTTATTGACAAAACAGTATTTCGGACTATATTATTAGCTCTACAAAAATATAAAAAGTGAGATGTGAAATATTGCACAGAAAGGAGGCAGTTGGCACAGACTCTTAATAATTTATTGATGGTTAAGGGGGGAGTTCTACCTAACCGACCTATGAGTTTTGGGCGCAACCTTGATAGTATGATGGTCAGCCGATAATTACCGCCTGAAAATCAAGGGGACGCAGATAGGTCATGATATCCTGGGGGAGGATGTTATGGGTAGAAGGAAGGTTATTGAGACGTGCATGGAAAGTCCTCTATATTTCACCATGCCGCTGAGAATGAGACTGGAGTTCGTCAAAGAACCCCAACAGTTTCATTCTCCCCACGGGTTGCGTGAGGACTTGCTGAATTGGGTGAAAACAGGTCATTTCCATTTTTCTGCCAGAAATAAACCACGTCATTAATAAAAAGATAACCTAATCTTAACCTCGAAGGCGGCCTCCCGGCCGCCTTTTCTCATTGCCCCGCACCCGGCTCCGGCTGGGGAACGCCTTTTGCCGGTTGCGTTCCGCTGCCCCTTCTTTTTGCGCCCTGCCCCCACTGATACCGAGTTGCAGTCAAAAAGATACTATACGTAGGGGCGAACCATGTGTTCGCCCCGGAGCCACGGGCGAACACAAGGTTCGCCCCTATAGTTCAACGTCCTTTGAATGCGAATTGGTATGAGCAGCCACTCATATCAATTCGACATCAAACGACAATTTTTCGTAGAGGTTATTAGGTTTGATTGCCGCGGGGGAGCAGCAATCCTGGCAATCATGCAACATACCTATATAACTTAATAAATTACTTACAACCCCTCTTCGCCGACAACCTGGAGCCGGTTGTTGTATCCCCCGGTCTTTTTTCTGACTGATTTTCTTTTTTCCTCTTCCCGATATTTTGCATTACCTGATAATATGCAGCAGGCTCGTCCGAGTTGGCGAAAAGATCTTGGTCATATGGTCCGGAGATGTGTGTAAATGACCATTACGGCCTGTATTTTCGCATACTTACCGTCCAAGGAGTACTTCGTGACCTACCCTGCTTTGCTTTTATCAATCCGGAAATCTGCCTTCTTGCTGCTGACCGTTTTCACCTTAGCCCTCGCCCCGGCAGGCTGGGTGCAGGCCGGCACCAGTGAGGCGCAGGCGTCCACCGCCGCAAAGAATGAACCCGCGGTTCCAGCCGCCCCTGCCACCCCGGCTGCTACCGGGGCTCCGGCAGTTCCGGCCGTAGCGCCGTCGGCATCCGGGACAGTAAAGACCGCCGCACCCGGCAAGGCAGTAGCCACCGCCACGCCGCCAGCCAGGGAAAAGGCACCACTCCCGGATAAGAAGGCTCCCAAGATCAAGTACCTGGCCGGCGAGAACCCCGAGTACGCCAAACGTTGCGGCTGGCCGGTGAAGTGCCCGTCGCCGCTGCCTGGTGCCATTTTGCCCCATAAACGGATCGTGGCCTATTACGGCAATCCCCGTTCCAAGAAGATGGGGGCGTTGGGGCAGTACCCCAAGGACGAGATGCTGCGGCGGCTAAAAGTGGAAGTGACCAAGTGGGAAAAGGCCGATCCGTCGTTGCCGGTCCAGCCCGCCCTGCACCTGGTGGCGGTGGTGGCCCAGGGAGACAAAGGCAAGGCCGGCAAATACCGGATGATCATGCCGGACAAGGTAGTCAACGAAGTTTACGGCTGGGCCAAAGAGGCCAAGGCCATCCTCTTCATTGACATTCAGACCGGCCATTCCGATATTCGCACCATCCTGCCGCGCTTTGAGTGGATCCTAAAGAATCCGGACGTACACTTAGGCATTGACCCGGAGTTCAACATGATCAAGAGCGGCAAAATTCCGGGAAAGAAAATCGGCACCTATGACGCCGCGGATATCAACTATGCCTCCGGCTACCTCCAGGGCCTGGTGAAAAAATATCACCTGCCCCCCAAGCTGTTCATAGTGCACCGCTTTACCCGTAAAATGGTCACCAATGCCAAAAAGATCGTGCTCCGCCCCGAAGTGCAGATAGTGATGAACATGGACGGCTGGGGCCCCCCCTGGCTAAAGCGGGATTCCTACCGGGATTACATCGTCAAGGAGCCGGTGCAGTATACCGGGTTCAAGCTCTTCTATCACAATGACACCAAAAAGGGCGACCCCCTCATGACCACCCAGGATCTGCTGAAGCTGAACCCGAAGCCGATTTACATCCAGTACCAATAAGACCGGAGCTCCTCCCGGAGCCAGACTAAAAAAGAAAGGCTGCCGGCCCAGGCAGCCTTTCTCTTTTTTAGAGACATCTGGAAAACTCTCACCTCCCCAGGACAACTGCGGACCTAATTGTGGCGTTGCGGGTAAGACATAGAAGAGGTTGCCAAGGACCGCGCCTGGTGATAGGCGCGGAGAACCTCACGTTCATAGGCCCGGGTGCAGGTGGCGTTATACACGTGCAACACTCTCTTAATATTGCCATGGTATTTATCCATCAGGTGGGCCAGGACCGCGGCCCCGCCCAGGATATTTTCCCGGGGATCATGGGCGTCCACCCCATACTTTCTGGCCGTGTCCTTATGCAATTGCATGAGGCCGAAGCATTTACCCGATTTTGCTTTCGGATTATACCTTGATTCGATGGCGCAGACCGCCTGGATGAGATACGGGGAAATTTGGTAGCGTTCGGCTGCTTCCTTGATATATTCCCAGTACTGCTGTTTCAGTTTAAGTTTCCCTATTCTCGGAGGGTTTTGGGGCCAAGTCTGGGCCCAGGCTACAGGAGCAACCATGGTTATGAGTAGAGAGATGATTATAGCTTTCAAACCTGGATTACCTCCTTGTTCAAGGTTTGCTGGGGGACTTATTAGGCTAGCGTTGGAAAAAGAGGGCTGGTAAAGCTCAGAAAGGACTGCTTGGTCTGGCTACCCTGCTAAAAGCTGGCCATTATGGCGAAGGATTGTGAAAATCTTAACATAAAAAACCCATTTGGCAAGAAAAAAATTAACGGCAATTTATTATTATTAAGAGTTTCAAGATATTATAATGACAAAAATGGTTCTCTTTAAGCCATCTGCCTCACTCTGGGAGGAAACAAGTGCCCATATTCCTAATTTTTAGAACCATAAGTGAAACCCAAAACGGCAGAAAAAATAGAAAGAATTTCAGAGACGTCCTATTTTCTGAACCCAATAAATTATCAGACGGGCTCAAAATATTTACCGCTACTGACTTGTCAACCGCCCTTGCCATTTCTACTTTCTGGTATAAGACATTTCTAGAGATGCATTCGTTAAGGGCCTTTTTCCGGGCCGGGAATACCAGCGTGGGAGGTGGATTATGCAACGCTGTCTGTTTTTGACCGCCATAGTCATGGTTTCGTTATTTATTCTTTTTGCCTGCGGGTCCGGAGGGACGGAGGTTAAACCTTATACCGCCGTGGACTTCGGCAAACTCAAAGGCATGCCGGGGTTTAGCGACAAACTCCTGGAGATGCACTTCACCCTCTATAACGGGTATGTGAAGAACACCAACCTGTTGGCCGAGCAACTGGCCCAAATGGCGGCTCAGGGGCAGTCGAACACCCCGGCCTTTGCCGAACTCAAGCGCCGTTTCGGCTGGGAATGGAACGGCATGCGGCTGCATGAGCTTTACTTCGGCAATCTGGGCGGCAAAGAGCCCTTGAAGCAAGAGAGCAAACTGAGGCCAAAGCTGACGGAGAACTTCGGCAGCTTTGAGGCCTGGGCCGCGGATTTTAAGGCCACCGGGGCCATGCGGGGGATCGGCTGGGTGATCCTCTATCAAGACCCCAAGTCCGGACGGTTATTGAACGTGTGGATTAATGAACACGATGTCGGGCACCTTGCCGGGGGCAATCCCCTGCTGGTTATGGACGTTTTTGAACACGCTTACCTCCCCGACTACGGGCTGAAACGGGGGGATTATATTGGAGCTTTCCTGAACAATGTGGACTGGGCCGAGGTGGAAAAGAGATTGAGCAAATAAGGGGGGTGAGGGGGGCAGCGGACTTACCCCCTCCCCTGCCTTTTTTTTCACCTTTGCAAAACCCCGATTTTTGCCTTATAGTGACAGGGATTAAGATTTCTTTAATCGCAGGTTTTAACCCGAAGAAACCATTAATCGACCATGAGCGAACCGGAATACCCCAAAGAGGGCCAGCGCCAGCCAACCCCGGCGGAAAGCGCCCAGGCCGCGCCGCCTCCGGTAGCGGAGCCCTGTCCCCCCTGCCCCCCGGGGGAGGAGCAAACCGGTTTTCCCACCCAATTCGCCCGTCTTTTTTTCGGGGTTATTACCCTGCTGGTGTTGTACTTTTCTTATTTAATTATTAAGCCCTATCTGCTGGACATCT
The DNA here is from genome assembly GCA_049322315.1 of Thermodesulfobacteriota bacterium. Lineage (GTDB taxonomy): Bacteria > Desulfobacterota > Desulfobaccia > Desulfobaccales > 0-14-0-80-60-11 > SURF-52. The sequence goes on along the minus strand of JBMORF010000060.1, from coordinate 71,089 downwards.
TCATGGCCCTGGTGCTTTTTTTCACGGCCAGGCCCTTGCACCGGGCTCTTACCCGGGTCTTCTACGGCATGCGCACCCTGGCTTCTTTAGTCACCTGCGTAATCCTGGCCCTGGTCATCCTTATCCCCCTGGTTTCTCTGGTAAGCATCATCGCCAACCAGGCTTTGGAGTTTTCCGGGGTGGTGCGCCAGGGAATGCAAGACGGCCATCTCTGGCAATGGGTGGACGCCAAGGTCAAGGCCGTCCACGCCTGGCTCCTGCATCTGAAGCTGCCGGTGCCAGCGGAGCAGATCAAGATAGACCAGATCATCCTCACGGTCCTTACCAAAGCCAGCGAGTTCGTTTACAGCAACGCCATCGGCCTCCTCAAGGGTTTTACCTATTTTTTCCTAGATCTGGTCCTGGTGCTCTTTATCGCCTTTTTCATGTTTATTCAAGGGGACGATTTCATTGAGGAAATCAAGAAGCTCTCCCCCCTGGATACGGTACACAACGAAGAGATTCTGCACGAGACGGAAACCACCATCAAGGCCACTCTCTGGGGCACGGTGATCGTGGCCTTCGTCCAGGGCATCCTGGGAGGGGTGGGTTTCTGGATCTTCGGCCTGCCCCAACCGGCGTTCTGGGGCACGGTGATGATCCCTGCGGCGGTGATCCCGGTGGTGGGCAGTACCATCATCTGGGGGCCGGCGGCGATTTATCTCCTCGTGGAGGGACACGTGGGCGCAGGAATCGGGTTGATTTTCTGGGGAGGGGTCCTGGTGAGTGTCATCGACAACCTTCTCAAGCCCGTGCTGATGAAAGGCACCCGCTCCACGCCCACGGTTTTCATCCTTTTTAGCATCCTGGGGGGAATCGCCTATTTCGGCATAATCGGCTTCATTCTGGGGCCATTGATCCTCTCTTTTCTCCTGTCGCTGCTGCGCATCTACCAGAAGACCATCCTGGTGAAACCGGCCTCGACCAAGCCTGCCCCGGTCTCCCTGGAAAAGTAAGGACCCAACGCCCCGGCTGGGGTTGGGTCCCATGATTATCACTGCCGCAGGCTCAGGATAGGCGCGCCTGGGGCCAAAACTTTTTCCGCGGGCGCTTAAGGAGCGCCGAAGACTTCCCTTTTCAGCTCCATGAGGTCCAGTCCTTCCCGGACCCTGGGGGAACGGCCTTCCAATTGTTCGATCTCCTGCTGCACCAGCTCTTTTTCCAGGTGCCGGTCTTCGTGGATGAACTGGCAATATTCCTCAAACAGCTCGGTTTTCAGGTCCGGGGAAAAACCCTGGCCCTGTTGAAACCGCTCCTCCAGGCCCAGGATATTATCCAGGAGATAGAAATAGATGGAGCGGGCCTCCGCCAACTGCCCGCTTTGGGCCAGACGGTCGGCCCGGGCCTGAGCCCGGCGCAGCTTGTTCTCCGCATCGTTTATAGAGGTGGAGTCCCCAGAGACTTCCTCCACCACGTGGTCAATGGATTCTAAAATATCCTCCAGGCCTTCTTCTTCTTCTTTGAGGATTTCCCGAACTTCCGGAGCCCGGTCCGCCAGGTCCAGGATGATCTCCAGCAATTCCTTTTTGGAGTACTTCTTCAGCTTTTCCTTGAGCTCGGCCCGGTGCAAAAACTTGCCGGGATCCTCCACCCAGGCCCACAACAGACCCAGAACATGGGAGCAGATCTCGCCGCCCTCCTCCTGGGGGCAGGAACAGACATAGGATATCTGGTCATTCTGAGTCCTGACTTCCACCTGGAAGGGCTGCTCATCCCAAACCACTCCCCGGAGGCGGTCAGGCAGACGGTAACCATGGAGTACATGATGTCCCTGCACCAATTCCTTGGCCTTGGCCGTGGCCTCCGGCGTGCCGATCTGGGTCAGGGTTTGGGCGTCCAATTCTTCAAATCGCATGCTATACCATCAACTTAATGTATTTCCTTTAAATTTAACATATCGCACTCCCAGGGCAAACTATTAATACCGGCAACCTCAACTTTTAAGTCAATTTTTAGAAAAATATTTTTGGCTCTGGTCATAGAGAAGATTGAGGCGGGTTTCTAGCATCCGGCGGCGCTCCTCCAGGAGCTTGCCCCGGTCGGTGGAGAGGACCTGGAGAGGCTCCCCAAACAACACCGCCAGGCGGCTAAAAGGCAGGGGCAATTCAAAGCGGTCCCAGGTGTTAAAAGTGGCCTTGCGCTTGGCGGCCACCGCCAGGGGGATAAGAGGCGCCCCGGTCACCCGGGCCAGATAGAGCGGTCCCTTCTGGGCCACCCGGGCCGGTCCCCGGGAGCCGTCGGCGATCAGGCCGCAACTGTAGCCCTGGCGGAAAAAGTCCGCCAGGCGGTGCAGGGCCTGGACCCCGCCCTTGCGCCGGGAACCGAAGCAGACCTTGAAGCCCAGACGCCGGGCCACCTCGCCGATAAATTCGCCGTCCCGGCTGGGGCTGGCCATGACCACCAGGGGCGGCAGTTGCAGATAGTAGCGCCGGACATAATACAGGGGATAAAGAAGTTGGCAGTGCCAGAGAGTATAGATCAACGGCCGGCCCGAAAGCATCAGTTTATGAACTTCCGTGCCGATTTGGGTAGTGGCGGGGCAGGTGCGCAAGTAGGCCTGGGCCAGGGCCGGGGCCAGACGGCGCCAGAGGGGATGGTCCCAGCGGAGCTTCATGGAGCGGATTTAACGGGGCCTGGTTTGCAGGCGCTCCAGAATCTTGGGGGTATAAAGGTCATGTTCTAGTAACTGAGGAGATACCGGACGGGTCATATCCATTTTCATCATCAGGAAATTGAGGCGGCGCATCTGTGTGAGCTTCTCCGCTTCGTCGGGCATATTGGCCACCAAATCCTGCAAGCGTACTATTTCTTTACGCAACTCCAGCTCCGGAGGGAGACAATCGGCATTCTTGAGGATCCGGTAAGCCATGCGCAACTCGGGGGGAATATGGCTTTCGTCCTCCAACTTGAGAGGCTGTCCCTGGCCCTGGAGATTATCAAACAGGCCATTGTCAATGGCCTCTAAAATGCGATTTTCCGCAATCCTGTGAAAAGATTCCACGGTGTTTCCTTGTTCGGTCGATTTTGTGCGCTAGGGGCCAGGGCCTCAAACAAATCCAGGCAGGCCCTCTTTTGCTACTGCTTGCTGCTCACTTCCGCCGTTTCCGGGCCCGCTCTATTTCCCGCTGTTCTTCCCGGCGGCGGATGGCTTCCCGTTTATCCACCTTTTTCTTACCCTTGGCCAAGCCCAGTTCCACTTTAGCATGTTCATTTCTGAAATACAGCCTTAAAGGAATAAGAGTATAGCCCCGTTCCTGAAGTTTTCCCAGGAGGCGTCGCATCTCCCACCGGTGGAGCAGCAGTTTTCGGGGCCGCTCCGGGTTATGGCTGTCCAGCGCGGCATGGGAGTAAGGGCTGATATGGGCGTTATACAGGTAGATCTCACCGTCGCGAAAGCGGGCGTAGGCATCATTGATGTTGGCCCGGCCCTGTCGCAGGGCCTTGACTTCGGTGCCCTGCAAGACCATCCCGGCCTCATAAAAGGCGTCGATGGCATAGTCGAAATAAGCCTTGCGGTTACGGCAGATGATCTTCAGATTTTCTTCTTTCTCGTTTTTCATAACTCATGGTTGGCGGCCAGGGTGCGACCGAACCGGAAAATTCCGGGAAAGCGGCGATTCATCTCCTGGGCCACGTAGTCATTGATTTCCTTCACCGTGATCAGCCGCAGGGCCTGGCGGGCGATCCTCCGGGCCGCCTCAATCGTAATCATGCGGATAACGTGCTTGGCGACCGGTATAGACATGGCGTTCATGGATAATTCCGCCACTCCCAAACCCAAAAGCACCGGGATATAGAGGGGGTCTCCGGCCATCTCTCCGCACATAGCCACTGGAATCCGGGCCACCCGGGCGGCGTGGACCACCTCCCGGATCATGCGGATCACCGCCGGGTGCAGCGGCTGATACATGTCGGCCACCTGTTTGTTGACCCGGTCAATGGCCAAGGCATATTGTATCAGGTCATTGGTGCCAATGCTAAAGAAGTCTGCATATTGGGCCAGGAGATGGGCCAGGGTGACCGCGGCCGGCACTTCGATCATGGCGCCCACCGGCATGCGGGGGTCAAAGGGCAGGCCTTCTTGCTCCAGGTCTTGCTTCACCTCCTCCAGGAGCCTCCGGGCCTCTCTGAGTTCCCCCACATTGGAGATGAGAGGAAACATAACCCGGACCTGTCCGTAGGCGGAAGCCCGGAGGATGGCTTTTAATTGGGTGCGGAAGATAGTGGTTTCTTTGAGGCAGAAACGGATGGCCCGGAGCCCCAGGGCCGGGTTCATTTCCGGCGCGTATTCCAAAGGCGAGAGAAACTTGTCACCGCCGATATCCAGGGTACGGATGGTCACTACTTTAGGGGCCATGGCCTCCACCACCCGCCGGTAATCTTCAAACAATTCTTCTTCGGTGGGCAGGTGCCGTAGCCGGAGATAGAGGAACTCGGTGCGGTAAAGCCCCACCCCATCCGCGCCATACTTGAGGCCCAGCTCCACCTCTTCGGGCAATTCGATGTTAGCCAGGATCTTCGTGGGGTATTCATCGATAGTGGTGGCGGCCAAACCGCTTGATTGGGCCACTTCCTCCTTGAAGGCCTCAAATTCCTCCTGCCGCTCCTGATAGGAAAGACTCACCGCCTCGTCCGGGTCCAAGATGATCTGACCCTTTAACCCGTCCAGGATCACTGTATCTCCAGAGGAGATCTCCCTGGTGGCAAAGTCCACCCCCACCACGGCGGGGATTTCCAGGGATTGGGCGATAATGGCGGTGTGAGAAGTCCGCCCGCCCCGTTCCGTGATGAACCCCAGCACCTGGGAGCGGGTCATCTGGGTAGCCTCGGCAGGAGACAGGTCCCGGGCCACGATAATCACCGGCTCGTGGGCAGAAAGGCTCAAGGCTTCTTTACCGGCGAGAATGGCTTGCAGGCGGCGGTAAACTTCCTCCACGTCTTGAATACGGCCCTTGATATACGGATCGCCGATCCCCTTAAAGAGGTCCATCACCTTTTGCCAGGCCTGGAACAGGGCCCACTCGGCATTGTAGCGCTCTTCCCGGATGAGCCGCTGGGTTTCCTCGAAGATCATCCGCTCTTTGAGCATCAGGATTTGCAGGTCCAGGAGGTGGGCATGTTCCTGATACTCCAGAGACAGGGATTCCTTTAGGGATATGAGGTCCACTTCCGCCTGCTCTACGGCCTTCAGGAAACGGTCCACCTCTTCAGCGATCTCTTCCGGGGCATACAGCAGGCAATAGTAGGGCTGAGCCTCCACTTTGTCGGCCAGCACCTTGGCGCGGCCCAAGACAATACCGGGGGAGGCGGGGATACCCTGGAGGACCCGATTCTGACTCGTCATTTCTCTCCAAACTTGCTGGCAAAGAGGGAAACCAGGGCGACCGCGGCTTCCTGGGCCTGGGGCCCGGAGGCCCGCAAAACCAGGCGAGTCCCCTGGGGGCAGCTTAAGGCCAGGAGGGCCAGGAGATCCCGGGCGTTGGCCCGGCTCCCGTCTTTTTCCAGGATAAGGTCTCCGTCAAATTTTTGGGCCAACCGCACTACCTGGGCAGCGGGGCGGGCATGGAGTCCCAGACGGTTTTCCACCCACAATTCCTTGACCACCACCGGGATTTTCGACTTTTTGGGCGACGCGGATATCTTGGACATATGCGAATTTCAAAAGAAACTGGGGAGTTATGTGGCTAACCTTGTATTCTCCCTGGATGCTGGGCGAACACAAGGTTCGCCCCTTTCTTTTCTATTTTAGGCGGCCCTGGGCCTTTAAGGCCAGGTAGGTCTGGTACACCAGGCGCCGGGGCATTTTCAATTCTCCGGCCACCAGGTCGGTAAGCTGCCGTCCTTGAAGGCCGCGGTCCGCGGCCCTTTGCAGGAGGTGGCCGGATAAGTCCACGTCCTGGACAGCCGCCCCTTCAGGGCAGGAGAGGACCAGGGCGCATTCCCCTTTGATCTCCCGGCCTGAGATTCGGGCCGCCACTTCGGCCACCGGGCCCCGCCAGGCCTCCTCGAATTTTTTCGTCAACTCCCGGACCACCAGCACCTGACGGCCAACCATCGCCCCGGCGATTTCTTCCAGGGTGGCCGCAAGGCGCCGGGGAGACACGTATATTATAACCACCCGGGGCTCATTCGCCAAGCGGCCCAGCATCTCCCGGCGCTTGCCTTCCCGGTTGGGGAGAAAGCCCACGAAAGTAACGTCACCTTTGAACCCCGACATGGACAAAGCCGCCACCCCGGCCGCGGGGCCGGGCACGGCCTCCACTTTGATCTTCCCGTCCCAGGCCAGGGCCACCAGGTCGGCGCCGGGGTCGGAGAAACCCGGGGTGCCGGCGTCACTCACCAGGGCGATACTCTGGCCTTCCTGGAGGCGGGAAATCAGCTCCGGACCTCTGGTTTTCTGGTTATGGGCGTGGTAGCTGATAAGGGGGGTTTTAATCCCATAGTGGGTCAGAAGTTTCCGGGTGTGGCGGGTGTCCTCCGCGGCGATCAGGTCCACTTCTTTAAGGACCCGGAGAGCCCGGAGGGTGATGTCTTCCAGATTGCCGATCGGGGTGGCGACGATGTAAAGCATAGGGCATATCATGGCGGGCATTGCCCGACCCCAGGTTATCTAAAAAGCATTCTGAATCACTTCAACTTTTGGTCCTTCCGCTAACAGGGTGATCCCCACCACGTCAAAGCGCATGTCCACCTCCCCTAAGCATTGGCGCTGCAAGTAATAATCCGCCAGCCTTTGCAGGCGGGCCTGCTTGGCCGGGGTCACCGCGTCCTGGGGGTCGGCGAATTTGTTGCTGCTGCGGGTTTTCACCTCAATAAAAACCAGCTCGCCCCGGTGCCGGGCGATGAGGTCGATTTCCCCCAGGGGGGTGACGTAGTTGCGCTCCAGGATCTTGTAACCCTGCTTTTTCAGGGTGGCTGCGGCCAGGTCTTCACCGGCGTCGCCAAGCTGTCGTCTGGGGTCTTTCATCTTAAAGTTAATCTCACGCAAAGACGCCAAGAAGGCAAAGGAAAAATAGACCGTTTTTCGTTTTTCGTTTTTCGTAAAGGATAAGTATTAATGACAAGCTTAATTAATTCAATGCATGTCCTCTTCACTTGCAAACGAATCGAAGGTTATGTGCAGTTTGTCGAAATTTTTAGATTCTTTTCACGAAAAACGAAAAACCAAAAACAAAAAACGGCATTATTCCCTCTCAGCCACCCATTCCTTTACGCCGCTGAAGGTGCGGCGGTGAAGGGGACATGGACCCCAGCAGCGCAGGGCCTCCAGGTGTTCGGCGGTGGCGTAGCCTTTGTGTCCGGCGAAATTATATTGGGGATACTGCTGGTGGTAGGCGGTCATCAGCCGGTCCCGGTGCACCTTGGCCAGGACCGCAGCCGCGGAAATGGAGGGACAGAGAGCGTCCCCCTTGATCACCGGCTGTTGGGGGTACGGCAGGGGCAAGGGATGGGGGCCGTCCACCAAGACCATCTCGGGGATCAGGGAGAGGGCCTTAATGGCCTGGGCCATGGCTTTAAGGCTGGCGGCCAGAATGCCCAGACGCTCGATCTGGCGGGGACTCAGTTCCCGGACGGCAAAAGCCAGGGCCTTCTCCCGGATTTTAGCATCCAGAAAGGTCCTGGCTTCAGGGGTAAGGCGCTTGGAGTCCTTCAGGCCGGAAAAATGGAGCTCCGGCGGCAAAATCACGGCCGCGGCCACCACCGGCCCGGCCAGGGGGCCCCGGCCCACCTCATCCACCCCGGCGATGAGGGGGATGCCCTGGAGACGCCAATAAGCTTCCGGGTCAGCAAAGACTTGTTTGCCGGCCCGGAGTCTTTTCATGCCTGGCGGGTCCGCTTTTCTTTGATGCGGGCCGCTTTGCCCGACCGCTGACGCAGATAATACAAACGACTGCGCCGGACTGCGCCCCGGAAAAGGACCTTCACCTGTTCGATATTGGGCGAATGGATGGGGAAAATACGCTCCACACCCACGCCGTAGGAAACCTTGCGGACGGTGAAGGTAGCCCCGGTGAGAGCGCCTCTCTTGCGGATGACCACCCCTTTAAAGACCTGGATTCTTTCCTTTTCCCCTTCGACGATGCGCACGTGCACTTCCACGGTGTCTCCCGGGCGAAAAGCGGGCAGATCCGCGCGCATCTGTTCCCGGGCTATCTGGTATACGCGTTCCATAAAAACCACCTAGTCTTTCTTATCAGAATCGGTTAAAGTTGCCAAAAACTGTCGGTCCGCATCCTCCAGGACCGCTTTTTCCAGTAGATCGGGCCTGAGCCTGGCCGTCAGCCGCAAGGACTCCTGGCGCCGCCAAGCATTAATACGCCGGTGATCGCCGCTGAGCAGAATCTCCGGCACCTCCCGGCCTTCGAAGTCCCGGGGCCGGGTGTAATGTGGATACTCCAGCAACCCGGTTTCAAAGGACTCTTCTTCCACGGCCCCTTCGCCCCCCAGAACTCCGGGGAGCAGCCGGGTCACCGCGTCCACCACCACCAGGGCGGGAATTTCCCCCCCGGTCAAGATATAATCGCCGATGGACAGCTCGGTATCAACAAAAAACCGGAGGCGGTCGTCCACCCCTTCATAATGGCCGCAGATCAACAGCAGGTGCTGGAGCCCGGCCAGTTCCCGGGCCTTATCCCGGGTGAACAACGAACCCCGGGGGCTCAGGAGGATCACCCGCATTTCCGGGTCCTGGTCCCGGACCGCACGGATGGCCCGCACCAGGGGCTCAATCTTCAGGACCATCCCCGGGCCGCCCCCAAAGGGGCGGTCATCCACCACCCGGTGGCGGTCTGTGGTGAAGTCCCGGAGATTCAAGATCCGGAATTCCACGGCCCCCTGGGACTGGGCCCGGCTGAGCATGCTCTGGCTTAAGGGGGAGGTGAAAAAGTCCGGGAACAGGGTCAGCAGCTCAATCAGCATAGGCTTCCAGCAGCCCCGGAGGCGGCATCACCTTGATCCAGCCCTCTTCCAGATTGATGGCGGTTATCACCTCCTCCACCGCGGGGAGGAGCAACTCCTTTTCCCCCCGGCGCACCACGTAGACGTCATGGCCCGGCGTGGGGATGATCTCCTCCAGATGCCCCAATAAGGCCTCGTCGGCCGCATGGAGAACCGGCAACCCCAAAACCTGGAACCAGTAATATTCGCCTTCGGGCAGCGGCGGAAAGCGGCTCGTCTCCCCTTTGACCTCCTGCCCGATGAGGGACTCCGCCTGGTTCCGGGTCTCAATACCCTCCAGGCGCAACAAAATCTGCCCTTTCAGACGTCCCGCGTCCAACACCCGGTGGCGTCTTCCCCCAACTTCCACTTCTCCCAGGGCGGCGATAACCTCGGGGTCGGTAGTGGCGGTGGCCGCATCCGGCCGCAGTTTTAGAGCGCCCCGGAGTCCATGTGCTCCGGCCACCCGCCCCAATCCTGCCCATACGGAGGCAGCCCTGCTTGTCTTACTCAAGAATCTCCAGGACCGCGCGTTTACGAATCTTGGTGGAGGCCGCACTCAAAATAGTGCGCATAGCCCTGGCCGTACGCCCCTGCTTGCCGATCACTTTCCCCAGATCTTCCTTGGCCACTTTGAGCTCGATGACGGAGGTCTGCTCTCCCTCGATTTCCTTGACCTGCACGTGATCCGGTTGGTCCACAAGAGCTTGTGCGATGAATTTTACCAAGTCTTTCATTGTCGCCACCTCGTCGAGGATAGGGGAATCCACCTCTTAAATTTCTCCCGGGCGAACGCGGTTCAGTCTGCAGATGCAGCTGCGGCGGGGGTTCCCCGTCGCTTCAGGAGACTGGCCACAGTGTCCGTCGGGGTAGCTCCCCGGCCTAACCACAAGGCCAGGAGGTCCTCTTTCACCGTAACTGCAGCCGGATCTTGATTAGGATCGTACGAACCTACGATCTCCAGAAACTTGCCATCCCGGGGGGACTCGTTATTAGTCACCACGAGGCGATAGTAAGGGCGCTTTTTGGCGCCGAAACGGGCCAACCGGATACGTAATGCCATGAAGCTGTCTTATCCTCCTTTAGATTTGATGATGAGAGGAGCCGGAACCTAAGCCCCTGCCCAATTAAAAAAATTTCCCCGGGAAGAAGGGGGGTTTGCCCTTTTTGCCACCCTGGGTCATTTGTTTAATCATTTTTTGGGTCATGCCGAAATTTTTTAGCAAGCGATTGACGTCTTGGACGGTGGTGCCGCTGCCTTGAGCGATGCGCCGACGCCGGCTGCCGTCGATGATCTGGTGGTCGGACCTTTCTTTGGGGGTCATGGAGTTGATGATGGCCTCCACCCGTTTCAGTTCCCGTTCGTCGGGTTGCATCCCTTTCAGGGCCTTGTTCTTGCCGATGCCCGGGATCATGCTGAGTAATTGTTCCATTGTACCCATCTTTTTGATCTGCCGCAATTGGTCCCGGAAATCTTCCAGGGTAAAGCCCTCTTTTCGTAGCTTTTTTTCCAGGGCTTGGGCCTGGCCGGCGTCGAAGGTCTCCTGGGCCTTCTCGATGAGGGTGAGGACGTCGCCCATGCCCAGGATGCGGGAGCTGAGGCGATCCGGGTGGAAGACCTCCAGGGCGTCCAATTTTTCCCCCACCCCCAGAAACTTGATGGGTTTGCCGATCACCGCCCGCATGGACAGGGCCGCGCCGCCCCGGGCGTCGCCCTCCATCTTGGTGAGGATGACCCCGGTGAGCTTTAGCAGGTCGTGAAATTTTTGGGCCACCTGCACTGCGTCCTGGCCTGTCATGGCGTCGGCCACCAGGAGGATTTCCTGGGGCTCCGTCTTTTCCCTGATGGCCTTAAGTTCTGCCATTAAGGGCGCATCGATATGGAGGCGACCGGCGGTGTCCAGGATGACGGTATCATAGCCCGCGGTGTAGGCCGCTTCCATGGCGGCGTCGGCGATGGCCACCGGGTTCTGATCAGTCCGGGAGGGATAGACCTCCACCCCCAGATCGGCGCCCAAACGTTTCAATTGCTCGATGGCCGCGGGCCGCTGGACGTCCGCGGGCACTAAATAAGGCTGGCGGCCCTGGCTTTTAAGGCGCCGGGCCAACTTGCCCGCGGTGGTGGTTTTACCGGAGCCCTGGAGGCCCACCAGCATCAGGGCCACCGGGGGCTTGCCGCCTAAGTCCAGACGGGGGGATTCGCCCCCCAAAAGCTGGGTCAACTCCTCGTGGACGATTTTTATCACCTGCTGGGCCGGGGTTAAGGAGCGCATCACCTCTTCGCCCACGGCCCTGGCCTTAATGGACTCAATGAAGCTCTTGGTCACCTTGTAATGGACGTCGGCCTCCAACAGGGCGAGCCGCACCTCCCGGAGGGCCTCGTTTACCTGGGCCTCGTTGAGCTTGCCATGGCCTTTGAGTTTTTTGAAGACCGCGGCTAATTTGTCGGAGAGTCGGTCGAACATATTAGCTATCAGCTTTCAGCTATCAGCGGTCAGCTTTTGACTGCTGTCGAGAAGTTCAAGGTTCAAGGTTCAAGGTTCAAGGTTAGTGCTGCTATAGTTTAATCTATTATTTGGATTCCTTTGGCCCATCTTCCAGTATCAGGACAGATATATCTTCCTTCCCTAAATTCTCCAGTGTTTATAAGACCATATATTACTTCATTTACTGCTTGTTTAGTATCAGAATATTGAGTACAATTACCTTTTAGCCAACAGTCCAAGCTTTGAGGCTTAGTATGATTTTTTCTACTACAATTTTGCTGTCCTTGTATGATGTAGTTCCTACCTGTTGCTCTAATATATCCTTTTAAATCATCAGAATCGAACGAGGCATTTCCATGTGGTAGTTCGATTATTGGCATGCTTGCCTTCTTTCTCTTCCTATCTAAAAACTCAGCTTGCAGACCTAACCTTGAACTTTGAACTATCCCTTAATCACTCCCAAAGGCTTCAGCTTCGCCACTTTCCGGGAAATTCCCGCGCCGTGGGCCACCTCCACCACCATTTCCACGTCTTTGTAGGCCTCGGGGATCTCTTCGTCCACCGTGGCCCTACCCGCGCCCCTGACGACGATGCCCTGGGCCTTCAATTCCTGGATGACGGAGCGTCCCCGGGCCGTTTTCAGAGCCTGGGACCGGGACATCTCCCGGCCGGCGCCGTGGCAGGTGCTGCCGAAGGTTTCCGTCAAGGCTTTTTCCGTGCCCACCAGCACAAAAGAATAGCGCCCCATGTCCCCGGGGATGAGCACCGGCTGGCCCGTCTCCTGATAGGCTTCCGGCGTCTCCGGGTGGCCCGGGGGAAAGGCCCGGGTAGCGCCCTTGCGATGAACGCAGACCTTTTTCTTTTTGCCGTTGACCCGGTGTTCCTCGATCTTGGCGATGTTGTGGGCCACGTCGTAAATCAGCTCCAACCCCAAATCCTTAGGACCCATCTGCAAGACCTGCTCGAAGCTCTCCCGGACCCAATGGGTGATCATCTGCCGGTTGGCAAAGGCGAAATTGGCCGCGGCAGCCATGGCCGCCAGATATTGCTGGCCTTCCGGCGAACTTAAAGGCGCGCAGCAAAGCTGGCGGTCCGGGAGTTCAATGCCATACTTTTTGGTGGCCTTGAGCATTAACTTAATATAGTCATCGCACACCTGGTGTCCCAGACCCCGGGAGCCGGTGTGGACAATCACCGTAATCTGGTCTTCAAAGAGTCCCAGGGCCGCAGCCACTGCCTGGTCGTAAATCTCCAGGACATAACCCACTTCCACGAAGTGGTTGCCGGAGCCCAAAGTCCCCAACTGGTCCTTGCCCCGGTCCATGGCAAACTGGGAGACCAACTCCGGGTCGGCCCCGGAAATCCGGCCCTGGGCCTCGATGTGGGCCAGGTCTTCCTTGGTGCCGAAGCCTTTTTTTACGGCCCAGCCGGCCCCCAGGCGCAACACCTCGTGCAAGGAGGGGACGGTGAGCTTTAAATCCTTCCTCCGGGAGCCCAGACCCGAAGGGATGTTGCCGAACAGGGCGTTGACCAGCTCCTCGATGCGGGGCGCCACCTCCGGCTTGGCCAGGTTGGTGCGCAGCAGGCGCACGCCGCAGTTGATGTCGTAGCCCACCCCCCCGGGGGAGACCACCCCTTCTTCCAGGTTAAAGGCCGCCACCCCGCCGATGGGGAAGCCGTAACCCCAATGGATGTCAGGCATGGCCAGGGAGGCGCCTTCAATGCCCGGCAAGGTGGCCACGTTGGCTACCTGCTGCAGACTCTGGTCGTCCTGGATCTTGGTGAGCATCTTCCGGGAGGCGAAGATCAAACCCCGGGTGCGCATCTTTCCTTCCCGGGGAATCTCCCAGCGGTACTCATCCACCTGGCGGAGCTTGACTTGATTGGCCATTTTAGACAGCAATAAGTAATAAGTCATAAGTCATAAGTCATAAGTCATAAGTCATAAGAATTTATTAATAATTGATCACTTATTACTTATCACTTATTACTAATAGCCCCTCATAGGTCTAAAATCACGGTCGCTTGCCAGCCACCGTTCCGTTTAACGATCTCCAAGTGGTGGTACGTGGCGGCCTTGACCGCGGTCTTGGCCTCGTGCCTTTGGGGATCGTAGGTTTCCCCCCGGGCTTGGGCTTTCAAGTGTCGGGGACTTAACTCCTGTACCTGAAATTCCCTAGCCAAAAAAGCGTCCACGTCATAAAGATAAAGCAAGTGATTGAGCCACGCAACCAGGAGGGCTTCCAGATCGTCGGCTTCCACCGTAATCTCTTCCCGGCGCCGGAGCCGCAGCCGCCGCCGGTCCGTCAGGACGGCGGTCAGCGCTTCTCCGGCGTTTTCAAAGAGCTCCTCTGGGGTACTACCCCAGATCCGCAGGCCCAGGTCCGCGGTATGGGACCATTGCCAATATTTGGTCGGCTGCGGTCCCTGTAAAAAAACCATCATGGTTCTGCCTGTAAAAGTTTTACTAATATCCTCCAGCAAAACATAACTATGCTTTAAGGGCGAGTCAATGCCAGGACGCAAGACGGCGTAGCCAATATTGAGAATCCTGGGCGGCGTCCACGCCGGCTTGGAAGGCGTTCAGGTTGGCCTCCAGGAATTTCGGATTGGTGCGGGTCCGAAGTATGTGCCGCAGGTCCTCCAGGCTAAAGGGCAGGTAAGGGGTGGCGGCCAGGGCTCCCAGGAGGACCATGTTTACCGCCAGGGCGCTGCCGGCCTGCCGGGCCAGGGCGCCGGCGTCAAAAGCCAAAAGCCCGCCCACGTGTTCGCTTATAAGTTCCAGGAGGTGGGCCACCGGGGGATACTGGGCCTGGCCGATGGCCACCGGATAAGGGGCCACGGCCGCGGTGTTGGCGATCACCAGGCTGCGGTCATGGCAATAGCTTAAAGCCCGGAAGGTCTCCAGGGCCTCGAAACCCAGGAGCACATCCGCCTCCCCCGGAGAAATAATGGGGCTTTTCACCTCCCCCAGGACCACGGTGGAGACGACGATGCCGCCCCGTTGGGCCATGCCGTGGGTTTCGCTCACCAGGGGAGCAAACCCGGCCTCCATCCCCGCCTCCCCCAAGACCCGGCTGGCCAGGAGGGTCCCCTGGCCGCCCACGCCGGTGAGGAAGATGCGGAGCCGGAGGGTGGCGTTTTCCGTTTTCCGTTTTCCGTTTTCCGTGGCGCTCATGATTTATTAGGCGATTACCTGTCGAAATTTGAAATTATTATCTTCGCAAGAAAAACCGGCTAAAAGATACCTGTCTCCCTTTTGTGAACTCTCGAAACCATGAATTGCATCATTAAATTCATTAAAAAGTCTCTCAATATCCTCTCTTTTTCTTTTATCAAAAATAAAAATACGATATTTACTTCTAATTACTAAAAGTTTCTCAAAATCCCACCATATTTCATTTTCATTTAAAGGCCATTCGCATTCCCTAGCTAAGGGCATTTCTCGAAAAATCCATGGATGACCCTCGCCTTTTGCCCAAATCAGATCAAACAGCCATTCTCCAGTCTCTGGAGCTTTTTCTAGACGCTCACATCCTGTTGCACTGACACTATACCCTTTCTCATGGCCTAAAATGCAAAGTTCAGATTTAATTCTCTTTGTCCACCATTCATTGGTATAACCACCATCTTCAACGGCTTGCTGGGCAATCTTTTCAAGTATTTCTTTAATTTTCAATTCAATCTCATCAAATTCTCCCTTCATCATTTCTGTCCCTCGCTTTTCATGCACAGGCGAGACGCCTGTGCCACCGGCTCCTATCTTAAATTATCAATTCCGCCACGGCCTTACCTATTCTTGCCCACTATTAACTGATTACTTATTACTTATTACTTATTACTTATTACTTATTACTTATTACTGCTCACCGCTCACCGCTCACCGCTCACTTCTTCACCGGCCGGATGGCCTCGCACCATTGGACGCAGAAGGCGCAGCCGGTGCAGAGGTCGGTGTCGATGAGCATGCGGCCTCCTTCCGGCTTATCGTTCAGTTGCATAGCCGGACAGCCGAAGTAATCCAGACAGTGGCGGCAGTCCCGGCACTGGTCGGTGACCTGGAAGCGGGCCTGGCTTTTCTTACCCTGGAGCCGGTGCACATGCAGATGACAAGGGGCCTCGGCAATAAGAACCCGCACCCCGGTGGCGCTTACCGCTTCTTTGGTGGCCTTAAGGGCCTCCTGATATTTAAAGGGATTGACCACCCAGAGTTTTTCCACGCCCAGGGCCTTGACCACCCGCTTGAGGGGCACGTGTTCGCACGGGTAGCCAACGGGAGTGAGGGACACCCCCGGATGCGGCTGGTGGCCGGTCATGGCCGTAGTGCCGTTGTCCAGGATGACCAGGAGAAAATCATGGTTTTGGTGCACGGCGTTGGTCAGGCCCGGCAGGCCGGCATGGAAAAAGGTGGAATCACCGATAAAGGCCACCACCTTCTGCTCCGTGGCCCGGGAAATGCCCGCGGCGTTGTTGATGGAAGAGCCCATACAGATGAGGATATCGGCCATGGAAAGGGGCGGCAGCAGCCCCAGGGTGTAGCAGCCGATGTCCGTGGGGAAGACCCCTTCGACGCCCAAGTCTTTTAAAGCTATTTTCACGGAATAATACATGGCACGGTGGGGGCAACCCGGACAGAGGTTGGGGGGCCGCTCCGGCAGGGGCTGTCCCAGAATCGCCGCCGGTTCCGGAGGCTCCGTGACCTTGTCGGGCACGCCGAAATACCGGGCCGTGACCCGGCGCACCAGGGCCGGATGATACTCATAGAGCCGGGAAAAGAGGGCCGGGCTCTTCCCCTGGATGGGCAGGGTCAAACCCTGGGCCTGGGCGATGGCCCGGAGGCTCTCCTCCAGGTACGGCTCCAATTCCTCCACCACCAGCACCTTTTCCAGAGGCGCCAGAAACTTGGTGATCAGATTTACCGGCAGGGGGTGGGTGAAGCCCAGCTTGAGAAGCCACACCCGGTCTTTCAGACCCAGTTCGGCCAAGGCGTCTTCCACGTAGCTGCTGCTCACGCCGCTGGTGACGATGCCCCAGGTCCCTTGACCAGATATCCGGTTAAAGCCGGAAACCTCGGCCTGGTCCGCGGCCCGGGCCTGGGCCTCCAGCAGCCGTACATGGCCCTGGCGGGCCACCATGGGAACCATCACTTTCTGGAAAGGCTCTTTGGGGAAAAAACCGGGGCGGGGAAAGGGGGCCAGTTCTCCCAAGGTCACCGGGGCCCGGGAATGGTTAATGCGGGTGGTGGTGCGGAGCAGCACCGGCAGTTGCAACTCCTCGGAAATCTTGAACGCGGCCCGGGTCATCTCTTTGGCTTCCTGGGGGGAAGACGGCTCCAGCATAGGGATACCCGACATTTTGGCGTAGTAGCGGTTATCTTGTTCGTTCTGGCTGGAAAAGAGAGAAGGGTCGTCGGCGCTGATGATGACCAACCCGGCTTTAACGCCCACATAGGCCAGGGTCATCAGGGTGTCCGCGGCCACGTTGAGGCCCACGTGCTTCATGGAACACAGAGAGCGCCAGCCGGAGGCCGCCGCCCCCGCGGCCACTTCCAGGGCCACCTTTTCATTGACGGAGTATTCGAAGTAGAGGTCCGTTTGCCGGGAGATTTCGTAACAGCGGTCGCCGATCTCCGAGGCGGGGGTGCCGGGGTAGGTGGCGACCAGGGCGACCCCGGCCTCCAGGGCCCCCCGAACAATGGCCTCGTTTCCCAGAAATAACCGCCGTTCACCCGGCTGGCCTGTGAGTAATTCGGACATAGCTTAAATACGGTTTTCCGTTTCCCGTTTTTCGTTTTTCGTTAAAAGCATCTGGTGATCTACTTTAGTTTGATTAGCAGGAACAAGTTTGAAAAGCTGCTATACCATCAACATCGACCTTACTTAAACCTTATAATGTTAACATATTAATTGATTTTGCCAATAAAAAAGCTAAGAGGTATGCAGAAAATTGCACAAAGATAACGATAGCAGACCCCAACGAAAAACGAAAAACCCAAAACGAAAAACGGTCCTACTTCCGGGCCAGGGTCCAGATAATCTCATAGGTGACGGGGATGCTGCCGTTTTGCCGGAACCGGGATTCATAGGCCTGAATCAGGGCGTTAAGCAAGCGGGGAGAAAAGGGGCGGGGCCGGGGGTTGGTAGCCCCCATAGCCTTGAGGGCCTGAAGAAACTCCGGCACATCGGGGAAATGGGCCTCCACTATTTCCCGGACCGACTGCACCCGGGAGAACCCCGCCTGCTCCAGAAAATCTTCCCATTTCTTCAGGGTGGCAAAGCCCCGGGTGGGGATCTCCGGCGCTTGGGGCACATTCAGGGCCGCCGCCGCCTCTCGCAAGGAAGCATCCAGTTCCTTGAAGGTTAAGGGGCCCAGGGTGGAGAAAGCCAGACAGCCGTCAGGAGCCAGGGCTTGGGCCTGAGACTCAAGGGTGGTCCGGGGGTGGGTGAACCATTGGA
Organism: Thermodesulfobacteriota bacterium; assembly: GCA_049322315.1. Classification (GTDB taxonomy): domain Bacteria; phylum Desulfobacterota; class Desulfobaccia; order Desulfobaccales; family 0-14-0-80-60-11; genus SURF-52. The sequence continues at coordinate 53,172 of JBMORF010000060.1, read as the reverse complement.
AAGTAGCGTTGGAGATAATGAGGTCGAAGCCGCCCCGGATGAAAGCCTCCCCGTCCGCCACCAGCCAGGAGACTTTTGAGTCCGACCCCAGACGGCGGCGGGCCTGGTCGATGAGGGCGGGGTCCAGATCCAGGGCCACCAGTTGCGCCTGGGGATAGACCTGCCGCAGCCGCGCGGTCAGATAACCGGTGCCGCAACCGATCTCCAGGATACGCGCCGGCGGGGGTAGCACCTCCTGGACTCGGGCCAGCAAATTTCGGGCCATAAGGCGTTGCACCCCGGCATACCGGTCATACGAGGCGGCCCGGCGGGCAAAATTTCGGCGGATGCTTTGTTTGATATTCATGGTGCGCTATGGTCTTTTAGAAGAGGGCGCAAAGGGCCGTTCGCCCCTATCTTCTCCCCAAAATCAGGTCCTGCAAAATTGCCGCAAACGCTTCCGCCTGGGTCCAGAAAGGGAGGTGGCCCGCACCCGGCAAAAGGCGCAGGCTGGAAATAGGCAGCCGGTCATGGAGAAACCGGGCCTGCTCCGGATCGACGATGCGGTCCTGATCCCCCTGGATGATGGTGCAGGGGGCCTTTAGGTGGGGGAGCAATGGCCGCAAATCCCGGTGCAATAAATAATCCAGGCCGTCAGCCAAATGGATGCCGTTACTGGCCGTAAATAAAGCCACAATTTCTTGGTGCCAGGGTTCTTCACCCGGGCTCAAACAACTCCCGGTAAAATCCTGCAATACCTTCCGGGAATCATGCTTCAACCCCCGGCGCATGGCCCGCACCACCGCCGGAGGTTGGCCCCAGGGGTGGTCCGGCTGGGAGCAGAAGACCGGGGCCACGCCCACCAGGACCAGGCCACCCACAGGAGCGGGCTGCTGGGCCAGCGCCTCCAGCAACAGCATGCCCCCTAAAGACCAGCCCACCAGGAGGCAATCCGGCAAGGAATATTTTTGCAGATAAGCCGCCAGCCAGGACGGGTCCCAGGCCGGGATGGTGGGAGTTTCCACCTGAAACTGCTCTTTGAAAACCGACGCCTGTTTCTGCCAGACGGAACCGTCGGCGCCCCAACCGTGGAGGAGAATTAAGGTCTTCATTGGGCCAACCCCATGGCTCGGCCCGTCTCCCCAATGGTCTTGAGAGCCGCGTCCAGGTCTGCCGCCCCATGGGCCGCAGACAAAGAAAAACGGACCCGGGCCCTTCCCGGCGGCACCGTGGGCGGCCTTAAGGCCACGGCCATCAGGCCCCGCTCCCGAAGCGCGCCGGCAAACTTCAGGGTGGGTTCATTTTTCCCCACCAGCGCGGGGACGATCTGGGTTTCGCTGCCCAGGGTGTCAAAGCCTGCGGCTTGTAAACCCCGACGGAAATTGGCGGATTGCTCCAAGAGACTCCGCCTTCTTTCCGGCTCCGCCCGGACTACCTGCAAGGCCGCCTGGATGGCGCCCAGAACCGGCGGCGGCAGGGCCGTGGAATAGATGAAGGAGCGAGCCCGGTTGTGCAGATAGTCAATGAGCCGCCGGTCCCCGGCCACGTAGCCTCCCAGGGAGCCCAGGGCCTTGGAGAAGGTGCCCAGGTGGATCTCCACCCTAGCCGTCAGGCCCAATTCCTGGGCCAGGCCTGCGCCTCCCGGCCCCAGAACGCCGGTGGCGTGGGCCTCGTCAATCATCAGCCAAAGGCCGTAACGTTCCTTTAACTCCACCAATTCCCTTAAAGGGGCCAGGTCGCCGTCCACGGAAAAGACGGAATCGGTGATGAGCAGGCGTCTTTTAGCCGGGGGAGCCTGCTGTAACATTTTTTCCAGCCGGTTTAAGTCCCGGTGGGGAAAGCGCTGCAGGGCCGCGCCGGATAGTTTGATGCCGTCCATGATGCTGGCGTGGTTGAGTCTGTCGCTGAAGATGAGGTCCCCGGGCCCCATTAAGGCGGCAATCACCCCCACGTTGGCCATGTAACCGGTGCTGAAGATCACCGCGGCTTCAGTGCCCTTGAACGCGGCCAGTTCCGTTTCCACTTCTTCATGCAGTCCCAGGTGGCCCACCACCAACCGGGAGGCTCCGGCCCCCACGCCCCAACGGGCGGCCGCGGCCTGGGCTTCATTGATGAGGCGGGGGTCCTGGGCCAGGCCCAGATAATCATTGGACGACAAGTTTAATAACACCTGTCCCTTAACCCTCACCTTACCGCCGGGCAACAACTCCTCCACCACCTGGAGGCGACGCCGCAGGGCCTGGGTCTCTAAATCCGCTAATTCTTGGGCCAGTTCCGGGAACATGATTCAGTGGCCAGTAGTCAGTGATCAGTAGTCAGTGATCACTGATCAGTCTCCGCGACATTGCGAATTTTTGAAAAGATTTATGCCGGAGCAGATTCCTGCCATTGCGCTTAGAAAAATCTGCTTGCCCTCGGGAGATTCGAGGTTGTCGATCTCCGGCACCTTGCCCAGGATGGGGACGCCGGTGAGGGCCTCAATCACCTCCGGATTGGTCTTCTCCGCCAATCCCGGGGAAGCGGAGCAGCGATTGAGGATCACCCCGGCCACGGCCAACCCCGCCCGGCGGGCCGCCAACACGGTGAGGGCCGTGTGGTTGATGGTCCCCAGGCCCGCCCGAGCCACTACCAACAGGGGGAGATTAAGCCAGCAGGCCAGGTCCAGGACTAAAAATTTGGTGTCCACCAGGGGCACATAAAGGCCGCCCGCGCCTTCCACCACCAGGAAGTCATAGCGCCGGGCCAGCTCCCGATAAACCGCCGCCACCCGCTCCAGGTCCACTTTGATCCCTTCCCGGGCCGCGGCCACTCCCGGAGCCAGGGGCAGCCGCAAGGTGATGGGGGTGAGCAGCTCCAAGGGCTCCGGCAGGGCCGCCAGCTCTTGGGCGATCCGGGCATCCGTGGGGATCAGGCGTCCCCCCTCCTCCGGACAGCCGCTCTGGACGGGCTTGAAATACCCGGCTTTGAGCCCCCCTTTTCTTAAGGCCGCGGTGAGTCCGGCCGCCACCTGGGTCTTACCCACATTGGTATCGGTGCCGGTGACGAAGAGACCTTTGATTTCGGGAATATCCGGTAGTTTCGGATTCATTAGACTCAAAGAGTTCAAGGTTCAAGGTTCAAGGTTCAAGGTTCAAGGTTATTAAGCCGAAATCACTAGGTTTTCACTGATTACTGATCACTGATCACTGATTACTGATTACTGGCCACTGGCCACTGGCCACTGGCCACTGGCTACTGGCTACTGGCCACTGGCTACTGGCCACTGGCCACTGGCTACTGGCCACTGGCCACTGCTCACTGCTTGCTGCTCGCTGCTCACTATTCCTTCCTGCGCCAATTCCAGGCCCAGGTCGGTTAGCATCTGCCGGTCCTCCTCCGGGAGGCGGCCCTTGGTGGTCAGGTAGTCCCCGGTCATCAGGCAGTTGGCCCCCGCAGCGAAGATCAAAGGCGCCAGGGAACGCAAAGTCGCCTGGCGGCCGCCGCAGATGATGAGGGACCGGTCCGGGAGTTGGAGGCGGAAAGCGACGATGATCTGCAGGGCCTCCAGGGGCGGCAGCAAAGGCCGCCGGGCCAGGCCGGTTCCCGGCAATGGGTGCAGAAAATTGAGAGGGATAGCATCCACCGGCAAGTCTTTCAAGGCCTGGGCCAGTTCCCAGCGCTGAGCCAGAGACTCACCCAATCCCAGAATACCCCCGGCGCACACGGAAAGCCCCGCGGCCCGGGCCGCCTCGATGGTGGCCACCCGTTCGGCATAGGAGTGAGTGGTGCAAATTTGAGGGAAAAAGGAAGCCGCGGCCTCCAGATTGTGGTGATAACGGGAGAGGCCCGCGGCTTTTAATTCCTTGAGAAAGCTTGGCTCCACAATCCCCAGGGAGGCGCAGACCCGGATAGGGACGGTCTCCTTGATGGCGGCCACCGTGCGCAGCAGGGCCTCTTGCTCTTTGGGGGAGTTAAGGCCCCGGCCGGAAGTCACCAGGGAAAAGCGGGAGGCTCCGGCTGCGGCGGCCTGGGCCGCGGCCGCCACCAACTCTTCCTGGGGCGACAGGGGGTAGCGGGGAATTTCTCCCCTAGCGCCGGCCGCCTGGGAACAAAAAGCACAATCCTCGGAACAGAGTCCCGACTTGGCGTTGGTGATGACGCAGAAACTGACCTCCCGGCCGAAATGGCGCTCCCGGAGGCTCTGGGCCTCGGCCAGCAAGGGCCACAACTCCGCCCAATCCCGGCGAAAAATCTCGACAAAATCTGCTTCATTAAGCGATGGCATACCAGGAAAGCTTCTCTGAAACAAAACGAATTGTCAACCAATAAAATAATCTCGTTTACAATTAGAAACCTCTGCGAAAGCGCCATTTATTGTCATCCTGAGTGAAACAAGGATCTCGTATTTTATGCCGAGTTGCAGTCAAAAAGATACTATACGTAGCGGTCTCAATTATCTACCGGCGGAGGCGAAAATGGGTGCTGAATTAGAGGAGAGAGGTTAGTCAAGGTTTATTGCTACTGATATGTGAAGCAGAGAACGGAGTGAGAAGCAGGGTTTGAGGCGGGCACGGAGGCCCGCCCCCCCGAAAAACCTGAGCCTTATATATCTTATCTCCGGGGGATATAAACCTCCCGGGCCTTGAGGCCGTCGGAGGGGCCGATGAGGCCCTCTTGTTCCATGGTCTCGATGATACGGGCGGCCCGGTTGTAGCCGATGCGCAGCCGGCGCTGGAGCATGGAGATGGAGGCGTTCCGGGTCTCGGCCACCAATTCCACGGCCGCGTCCCATTTCTCATCCTTCTCCCCCGCCTCCCCTTCTTCTACTTCCCTCTCCTGCATCTCCAGGATGCCGGGCTCGAACTCCGGGGTCTGCTGGGCTTTTAAAAATTCCACCACCCGGGCGACTTCTTCGTCGGAGACAAAGGCCCCGTGAATCCGCCGCAACCGGGAAGTGCCGGGGGGCAGGAACAAGAGATCGCCCATGCCTAAAAGGCGCTCCGCGCCCACGGTGTCCAGAATAACCCGGGAGTCGGGTTTGGCGGAGACCTGGTAAGAAATCCGGGTGGGGAAATTGGCCTTGATGAGGCCGGTGATGACATCCACCGAAGGCCGCTGGGTGGCCACCAGGAGGTGCACCCCCGAGGCCCGGGCCTTTTGGGCCAGGCGGATCAGATATTCCTCGGTGTCCCGGGAGGAAAGCAACATCAGGTCCGCCAATTCATCGATGACGATGACGATATAGGGTAAAGGCCGGGGGGGATCCTCCCCTTCCGGGGGCTTTTCCTTGGCGTTCTTGGCTATCTTTTGGTTGTAGCCGTCGATGTTACGCACTCCCATATCGGAGAGCAGGGCATAACGCCGTTCCATCTCCGCCACCGCCCAATGCAGGGCCACGGTGGCTTCTTTGGGGTTGACCACCACCGGGTGCAGCAGATGGGGGATACCCTCATAGTTGGAGAGTTCGATGCGCTTGGGATCGATGAGGAGAAACCGCACCTCCTGGGGGGTGGCCTTGAAAAGGATGCTCAAGATCATGGCGTTGAGGCCCACGCTCTTGCCGCTCCCCGTGGCCCCGGCGATGAGCAGGTGAGGCATCTTGGCCAGGTCGTTGACCACCGACTGGCCCATGATGTCTTTGCCCAGGGCGATGGTCAGGCGGGAGGAGGACTTGCGGTAGGCGGCGTCCGCCAGGATTTCCCGGAGCCCCACCACCTGGCGCTTGGGATTGGGGATCTCGATGCCGATGACCGCTTTGCCGGGCACCGGGGCGACAATGCGGATGGAGATGGCCTTCAGGGCCAGGGCCAGGTCGTCGGCCAAACCCGTCACCTTACTGATCTTCACCCCCGGCGCGGGCTCCAACTCAAAGCGGCTCACCACCGGGCCGGTGATGATGGAGGCGACCTTGCCCTCCACCCCGAAATGACGCAGGGTGTCTTCCAGCTTTTCCGCCTGGGCCACCATCACCCCTTCGTGCACCTGCTGATCCCAGGGGGGCACCTGGTCCAGGAGGTCCAGGGGCGGCAGGGTGAAGCCGCCGGCAGTTGCGCCTTTCCTGGTCTTCGGAGCCGCAGTCCCGGACTCGGGAGCGGGAGGGGCCACAGGCCCCATCACCACCTCCGGGGTTTCGCCGGCACTACGGTTGACCACCGGCTTAGGAGGAGCAGTTCTGCGGACCCGGAGCAGGGGCGGCTCCGGTTCCCGGCGCCGACGCCAGATCAAGGACCAGAGACCGGTAAATATCCGGCCCACCAGGGATAAGAGTCCCAGGTAGGAGAGGCGGGTGGCCGACATAATGCTGATTAACAGCAAAAGGGCCAGAGCCAGGGCCGCACCGGAGGGGTTCAGGAGCCGGGGCAGCCCCCGGGCCAGCAAGACCCCCACATAGCCCCCGGAGGGAAAACTCCAATCACCCCAGCGCAACAGGGGCCAACCCAGGGCCAGGAGTCCGGCGCTGGCCGCCATCATGCCCCCCAGGGCTATTCCCTGCTTGAGAGAGAGATCATCCAAGCCGGAGCGATAGGATTTCCAGGCCAGGCCGATGACGCACAGGGGCAGCCAGAAGGCCGCCAGCCCTAAGGCGACCAGCAGATACCGGGCCAAAATGGCCCCGGCCTTGCCGCCCCAATTGCGCACCCCATGGGCCTGCCACAGCTCCGTGAGGCTCTGGGGGTCCTTCAGGGTCCAGGTCCACAAAGACAGCAGGAGGAACACCGCCAGACCCAGAAGGAGGACCGCGGTCATCTCCTGACCCAGCCGCCGGGGCCGGGGGACGCCGGGGTCCGGGGCGGAGGGAGTTTTGGCCTTCTTGGAATTATTTTTTTTGGTATTGGCTTTGGAGGCCATGAGGCCGGTTTCCGTTTTTAGTTTTTAGCTTTTAGCTTTTAGCTTTTAGCTTTTGGTTAAGTAAGGTCGGTACCCACCCTAAATCCGCTTGTTGGTTTTAAACCAATGTGGGCGAAGAGAGCACTTCCTGTTCTCTTGCATCTCTCTTTGCGCCTTTGCGCCTTTGCGCCTTTGCGTAAGATCTATCTTTTTATAACCGCATCAAGGCTCAATCCGACTCCACCGCGCCCACCAGGGGGCGGGGTAGGGTCCCCGGCCCGGTAGCCGCCAGGCGGCGAGCGGAGGTCACCCCTTCTATGCTGGGAAGGATATAAGCCAGGCTTTCCGAGCTGATGCTCAGTTGTTGGTAAACCTCGATACCCGCATCCTTCACCGCCTCCCGCCAGAACTCGTCCCGGGCCTGATCCCGGGACTCGTAGGGCATCTCGAAATAGACCCGGGTGATCTGGGCGGTGGCCAGGAGTTTGATGCAGACCAGGCAGGGCTCCAGGGTGACGTACAGGGTGGCGCCCTTGATGGCCACGCCGTAGCGGGCCGCCTGGGCAATGGCGTTGGCCTCGGCATGGGAGGCCCGGCAGTAATTATACTTGTCCACGTCGGCGATTTGCAAGGCCCGGCGGTGGCAGTAGGGGCTGCCGTCGGGCATGGTCTGGTCGATGCAGTGGGGCGCGCCGGGCATGGAGCCGTTATAGCCGGTGGCCAGAATCTGCTTGTCTTTCACCAGCACCGCACCGGTGGGCCGGGAATTGCAGGTGGAGCGGGTGCTCACCAGCTTGGCGATGAGCATAAAGTATTCATTCCAGGAGGGGCGCATAATCGACTTAACCCTTTTAATTATAATACCTTTTCAATCTAGTGGCACAGGTGGTCTGGTGGCACAGGCGTCTCGCCTGTGCTCCTTTATCATTCTTCACTCACATTCTCATACAGCCAGGGGTAATCTTCGGGATTTTCCGCCAATTCATTTTTAACCGGATTATTTCTGATATACCGCCATTTCTCCAAGAATTCATCCTCATCCCGAACGATGCGGTCAAACCTTTCATCCTGCCAGATGCAGCCTGTCGTACCTCGCTTTTTATTTATTTCGTGGCTGGAATAGCTTTTGATGCTATGGATAATCTTAGCCAAATTAACAAATCCACCTCCAGGCAGAGCCAGTGGTTGACCCAGTAGATGGACATGATCCGGCATGACCACCGCCGCATGGACTGTCCATTTGCGGCCTTCCCAATATTTAATGGCTTCTAAAGTAATGGTGCGTTCTTCCGGTGATAAAACTTGAAAATCCTTACTTCGCCAAATGATAAAGTAAACACTTTCCGGCAGTTGCCAGTGTGGCAGGTTCCTGCGGGTGATCTTAAAGGAGTGCACAGGCGAGACGCCTGTGCCACCGGATTTGCCATTAGACCTTTTCTTGATAGATTCTCCCATCCCCGTGACTTGGCCTAAATCATTTTAGGAAAATAGAGAGCTAATGGAAAGTCAATTTCCTTCTACCTCACTCCCCCCTACATCGCCTCCGGTTCCGGGGAGGGAGATCCTGGTTTGGGTTGCGAGGGGACGGCTTTCTTTTTGAACCTTCTCTTTTTCTTGGGCGCGGGTTTCTGGGTTACAGGGGAGTCTTTGAGGTCTTTGGCGGCGATCCAGCCTTCGGCGCCGCTGGCCGGGTGGCGTACCTTGAACCAGTCTTGGCCGTGCTGGGCCAGTTTTTCCAGCTTGGCGTTGAGGGGCAGGGACTTGACTATGGGGGAACTGAACAGGGGCAAAGAATGGAGACTGACGGTGGCCGCGGCCGCATAATAATAAGCTTTCTCCGGAGCCGGCTTGACTTCGGCCTTCTGGACCTGATCCGAGACCTGGTCCCCGGGAATCCAGCCGAGGCTGGCGTCTTTTTCCACCAGCACCCGCAGCCAACCCTGGTCATTGCTATCGATCTTTTGGACCCGGTCGCCCTTTAAGAGGATCTTCCCAAAGGGGCAATCCGGACTGGGGCAATCCCGCAATTCCAGGCTGTCCGCGGCCACATAATAATAAACCGCAGCCACGGGTTGGGCACTGAGCAGCTCCCGCTGCAGCCAACCCGTGAGAGTGCCCCCCGCCAAGCGCATCCGCCACCAGTCACCCTTGACTTCCAACCGCTCCAGGCGGTCGGCCCGGTAAAGCTCCCCCACTACCTTGCAATCGTAGCCGGGGCATTCTTTCAGGTAGGTGATTACCGGGGTGACGTAGTAAACGGCGGGGTTGGTTTCCACCTTCTTGGGGGCGCAAGCACTGCACCATAAGGCGATACCGCATAAGAGAAGGATCCCGGAGCAAAGCCAGCGCCGCTGCATATTGTGCTCTCCCCTTAACCGGTTTTTTGCACCAACTCCAGGTTGCTGATCCGCCATTTGCCCGCGTCCTTGGAAAACCACACTTTATAAGACTGGGTTTCAGTTTTGCCGGTCTGGGTGGCTTTTTGCTGGATCTTGAGGTTCCAGGTTACCAGGGCAAATGCCTGATCCTCCTGCATAAGCTTAACATCCGCCAATTGGAAGACCAGACTGGCGTAATCATAGGCTTCCCAAACGGCCAGGGTTTTCTGGCGCCTCTTGTCAAAATCAGGGAAATTGGGGGCAAAGGCCTGGCTGTAAAGGAAGATATCCTTTTTAAGTTGGGCCTCCCGCAACTGGTTGAGAGGCTCCGACAACTGATCCTTTAAGACCGCGGCGCCCAAAGGGGTCTCGGCGGGGGGCGGCGCCGCCGCTGTCCCGCTTGAGGGACCGGGTGGGGAGGGCGCCGGCGTCGTCGTAGGCGCCGGCGTAGGCGCAGGGGCAATGGGGACCGGTTGTTCCACGATTACTTTAGGGGCCGGGGCAGCAGGTTTAGGGGGAGGAGGCGTATTCGAGATAAAGAGCCAAGGGATCAAGGCGGCAAACAAACCCGCCACCACCAGGAGACCCAAGAACCAGGGGCTTTTCCACAGGGAAGGTTTAGGGGGGACGGGGACGGGGGACGGGGCCTCAGGTTTCGGTTCCGGGCCCGAGGGTTTTACCAGGGACCAATGGCATTCGTGGCAGAACTCCTGGCGGGAACTGACCCGGGCGCCGCAATGGGGGCAGAAAGCCCGGTCGTACTCCGGCAGTCTCAGGCTGGCCCCGCAAGACCGGCAGAAGAGGGCGTTTTCCTCAGTAGGCTCCTGGCAATAGGGGCATTCCGACATGTGTTTTCTAAGTTAATAGAAATTCGAGTTATTTTCAATATAACTTTTTATCCCTTTAACTTCAAGGCCAGAGGCCGGGTGAGACAAGAGGGTCTGGGTGGCGTCCCGGGCCTCCTGGCTCCAAAGCCCTTTACCCGACGGACTATTATCCCCAGAGGAGGTCAAAGGAGGAGAAATGCCTTTTGATTGCGAATCGGTATCAAAACTGCAAAAAGTGTCTCACTTTTGGGGGCACTTCAGGCTAGGGTTAGGGAGGCGAAAAAAACCTTTGGGAACCAGGATATTTACTTAATTTTTTTAAGAAAGCCTGGATGCAGTCCAGGGTTTACCGGGGTTCCTCTTCCTGGGGGAGATGGCCGCAGCGGGGGAAAACGACCAGTTGCGCGCCCTTGATATCCCGCTTAAAATTGCGGCCCACGGCCAGGGGGATGACTTCATCCTCCTCTCCCCAGATAACCAGGGTGGGCATGGAGATTTTTTTATAGCGGCAAATCAAAGCTTCCATATTTTGGGGTTCGATTTGCTTGGCGGTCTGGCGCACCGCCGCGGCTGCGCCCGGGAGGCTGCTGTAATAGGCGTAGGTATCGATGATCTCGTCCGTGATTTTGCCCAATTACATTCACTTGAACCGATTTGGGCAACATCCCGATTAGCTTGGGAACGAGGGGGGCAGCGCAGGCTAAAGCCTGTGGCTACCATACTTAGAACTTACCGTGAAAAACTCATTTCCGAAAATCAATGACCAAAGGCGAGGTCTCCTCTTCCCGGGAGATGGAGTGGGGTTCCACCAGTTTGACCCGGGGTTGGACGCCGATGCCCTGGGCCAGTTTGCGGGTGAGGCTTTGCAAAAATTCCCGCTGCTTTTTCATCTGGTCGAAGAAGAGGCCCTCCCGGACTTCGATCTTCACTTCCAGGTAGTCCAGGTGGCCCTCCCGGCCGATGACCAGCTGATAGGCCGGCTCTTCCCCCTGGAGGTTCGCCAGGATTTGTCCCACCCGGGTGGGATAAATATTGACCCCTTTGACGATGACCACCGCGTCGGCCCGGCCCTGGATGCGGCTGAGGCGGGGCAGGGTGCGGCCGCAGGGGCAGGGCTCGTACAACAGGCGGCAGAGGTCCCCGGTGCGGAAGCGCACCAGGGGCGCGGCCTCCTTGGTGATGGTGGTGACCACCAGTTCCCCCAGCTCCCCCCCGGGCAGGGGCGCGCCGGTTATGGGGTCGATGATTTCCGGGAGAAAATGGTCTTCGTTGATATGCATGCCCCGGCGATGCTCGCATTCTCCGGCCACCCCCGGGCCCATGGCTTCGGAGAGGGCGTAGTGGTCCAGGGCGGTGAGATAAAGGCGGGATTCGATCTCCCGGCGCTGGGCCTCGGTCCAGGGCTCCCCGGCCAGCAGGGCCAGCTTCAGGTGCAGGTTCTTGGGGTCCACGCCCATGGTTTCCATCTGATCCGCCAACACCTGGGCGTAAGACGGGGTGCTCACCAGCACTGTGGTGCGGTAGTCCCGCATGATGCCCACCTGCCGGGCAGTGGACCCGGGGCCGGTGGGGATCACCGAAGCGCCCAGGAGTTCCACGCCGTAGTGAATCCCGAAGGCGCTGGTGAGAAGACCATAGCTCAGGGTGACCTGCACCACGTCGTCCCGGTCCACCCCCGCGGCGGTGAGGACCCGGGCCGCGAGTTTCGCCCAATGGCGCAAGTCCCGGGCGGTATAGCCCATGACGATGGGGGCGCCGGGGCTGCCGGTGGAGGAATGGATGCGCACCACCTCCCTTAGAGGGACCGCGAACATTTCATAGGGATAGCCGTGGGCCAGGTCCTGGCGGGTGGTGAAGGGGAGCCGGGCCAGTTCCTCCAGGGACTGGCAGTCCTCCGGCAGAAAGCCCACCTCATCAAACTTTCTCTTATAGAATTTGACGTTCTTATAGACCCGGTGCAGGGTGGCCTGGAGGCGCTCCAATTGCAGCTGGGCCATAAACCGGCGCTCCAACAGTTCCGCGTCGCTATCAAAGATCGCCATTTTCTTCTCCGTTTTTCGTTTTCCGATTTGCGTTTTTCGTATTTTCTTTACCTGCCTGGTCGCAAGATCCAGTCTGCCAGTGCCAATTCTTCATCAATCACTGATTTTACTTACGGAAATTTGTTTTCGTCCCGGATGCCGGGCGAACACAAGGTTCGCCCCTACGGGTAACAAACCTTTGATAAAGAATTTTATTTCTTACAAGCTGGAAAGGAACGGAAACCCCTCCAGCCATTTTGATATCGAATAAGCATGCGGAAAACGCAAAACGAAAAACGTAAAACGATCTGTTAATCCTCCCGGCCCAGGTAGGCCTCGATCACCCGGGGGTCCCGCCGGATTTCGGAGGGCGGGCCCGCGGCGATGACCTGGCCGTGGTCCAACACCACCACCCGATGGCAGAGTCCCATGATAAGGGTCATGTCATGCTCAATGATCAACAGGGTAATGCCCCGCTCCCTAAGTTCCTGGAGCAGGGTCATCAGGTCCTCGGTCTCCCGGGAGTTGAGGCCCGCGGCCGGCTCGTCCAAGAGGAGCACTTTGGGTTCCTGGGCCAAGGCCCGGGCGATTTCCAGGCGGCGCTGTTCCCCGTAGGCCAGGGCGTCCGCAGGGAAATCCGCCTTTTCCGCCAGGCCCACCAACTCCAAGAGCTCCCGGGCCCGTTCCCGGGCGTGGGCTTCAGCCCGGCGCACTCCCCGCCCGGGCCACAGGGCCCGGAGTGCGCCCACTTCCTGGCGCTGGTGGCAACCGGTGAGGACGTTTTCCAAAACGTTCATGCCCCCGAAGAGCTGGATATTCTGGAAGGTGCGGGCCAGGCCCCGGCGGGAGCGGTAATAAGGAGCCAGGCTACCCAGGTTGCGCCCCAGGAGGCTGACCGAGCCGCCGGTGGGAGGCAGCAAGCCGCTGATGAGGTTAAAACAGGTGGTCTTGCCCGCGCCGTTGGGACCGATGAGACCGACGATCTCCTCCTGGTCCACGGCGAAAGAAACCCCGTCGACGGCTTTGACGCCCCCGAAGTATTTCGTGAGTTGATTGACTGTCAATAATTCCATGTGTTGGATTACTGTTTTTAGAGGCTTTCGAATCCCCTTATGCGATAACCTCGGTTGGCAATGACTCAATCCGTTCTAACCATCCATTAAATAAAGCGCACTCACGGCGAATAGCTGCCAAGCCAATCTCCAAAGCGGCAAGTGAACCGTATACCGGTTTATCGTATGCTGTAAAAAAGTCTAAGATACGCTTGCTTGGAGCTTTCTCTGGATCGTCATTTATTTCCTCGGGAGAGTTAAATCCGTCCCGAATTTTTCGGAAAGTGCCGGCAAGCTGTGATTGGGAAATACTTTGAGCTAATATTTCAGGTTCACTGAACAGAAGTCCTTCGAACTCATACATCTGCACATAGGGAATAAACCTGCGAAGCGGTTCTTCCCCTAACTTGCCTTGCAATTGTGCACTCAAGGACTGCATCACACACTCCGCTTTGTCGGCGATGTTAGATTTTAACCGGGCATTTTCCTTGCCCGGAAAGTCGCTTGGAAGGCCATAGAAATCAAAAAATGTTGTGCAATAGGCGGCCTTATCACCCATCAGTCTTCCTCGTATGTCGATCAGGAGTCGCTGGAATTTCAGTTTGCCGCCTTTATGTCCAGGTTTGCCAATCAGAGATGGAAAAAGATATATTCCCCTGGGATGGAACCAATCGTATAGAACCTCATTGACGAACGTTTCTTCGGTTTGGCCTTCGCAAATCACGTGCACGCGGGTCATTTGCGCGGCCTCCCACCGAGGATATTCTTCTCCCAAAGTTCACCAATTGAGTACTCTTCCAACCATGTTTTGAAATCCTCTTCATTATAGCGTTTGAAGACGGTCTCTTCCTGTTCGCGTTCTACGATTACCAAGTCTTCAATTGAAAATTCATCCACCAAAGGCACCGACTGGGTAGAAACGATCACTTGCATCCGTTTGGATGCTGAGCGCAACAATGAGCCTAATAAGGTGATAGCGTAAGGATGCAAGCCTAGTTCCGGTTCATCGATAATAATAGTGGAAGGGGGGTCTGGTTGCAGCAAGGCCGTGACCAGACAGATAAAGCGGATTGAGCCGTCTGATAATTGACTTGGCCAGAGGGAGTAATCACTATCTTTTTGCCGCCACAAAAGCCTAATCTGTTCTTCTTCTGTGGGCAACCTTTGTGGCTTCAATACAAACTTATCAAAAAATGGAATGGCTAAACGGATCGTCTTGAGGATCTGCTGATAAATATCGGGGTTCTCATCAGAGAGGCGGTATAGGAAAGCAGCTAAGTTAGAAGCATCCGGGCGCAGGTATTCATTGTCATGTACCGACCCCAGACGTTTTACGCCCGCGGTATCACTGGTATCATGGAAATGAAAGACTTTCCAACTGGCAATGGAGCTATAGCAATAGTCTGCAACGCTACCTTTACTCCATGATTCATATTTATTTTTAAGTTGCGATTCTATATGACCTGAACCAAGGTTAATCCATTCGCTACCAAAATAAACCCCGGAAAAAAAAAGCCTCTCGCTGACAAAAGAAAAACTTCCTTCTACAGTGGGTGTTAGAGTAAACTCGTAACCATTTAATCCAAATTCTATAAAAGATTTCAATATGTTGGTTTCTTTTACCCCAAAACTGACGATGCGATCAGCCGACCCCTGGTTGCGGGTCCAACTTTGCAAGCGGCCTTCCACCATCTCACCCAGCATACGAAAGTATGACACAAGATTACTCTTGCCTGCGCCATTGGCACCGATGAGTACATTCAAACTACGCATTTCAAATCGGTCCAAGTCACGAATTGACTTGAACCCCGAGATGGTAATCCAATCAATCGCTTTTTTGGCGCTCATAATTAATTCTCTCGCGGCTAAGTGTTTTTAAACTGACCGCTGATAGCTGTAATCTGTCGGTTTATTCCCAAACTTCCCGGTAGCCCTTGCCCAGATACGCCCGCTGCACTTCCGGGTCTTCCCGGAGTTCAGCCGCGGAGCCGTCGAGGATGATGCGGCCGGTCTCCAGCACATAGCCCCGGTCCGCCAGCTTCAGGGCGGCCCGGGCGTTCTGCTCGATGAGCAGCAAGGTGGTGCCCTCACTCTTCAGTTCCCGGAGGATCTGGTAGACCTGGCTCACCATGCGGGGGGCCAGGCCCATGGAGGGCTCATCCAGCATCAACAGCCGGGGCCGGGACATCAACGCCCGGCAGATGGCCAGGATCTGCTGCTCGCCGCCGCTCAAGGTGCCCGCGGGCTGGGAGGCCCGCTCCTGAAGAAGGGGAAAGCGTTCCCGAATCTCTTCCAGGTCCCGGTGCGCCTGCCTCTGGTCCCGGCGGTGGAAGGCTCCCAACTCCAGGTTGGCGGTGACGCTGAGACTGGCGAAGACCCGGCGGCCTTCCGGCACCAGGGCCAGACCCAGGGAGACAATACGCTCCGGCGGCAGCCGGGTCAGATCCGCGCCGTTAAATTCCACCACTCCCCGCCAGGGCGGCAGCAGACCGGAGACGGCCCGCAAAGTGGTGCTTTTGCCCGCGCCGTTGCCGCCGATCAAGGTCACCACCTCGCCGGGGCGCACGTGGAAGGAGATGCCCTTAAGGACCGTTAATTTGCCGTAGCCGGCCTGGACGCTTTTGAGGGTTAGCATGCTGTAAAATGATTCTTGACGTTTCGTTCTGCGTTTTACGTTTTGCGTTTTTCGTTCATATTGCTAACAATCAAGCTTACTTGAGAAACAGGAAAACTTTCCTTGGGTGGCGGGTGCCGAGGCCCGCCCCTCCGGTTACTCTTCTGAGAACCGTACGAAAAACCAAAAACCAAAAACGATCACTTACTCCCTGCTGATAAACTTCAAGCTCAATTTGCCCCGGCCCAAGAGGCCCTCAGGGCGCCAGATGAGGAGGGCGACCAGCAGCCCCCCGTAAATCAGGTCCTGATAAGCCTTGAATTGGCGCAGCATTTCCGGGAGCACGGTGAGGGCCAGAGCGCCCACCACGGCCCCGGCAATGGACCCCATCCCTCCCAGCACCACCATGCACAGGGCCAGGATGGAGGTGTGAAGGCCGAAGGACTCGGGGTTGATGAAGGTAATGTAATGGGCATACAAGGAACCGGCCAGCCCGGCCAAGGCCGCGGCCAGGGTAAAGATGGCCACCTTGTAGGCCGGGGTGTTGATGCCCATGACCTGGGCGGTGACCTCATGATCCCGGATGGCCTTCAAAGCCCGGCCGTGATAGGAATGGACCAGGCGGTAGGTGAGGGCCAGGGTCAAGAGCACCATCAGCAGCGTCAGCAGAAGATACATGCCCGGGGACCGGAAACTGAGACCCAGGATACGGGGCGCGGGGATGCCCGCCAACCCGTCCGGACCGCCGGTGATCTCCAGGTTGAGAAAGACCAGGTCCACGATCACCCCGAAGCCCAGGGTGACAATGGCCAGATAGTCCTCCTTGAGCCGTAGGGTGGGCAGTCCCAGGAGGAGGCCGCAGAGGCCGGAAAAAAGGAGGGCGCTCAAGGCCGCCAGCAGAAAAGGAAAGCCCCAATACAGGGAGGTGAGCGCGGAGACATAGGCGCCGATGCCGAAAAAAGCGGCGTGTCCCAAAGAGACCTGGCCGGCGTAGCCGATGATCAGATTGAGGCTGATGGCCAGGATGATATAGATGCCCCCTAAGATGGCCAGGTGCAGGAAATAGGCGGCCATGTCAGTCTCCCCGGCCCTTCAAAATGCCCTGGGGCCGGAAGAGAAGCACCAGGATGAGGATGGCAAAGGCGATGGCGTCTTTATAACCGGAGGAGACATAGGCCGCGCCCAGGCTCTCGGCCACCCCCAGGAGCAGCCCCCCCAGGATGGCTCCGGGAATGTTCCCCACTCCCCCGAGGATGGCGGCGCTGAAGGCCTTGAGGCCGGGCAGGAGCCCCATGCGGGGGTAGGTGGCATTGTAGTAAATGGCCATCATGATCCCCGCGGCGCCGCTCAGGGCGGAGCCGATGAGAAAGGTGAGGGCCACCATGCGGTCGACATTGATGCCCATCAGCCGGGCCGTATCCTGATCCAGGGCACAGGCGACAATGGCCTTGCCGTATCTGGTATAACGGACAAAAAGCAGGAGCAGGACCATGAATCCCAGGGCCGCAACCAGAATGGCCCCCTGGAGGCTGGAGAGGGGCAGCCCGGCAATGGTGATGCTGCGGAAATTAAACTGGATGGGAAAGGGCCGGTCATTGGGGCCGAAAAGCAGCAGGGCCAGGCTCTGGAGAAAAATGGAGGCGCCAATGGCGCTGATCAAGGGGACTAAGGGATGGGACCCCCGCAGGGGCCTAAAGGCCACCCGTTCCAAAACCACACCCAGGAGGGCGGCGGCGGCCATGCCGGCGGCAAAGGCCACAAAAAAATTGACCTGGCCGGTGCCCAGGAGCAGGACCGCCACAAAGGCCCCGAACATATAAATCTCACCCTGGGCGAAATTGATCAGACCAAGGATACCATAGATCATGGTGTAACCCAGGGCTATCAGGGCGTAAACGGCCCCGGCGGTCAAACCGTTGAGTAATTGCTGAAGAAACATGGGAAATGGAATTTATCGCGGCAGGGGTCCGGACATCTCCCCCAAACCCCCTCCCCGACCTTGATAATTTTTTCAGATAATCGCACCACAACATATCATCTTGGGTTTCAGGAGACAAGAGCGGGAAAGGACAAGGGGGGAGGTTCCCGCGAAAAAAGGCGGCCACTAGGCCGCCTGGGAAGTTACCTGATCAGGTTCGGATTAGAAGTGATACGCCGCGCCCACCTGGAAGCTATGGAAATAAAAGGTGGGGCTGAAGTCGAAGTTGTGCAACAAAGGATTAGTGTCCCACACCCCATCAAAGGAGTAAGTTGGATTGGCATAACGGAACTTATAGGAAACATCGATGGAGACGTTTTTCAAAGCCATCCATCTCAGGCCCGCTTCCACTGCCAGGCAGATGTCGGTGCTGGATTGGGAAGGACACTGCAAGGACCAGGCGGGGGTATAAAAATTGGGTCTCTGGCTGGAAAAGAGGATGGCGGGTCCCACCGCCACGTAAGGTTGCAGCCGACCGAAGGGGACCTCGCTGTCCGGCAAAAAGCCATAGCGGGCCGCGAACATAAAGGCCAAGGTGGCGGCGTTCCCTTCGCTAAAGAAGTCATCTCTATAGGACTCCGGACCGGTGGGGGTGGCATAAACCGCTCTCATATTCTGCCGCCGAAAATCCACCCGATGATAGCTGAAATCAAGATAGAAGCCGAGATACTTCATCCAGTCCGGGTAGTTATACCCCAGAAACCCCTCTTTGACGAACCAGGTGCCGACTTTCAGGCCACCTTGAAAGGCCGGATCGATATGCCCCTGGTGATTAAAGGAAAAAGGCCACGCCCCACCACCGCCCGGAATGGTATACGAACCTGTGGTCTCGTTATTGGCGTTAGCCGCAAGGTTGGCGCCGAGGTAAGCTTCCACGTACATCTCCGCCTTGGCCCCCACAGGCAGGACCACCAAGACGACCACCAAAACCATGATTCCGGCAAGCACATAACTTTTTTTCATTTGATTATCCCCCTTAATCTTAGAGAAACTATCGGTTGAGGTTCTGAACGAGTTTTCCGCTTCCGCCATACACCTCTTGCCGTCTTCCTGTTAACCCCTCTTTGAATACATTTCTACATACAGACACATCATAAGAATTAAGTTATTTTTTTGTCAAGGAAATAGTGAATCAGCAATGGTCAGTTAAGGTTTCAGTTGAGGTTAAGGGAGACAACCACTTTCCCGTGCAGTCAACTTGTCGGTTAGCTTAACAAAAAAGGCGGCCAAAAGGCCGCCTTGGGAGTTACGTTGTCAGGTTCAGATTAGAAGTGGTACGCCGCACCCACATTCCCACTGAAGATGTGATAGGTGGGGTTGAGGGTAAAAGATTGAGGCGTAAACCCGATGGGGCCAAAATTATCCTGGCTGGTATAGGAGAAACTGGGCTGAGCATAACGGTAATTAAAGAAAACGTCGATGGAGACATTCTTTAAAGCCATCCAGCGGATACCCGCATCCAATGCCAGGGCGATAAAGGCACCAGATTTGGAGCCTCCTTCAAGCGTACGGCCAAACAAGCCGTTGGTGAAATCGCCCGTATGGAATGTGGGATTCTGGGAAGCGAACAGGATCGCCGGGCCCACAGCGATATAAGGCTGCAAGCGGCCGAAGGGAACTTCGCTGTCGGGCAGGAAGCCGTACCGGAAGGCGAACATGAAGGCCAAGGTGGCCGCATTGCCTTCGCTAAACCATTCGCCGTTGGAAACCCCGGGTCCGATATCGTTGGTGATGACAAAGGAAGAGGTAGACTGGCGCCGCATGTCCAGACGATGATAACTGAAATCGAGATAGAACCCCAAATATTTCATCCAGTCAGGGTAGTTATATCCCAGGACACCTTCCTTGACAAACCAGGTACCGATCTTCAGACCACCGACTACCGAGGGATCGAAAGTTCCGGGAATGGAATGAGTGAAAGCGCGGCTTAGCCCCAAAGTTGGGCTCGCCGTATAAGTGCTGAAATTCTGTGAGGAAGAACTAGTCAGAGTCCCCCCTAAATAAGCCTCCACATACATCTCCGCCTTGGCCCCGACGGGCAGGACCAACAGGACGGCTGCCAGAACTACGGCTCCGGCAAACGCAATACTTTTTTTCATTAGATTATCCCCCCTTAATCGTTGAAGAACTTTTGTTGCGGTCTTGAGGCTGTCTTTTTATAGTTCCCCCCATCCCTCCTTTCCAGGATTTATCAAGACCAATCCTTTCTCCTTTTCAAGGCACCCCCATTTTAAGCGCCAGGCCTTTTTTTTGTCAAGGATAAAATCATCTTCGACACAAAAAAGAAAAAAGTTTAGCGGACAAGGCTGAGCCACGTGGCTAAACCCAAGCCCAGCCCCACCAAGCCGTTGAGAGTAAAAAAGGCTGGAGGGAGCCGTGTGGCTCCCCTCAGGGTAAGAATTATATGTTGACCGGCCAGCAGTCCGGCCCCTAAAAGCGCGGCCACCGGGTAAACCCCGTGTAACCCCGCCATGATACCGGTAAGGAGAAAACCGGCGGCCGCCAGCAGGTGGCAGCCGGCCGCCAGACCCCGGGCCCAATCCGACCCCACCCGGGCCGGCAGGGACCAGAGCCCCGTTTGCCGGTCGAACTCCTCATCCTGGAGGGCGTAGAGGATATCAAAACCCGCCACCCAAAAAAGGACAGACCCTCCCAAAACCAGAACCTGGAGGCTCAGATCGCCCCGTACCGCCAGCCAGCCACCCACCGGAGCCAGGCCCAGACCCAAACCCAGGATAAAATGGGTGGCGGAGGTGAACCTTTTGGTGAGGGAATAGCCTAAAATCACCGCCAGGGCCAGGGGAGAGAGGAAAAGGCAGATTCGGTTGAGCTGGCCCGCGGCCCAGACAAAGAGCAGGCAATTCACGGCCACAAAGAGCCGCACCGAGTTCCTCTTTAGACGTCCTTGGGGCAACGATCGGGTGGCGGTCCGGGGGTTGGCGGCGTCGATGGCGGCATCCACCAGACGATTGAAGGCCATGGCCGCGCTCCGGGCGGTGACCATGGCCAGGAGGATAAAGAGGGTGGTGCGGCCATCCGGCCAGCCCCGGGCCGCCAGCATGGCCCCCATAAAGGCAAAGGGGAGGGCCAGGACACTGTGGCCGATTTTGATCATGTCCAGAATTTCATAGATATTGCGAAAAAATTGCTGCATAATGAACCTTAGTTCAAAGTTGAAGGTTCAAAGTTCAAAGTTATTATCGCATCTCGAAACCTTGAACCTTGAACTTTGAACCTTGAACTTTTCAGTCATTCTCTCCCCAACGGGGGCCGAGTTGGTGTTCCAGGCCCAGGTGATCCAGGATGCGGCCCACCAGGTGCCGGGCCAGTTCTTCCAAGGTTCGGGGGCGGTGGTAGAAGCCGGGGCAGGCCGGGAAGATGGTGGCCCCTGCGGCCGCGGCCCGGGTGAGGTTCTGCAGATGGATGAGGCTCAAGGGGGTTTCCCGGACCACCAGGATCAGGGGCCGCTTCTCTTTTAGAAAGACCTCCCCGGCCCGGTGGATCAGGTTGCGGCCCACCCCCTGGGCGATGGCCCCCAGGGTGCCCATGGTGCAGGGGATCACCACCATGGCCCGGGCCTGGAAAGAGCCGCTGGCCAAAGCCGAGGCGAAGTTATCCACCTTATGCCAGATGGCTCCCGGCGCCAAATCCCCGGGGGTCAGATCAAGTTCCAGGGAAAGCACCTGTTCCCCGGCAGAGGAGATGACCATATGAAGTTCCAGGTCCGGCCGGTTGGCGAAATAACGGCATAGCTCCCGGGCGTAGATCATGCCGGAAGCCCCGGTGACGGCCACTAGATAACGGTTCATGCCAGTCCCAGCCGCGGCCACAGTTCATCCACCTTGCGTTTGATTTCCGGGTCCATGTCGATGACCGGCGGCCATTCCCGGGTAAAGCCTTCCTCCGGCCCCTTGCGGGTGGCGTCGATGCCCATCTTGGACCCGTAATGGGGTAAAGGCGAGGCGTGATCCAGGGCGTCCACCGGCCCTTCGGCGAAAACCACGTCCCGCTTGGGGTCCACGTTGTTCCCTAACCGCCAGAGAACCTGGCCCAGATCCTGGACGTCCACCTCCCGGTCAAAAACCACGATGATCTTGGTGAACATCATCTGCCCCAGGCCCCAGAGGGCGTGCATCACCTTACGGGCATGACCGGGATAACGTTTGTCGATACTGACAAAGGCCAGGTTATGGAAGACTCCTTCCACCGGCAGGTTGAGGTCCACGATCTCCGGCAGGGTTTTCTTCATTAAGGGCAAAAAGATGCGCTCCGTGGCCTTGGCAATGAAACAATCCTCCATGGGGGGCCGCCCGACAATGGTGGCCGGATAAACCGCCTCCCGGCGCTGGGTCAGGGCGGTGATATGAAAGACCGGATAATCGTCGGCCAGGGAATAGTAACCGGTATGATCGCCGAAGGGGCCTTCCCGGCGCAGTTCCCCGGGGGCCACATAGCCTTCCAGGACGATCTGGCTCTCTGCAGGCACCATCACCGGCTGGGTGAGGCAATTGACCATCTCCACCGCCTCCCCCCTTAAGAAACCGGCAAAGACGATTTCATCGATATCTTCCGGCAAGGGCGCGGTGGCCGCATAGATCACCGCGGGGTCGGGGCCGATGGCCACCGCCACCGGCAGATTTTCCCCCCTGGCCGAAGCCACCCGGTAGTGCTGGGCTCCGCCCTTATGCCGGTGCCAGTGCATGCCGGTGGTCTGCCCATCGTAAACCTGGAGGCGGTACATGCCCACGTTGCGTTTGCCGGTCTCCGGATGGTGGCTGATGACCGCGGGCAGGGTGATGAAAGGACCGCCGTCCTGGGGCCAGCAGTGGAGCACGGGAATAGTCCTTAAGTCCACCTGCTCGCCGGTGTAAACCACCTCCTGGCAGGGGGCCTTGGACACGGTCTTGGGAAACATGCGGCCGAGCCGGGCCAACTTAGGGAGGAGCTGCAATTTTTTCATCAGGGTGTTGGCCTCAGCCTCCAGGAAAGAGAGAATCTCCCCGGCAATATCGTCCAGGGAGTCCACCTCCAGGGCCAGGCACATGCGTTTCAAGGAGCCGAAGGCGTTCATCAGCACCGGTAGATCGTAGCCCGGGACTTGCTCAAAGAGCAGGGCCGGGCCTCCGGCCTTTGAGACCCGGTCGGTGATCTCCGTAATCTCCAAATAGGGGTTCACCGGTTCTTTGAGGCGCACCAACTCCCCGGCCCGCTCCAGACGTCGGATAAATTCCTGTAAATGCCGATATCCCATTGGGTTATCCTTTTAAGGAGGAAGATAGAACAGCGATCAGCGAACTCAAATCAGTAATCAATACTAAGTAGCCAGTAGTCAGTAGTCAGTAGTCAGTAGTCAGTAGCCAGTAGCCAGTAGCCAGTAGTCAGTAGCCAGTAGCCAGTAGTCAGTAGCCAGTAGCCAGTAGCCAGTAGCCAGTAGTCAGTAGCCAGTAGCCAGTAGTCAGTAGCCAGTAGTCAGTAGCCAGTAGTCAGTAGCCAGTAGTCAGTAGCCAGTAGTCAGTAGCCAGTAGTCAGTAGCCAGTAGTCAGTGGCCAGTAGTCAGTGGCCAGTAGTCAGTGGCCAGTGGCCAGAAGAAAACAACTGCTCACCGCTAACTGCTTGCTGCTCACTGCCTTCACTCCTGAAAATAAGTTAGCTCCGGGATTTCTGCAAGTTCTCCCAGGTTATAGAGATAGTTAAAAAAGGTATGCAGACCCTTTTCGTGATCCTGACCCAGGGAATAATCCAGTTGCCGGAAGTAAGAGAGCAGCTCGGAGACCGGGCGGCCCAGGGTGGCGGCGGCCAAGCGGCTCAGCTCCGGGAGGGCCTTAAGGCCCCAATCCCGGGAGCGAAGCAGCAGATAATGCAAGGCCGCGGTTTTTTCCGGACAGGCCGCGGCATAATCCCGGCGCACGGCCCAGACGCCGAAGACGAAGGGGAGGCCGACCCACTCCTGCCAGGCCGCGCCCAGATCCAACTGATAGGGCCAACTGCCTCGGGGTTGTAATTGCAGGGCCTCATCGCCGATGGCCAGTACGCCGTCATCTGCCGAGGTAAGGGCCTCCTCCACCGAACCCTGGCGGTAGCTGGGTTGCAGGCCGTAAAGTTCAGCCATCAACACCTTCAAAAGCGCGGCTCCGCTGGCGGAGTGGGCGCTCATCAGGAGGCTCCGGCCATCCAGCTCGGCCACCGGCACCCGGCTGAAGAGCAAGACACTGCCCACCGGCCCCCGGGAACTGATGGAGAGGTCGGGGAGCAGAAAATAATCCCGAAAGTTACGGCCGTACTCCATGGCCGAGACGGAGCCCAGATCCACCCGGCCCTGACGCAGCCCGGCGTTCAGGTCCGCAGGCGTGCCGGTGACCAAGTCAAAGCCGTTTTCCCCAAAGAGATTTTCCAGGGCAAAATAGATGGGCAAAACGTTAAGATACTGAATGCGGCCCAAACGCACCTTGTCTGCCATGATCTTTCTCCGTAACAACCCCTGATCCAAGCCAGCGCCACTCGCCGGCGGCGCCGCGGGTGTAGAGTTCTTCCCAGTAATCTTTTTCCCGGCTTAAAGGAATAAACCCCATCGCCGCCTTTTTCCCGGGTTCCAGGCTGCCCAAGTCAGATTCACGTTTGAGGGCCCGGGCCCCCTGGAGAGTTCCCAGGCGCAGCCAGCGGCCTTCGGGGTAATGGCGGTATTTTTGATGGAGC
The DNA here is from genome assembly GCA_049322315.1 of Thermodesulfobacteriota bacterium. Taxonomy (GTDB): domain Bacteria; phylum Desulfobacterota; class Desulfobaccia; order Desulfobaccales; family 0-14-0-80-60-11; genus SURF-52. The sequence goes on along the minus strand of JBMORF010000060.1, from coordinate 28,823 downwards.
CAGAGCATCTCTTGGAAGAGGTTCAGGTCGTGGTTGCCGGCCAGGGAGTCGGTGCCCAGGGCCAGAGGCACTCCGGCTTGCAGCAATTCCGGGAGAGGCGGCGTACCCGCGCCGGTATAGACATTGGCCCGGGGGCAGAGAACGACCCAGGCGCCGGTGCCTGCCAGCAGGGCGCAGTCCCAGGCATTGAGCCAGACGCCGTGAACGGCCAGGGTGTCGGGACCCCAAAAATCCAGAGAGTTGAGATAAGCCGCGGGGCTTAGGCCGGGAGCCCGGAAATCGGGAACCCAGCGGCGCCGGGCTTGTAACAGTTCCTTGAAAAAACCATCCCCCCGGGCGAGGAATTCTTCTTCCGCCCGGGATTCCGCCAGATGCACGCATTGAGGGCGCCGGCGCTCCCGGTTCCACCGCTTGACGGCCTTAAAGAGAGCCGGAGACACGGAATAGGGGGCATGGGCTCCGGCGGAGATGCAGGGGTTATCAGCAGCCAGGGAGGTGGCAAAGAAGGGAAAAGCTTCCTCCAGATTTCCCAGATCCAGCAGGTCGAAGCCCAGGCATTCAAAAAAAAACTGGTAATCCAGGGAAGACGCCGCCAGCAGGGGCAGACTTTCCCCGGTATTGCTGATATCCCCCACCAGGGCCACCCCGGTGTCTCTCAGGGCCTGGAGGCCCCGGCGGAGGCCCGCATTTTTTTCCGGGGGAGTCAGCGCCGCCGCGGCTGCGAGGGTAAGGGCCAGCCAATCTTCCCAGCGTTCTTGAGGGGGCACGCGGCCGGCCAGGGCGGAAAACTCCAGGTGGGTATGGCAATTGACCAGCCCCGGGAGGATGGCTCCGAAACCATGGTCGTTAATCTGCCCCTGAAAGCCCCGCAGGACTTCGGAAGCGGAACCCACGGCCTTAATCCGGTCCCCGGCCACCAGGACCGCGCCGTTATCAATGGGTGGGCCGCTCACCGGCAGCACCCAGCGGCTGACATGGGCCGTCATCTCACCCATGTGCGCCAGTCCTCGCCGATGTCCCCCCGGAGGCGGTATCGCGCCAGCAACCGGGGGCAGGGGCAGGCCCGGGGGGTGGCCGCCAGGGACGGAAGAAGCTGTAAGATCAATGCCGGGAAAGCCGCCTCCACCGCAGCCACCCGGGCCATTTCCTCCGGGGTGGCCAGGCCTTCGAAAAGCACTCCCGGCTGGTAGGGGCGGTCGAGGAGGCCTTCGGCATAATTCACCACATAGGTGAGGGCCGCATAACAAAACTCCAGTTCCCGGGCCAGGAAGACCTCCGGCACCAGGGTCTGGCCCACCAAGTCGCCGCCCAGGAGACGGAATTTCCTGATCTCCGCGGCAGTTTCCAACCGGGGGCCGGTGGTGGCTACATAAACGGCTGGGTGATGCACCTTAAAGGGAACGCCTTCCAGTCCCTCCAGCAACCCGGCCCGCAACTCCGGGCAAAAGAGTGGGTTGTGGCGGATAAACCCCCAACCCACCCCGGTGAAAAAGGTATGGGGGCCGCCTTTGCCTTCATCCAGGACGTCATGGGGCACCACCAGATCGCCGGGAGCCAAATCTTCCTGCAAAGACCCGGGGGCCACCCAGGCCAGGATTTTATCCACCCCCAGGGCCTTCAGGGCGTAGAGGTTGGCCTTGGGGTTGAGGAAGGGCGCGGAGAGGTCGTAACCCGCCTCCCCGTGGCGGGAGAGGACGACAAACTCCAGGCCCTCATGGCGGAAAAAATGAGCCGGACGGCTGTCGCCATAAGGCGTGGAGAAAACCTCGGTCTTCTCCGGTTTCAGGCCCTGGGCCGCGAAACTTTTATGGGCACCCACCCGGGCAATTATCGCGATTTTAGGATTCATTGTTGAATTCAGCAATTCAAAGGAATCGGTGGGCAGTGCCCACCCTGACCTCCGGATTAAGACCTTTGGCCTTAAAACTTTTGTGTGCGCCCACTCTGGCGATGACGGCGATTTTGGGATTCATCTGTTTTTAGTAGTTCAAGGTTTTGGAAGCGGGAAGCGTCCGCCCTACGTTTTTCCCTAATCACTTAATTTGTATTATCGTAGGGGCGAACCTTGTGTTCGCCCAGCAGCATCGGGGGCGAACACAAGGTTCGCTACAGCAAATTATACCGGTGGTCCCGGACCCGGGGTTCGTACCCTGCCTGGCGGACGAGGGTGTCGATTTCAGCCCGGCTCAGGCGGAAGCCCACGCCGGTGGCGGCCACCACGTTTTCCTCCAGCATGGTGGAGCCGAAGTCGTCGGCCCCGAATTTCAGGGCTACCTGGGCGATCTTGGGGCCCTGGGTGACCCAGGAGACCTGGAGATGGGGCACGTTGTCCAGGACCAGGCGGGAGACGGCCAGGGTGCGGAGATACTCCACCGCGCCCAGGGACTCCCCTCCCAGGGCTGTCGCGCCGGGCTGAAAGGTCCAGGGGATGAAAGAGAGGAACCCCCCGGTGCGGTCCTGGAGGTCCCGGATTTTAAAAAGATGCTCCAGACGCTCGGCCCTGCTCTCCAGATGGCCGAACATCATGGTGGCGCTGGTCTTCAGCCCCAGTTCATGAGCCGCGGCCATGACCTCCAGCCACTCGCCGCTGCTGCCCTTCCGGGGGGAAATTTGGCGGCGCACCCGGTCCGCCAGGACCTCGGCGCCGCCTCCGGGGATGGAGGTGAGCCCGGCCTCTATGAGACGGCCCAGCACTTCCTTTAAGGACAGGCCGAAGCGCCGGGACATGAAGGCGATCTCCGGGGGGGAAAAGCCGTGGACCCCCAGGTCGTAGCACTTGATCTGCCGGACCAGGTCTTCATAATAGGCGAAGGGCAGGTCCGGGTTGAGGCCCCCCTGGAGGAGGACGCCGGTGCCGCCGTGGTCTTTAAGTTCTTCCAGCTTCTGGCTTAAAGCCGCGGGATCCAAAACAAAACCCTCCGGGGAGCCGGGTTCCCGGAAGTAGGCGCAAAAGCGGCAGCCGGAGGTGCAGATATTGGTGTAATTGATATTGCGATCCACCACGTAGCTGACCAGGTCCGTGGGATTAAGGCGCCACCGCGCCTGGTCGGCCTCCTGCCCCAGGGTGAGGAGGTCCAGTTCCCAAAGGCCCTGGGCTTCTTCTTTATCTAAACGAGCGCCCGCGGCCAGCCGGGCTTCCAGGGAGGCGGTTGCCGACATCAGGCCGCGGCCTCCGTCACCTGCCGGTAAAGGGTGTCCCGTTCCACGGGCACGCAGCCCGCTTCCCGGATCAAGGCTTCCAGTTGGGACCGGGTCAGGCTCTGGGGGGTCTGGGCCCCGGCCATATGGGTGATGCGCTCTTCCATCACCGTGCCGTCCACGTCGTCCACTCCGAAACAGAGCGACAACTGGGCCATTTTCGGCCCCAACATGATCCAGAAGGCCTTGATATGGGGAAAATTATCGAGAAGCAGCCGGGAGACCGCCAGGGTCTTCAAGTCATCAAAGGCGCTGGGGCCCTGGAGGTGGTCCAGCGCCGTGTTCTGGGGATGAAAGGCGAGGGGAATAAACGACAAAAAACCCCCGGTTTCGTCCTGGGCTTTCCTAAGCTTAAGCATGTGGTCCACCCGCTCTTCCAGGGTTTCCATGTGGCCATAGAGCATGGTGGCGTTGGTGTTCAGGCCCAAGCGGTGCGCAATCTGGGCGGTTTCCAGCCACCCTTCCGGGGATAGCTTCTGGGGGCAGAGGGCCTGGCGCACCCGGGTGCTGAAGACTTCAGCGCCGCCCCCGGGCAGAGACCCCAAACCCGCGTCCCTCAAGGTTTGCAGGGTGTCGGCCACCGAAGCGCCGTTCAACGCCGCCAAGTGGGCCACCTCCACCGCGGTGAAGGCCTGGAGATGCACCTCCGGCCGCAGGGCTTTGATGTTCTGCAGCATCTCCACATAAAAAGAAAAGGGGAGCGTGGGATGACAGCCGCCGACGATATGAATCTCGGTGATGGGCTCATGGAGACGGGCCTCCACCTTGGCGCAGATCTCCTGGAGGGTCATTTCATAGGCGCCTTCCTGTCCGGCCTCTCTTCCGAAAGCGCAGAACTTGCAGCCATTGACGCAAACATTGGAATAATTGAGATGCTGATTGTAAATGTAAAAGGCCCGGCGGGCGTGGAGGCGCTCCCGGACGATATTCGCCAGATAGCCCACCCCCAGGAGGTCGGGGCTGTGAAAAAGGGTAAGGCCGTCAGCCGCGGAGAGCCTTTGACTCTCCGTTACCTTCTGATAAATAGGAGTAAGGGCAGGGTCTCTAAATTGGAGCGATGCCATTTTCCACCTCTGATATGACCGACTGGTCATGTTAGATGCAAAAAAAATTTTGGTTGTCTCTAGTTTGCACAGGCTGGAAGGCCGGTGCTACGCTAGGCGGCCAGGCCCTCCTGGAGAAGATTAATGAGTTCCCGGATGCGCCGGTTAATGGTCTCTTCCGGGGCCTGGTGCAGGTTGAGGGTGACGTCCAGGTAGGGCACAGCCACGGCCTGAAGGAATCGGTCAAAGACCGCGTCCAAGAGAAACAGGGCCGCAGAGGCGGAGATTCCCGGCCTTAGTTCCCCCCGATCCTTAGCCCGCCGGAGCAGGGAGCCGAAGTATTCCCCGGCATGGCGGCGCACCGCGGCCAGAAATTCATCCCGGAAGGGCATCTGCCGGTCAAATTGAATCTTCAGATAGAGGCTGAAAATCCGGGGGTGTTTCTTCAGGAAGCGCACCCCGGCCTGGAGGGATTTCTCCAGGCGGAGGAAAAAATTCTCATCTCGGGTGGTTTCCTTAACCTCCACCAGGGTCTGGCGCACCGACTTCAGGGCGATCTGGAAGAGGTAGCGGAAGATGCCTTCTTTATTGGGAAAATACTGATAGAGAGAACCCTTGGCAATCCCGGCCCGGGCCACCAGGCGGTTTAAAGAGGCCTGGTGATAGCCCTGGTCGGCGAACTCGGTGAGGGCCGCGTCCAAGACCCTTTCCTGCTTGTCCGCCGGCAGATGGGAGAAAGTAGAGAGGGCCGGTTCCTGAGACATGACCACTTGGTCATATCAGATTTTTGTTGAGCTTGTCAATGGAAAGAGGCTTAATGCTCTTATAAGTTTTAAGTTCCTGGCACCAAGTTAAAGGAAGGTCTTTGAACTGTGCATATTTAATGGGTGAGCCATGGCATTTCCAAATTTTTTTCCGCCAAGGTTGCCTATCATTTTCTTTTGACTTGGAACTTGGAACATGGAACTTTCTTACCCTTGACAAACAGGGGGATAAATGTTTTATAAAAAGTTTGGAAAAATCTGGGTTTCAAGGATAATCGCGCATGAAACGTACATTTCAACCCAGCAATCTGCGCCGGGCGCGCACCCACGGCTTTTTGAGCCGCATGAGCACCCGGGGGGGGCGGCGGGTATTAAAACGCCGCCGGGCCAGAGGCCGCAAGCGCCTGACCGTTTAAGGGCCGGGAAGCTCTCCTGAGCCGTCCTCCAGAGCATAGCCGGGGCTCCGTTTCTTTTCCGTCCCCCGATTCCCCAGGGACCGCCCGTTTCACCAAGGCGGATCGCCTTTTGCGCCGGAGCGAATTTCTCCGGGCCCTGGCCCAGGGGCGGCGGCTTTATACCCGGCATTTCGGCATCACTTTGGCCCCGGGCCCGGGGGGACGCCCCCGCCTGGGACTGGTAGTGACCAAACGGTTAGGGAAAGCGGTGCGGCGCAACCGGGTCAAACGCCTGCTCCGGGAATTTTTCCGGCGCCATAAGGACCGGCTCCCTCCTGAAGACCTGATCATTATGGCAAAAAAAGGCGCCACGGCCTTAACTTATCAGCAGGTGCAAGAGGAACTATCCCGGGTGTTGCTCACCCGGGTGAAAGGTTAACAGATTTGACTAGAGTCGCCCTCTGGTTGATTAGGGCCTATCAACTATTGCTTTCCCCTTTAATCCCGACTTGTTGCCGGTTTGCTCCCACTTGTTCCCAATATGCCGCGGAGGCTTTTCAGCGGTACGGCTTCCGGCAAGGTTTGTGGCTGAGTATCCGGCGTCTGGCTCGCTGTCACCCCTTCCACCCCGGTGGTTGGGACCCTGTGCCCTGAGGAGTTTCACATGGAAAACCGGGCTCTGATTGCCCTGGCTTTAAGCTTCGCAATTTTCGTCCTTTTCCTTTATTTTGGGCAAAAGATGCAAAAGCCGGCACCCACCGGGGCGCCGGCGCCCCAGGCCGAAGTCAAACCTGCGACTCCCCCCCCTGCTGCCCCGCCTCCTCCCAAAGCGGCCCGGCCTGCGCCTCCGCCGTCGCGGCCAAGCCATCCGAGCCGGGACATCACCGTGGATACCCCCTTATATAAAGCTGTGTTTTCGGAACTGGGGGGAGCCCTGAAGAGTTTTCAATTGAAAAAATACCGGGAATCGATGCCCTTCACTGTCCTCAATCAGTTCAACTTGGGACCGGTGCATTTCGAAGTGGAGCGGTATCAGGACCCGGGGAAGATGGGGGTCCAGCCCAAGGAACTGGTGCGGGTCAAGCAGGGAGAGGGTCTGCCCCTGGAAGTCAAGTGGGACGGACCGAAACTCAAGGTGCCTGGAAGCATCCTCTATCAAGCCTCCCGGCCGGCGCTGACTCTCCAACCGGGACAGACGGCCTCCCTGAAATTCACCGGGGTCAGTCCCGAAGGTCTGGTGTTCCTTAAGAATTTCACCTTTAAGAGCGACAGCTATGCCTTTGATCTGGCAGTGAAGGTGGAAAACCGCACCAAACAAGCCCAAGAAGGGCAACTGGACCTGGATCTGGTAGCCAATTATGTCGGCGAGGAGGCCAGCCACTTTAACTTTTTAGGGTTCCATGCTTCGGTAAATAATAAGATCGAGCAAATCCAAACCGGCAACCTGAAGAAACCTAAGACCTTTGCGGGCAAGGTGGACTGGGCCGGCTTGGATGAGGGGTATTTCATGACCGCCATGGTGCCCCTGGCCGCGCCCAAAGCCGTTCTCACCGTCAAGGAGGCTCAACCCGGGCTCATGGATCTGGTCTTAAGAACTCAGGAGAACCTGGCCCCGGGACAGGATACCTCGCTGACTTACACCCTTTATTTTGGACCTAAAGATCTCAGCGACCTCAAGCCTCTGAACCTGGGTCTGGATAAGGCCGTGGATTTCGGCTGGTTCCACTTTCTGGCCGTGCCTTTGCTGTATATCCTTAAGTTCTTTGATAATTACGTGCATAATTATGGCTGGGCCATCATCATTCTCACCGTTATCATCCGGGTGCTCTTTTTCTACCCCAACCATAAGAGCTACAAGTCCATGAAGGACATGCAGAAGTTGCAGCCCAAAGTGGCCAAGCTCCGGGAGAAATACAAAGACGACAAGGAGACCATGAACAAGGAGCTGATGGCGCTGTATCGCACCTTCAAGGTCAATCCTCTGGCCGGGTGCCTGCCCATGCTCATCCAGCTCCCTTTTTTCCTCGCCCTTTACAATGTCCTGGGCTACGCCATCGAGCTGCGCCACTCGCCTTTTATTCCCACTCTGCCGTTTACCGATATTGTCTGGCTGGCGGACCTGTCCACCAAGGACCCCCTGCTCATCACCCCCATCGTCATGGGGGCTACCATGTTCATCCAGCAAAAGATGACCCCTTCACCGGGTGACCCCACCCAGGCCAAAATGATGATGTTTCTGCCCCTAATTTTCACCTTCATGTTTTTGAATTTCGCTTCCGGGTTGGTGATCTACTGGCTGGTCAATAACGTTCTATCCATCGTCCAACAATACTACACCAACAAATACCTCACCTGATCTATCCTGGGGGAAGATTGATGGACTTTGTGGAATTTGAAGGCAAGAGCACCGAAGAGGCCATAGAAAGCGCCTGCTCCCATTTCCAGGTTTCTCCGGAGCAGTTAGAGATAGAAATCTTGTCCGTGGGGTCTTCGGGACTCTTTGGATTGGGAGGCCGCAAGGCCAAAATCCGGGCCGTGCTCCGGGAAGAGGCGGCGATGCCCCTGTTGCCCCAGGCCCAGGAGATCCTGGAACAGCTTCTGGAAAAAATGGATGAGCCCGGCAAGGTTACGGGCACCCAGGAAGATGACCGGATCATTTTAAATATCGAGACCGAGGATGCCGGGTTGCTCATCGGCAAACAGGGGCAGACCCTGGAAGCCATCCAATACCTGATTACCAAAATCATGGCCAAAAAAAGCCGCCGCAAAGTCCGGATCACCATCGACGTGGAATCTTACCGGGCTCGCCATAACGAGGCTTTGGTGCAATTGGCCCTGAAGCACGGGGATAAGGTCAAGCGCAGCGGCAAGTCCATTACCCTCAATCCCATGAATCCCCACGACCGCCGCATAGTGCACCTGACCCTCCAGACCGACAAAGAGTTGAAGACCATGAGCCGGGGGGAGGGCCTGTATAAAAAGGTGATCATCTATCCGGCCAAAAAGAGAGAGAGCCAGGAGGACACTTCTAACCGTTCATGACGCCGAAAGACGCGGCCGACACCATTGCGGCCATCTCCACCCCCCTGGGTGAGGCGGGCATCGGTATCGTCCGCCTTAGCGGCCCGGACGCCGCAGGTATCGCCCGGTCTCTCTTCCGTCCCCGCCACCCCCGGCCCCAACTCCTCTCCCACCATCTCTATCTAGGCCAGATCGTCGACCCCGCCTCCCAGGAGGTCATCGACGAGGTGCTCCTTGCTTTGATGCGGGGGCCCCGTACTTACACCCGGGAAGACGTGGTGGAAATTCACTGCCATTCCGGCTGGGGGGTGTTGCAGCGCCTCCTGGAGCTGACCCTGGCCTCCGGGGCGCGCCTGGCCCGGCCAGGGGAATTTACCTTAAGGGCCTTTCTCTCCGGGCGCATCGATCTCACCCAGGCGGAGGCGGTCCTGGAAGTAATCCAGGCCCGGACCGAAGCGGGGGTGCGGGTGGCCGCAGAGCATCTGCAGGGGCATCTGGGCCGGGAGTTGCAAGAGCTTCGGGAAACCCTCCTGGATCACCTGGCCCGGGTGGAAGCGGCCCTGGATTTTCCGGAAGAGACCGCCGAAATACCGGCCGGAGCCTTGGCCGCGGATTTGGTTCCACCCCTTGAGGCTTTGGAGGCCCTCACCGCCTCCTACCGGGAAGGCCGCCTCCTTAAGGAAGGGTTGCTGGTGGTGATCGCCGGCGCGCCGAACGTGGGCAAATCCAGCCTGCTCAACCGCCTCCTGGCCCAGGAGCGGGCCATCGTCACCGAGATTCCCGGCACCACCCGGGACCTGGTGGAGGAGGTTATCACGTTGGGGGGAGTAAGGGTGCGGTTCAGCGATACCGCGGGGCTGCGTCCGGCCCAGGATCGGCTGGAAGAACTGGGCATCAAGCGCACCCGGGAGCGTCTGGCCCAGGCGGATGTCTTGCTTTACCTGGTGGACGGCAGCCAGCCTTTAACCCCGGAGGCCCGGCAAGATCTGGAGGAAATCGGTGACAGAGTCGGCCTGGCGGTCATCAATAAGGTGGATTTGCCCCAGGAACTGGCCCTGGCCGAGTTAAAAGGGGCGACTTCTCTCCCCATTACCAAAATCTCCGCCCTCACCGGGGCAGGCATTGACGACCTGAAGGCCCGGATCGTGGACCTGACCCTGAAAGGGGGCCTGAACACCAGCGGGGAAATCGTCACCCAGGCCCGGCATTACCGGCACCTGAGCCGCTGCCGGGATAACCTGCGCCAGGCCCGGAACCTCCTGTTGGCAGGCGAGGCCCCCTGGGAACTGGTGGCCCTGGACCTCCAGGAAGGCATCCGGGAACTGGGGGAGATCACCGGCCAGGAAGTGGGGGACGACGTCCTGGACCGCATTTTCGGGGAGTTTTGCTTGGGAAAGTAGGATTGCAGGGGTCAGGGGTCAGGACCCCAAGCCACTTCTTCAATTGTATACTTTTTTTTAGCCGAGCTACCTTTACAATGATCCGCCTTTCCCATTCTCAGCCTTTGGATTTATTCCAAGAAGGAGTCTCCCACTTGGGGCTGGAACTCCTCCCCCGGGCATTCGACCAATTCCGCTTATATCTAGAGGAACTGCAGCGCTGGAACGCTAGGGTCAATCTCACCGGGCTAACAACCGAACAGGATATTATCAGCAAACATTTTCTGGATTCCCTGGCGGTCTTGCCTTTTCTGGGGGAGGCGGCCTCTCTGGCGGATTTGGGGAGCGGGGCGGGATTTCCGGGGTTGGCGCTGAAACTGGCGCGGCCGGAGATGACCCTCACCCTGGTGGAAGCCCGGGCCAAGAAGGCGGCTTTCCTGGAATACCTGGTATCCTTGCTAAAAATAGAAGGAGTGAAGGTGGTCCAGGTGCACCTTACCCTTAAACTCGCCCGGCAATGGGGTCCGCGTGTTTCGGCAGTGACTTCCCGGGCTACTTTTCCCCTGATTCGCTTTCTGGAACTGGCGGCCCCTCTGCTTATCTCCGGAGGCAGGGTATTGGCCCTCAAGGGGCCGAACCTGAAGCCGGAGGAGATGGAGGCAGCCCAGGAGCGGTGCCTTTCTTTGGGATTAAGGACCCTAGAACTTCACCGCTACCATCTGCCTTTTAGCCAAGAACCCCGGATTTTGGTATCGGCCCGGCTAGGCTGAGGAAACCTTAATCGTCCCCGACTATGGTAGTTGGGTATTGGGTCATTTTGTGCAAATGAGTTGACATAGGATTGGAAAATATTTACTGTCTAAATGAAGGTTCAGAAGGTGATGCTCATATGGCCATACGAATTTTTGACACCCATATAAGGGACAGCCTCAATGAACGCCTCAAGAGATTGGAGAATCAGTTTTCATCGGACATTGTGTCCGTTTATGGGCCAATAATTCCGCCAATCGAAAAAATATTTCGAGATTTTCTAGAAAAGCTCAAATCTGAATTCACCGACAAGCAAACAGTCACTATATTTCTCACGACCACTGGTGGGGTAGCTGAGACTGTTGAGAAGTTAGTCGACATTATCAGGTTCCACTATGATGAGGTTTATTTTGTAGTCCCTGATTATGCCATGTCCGCCGGGACAATTTTTTGCATGTCTGGAAACAAAATCTTCATGGATTATTCCTCCTCCTTGGGGCCTATTGATCCGCAGGTATTTACAGGAAAGGATTATGCTCCGGCGCTGGGATATCTCGACCAAGTCGAGAAAATGATTAAAAAGTCAGCAGAAGGGAACATAACTGATGCAGAATTGGTTATGCTTCAACAGCTTGACCTAGCTCAATTGAGCTCATATGAGCAGGCCAAAAACCTCACCATTACATTGCTGAAAAAATGGCTAGTACAATATAAATTCGCCAATTGGGATACTCACCAAACGAATCCTGAGAGACTTGGATCTCCTGTAATTTTAGAGGAAAAGGAAGAACGTGCCGAAGAAATAGCTAAGATGCTTTCAGATAACAAATTATGGCATTCTCATGGGCGAAAGATAGGAATAAACACTATCACTGGTCTTCTCCGCTTAAAAATCGATGATTATTCAAATGATGTCCCGCTTCGCACCATGATCAGAGACTATCACGATTTTTTGGTGGAGTTTATCCAGCGATCAGATTACACGATCTTTCTTCACAGCAAGAACTACTTTTAGGGAGATAAGGTCATGTCTGAAAGAAAAAACTTCAAAGATTTATTGGATGTCAAAAGGGAAATGGAGGATAGACGGCCTGATCTAATTAGAATCAGGCGCCTTCTTGATGACAAACGGGAAAGGGGAATAATCCCCAAGAAGATTTCCGGAGTGCCTACGCCCCAAGATACCGAACGTTACGGCTATAAAAAATTCCTTACTGGATAACCTTTGTGATGAATTATCACACCTGAAAAAACCCTTCTCCAAGCGGCCTCTGGGCCGCTTTTTTATTCCCACTCATTTTCAAAATGATGCACTACACGGAGTTCGAATTCCTTGCCCGCCCCCTCCCTCAAGGGGTAGAATAAATGATTATATCTCCCGACAGGGTTAGCGCCTGATGTCCTTCATCACCTGGCAATATCTGCTGTTTCTGCCCCTGGTCCTGCTGCTGTACTGGCAACTGCCGGGCAGGGGGCGGCTCGTCTTGCTACTGATTGCCAGCTACTTCTTTTACGCCTGTTGGGACGTGCGTTTTCTGGCCCTGGTGCTGGCCACCACGGTTATCGATTATCTCTGCGCCCTGACCATCGATGGTCAAAAGACGGGCACGTTATGGGTTTTGCTCCTGGCCCTGCTGCCCGGGGTCTGGCTCTCCGGTTGCTCCCTGTTTCTGCCCGCGGCCGGCATCAATTTGGTCATCGTGGCCGCGGCCGGGGCTCTGGGACTGGCTTTTTTTGCCGGACACGAAATCATTTGGCGCCTGGCCCCGGAAAAGCGCCGCCGACCTTATTTGATACTCAGTATCGGCTTTTGCCTGAGCATCCTGGGTTTTTTCAAATATTTCGGCTTTTTCCTGGACTCCGCCCATACTTTTCTGACCTTCATGGGGCTGCAACCCAACCGGGTGCTGCTGCAGATTATCCTGCCCGTGGGTATCTCCTTCTATACCTTTCAGTCTCTGGGTTACGTCATCGACGTTTACCGGGGACAATCTCCGGCCTGCGCTTCGCTCCTGACTTTCGCCACTTATGACGCCTTTTTCCCCCAGATGGTGTCCGGTCCCATCGAACGGGGGCGGCACTTAATTCCGCAGTTGGAACGGACCACAGCTTTTACCCCGGACCACCTCCATGACGGAATGTGTTTGATTCTGGTGGGTTTTTTTAAAAAGGTCTTCGTGGCCGACAATTGCGCCATTCTGGCCAACTATGCCTTCGCCCCCGGGACCCCCCTGAACGGCTATTGGGCGGTATTGGGGGTGGTGGCCTTCGCCTTTCAGATTTATGGGGATTTTTCCGGGTATACGGACATTGCCCGGGGCTCCGCCAAGCTTTTGGGGATTGATTTGGCGGAAAACTTCCGCTTTCCCTATTTTTCCCGGAATCCCTCGGAATTTTGGGGCCGGTGGCATATTTCCCTGTCCACCTGGTTCCGGGATTACCTCTATATTCCTTTGGGGGGCAACCGGGGCACCAAATGGGAGACGATCCGCAACCTGGCGGTGACCATGCTTTTGGCGGGCCTGTGGCACGGGGCCAATTGGGTCTTTGTCCTCTGGGGGGCCTACCACGGGGTCCTGCTCATCCTTTACCGGGTGGCGCCGGCCCTGCGGTCCCTGGGGGATGAGAAATCATCTTCCCTCGGCCGGGGCATCCTGGCCGTGGCTCTAATGTGGATTTTTACCCTGGGGGGTTGGGCCATTTTCCGGAGCGCCAATGTCCACCAGTTGGGGCTTTGGCTGGCAGCCCTGGGCCATTGGCAGACCGGCATCAGTCTGCCCTGGGCCTCCTCCTTCCTCTGGCTCTTGATCCATATCGCGCCGTTGCTTCTGCTCCAGATTTTGACCTGGAAATACCGGGACGAAACCAGCCTGGGCCGCCTGCCCTGGCCGGCCCGGGGTTTGCTCTACGCCTTGCTGCTCCTGTTGATTGTCTCCTCCACGGAACATGATACGGAGTTCATCTACTTTCAGTTCTGATGACCATGAAAAAGTGGCTTCCCCCGGCTTTTCTCTTGGCGGTCCTGCTCCTGGTCCTGGGCGAGGTGGGGGCGCGGCTCTTCTTTGCTAAAAGCGTCTCCGGGCGCTTTGAGTACGGCTACAGTGCGAACGCAGGTTTTGACGAACGCGCCGACGGCACGGTTAAGCTCATCCGGGCCGGGGGACGCCGCTTTCACCCCCAAACCTTTTTCCGGCGCCGTCCAGCGGGTACTTTCCGGATTTTTGTCATCGGCGACTCGGTGCCCCGGGGTCCCAGCTTTAAAGGGGGCTATCCCTGGCTCCTGGGCCAGGAGTTGCGGGCACGCCACATTCAAGCCGAGTCGGTGAATATGGCGCTTCCCGGGTACGGCGCCCGGCGGTGCCAGATCGTCTTGCGCAAAGCCCTGGAGTTCGAACCCAGCCTGATCATCCTGCACGTGAACGACTCCAATAAGTACGAAGATGAACGGGAGTACCGCCGCAGCCAGGAGTTTAAAACCTGGCACCCCTGCAACTGGCCCATGAAAATGTTTATCTTCCGGCGGCTGTACGAGGCCAAAATGGAAAAACTCTTCTGGAGGCTGGTGCCGGAGCAGGTGCGGTTGAAGTTTGCGGCCAACGATCCCGACGCCCAGGTGGCCGCGTCCGAGGACGCCAACGAGGTCCAGGCCCGCATCAAGGTAGCCCGGGAAACCAACGCAGCCAGCGTGGCCCTGGCCCGGACGCACCAGATTCCCCTGCTGCTGGTTACCCAATGCCGTCTCCTGACCGACGGCAACGGGTCTTTCCACTTCGAGGACCACGGCCTGGACGACCTGGGGCGCTCCTTAACCGGCGAGGGGGTCTATCACCTCTCCATGAAGGAGGTCTTCTCCCCTCTCCCCAATGCCCGGTCTTATTTTAGCGATAGCGGCCACTTGAACAGGTCCGGCCATCTGCTGCTGGCTGAAGCCATTATCGGCAAAATCCGCCAGGCGCACCAACGCTTGGGACTCACGGCCTTTAAGGCCGAGGTCAAGGCCCAGGGGGAAGGAGGCTAGCCCACCATGCTTAAGAAAATTCGGAACATCTGCTGGCTTGGCTTCCTGGTAGGGGGCATCTGTCTGATATTGGGAACGACTCCGGAGACCAACCCCTATGAGGTCCCCCGCCACCGCATGGTGGACTCGCAGCTCAAGGCCCGGGGCATCAGCGACGCCCGGGTGCTGGCGGCCATGGGCAAGGCGCCCCGGCATCTCTTTGTGCCGCAGCACCTCTCCCCCATGGCCTACGGGGATCATCCCTTGCCCATCGGCTCCGGGCAAACCATTTCCCAACCTTATATTGTGGCGCTGATGACCGAGTGGGCGGAGATCAAGCCGGGAGAAAAAGTCCTGGAGGTGGGCACCGGCTCCGGCTACCAGGCCGCGGTGCTGGCGGAACTCACGGATAAGGTTTTTTCCATCGACATCCGCCCGGAGCTGGCGGAGAAGGCCGCCAAGGTGCTTAAATCCTTGAATTACCCTCAGGTCCAGGTGAAAAGCGGCGACGGTTACCTGGGTTGGCCGGAGGAAGCCCCGTTCGACGCCATCCTGGTCACCGCCGCGGCCACCCGGGTCCCCCCGGCCCTGGAGAAGCAGCTTCAGGAGGGAGGCCGCCTGGTCATCCCCCTGGGACCTTCAGGGGGAGTCCAAACCCTGACCCGCTTCCGCAAAATCCAGGGCAAGCTCCAACAAGATTCCCGCCTGCCCGTGAGATTTGTCCCCCTGGTGGAGCCGGGGGAGTGAGCAGTGAGCGGTGAGCAGAAAGCAGTGATCAGTGGTCAGTGAAGAAGTACTGGATTATTAGGTCGTTGAACTTTGAACCTTGAACTTCTCCCCAAATTGTTCCTCGGGCTCTTCTCCCAATTTTTCAACTTATCCGCAAAGAGGTGGAGGCGTCTAACGACCGGATGAGCCGTGTGAGGAGGTCGTTTATGGGGGTGGGGACGTTTAGGGCCGCGCCCCGGGCGGCCACCTGGGCGTTCAAGGAATCGATCTCCGTCACCCGGGACGCCAGGACGTCCTGGAGCATGGAGGAGCGGTTTTTAGCCGTGGCCCGGCAGACCCGGAGGAGGCGTTCCGCCGGGTCGCCGCTTATGGCCAACCCTTGGGCTTGAGCCACGGCCTGGACTTCGGCCGCCGCGGCCACCGCCAGGGACCAGGCCGCCGGCAGTTCCGGCAAGGCCCCGTTGGGGACGCGGAGGAGGGCAGTGAGGGGATTGATGCCGGCGTTAATCATCAGCTTATCCCAGAGCAGGGGCTGAATGTCCGCCACGGAGCGGCATTTGAATCCGGCTTGCGTGAAAAGAGCCACCACTGCCCCGATTTCCGGGGAAGTAACGCTTGAGCCCGGGGGGGCGCCGATGAGCATCTCCCCCTGTCCGGCGTAGAGGATTTGCCCTTCTTCCTGGCGGGTGACCCCTAAAAAAGTAATGCCGGCCAGCAGGGGCGCCGGGCCCACCACCCGGGCCATGTCCTCCAGGTTCCCCAGGCCGTTTTGCAGACTTAAGGCGATGCCGCCGGGGGCCAGGAGCAAGGGAAGGGATGGGGCCGCGGCCGCGGTCTGGTGCGCTTTGACGGCCATGATGGCCAGACCGCAGGGACCCACCTCCCCGGGGAGCCCGCAAGGAACGGGAATCAGGCGGGTCTCTCCTTGAAGGGTTTGGAGGCGAATCCCTTGCTCCCGCAAAAGGGCCACCCGCTGAGGACGATAATCCACCAGGTGAACGTCCTCTCCTGCCTGAGCGAAAGAAACGGCCAGCAGGCACCCCACGGCTCCGGGCCCGATTACGGCGATTTTCATGGCTTTCCTTTGGAGGGCATCTCAGCCTGCCTCCCCTGGCCTCCTCCATAAGATAGGCTCTATCCCAGACAATAGAGGAAAAAAGTTGGCGATCAAGTAAAATTTTTTGAGAATTTCGTTAAAAACCCGGAGGATTTTGTAAAATTGCTTTAATATTCTTCCGATCTAAACCGAATTATAGTAATATATTCAAATCTATCAGGGAAGTTATTCCAGAAGGGGACGGGTATGGCAGCTCCCATGAAATTGCCCAGACAGTTTGATCAGGAATTAGAAGACCTGAAGCAGAATCTCCTGCGCATGGCGGAGATGGCGGAAATCGCCGTGGGCAAGAGTATCGTCTCGGTTATGGAACGCAATTCCGATCTGGCCCGGGATGTAATCACCGACGATATCACTCTTAACCGCATGGAGTTGGCCATCGACGACCAGGGTTTGAAACTTCTGGCCCTCCGCCAGCCCCTGGCCGCGGACCTGCGGTTGATCACCGCGGCCATGCGCATCGCCACCGAGTTGGAGCGCATCGGCGATCAAGCGGTGAATATTGCCGAACGCGCCCTGGAGCTCAATAGCCGGGAGCCCGTAGAAATTCCCATCGATCTCAAGGTGATGGCGGACATTGCCCTGGGGATGGTGCGCACCAGTATCGACGCCTTCGTGCAGCAAGACCCCCGGCTGGCCATCCGGGTCTGTCAGCGGGACGTGGAAGTGGATTTGCTGGACGATGAATACATCCAGAAGATTCTGAACTGCATGATCCAGGAGTCACGTTGGGTGACGCGGCTCCATCACTTTGTCATTATTGTGCGTAATCTGGAGCGGATTGCCGACTTGGCCAGCAATATTGCCGAGGATATCGTCTTTATCGTGGAAGGCCGGGTGATCAAGCATCGGTGCGAGGAGTGGATGCTCTCTTCCACCCCCCCTTGACCTGGGCCTGAGCCAGTTTACCCTCCAACAGCTGCACCTCCTGAGCCAGCCGCGGCTGCGTTTTGCGGTCCCTTTCCAGGGTTTGCAGGGCGTGGACCACGGCAGCATGGCTTCTATTGAAGAGCTTTCCCAACTCCACCATGGTCTTTTGGGTATAGAGGCGGCAGAAATAAAGGGCCATCTGCCGGGCCCGGACCAGTCTCTTTTGCCGGGCGCGACCCAACAACTCCGGCAGACTGACCTGGTAGTGGTCGCCCACAATCTTTTGGATTGCCGGAACATGGAGGCGGGCATCCACCGCCTGCAAATCCTGGAGCACCTCTTCGGCCAAACTGAGGCTGAAGGGTTTCTGCAACAGAGTGGAGCGGGCCATCAGGCAGTCGATGGCGCTCTCCAGACGACGCACATCTTCGGTGACAAATTCCGCCAAATATTCCAGGATCGGGGGGGAGATCTGGGAGCCGCGGTTCTCGGCTTTCTTGGCCAGGATATTGACCCGGGTGGGAAAATCCGGGGGGCCGATGGGGGTGATGATACCACCGGTGAGCCGGGAGCGCAGTTCCTGGGAGAGCTGGCTGATCTCTCCGGGAAGGTAACAACTGGTGAAGACCAGCTTGGTTTTGCGACTCATCAGGGTATCCAGGGTGTAGCACATCTCCGCCTGGATTTTCTCTTTACCGCTCAGGAACTGCACCTCTTCCAGCAGCAGGACCTCACAATTCTTGCGGTAGCGTTCCTTGAATTGGGACATGCGGCCGTTTTTTAAGGCCCGCACCATTTCATTGGCAAAACTCTCGGCGGAGAGATAGTGCACCGGCCCGTTGGGTGCTGATTGGGCCAGAAAATTGCCCACCGCCTGAGAGAGATGGCTCTTTCCCAGACCGGGGCCGCCGGTCAAGAAAAGTATGTGGTTGAAAAAGGTGTCGTTGCGGGCCAGGGCCTTGGATGCTTGGAAGGCCAGGCGATTGGAAGCTCCCACCACGAATTGGTCAAAGGTGAAACTGCCGTTGAATCTGCCGCTGCCGGAGGGTTTTGCCGGCGGCAGGGGCAAGTCCCCTTGACAGGCCTGAGCCGGATTCTGGGGCTTCGGCGTTCCCGGGGTGGCAGAAAGCTTGACCGATAGTCCCTGACCGCACACCTGGGATACTGCCTGGTTGATAAAATGGAAGTAATGGGATTGCACCCACCTGAGAGCGAAAGGATTAGGACAGGTCAGAACCAGTTCCTCTTCCACCCCGGGAAGGACCCCCAGGGGTTCGATCCAGAGATGGAAACCGGAGGGAGATATTTCTTCTTTGAGTAAGCTCTTGACCTGTTCCCAGATACCTTGCATAGTCTCCTTCCCGGGTGAGGGGCGTTTCCAGGGTAAATGCCGGGGTTGTGGGTGAATCGGTGAAGGTGATATTAGCCCTTGGGGGCGATTCCGGTCAAAGGAGGTGTCGCCAGATTGAGGTTAGCCACCCCTCGATCTCCGGAGGAGTTCCCCCCGGCCGCGGCCAAGTAACGGGGCGGCTTAAATCCCGGCTAATTTTTTGCTCAATTAATTCAACAAGATAAAAGCCGCCAATTTCTAGGCTTTAACGGCTGTCGAGAAATCTACGGCTGCTCTTCCTGATTTTTCAATCTCGCCTATGCTGGCAATTCCCTCGATTTTCATAGGGAGGGAAAAAATATCAGGGCAAAAATCGCTATCCCTTGAAATTTAGTTAAAAAACATTTGAAGAAAATTATTTTGTGTATATTTTCACATGGTTATTCCCAATCGCAGTTCCGGGGAAAATCAAAGCCAGGCAACGATCATGGCGGTTGGCCCAGGCGGCCCCATCCCGGCCATTAACCCGGCGGTTACCTTGACAAATCCGCTGAACCCGGTATCATGAGCAGGTAAATACCTTTTCTGAGGCCGGTATGATCAACTATGTGGCTTACCGCAAATTTGTCACCCTGAGTAATGGCAAGCGGGTGATGTTCCGCTTCCTCAACAATCAGGACCGGGAAGGCCTCATCCATTTATTCCAGGATGCCCCCGACGAAGATCTCCGGTTTCTGAAACAGGACGTCAAAAACCAGAAGCTCATCAATTACTGGATCGACCATATAGATTACCACAAGGTATTGCCCCTGGTGGCCGTGGATCTGGAAAACAACCATCTCATTGCCGACGCCACCCTGCACCGGGGCAAACATGCGGCCAAGCATATCGGCGAAATTCGTATCTTCGTCTCCCGGCCCTTCCGCAACCTGGGGTTGGGTTCCTTGATGCTGGAAGAACTCCTTAGCCTGGCCCTGAAAGAAAATCTACAATGGCTGAAAGCGGAGGTCCTGGCAGACCATAAGAAGGTCGTCAAGGCCTTCCGGTCCAAAGGGTTTGAGATCAAGGCCACCCTGGACGACTACTTTATCCGCAAAGACGGGGTGACCCACGACGTAGTCCTGATGATGCGGCCGGTGCTGAAAAAAGAAGAGGCGGAGTTTTAGGGGGAGTTGCCAGTAGTCAGTGGCCAGTAGCCAGTAAAAAACAACTGCCTCCTGGCATCCGGCAATTACCAAGGGAAATTTCTTGCGGGGGCTAAGGGCCTGGGGCCCTTAGCCTCAAAATATTTAAATATGAATAGGGTAATCTCCGGATTAGAAGTCTTCGTGCACGATCCTCCGGCCTGGGTTAAGGGGGCGCGCCTGGGGCTTTTGAGCCATCCGGCCAGTGTTGACGCCGATCTCGTCAGCGCCCGGGAATTGCTGGCCAGCCGCTTTCCCGGTCAACTCCGGGTCCTGTTCAGCCCCCAGCACGGTCTCTTGGGGGAGAAGCAGGACAACATGATCTCTTCCCCGGATTTTTTGGATGCCGCCTTGCAACTGCCGGTGATCAGCCTCTATGGGCCGCGCATGGCCCCTCCCCCCGATTCCCTGGAAAAAATCGACGCGGTCCTGGTGGACCTCCAGGACGTGGGCGCCCGGGTCTATACCTTTGCCGCCACGGTGGCCAAAGTGATGGAGGCCGCGGCGGCGGCCGGGGTCAAAGTGGCGGTGCTGGACCGTCCCAATCCCATCGGCGGGGCGCAGGTGGAAGGCAATATGCTGAAGCCCGGATGGGCTTCTTTTGTGGGACCTTACCCTCTGCCCATGCGCCACGGCCTGACCCTGGGGGAGTTGGCCCGATACTATAATGTCACCCAAAAGCTGGGCTGCGACCTGGAGGTGATCCCGGCCAAGGGTTGGCGGCGCCGCGATTACTTCGAAGCCACCGGCCTGCCCTGGGTGCTCCCCTCCCCTAACCTCCCCACCCTGGACAGCGCCGTGGTCTATCCCGGCCAGGTGCTGCTGGAAGGAACCAACCTGTCGGAAGGCCGGGGCGCCACCCGCCCCTTTGAGCTATTTGGCGCCCCTTTTCTGGATCCGGCCCGAATTAAGGTCCGCTTGGAGAAAATTCCCCTGCCGGGAGTAATCCTGCGGGAGGTCTCCTTCGAGCCCACCTTTCATAAATGGGCCGGGGAGTTGTGCCGGGGGTTCCAACTGCACGTCACCGACCGTCTGGCCTACAAACCGTATTTCACCACCCTGGCCCTGTTGGGGGTGATCCGGGAGCTGTACCCTGACGATTTTGCCTGGCGGCAGCCGCCCTATGAGTATGAGACCGAGCGCCGGCCCATTGATCTCCTCACCGGGGACGCAGCCATTCGTGAGGGGCTGGAGCAAGGTACCCCGGTCAGGGAACTGGAAGCCGCCTGGCAGGAGGAACTGGCGCGCTTTAGGGAAGCGCGGCAGGAGTTTTTGCTTTACCCGGAATAAAAGAAAATTCTAATTTATTGGCTTCGGGGAGAGATAATCAGGAGCAACCGGCAAATCAACGACTAGGCAACCTTTGGCGTCAGCCGTTCCACCACAATTTCCGAGGAGCGTCGCCGCGCCTGGGCCAGATCATAATTGACCTGCATCCGCAGCCAGGTATCCGCGGTGCTGCCCAAGGCCTTTTCCAAACGGATGGCCACTTCCGGGGTGACACGGCTGCGCCCGGAAATGATATTATGAAGCTGCTGCCGGGTGATATGCAGCGCTGCCGCCGCTTCCGCCACCGTCAAGCCGAGATCGTCCAGACACTCCTTAACCAGCAGACCGGGGTGAACCGGATTTTTCATCTC
This sequence comes from Thermodesulfobacteriota bacterium, assembly GCA_049322315.1. GTDB lineage: Bacteria > Desulfobacterota > Desulfobaccia > Desulfobaccales > 0-14-0-80-60-11 > SURF-52. Next base: position 7,406 of record JBMORF010000060.1, on the reverse strand, counting down.
CATGGCGTGCTCCATTGCTAATGGTAATCTACAAAATCAAGGTCGAAAGCTTCGCCGCCGGCAAATCGAAAAATAATGCGCCAATTGGCACGGACGGTAACCGAATAAAACCCCTGTAATTTTCCTTTAAGAGGGTGCAGACGAAAAGTCGGGATATCCATGGCCTCAATTTCTTGGGCAGCATGTAACGCGGAGAGAATCAGTCTTATCCGAGCCACCATGTCAGGCGGCAACTTGCTCCCATCGTCATGCTCGAACAATCGTTGCAGGCCTTTGTGCCGAAAACTGCGAACCATTGAGGTTATACTGTAAAATGTAAATTGTCACTTTACAAGTCTTTTTTTAATGGACCATCAGATACACACTCGACCGAGCAGATTACATTTCGGCTGACAAAGGGAATTCCCCAACATCATATTTTTTTTAGGAGAATGATTTATGCGCCACAGAATCTTTCCGATTTTCTTATTTTATTTTATTTTTGCCTTTTTCCCCGGTGCTTCCCACGGCGGCGAGGCCCTCTTTCAATACTCCACCATCGACGCCTTGCTGGCCGGGGTTTACGATGGGCAGATGACCAATGGGGAACTGAAGCAGAAAGGCAACCTGGGCCTGGGGACCTTCAACGCCCTGGACGGGGAGATGGTGGTCCTGGACGGCAAGGTTTACCAGGTCGCGTTTGACGGCAAGGTCAACTTGATGCCGGATAGCGGGAAGACGCCCTTCGCGGCGGTAACTTCTTTTACTCCTCAAAAATCGGTTTCTATTAAAAAGGCCGCACATCTGACGGAATTGACCAAATTAATCGACCAGGGCCTGCCCACCAAAAATATCTTTTATGCCTTGAAGATCGAAGGACGCTTTGCCCAGGTGAAAACCCGGTCCGTGCCCCGGCAGACCCGGCCTTACCCGCCGTTGGCGAAGGTCGTGGAGAAACAGTCGGTGTTTACTTTCAAAGACGTGGAAGGGACCATGCTGGGATTCCGCTGCCCGCCTTTTGCCAAGGGAGTGAACGTCCCCGGCTACCACCTGCATTTTTTGACCAAGGACCGGAAAGCGGGGGGGCATGTGTTGGACTGCGCGGTGGATAATCTCACGGTGCAGATTGACCCCATTCACCAATTCAATCTGGTGCTACCGACGGATCAGGAGTTTTATCGCCTTAACTTGGGAACGGACAAGAGCCGGGAATTGAAGAAGGTGGAGTAGTAGTCGAGTTTTCCGTTTTCCGTTTTCTGTTTTCCGTGAAGGGCAATTGAGATCAGCAAGAGAGCTATTTTTTCTGACCCCTGGCCTCTGACTTCTGCCTTTTCCTGCTCACTGCTTATTGTTCACTGCTCACCTTGGTAGGATCGCCCGGATGGCCGTGGCCAATGTGTCCACGCCCAGGAGTTCCAGGCCGGGGAAACTGCCCAGACGTTCCTTTTGACGCTCAGCCAACAGCGCCTGGCGGAAACCCAGTTTGTGGCCTTCCTTGAGACGCAGCTCCGGTTGGCTCACGGCCCGCACTTCCCCGGTAAGCCCCACTTCCCCGAAAATCAGGGTGTCCCCGGGCACAGCCCGGTCCAGAAAGGAAGAAGACAGGGCCAGGGCCACTCCCAGGTCCACCGCCGGTTCCGTAAGGCGCACGCCTCCGGCCACGTTGACGAACAGGTCCTGGCCGCTTAAGACCAGACCCACCCGCTTCTCCAGGACCGCCACCAGCAAGGAGACCCTGCCCTGATCCACGCCCATGCTCTGACGCCGGGGCACGGCCAGGGAGGTGGGGGAGACCAGGGCCTGGACCTCCACTAAAATGGGCCGGGAGCCTTCCAGGCTGGGGACTACCACCGCGCCGGGGACCTCCAGGGAGCGCTCCGCCAAAAATAGCGCCGAAGGGTTGGGGACTTCCAGGAGCCCGGCCTCCTGCATTTCAAAGACCCCCAACTCCTGGGTGGGGCCGAAGCGGTTCTTGACGGTGCGCAGCAAGCGGAAGGTATGGCTGCGGTCCCCTTCCAGGTAGAGGACGGTGTCCACCAGGTGTTCCAGGACCATGGGCCCGGCCAGGGCGCCTTCCTTGGTGACGTGGCCGATGAGGAAGGTGGCGGTACCGGTGAGTTTGGCCTGCTGCACCAACCGGAAGGCGGTCTCCCGCACCTGGGTCAAGGAGCCGGGGGCCGCGGGCAGGGTGGCCGTGTACATGGTCTGGATGGAGTCCAGGGCCAGGAACGCGGGTTTATGCTCCGCCAATATTTTGAGGATATTTTCCAGGCAGGTTTCCGTGGCCACCAGCAAGTCCGGGGATTTGAGCCCTAAGCGGTCGGCCCGGAGCTTGAGTTGGGCTTCGGACTCCTCCCCGGAAATATATAAGCTCTGGCGGCCCGGCCCGGAAAGACGATCAAGAACCTGGAGGATCAAGGTGGATTTGCCGATGCCGGGATCGCCGCCCAGCAAGACCACGGAACCGGCCACCACGCTGCCTCCCAGAGTGCGGTCGAATTCCGTGAGGCCGGTGGCTTGCCGGGTCTCCGGCTGGGCCTGGAGCCGTACCAAGGGTTGGGGCGTCCCCCGGCGGGGAGGCAATTGGGCCTCGGACACAGGGCCGGCCGGGGCGATGACTTCTTCCGCCAGGGAGTTCCAGGCGCCGCAATCCGGACAGCGCCCCAGCCACTTGCCGGCCTGGTAGCCGCAACTCTGGCAGATAAATACCGTTTTTGCGCTTCGGGCCATGGGGACCGTTTTCCGTTTTTCGTTTTCCGTTTTTCGTTTGAACTTCTGGTTCCCGCTGATTTTACCCGAAGTTTTAACATCAGCCCAAGGGGAAACTTTTTAGGGAGCGATAATTTCCGAAAATCCGGTAGGAAATGGGCCTGAAACTGTGATAAATCAATAGGCTAAGTTTTTAATCATTTACTGGTTCGTAATTATTTATTGAGGATTGGGGTGTCCGGAACTTCGCAAAAATTAAAAGATAACATCCTTAAAGGGGCCATCGAGCTGGCGGAGCGCCGGTCCCTTAAGGTCTTGGCGGAGCTGGCCGCGCCCCGCCGGGTGCAAGTCTATCTGGTGGGGGGAACGGTCCGGGAACTGGCCCTGGGACGGCAGTCTCCGGACCTGGACCTGGCCGTGTCCGGGCAGACCCTGGAATTGGCCCGGGACCTGGCCGCGGCTTTAAAGGGCACTTACGTGCTCCTGGATGAAGCGGAATCCACCGCCCGGGTGGTCTGGCAGGGAGAAATTCTGGACTTGGCTGGGTTTCGGGCCCCCACCTTAAAAGGAGACCTGGAGGCCCGGGATTTCACCATTAATGCCCTGGCTCTGGACCTGGAGGCCCTGGTGGGAAAGGGCTCCTTGGATATCATCGACCCCTGGGGGGGTCTGGAGGACCTGGCCCAGGGCCTGATCCGGGTGGTGCGGCCCCAAAATTTTCAGGAAGATCCACTGCGCCTGCTCCGGGCCTACCGCTTTGCCGCTACCCATGGCTTCCGCCTCACCTCCGAGACGAGGGCCGCGATCCCCCCGGTGCTCCCGGAGTTTTCCCGGGTCGCCGGAGAGCGGGTGCGCCAGGAGCTCTTCACCCTCCTGGCTGCGGCCCGGGCGGCGCCCATCCTGGAGGAGATGGATCGTACCGGGCTGTTGACCCACATCTTTCCCGAGTGCGAAGATATGAAGGGGGTGGAGCAAGACGGTTTTCACCATCTGGACGTGTTTCACCATTCCCTGGCGGCTGTGGCTTATCTGGAAGAGGTGCTGGCCGCGCCGTACAAGTATTTGGGAGACTTGGCCGGGGAACTGCCCCTCTATCTGCAATCCCCTTTCCAGTCGGTCCTGTTGAAGTTGGCGGCCCTGTTCCACGATGCGGGTAAACCCCAGGTCCAGGACCGCCGCACCAGCCCGGACCGCTACACTTTTTATTACCACGAGCGCGTGGGGGTGGAACTCTTCACGGTGGCGGCCTTGAGGTTACGCTTCTCCCAGGCCGAAATCAAAACAGTGACCCACCTGATTACTCTGCACATGCGGCCCTTCCTGCTGCTGCCCGCGTTCCGGGAGGGTGAGCTAACCACCAGGGCTTTAGGGCGTCTGGTGCGGGCCGCCAGGGCTGATCTCCCCGGCCTCTTTGCCCTGGCCCTGGCCGACAGCCTGGCAGGCCAGGGCCCCCAGAAACCCCAGGACTCGGAAGCAGTGCTGAGGCAGTTGGCCGACGCGGCTTTCCGGTTTTTGAAGGAACGCCTGGAGCCCCAGGAACGGCAACCCCGGTTGCTCACCGGTCACGACCTGATCAAAGTTCTGGGTTTGGCACCGGGTCCCCGCTTCCGGGAGATCCTGACCGCGGTGGAGGAAGCGCAATGGGAAGGCTCCATTCATACCCGGCAGGAGGCCCTGGAACTGGCCCGGAGCCTGGGGCGGGGGGAAGGGCCAGGGACCTGAGGCCCTACCACCCCCCCATCCCCCCCCTCGAGCCTACATAAGGATGGAATTTCAAGCTCAGATGATGTTAGGCCAAGGAGTCTTTAGATGGTAATAGCCTTGGGGGGGCCAATCCCAGGATCCAAACAAATTTTTGGGGAAATTTCTCGCTAGAATTTTTACAAATTACCGACCCTATATATAAAATATTTTTTTTAAAATAATTGACAGGTAATCATTTATTATTAATATGGAACCAGGAGATTATTTCATGGACCAGGACAGTCCGGCGTCCTCCAGCCGGGACCCCCAATCCGGAGCCCTGATTCGCTTACGCGGTCTCTACCCTTCCCTGAAAACCGCGCTGCAAAAGGTGGCCGATGTGATCTTGCGCCAGCCGGAGATGGCCATTTACGCTTCGGTTAACGAAGTGGCGGCGGCTTGTGGGGTCAGCGAGGCCACGGTCATGCGTTTTTGCCGCATCCTGGGGTTCCGGGGGTTCCAGGACTTCAAGATCTCCCTGGCCCGGGAACTGGTGCCCCGGCCCCATGAAGAAGTCACCGATGACGACGATCCGGCCAACATCGTCCGCAAAGTCTTCCAGGCCAAAAGCGCGGCCTTGCAAGACACCCTGGAAGTTATGGAAATGGCGGGCATGGAGGCTGCCTGCCGGCTGCTACTCAACGCCAACCGCATCCTGGTAATCGGCATCGGCGGCTCCGGGACCGCGGTGGCCTACGCCGGGACCAGATTCCTGCTGGCGGGCCTCAAGGCCCAGATCTACACCGACTTTCATTTCATGTTGATGGCGGCCGCGCTCCTCACCAAAGACGACGTGGTGCTGGCCGTCTCCAATTCCGGGACCACCAGGGAAACGGTGGAGACCGTGCGGGTAGGCCGGGAAAGCGGCGCCAAAATCGTGGCCATTACCAATAACCCTCTGTCGGTGCTGGCCCGGGAAGCCGATCTGGTCCTGGCCACCGCCGCCCGGGACACCACTCTCCCGGGGGAAGCCGATGGTTCCCTGATGTGTCAGATCTCCATCATCGACGCCCTCTTCTCCCTGATGTTCCAGGCCCGGCCCCAGCAGTCCCGGGAGACCCTGGCCCGGATCGAGCAGATCATGGGCAAACCCGGAGTTATGCGGGAGTCCTCCAAGTAAGACGTTTTTTAGTTTTTTAGTTAAGATAAAAGATATCTTCGAAAAATATTTATATTGTTGTTTTTAACAGGGAAACGCTAAAACCCCTTCCGGATTGACCTTCACCGGGAGTTGATTTCCCGGCAGACCTCTCGCCCTCTCTGGAGCAATCATGGACATTAAACAGAAGTTGAAAGAAGACATTGTTTGCATCAGCCGGATGCTGCACCGGAAAAATTATCTGGCGGCCACCGACGGCAACGTCAGCGTGCGCTTAGGAGATCTGGTATTCGTCACCCCCAGCGGGGTAAACAAGGGACTTATGGAGGCTTACCAGGTGTTGACGGTGGACCTGGAGGGCAAGTTACTCAGCGGGGAAGGGCAGCCCACCTCGGAGATCCGCATGCATTTGCTGGCCTATGAGTTGCGCCCGGACGTGGGCGCGGTGGTGCATGCCCACCTGCCTTACGCCACGGCCTGCACTCTGGCGGGAATCGACCTGCTGGAACCCGTCTTGCCGGAGGTGGTGATCACCCTGGGGGGGATTCCCACCGCGGCCTATGCCACCCCGGGCAGCGACGAAGTGCCGGAGGTGGTCCGGGGTTACCTCCGGGATTACGACGCCATCCTCTTATCCCGGCACGGGGCCATGACCGTGGGCCGGGACGTGACGGACGCCTATAACAAGATGGAAAAGCTGGAGCATACCGCCCGGGTCATCCTGGCGGCCCGGCTCCAGGGCCCCCTGCCGCCTTTGCCCCAGGTGGAGGTGGAGAAGCTGCTGCGCCTGCGGGAGGAGTATAAGCGCGGGGGTTGATTTGTGAAGGAGAGGATTAATAAAATGAAGGTATACTACGATAACGAGGTCGACGCTTTGTATCTTAAGCTCGGCGATGAGGCTCCCGATGGGGTTATAGAAATTGCTGAAGGCGTTGGCTTGGATACAACTTCTGATGACAGAATAGTCGGCATAGAGATACTCGAGGCCTCCAAGAAGATCGACCTGAAAACCATCCTCTCTTACACGCTGGAATTCGACAAAGATTTGATTACTCAGAAGACGGGATAAGATACGCACCTGTTCCTTTAATTAAGGAGCATAGGCAGTGGGCTTATGGGGGTTTCGGGACCGCCGCAGGCAGGGCCGGGTTTCTCTGGGGTCACGGAAATGGTGGCCGTGGAGGCGGTGGCCAAGGGCGCGGCCCCAGAGACGGTGGTGGCCGCGGTGAAACGGGTGGCTGAGGCCGCCAGCGATTTTTCCTGGCTTTCCCGGGGAGACGTGGTTTTTGTCAAACCGGTGGGCAATTCCGGCAACCGGTATCCGGCCACCACTTTCCGCCCTGGCGGTTAAATGGATGGTGAATCTGCTGCGGGAAAAAGGGGCGAGCCTGGTCATCGTCGGAGATAAATCCGGGGTGCAGTTCGTCTACCAGGATGACCGGAGGCAGCGGGGGTCCAGCCGACGGCTCTATACCCAAAACGGCCTGCACCAGGCGGCCCTGGACTCCGGAGCGGAGGTCCATTATTTCGAGGAGGCCGGTTATCAAGCTTATTTCGGCGATAAACCCGAGCATCCCGGGAGCCATTGGCAAGGGGAGTTGATGCTCCCGGAAATATTGAGACGGGTGGATCATGTGGTGCTGTTGCCCCTGGTAAGCCGGCATGTTTTGGCCGGATCGACCCTGGGGCTCAAGGCCACGGTGGGTTGGCTGCGGGATGACAGGCGGTTGGCACTGATACCAATTCGAAATCAAACGACAATTTTTTACAAGGGGCGAACCTGGTGTTCGCTTAGGAGCAATCAGGGCGAACACCAGGTTCGCCCCAGTTCAACGTCCTTTGAATGGTAGAGTAGAGCACTGATGAGAGAGACCCG
>JBMORF010000059.1:0-10826 GCA_049322315.1 Thermodesulfobacteriota bacterium | reverse complement strand
TACGGGCTAAAAAAAGTTTCGCCCCTACAGGAACCCAATTTTCTGCCAAAGCTCCAGCTTTGCCTGAAACCCGGCAAGCCCCGGGACCACCTGCCTTGCGCCAAGCTGGAGCTTGGCGGCCAAGTGCGTTCCCAAGCAGAGCTTGGGAACGAGGGGGACGAGATAATGTAAATCTATAGATAATTATACTTTTATACGAAAAGTAATTCTTCCAAATATTTTCGATACTCTTCGTTTAATTCACTATAATCCAAGGTCATGCTTCCTCCTGATTCCTTTCTTGAAACAATGAATCTTTTGGATTGCAACTCTCTCAATCTACTAACTTCCCACTTGTTTTCTTGCACCCAATCGATGAGTTCCCTTAAGCCAAGACGAAATGATCCTTCGAGTATAATCCTCTTTAGAAGATCAATTGCTTGGGGACTAAGCTCCTTAAGTTTTGTCTTAACCAGTTCCTTCTGTTTAGTTTCAAAACCAGTAATTAATCGGAGTTTATCCGCAAGGAGTGGAATTTTCTTTGATAGACCTTGTTCAAGAGTTATAGAGTCGGTGTGTTCAATATAGATTTGATCATCCATATCGAATGGTAGGTCTTTTTTGTGGTCCGGATTAAATAGATATAAAAGAGGCTTTTGTAGCCCTTGCATAAGGCCGATTTCTTGAAATACATTGTAGTTCAATGGGGTTAAAGAGACGACTCCAAAATCCGCAGCCAGTGCATACCTGCACACATTACAGAATTTCGTTCCTGTTCCTCCCTCTTTGCCCGCATTGTACAAACGCCAGGTCCTTTCGCTGAAATATCTCACTATCGTAGGCTCGAGCCATGAATCTTGCTGGCGATACTGGAAAATGAGAAAAGCATTGTATTTCTCTGGCGTTAGCAAATAGTCCTTGTCGGCAGGTGAAAGATTACACTTCATGGGGTAATGGTCAGGACAGACGGTGTTGAACTTGCCCATTTTGAATCCTCATCTTAAAACCTGTAGGTTTCTATGGATGATGATGATTTCACTCAGATTCTTTCATGTTCCAAAATCCATGCTTGGACACAAGATTAAGCATTAGAAATTTCCCTTCGGTCCCCAATATTTCCTAATTATGGGGTTGGGGGATGGGGTTTGGGGGAGGGGCAGAGGTCTGTGACCCCTGGCCCCCTTCCCCAAAAAATCATCAACTACACTTCGAAAAGCCGCAGCTGCGGCAGACGAGGCAGCCGGATTCGTGTTCGATGGCGCCGCCGCAGTCCGGGCAGGCGGCCATGGTCATGGTGGGAGCCGGGGCTTCCACCTGGGCCACGTTGGACAGCACTTTGGCGATGGCGTCGGGGCAGGAGAGCACCTGGTGGCCGTTTTGCCAGATGGGGCTGGGGCAGCGGATGCCGGTGATCTGTTTGATGATGGAGTCGATGCGCACGCCGGAGCGCAGCGCCAAAGAGATGAGGCGGCCGGTGGATTCGATCTGGGAAGAGGCGCAGCCTCCGGTCTTCCCCATCTGGGCAAAAACTTCGCAGAAGCCCAGTTCGTCATGATTCACCGTGACGTAGAGCTTGCCGCAGCCGGTGTTAATGAGTTCGGTGACGCCGGTGGTGCGTTCGGGCCGGGGCCGGGGGGTGATGTATTCCAACTCTTTGGGTTTGGCGCCGAAGCTCAAGACCTGCTGGTCCCTACTTCCGTCCCGGTAGATGGTGACGCCTTTCAACCCCAGCTCGAAGGCCTGGAGATAGACCTGGCGCACGTCTTCCGGGGAGGCCGTGTGCGGGAAGTTCACGGTCTTGGACACCGCGTTGTCGGTGTGTTTCTGGAACGCGGCCTGGAGCTTGATGTGCCAGTTGGGGGAGACCTCGTGGGCGGTGACGAAGAGGCGGCGGACGTCTTGGGGAATCTCCTTGAATTCCCGGATGGAGCCGGTCTGGGCGATCTGGCGCATGAGCTCGGTGCTGTAAAAGCCCCGCTCCTTGGCCAACTTCTCGAAATAGGGATGGACCTCCACCAGTTCCGTGCCCTCCAGGACCCGGCGCACGAAGGAGACCGCGAACAGCGGCTCGATGCCGCTGGAGCAGCCGGCAATAATGCTGATGGTGCCGGTGGGGGCGATGGTGGTGGTGGTGGCGTTGCGCATGCGGCCCACGCCGTTGCCGTCAAAGCGGCTGCCCAGGTAATATTTGAAATTCCCCCGGCGGTCGGCCAGGTTGGCGGAGGCCAGGCGGGACTCTTTCTGGATAAAGGCCATGACTTCTTCGCCCACCGCGACGGCTTCCTGGGAATTATAAGGGATGCCCAGCTGGATGAGCATATCCGCGAAGCCCATGACGCCTAAGCCGATCTTGCGGTTGTCCAGGGTGCGTTCCTTGATGACCTCCAGAGGGAATTTGTTGGCGTCGATGACGTTATCCAGGAAGTGCACCGCGGTGTGCACCACCTTCTTTAATTGGGGGTAGTCGATGGCCCCGTCTTTGACCACCCGGGCCAGGTTCAAAGATCCCAGGTTGCAGGATTCATAGGGGAGCAGGGGCTGCTCGCCGCAGGGGTTGGTGGACTCGATCTCGCCTAAGTGGGGCAGGGTGTTGCCCCGGTTGATGGCGTCCAGAAAGATGATGCCCGGCTCGCCGGTGGACCAGGCGCTTTGGACGATGAGGTCGAAGAGGGTGTGGGCCTTGACTTTTTTCACCTCCTCGCCGGTGCGGGGGTTGATCAGGGGGAAGTCCGCCTTGTCCTGCAACGCGGCCATGAAGGCGTCGGTGAGGCCCACGGAGATATTGAAGTTGGTGAGGCGCTTGGTGTCGTTCTTACAGGTGATGAAGCGTTCGATATCCGGGTGGTCACAGCGCAAAATGCCCATGTTGGCCCCCCGGCGGGTGCCCCCCTGCTTGATGGTCTCGGTGGCCACGTCGAAGATGTTCATGAAGGAAATGGGCCCGGAGGCCACGCCCTTGGTGGAGAGCACCCCGTCGTTTTCCGGGCGGATGCGGGAGAAGGAGAAGCCCGTGCCGCCGCCGGATTTGTGGATGATAGCAGTGTGCTTGATGGCGTCGAAGATGCTTTCGATGGAGTCCTCCACCGGCAGGACGAAACAGGCGGAAAGCTGGCCCAGCTCCCGGCCGGCGTTCATCAGGGTGGGGGAATTGGGCATGAAATAGAGACCGGCCATGAGCTCGTAGAATTTGCGGGTGGTGGCGGCCACCGGCGCCTGGGGATCATAGTCGCGGTCCACCTGGGCGATGGTCTCCGCCACCCGGCGAAACATCTCCTGGGCCCCTTCAGTCACTTCGCCGTTGTCGTCCTTTTTGAGATAACGGCGTTTGAGCACCACTACGGCGTTGGGGCTTAAAGGCAGTTCACCGGCTATGGTCCTGGATTCTTGGAGCTGGCCCATGTTCTCCTCCTTCTTTCAAGGGTTTGTCTGTTTCTCTTGGCAATACAATATATTGTGTATTAAGCATGATCATTATACTAAATGGTGGGAGAAAGTCAAAAGTTTTTGCAAAATTTTTAAAGTGGCAGTGAAGACCGCCGGAGGAGAGGCCGTTGCTCCGTGATAATTGATTTTATCATGATAATTAATGGGTTAGCTTCATGGGCCGCAGCCGTGGGGCCGGGGTTAAATCCGGACCCCCTCAGGCTGCCATTCTGTTTGCCTTTTCCCTCAGGCTAAGGTATAAAATCAGCCAAATTCTCTTGTGAGATTAGGGGGCGAATTTGGCCGCTAATAAGATCAGCATCCTGGGGACCGGGGCCTACGTACCGGAAAGGGTCCTGACCAATGAGCATCTGGAGACGATAGTGGACACCTCGGCCCAGTGGATCATGGACCGGAGCGGTATTCAGGAGCGGCGCATCGCCGCGCCGGAGGAGAACATCGCCACCATGGCCACCGCGGCCGCCCGCCAGGCCCTGGCCAACGCCGGGATCGAACCCTCCCAGCTTAGCTATATCATTTTGGGGACCAACTCCCCGGATTATCTCTACCCCGCGGCGTCCATCCGGGTGCAGGAGGATCTGGGGTTGTCCGGTCAACTGGGGGCCTTTGACCTCCAGGCCGGGTGTTCCGGCTTCAGCTATGCTTTGTATCTGGCCGAGCATCTAGTGGCCCCGGAGGGGAAATACGCCCTGGTCATCGGCAGCGACGCCAACTCCCGCTTCACGGACTGGACCGACCGCTCCACCTGTGTCCTGTTCGGGGACGGGGCCGGCGCAGTGGTGTTGGGCCCGGCCCAAAAAGGCCGTATCCTGGCCTCCTTTATCGCCTCCAGTTTAAATATGAACCTCTATTGCACCACGGAGTTCAACGCCGAGGTCAGCCCCTTCCTGCCTCCCCAGACCCATACCAGCCGCAGCTTCCTGTGCATGGACGGCCCGGAAATCTTCAAGTTCGCGGTGAAGGCGGTTAAAGAATCCATCCGGCGCATCGTAGAGTTGGCCCAGATAAAACCGGAGGAATTGGATTATTTGATCATCCACCAGGGGAACTACCGCATCCTGGAGACCGGGGCCAAGTTTGCCAAGGTGCCCATGGAAAAGGTTTACGTCAATATCCACCGCTACGGCAACACCTCCGCGGCCTCGGTCCCCATCGCCCTGCATGAAGCCGTGGCCGAAGGCTGCATCAAAGAAGGGGACAAAGTGTTGCTCGTCAGCTTCGGCGCCGGAGCCACCTGGGGGGCCACGTTACTGGAGTGGGGCAAGTGAGATGAGGCGGGGGAGGGGGCCGGGGATCTAAGGTCCTTGCCCGCCATACTGCCCCCCTTGATCTAAGCTCGGGACTCCCGCCCCAGACCACTCAAGATGACCCTGCTCTCATGACCTTCCTTGAAAAAATTAATGTAAAAATTACAAGTATCAGACTTTACTACAAATCCTCCGCCTTGTTTTCCCAGGCTCTCAAGAACTACCGACGCGCCTGGTGGCTGCCGCTGCGGGGCGCCGGGACCTTTTTCCCCCGCGGGGGCGAGACCCCGATTCACATCCCTAAGGGCTATTGGACCATGCTGCCCACAGCCTGCCGCCTCTCCTTGATGGGCGCGCATCCCGAATGGCTTGACGGCAAAATGAAGATAACTTTCCGGGAGTTTTGTTTTTTTGCCCCCGGACTGGAAAAATCCCCGGCGCAATATCTCAAGGATATCTTCATAGATGATGTTTACCGGCTTGAGAACCTCGATCTGACGGGTATGACGGTCTTGGATGTGGGGGCCAATATCGGGGATTCCAGTATTGCTTTGGCCTCTCGGGGGGCTAAGGTGCACGCCTTCGAACCCTTATCTTCCCTTAGCGAGCTCTTGTTCGCCAATGTGCGGGTTAATCATTTGGAGGATCGGATTGTGGTCCATCCGGTGGGATTGAGCCATCAGGATGAAGTTATTTCTCTGGAGAATGATAAGCTGGTCCTGGTGGAGGCCGTCAATTACTTGAAAGCTCAGGGCCTAGCAGGGGTGGACTTAATCAAACTGGATTGCGAAGGCTGCGAGTATCATTTACTGGAAGACCAGGATTTCTTGTCCCTGTTGCAGCCCCAGAGGATTATTTGTGAATATCACCACGGAGGCGCGGAGCTTAATCGGCGGCTGGCAGAATGTGGCTATGAGATGGACTGGCCGGAGCGGGAGGACCCGGTGGGCTACCTTTACGCCTCCAGGCGCCCTTAACCCCGGCCAGACAACTGCGGCAGAAGTCAGCTCCTTATCCCTTTAAGGGGGATTCTCTCTGGCGATTGAAAAACTCCCAAGAGGTTATTGGAGGAAGGGAGCCAGGGATGCCCTTAATTTACACCCCCTTTCTCAAACTTCCTCCCTGAATCTTCCCATATTACGTCGCAGTCATAGAGTTATGAAAACGTCCGGGCGAACTAAAGGTTCGCCCGGAGAACGAGTATCCCTTTGATGGTTAATTAGCCTTACATAATCCGAATTTTTTTAGGCTGCTCCGGTTCCGGCTCTTTGGGAGCAGGGGGTGCCTTAACCGGCGCAGGTTTCTCCACGGGAGCAGGCTTTACCACCGGGGGCGCCGGCTTTTCAGGCGCAGGCTTGCGTACGGTCTCCGAGGGTTTACGGACCGGCTCCGGGGGTTTGCGTGCGGGCTCCGAGGGTTTGCGTACCGGCTCCCCAGGCTTGGCGGGTTTAATTTCCGCCGGCTTTTTCTTGGGGGGAACTGGCGCTTCCCCGGGTTTGGCGGGCTTGGGCTTCTCCGCCGCCGGGGGTTTTAGGGGAGCCGGCTTCTCCACCTTGGGGGGAGCGGGGGCTAAATGGGGTGGCGGCGGCGGCTTCACTACCGGCGGCGTCACGGCTGGGGGTGACGGCACTTCGACGGCAGGAGTCACCGGCTCCGGGGAGAGATAGCGAGTCGTGACCCAGCCCCGGCGTCCGTCCCGCCTGACAATGACTTCGCACCAGTCATCCAACTCCCCGATTTTTTCCACGACTTCGTTCTGCTCCAACACGGAAATCTTGGGGCAATCCATACCCGCGCAGCCCCGGAGGTTGAGGCGGGTGGCGGCTACGTAAAAAATGGGGCGGCTGACCTGGGGAGGCGGCGCCGGTCGGGAAGGCGGTGGCGGCGGGGTATAAGGGGTTTCGATAATCCTGGGTGCGCAACCGGCCAGACAGAGGGCCAGACAGCATCCCAGGAGCCCCAGCCAATAGAATTTTCTCGCAGACACGATTTCCACCTTAAGAGGTTCCCCCTCCCTCTTCCCGGCTATCCCGGATCTTCCAGCCGTCATGGGTTTTTTCCAGGATTATCTTGTAGCTGGGCCTGAGCAAGGTATAGTCATGGGTGCGGTGATCCCAAACCTGAATATTCCACACCAAGTCGGCGCTGGCCCGGTTGTCGCTCTCTCGCTTCACATTGGTGATACGGTAGGATACCTCCCGGACATCATAGTTTTTCCAGAGTTCCAGGATCTGGCTTTCCAGCCGTCCCAATTGGGGATAAGAGGAATGGTAGCAACTGAGCCACTTATTGATGTCCTTGTTGAGATGGGCGGAGCGGATCTTTTCCGCCAGCCTTTCCACGTCCCGCCGCATATTATCCTGGGGAGTGGGAGTGGTGATCACATGGGGCGCCGGCCCTATCTTGGGCAGGCGGGCATACATGTAGGCGCCCCCCAGTAGCAGCAGGATGATGCCCACGAGATACAAGGCCAGCTTGGGCCGCCGCTGGGGCCGCCGGGAGCGGGACTCGGAGTTGCGGGGGTAGAATAAGGGAGGCCGGGGGGCGGGTTCTTCTTCTTCCTTGGTCACCCGGGCCACCCGTAAAGGCAGGCCGCAGTCAGTGCAAAATTTTTGTCCGGGATAAGTCGGATTGCCACAGCGGGCGCAAGGTCTCACTCCCACCGGGGAACTCTTTAACAATTGCCCGCAACGTTGACAGAACCGGTGTTCGTCCCCATGGATTATTTGGCACTGTTTACAATAAGGCATCTTACTCCCTAAAATGACAGAGGTTCAAAAAATTTTCTACCACATTCCTGGAGTTAAAGCAAAGCAAAGATTAATCAAATCGGGTGATCCTCTGGGTTCCCATGCCGCCCAGGCTCTGGTAGCATGATATAACCTCAGTAAAATAGCCATTAACCAGGAGAAACCCGTCGTCCACCCCTTGACAACCCCCTAGGCCCCGGATATAAATAAACGGTTATCTATTAGGAGTGTCTCTTTATGAAAAGCTATATGGCCCGGAAGGGGGAAGTGCCCCGCCAATGGTATGTGGTGGATGCCCAGGATAAGGTCTTGGGGCGTCTGGCCAGCCGCGTGGCTATGGTCCTCCGGGGTAAAAACAAGGCGAATTTTACTCCCCATACAGATGCCGGGGATTTTGTGGTGGTGCTGAACGCCGCCCAGGTCCGGTTGACGGGACGGAAGCTGGATCAAAAATTCTACTACCGGCATTCCGGTTATACTGGGGGGCTGAAGACCAATACCGCCCGCCAACTCCTTAACCGGAAACCGGAAGAGGTCCTGCGCCACGCGGTGCGGGGGATGCTGCCGAAAAACAGCCTGGGCCGGCAACTGCTGAAGAAGCTGAAGATTTATGCCGGGGGTGAACATCCCCACCAGGCCCAGCAGCCGGTAGCCTTAACTTGGGAGGATTGATGAACGCGACTACCAACATCCAGGCCACCGGCAAGCGTAAGTCCGCCATAGCCCGGGTCTACTTGCGGCCCGGCAATGGCCGTTTCATCGTCAACCGCAGGGCTTTTGAAGAATATTTCCCCATGGAGACCACCCGCAACCTGGTACGCCAGCCCTTAAGCCTGCTCAACGTCGGACCTGAACTGGATATTCTCATCAATGTTCAGGGCGGGGGACTGGAAGGCCAGGCCGGCGCGGTCCGCCATGGCCTCAGCCGGGCCCTGGTGGAACTCAACGCCGAGTTCCGGGGCGTCCTCAAAAAAGCCGGACTCCTCACCCGGGACCCCCGGATCAAAGAACGGAAGAAATACGGCCGCCGGGGCGCCCGCCGGGGCTGCCAATATTCCAAACGTTAAGAATTCCCGCAGAAACTCCGGGCTTTAGCCCTTATAAGAATCAAAAGGGGAAAAGGTGAAAAGGGGGACAGGGCTTATCCCTGGCTCTCACCCTTTTCCCCTTTTTTCCTTTTAACCTTTCACCCCCTAAGCGATTAGGCAAGGAGCAAGGCTTAATGAACAAGATCAAAGTCGCCGTAATCGGCGCCTCCGGCTATGCTGGCCTGGAATTGGTGCGCCTGTTGGTGCGCCATCCCGGATGCGAACTGGTGGCCTTAGGCTCCCTGGAATACCCGGGGCAGCCGGTGGCCCGGATTTTCCCCGCTCTGGCCGGTAAGATCCAACTCTCCTTTAGCGACGCCCCGGCGGCGGAACTCGCGGCCCAGGCCGAGGTGGTCTTCACCGCGGTGCCCCACCAGGCCGCCATGGGCATGATCCCCGGTCTCCTGGAGAAGGGCTGTAAGGTGGTGGATTTTAGCGCGGATTTCCGTTTCCGGGACGCGGCGGTCTACGAGAAATGGTATCAGGCCCACACTGCGCCGGAACTGCTTAAGGAGGCGGTCTACGGCCTCCCGGAAATCCACGGTCCGAAAATCCCCGGCGCCCGCCTGGTGGGAAACCCCGGTTGCTACCCCACCGGCGTCATTTTGGGGCTGGCCCCCTTGGTACAGGCCCGCCTGGTGCACCTTAATTCCCTCATCGCCGACTGCGCCTCCGGAGTGAGCGGCGCCGGGCGGCAGGGCAACCTGGCCACCGCCTTCAGCGAGGTCCATGACACCTTCCGGGCCTATAAGGTGGCGGACCACCGCCACAACCCGGAGATGGAGCAGGAACTCAGCCTCCTGGCGAGAGACCGGGTACGGCTCACCTTCTCCCCCCATCTGGTCCCCATGAACCGGGGCATCCTGGGCACCCTCTATGCCACCCTGGTTGATGATCCGATGACTGAGGCGGAGCTCTTCGAGCGCTACCGGGAGTTTTATCAGGGGCAGCCCTTCGTGCGCCTCATGGCCCCGGGCACTCTCCCCCATACCGGGCAGGTGCGGGGCTCCAATTACTGCGATCTGGGTTTCCGGGTGGATCGGGAGCGGGGCCGGGTGATCATCATCTCCGCCATCGACAACCTCACCAAGGGCGCGGCGGGCCAGGCGGTGCACAACTTCAACCTGATGATGGGCTTCCCGGAGACCATGGGATTGGAAACCCCGCCTTTCGTTCCTTAATTAAGTAGCGATCAGCGATCAGCTTTCAGCGGTCAGCTAAAAGACACAAGATATTCCTTTTGGGGCGACGTAGGCGTCGCCCCTTTTTTATATGATACCAATATGTTATCCAATATATGTTTTGTAGCGAACCTGGTGTTCGCCCTGGGTGCGGCTGGGCGAACACCAGGTTCGCCCCTACAAATAATCTCTTTAAATTCAATTCCTTATCAGCTATAAAACTAAGTAATTAACTTAAAAAAGCTGATAGCTGACTGCTGAAGGCTGACCGCTAATATGCGCAACATTCGTCTCCTCCTGGAATATGACGGCGCCGGCTACCACGGCTGGCAGCGCCAAAAAGATGACCTGACCATCCAGGAGGTGGTGGAAACCGCCCTGGCCCGCCTCACCGGCGCCGAGGTGCGCCTCCATGCCTCGGGGCGCACTGACGCCGGAGTCCATGCTTTGGGACAGGTGGCCCATTTCCACACCCCCAGCTCCATCCCTTTGGAGGCCTTTGTTAAAGGCTTGAACTCCATGCTCCCCCAAGACATCGCCATTCTCGCAGCCCGGGAGGCGCCGCCGGAATTCCACGCCCGTTACTCGGCTAAGGCCAAGACCTATGAATACCGGCTCTGGTGCCGGCCGGTGCGCCCGCCCCTGGAACTGCGCTATTGCTGGCATCTCAGGCAACCCCTGGACCTGGAGGCCATGGCCGGGGCCGCGGCCGCGCTGCCCGGGGAGCATGATTTCTCCGCCTTCCGGGCCAGTGGGGGCAGCCCCGGCCCTGCCGTCCGGGAAGTATTCCAGGCGGCCTGGCAACCGGGGGAGGAGGGGCGTCTGCGGTTTGTCATCACTGCCAACGGCTTTCTCCGGGGCATGGTGCGCTCCCTGGTGGGCACCATGGTGGAGATCGGCCAAGGCAAACGTCCCCCGGCAGACCTGGCCGGACTCCTTAAAAGCGGCCACCGCCATCAAGCCGGCGCCACCGCCCCGGCCCAGGGCCTGTTCCTGGTGGAGGTGGTTTATTGATATGAGACTGGAGGAAAGCGGGATGCTAATACCTTAACTTCCCGATATAAATAGAGAATATTGTCTCATACCGAGTTGCAGTCAAAAAGATACTATACGTGGCGAACCTTGTGTTCGCCCGGG
>JBMORF010000058.1:0-81040 GCA_049322315.1 Thermodesulfobacteriota bacterium | reverse complement strand
GGTTCGCCAATGAAGTTTTTAACAGCCTGGATGCCGTGGAGGATCGTTTGGTGGAGGCGTTAGTCGCCTTAGAAAATGACAGGGAATTGGTCGCCTCCACCACCGGCTTCGATTGGATCATTAATTGACGATAGACTGCAACTTGGTATAAGGCCCCTCCGCCAGATATTTGAACTGCAGGTCCAATATTTTTTACTGCCTAATTTGGTTAGTAGGTTTTCGAGTAGGTTTCGAGTGACAGAGGGTCAAATCCTGTCACTCGGTGCAAAACGGATGTGTCAACCATGCGCCTTTCAAGGGCCTCCCACATGGTTGTGCGCATTTAAATCCAGGATGCCCATCCCGGTCTCATACACCAGCTTGCCCGGGTCCCGCCGGGCCAGCTTGTAGAGCCCCCGGTACTTCATGGACACGGGCTTGTCAGTGAAGACCATGGTGCGGCACCTGGAGATTTCCAGCAGGAACTTCTCTTCCAGCAGTTTTCGTACTTCCCGGGTTTGGGTCACCAGCACCAGGAGCTTGGCCAGGCGCCGATAGCGCCCGGAGTTGACCACGAAGTCGGCCAGCAGATACACGTCGCCGCCACCCTGCATCCGGGAGTAAATGAGGAACCCGAAGACCTTCCCGTCCACCGCCGCCACCATCGGGACCTCGCCGTCTGCCGGGATGCCCACGCCCTTGGAGAGGTAGACGTCCCGGTAGTAGTTCACCACCCGGTTGCTGGTGGGGATCAGGGTAAGCTGGGACTCCGGGGTGATCACGTCATCGTCGGATAAGCGGGTGAAGGGCACAAACTCGGCATGGCGCTGTTGTTTCAGAACTCCCCGGCGCAGGGCCTCGATGTTGGAATAGACATAAACCGGCTTCATCCGGGCTTTGCGCACCACCGCCACCATGGGCAGGCCCTCCACCACCCGGTCGTCCAGATAGAGATAGTCCCGGGTCTTCATCTTCTCCAGGATGACGGCCTTGCGTTCGGCGTCGATCAGTCCATAGGCAGGCCGTTCCCAGTCGAAGATTTCTTCCAGGCGCTTGAACATCCGCTCGTAGCCCCCCGCATAGGTCGGGAGGAAGGCCACGGCCACGGCATCCTTTGGCATCTCATCCAGGAGGTCGAAGATGTCCTTGCTGGTGTAAGCCTCCAGCCTGACCTCTTGCTTGTGGTCCCGGAGCCGAGCAACGGTGGCCTGATGGAAGCTCTCGAAGTTGTTCAGGTAATGATTCCAATGCCGGGCCTTGAAGACGTTGTCTGCCTTCTCGTATTTCAAGGCCTCCGGGAGCACCATGACCGCCGCGGTCTTGGCCTCCACGCCGCCAAGGTAGGATTCCAGCCACTGGAAGGATTCTTCCCTGACGCTCATATCGAAAGTCTGCCCGGCCAGGTAAGCCCCCAGGACCGAGGAGTAGAGGGAAACATCATTCCCCCAGATCCTGGCCTTGGGAGCATACCGGGACAGAATCTGCTCAACAGTGAAGGCGCTCGAACAACCCACGTAGACCTCCCGGTCATCGAAGGCATGGCCCTGGTTACCCAACCAGCGTCGACATTCTGCGTTTATGCTACCAACGAAGCCCACCTATCCCTCCTTTGACAAGACCTTAAAATGCTTTATAATTGACAGCACAGGAGGATACTCCCATGAGTAATGGCGATCTCTCCCCAGAAGTCGTCTCCACAAAAGGAAAAGCGAATCAAAAGGCCCAGGCCACCGCTCCCCTGCTGGTTGCCGATCTCGGCTGGAGTGATGAAGAGGCGAAGGAAACGCGAGCCCGACTGGCCGCATTAGAAGAAGATTGGGACGCCCCTGGCATGGATGCCTATGACAGCCTTTAAACGGGGGGATGTGGTCCTCGTCAAATTCCCTTACTCCGACCTGGTCAGATATAAGAAGCGGCCGGCCCTGGTGGTCCAGGACGAAACCGTCGACACCGGGTTGAGTCAAAGGGTTGTGGTCCAAATAACCTCCAACCTGGAACGCACCGGGGAGACCAGGGTATTGGTCAAGAAAGACAATCCCGAAGGCCAGGCCATGGGGGTTCTTTCCGATTCCGTCATTGTTGCCGATCATCTGGCCACGGTCCTCCCCAGGGAAATCGACAAAGTAATTGGCCGCTGCAACTGCATGCCGGACGTTGAAGCCGCTTTGCGGCGAGTGCTCGGTCTCTGATACTCATCTCTCATCGCCGTATCCCTTCCATTTGCCTCAGCCAATCCTGATGCCTCCGAAGCTTGGGATTGAACTCCTCCACTGCCAGCCCAAGTTCCTTTTGCAGCCAGACCGCCACCACCCGGCGGTGGCAAAACTCTCCGGGAGCCTCCCAACATAGGAGGATGAGGTTGTCTCCACCCAGGTCCTGGAGAACATGGGAAGCATCCAGCCGGTCCAGGACCTGGGCCTTATAAAGCTTGATGAACTGGAAGTTGTCGTTAACCTTCACCAGGTTCCAGGGCGGGGCCAGGGGTTTGTATCTCTTGCCCTGCCAGCCCCGGGGAATGCCCTGGGAGATGGCTACGGCCTGGGGCAAATGCCCGGTGATCTTGAAGTTACTGGTGAAAATCATCTCGGTTCCTTAAAACGGCACATTGTCTGCGGCGCCATCCACTCGCTTGTTATCCAGCATCACCATGGAATCCAGGCGGACATCGGCGGAAGTACGGCTCACCCCGGAGTTGTCCTCCCACCTGCGGTAAACCAGCTTCCCTTCAAGGTAGATGCGGCTTCCCTTGTGCAGATACTGGCTGCAAATCTCCGCCAGCTTCCCCCAGACCACGATCCGGTGCCACTGGGTCTCCTCCCGCCGCTCCCCCGACGTCTTGTCGGTGAACTTCTCGGTGGTGGCCAGGCTGAAATTGGCCACCGGCTTACCGTTGGCGGTATACCTGACCTCCGGGTCGCCTCCCAGGTGGCCGATCAACATCACTCGGTTCAACATCGTTCCTCCATCATGTCAGCCAGCGCACCCTGGGCGTGGCCTCGTAGGACAATCCCAGGACCATGAACCGCAGGGCGGCCAAGGCGTAGTTATAGACGGGCACGGGCCTGTCCCGGTAAGGTTTGTCCGGCTTAAACTCCGGCAGGTGCGCCCGTTGAAACTCTTTGATCAGTTCCCGGCACTGGCCGGAGAGCACCAAGCCCCCGGGTCTATTGCACTTGGCGTTCTCCAGTCTTTCGGCGATCAGGTTGGCCCCGGCATTCTCTTCGTCGGTGACCGCAACCGCCCACAGGCGCTCCTTTTTCAGCCGGTCGATGAAGCGGGGCTCAGACGGATCGCAAAAGAATTTCCTGATGCCGTGTTCACTGGCCAGGTCCTTTGCCACCCGGATCATCTCTGGGAGATACACTCCACGCTTATAAAACTCCTGAAGCAGGACCAGGTTGTCTTGAGGCTGAGGCTCATAGCTGCCCACCAGGATGACCGACGGCCGTCCCAGGCCCCACTGGACCCCGGCGTAATTTTTCGGCTCGGTGCTCATAGCTTCCTCAGGCTCCGGTAGTAGTCCAGGTTGCATAGCACCCAGCGGCCCGACTGGTCCTTCTTGGCCGGAATCCTGCCCGCCTTGAGCAGCCTCAAGGTGGTCTGCGGGTGCAGGTTCAAAAAAGCGGCGATGCCCTTGATGCCCCGGAAGAACTCCAGCTTCAGGGGATGGCCGGCCAGGGCCTCGGCTTCCTTGACGGCTCCGGGATCGATAAAGTTTTCTTCTTCCGTCATCTCACACTCCAGGTTTGCTTGAGGTACTCCGCCAGGAGCAGCCCGGCAGCGATGCCGTCGTCCTTTTGGCGGCTGAATGGGGCTTGTGGCCACAGCCTCCGGGCCATGCCCAGCACCAGCTTTTTCTTGGCCTGGGCCAATTGAGCTTTCGTCATGGCCTGGCCCAGGTGCCCGCCGATCTCCAGGTGGAAGTGCGACTGCCAGGTCCGGGGATGCACGATCTTGACCTGTGGGATCTCCCAGGCCAGGCACAAACCCTGCCAGACCCCGAAGTTCTCCACCAGGGTGGCCAGCCGGAAGGCGTGCTGCCGGGTGGTGTCCTGGCGCACCTGGATACGCTCGATGGCCGCGGACTTGATCCTCTCTTGGTAAGGAAGGATGTCCTTCCAGGCCGGCCAGGACCCGCAGGCCACAATCTCGCCCCGCCTATCCAAGATGCCCCACCCCCCGTTCATGCCGGGATCGATGCCCAGGTAGCAATCTCTCATTGGCCCTGTCCCTTCCTGGACTGGCGCAGCAGCACCCTGATCCTGCCCAGGAGTTCCTGGAACCAGTCCCAGGCGCCTACCAGCAGGAGAAACGACAATCCCGCAGCAATTACGCCCCAGCCCGCAGCGAAGGCCAGCTTAAAGCTCTCCAGCATGGGTTGCCTCCTCCGCATGGCGCGATTTCTTCCCTTCGGTATCACACATGAAAGTGTCTCTCCGGGAGCAGGCCACGCCGCCCAGGTAGAACCGGCAGACCGGCTCGCCGGGAGGTTCAAACAACCCCGGCTCCCTGGGTTTCCAGTTCGGGCATTCGACCACTTGCCCAGCCTCCAATGCTAGAGTTCGACCATGGCTTCCCTGATAGTGGCTCATAGATATAGCCCTATATATAGGGAGGCCTGAGCCACCCCTAAGTAGTTGATTTTTCTTGGCTCATTTGGCCGTGAGCCAGAAAACCCGTGAGCCACCCGGGATCTTTCAAAATATTCAATAGTTGCGTGGCTCATTTTACCGTGAGCCAAAAAATGGCTCATGAGCCAATGAGCCACTTTCGGGTTTGGCACGTCTTCCTGAGTGGGCCAGTGGACGAAGTTCTGGTTCCGGTCCAGCAGGATGGCCGGGCGGTCCGGCCCGTGCCTGATCTTGTCGAAGCGCATGAGCCGCAGGATTTGCTTTTCCATCCCCTTCTTGTTGAGAAGAGCGATCATGGTGTCGGCCCAATCCCTGATGCTGGAGGCGCCCCGGTACTGCCAGATATCGCGGGTGCCGTCCTGGGGCTTGCCGTGGTGGTGCACCACGATCCAGGCGCAGCCGGTCAGCCGGGACAGATGCGTGAGGTTGTCCAGAAGCCCCCGCATGGCCACGTTGTCGTTTTCATTGGTCCGGTGGTAGGAGCTCAAAGGATCGAGGATCGCCACCTCCGCCCGGCTGTTTTCCAGGATGTTCTTCAGGTCCTGGAGGCTCTTGCGGTTGGCCAGGTCGATTCTGAAAGCCGGGTCCACCAGCATGACATTGGGAGCGCCCTGGACTTCCAGGCCGACGAGGATGCGGCGCAGCCGGAATTGCACCGAGTGCAGGGGGTTCTCGGATTGCACCATCAATATCCGGCGGGGCCGGGGAACCTCCAGGCCCCATAACTCGATGCCGTGGCTGAGCCTCACCGCCATTTCCAGGGTCAGCAACGACTTTCCCACCCCGCTTTCCCCGGTGACGATCATGCCGGTCCCCTCGGGGAAGATCCCCTCGCCGATGATCTCCGGCGGTTTTTGCAGGGTCCGGGCGATCAGCTGGGTGGCGGTCAGGACCGTGGGGGCATCATCTTTCTTGCCCTTGCGCTCTTTCGCCCTGGCAATGGACTGGAGAGTGCGGACCAGTTCTGCTTCCGAAAGCGGTGGATGGTTATTGGCGTTCCAGGCCCGCAGGATCTCCAGGGCTTCATCCCCGCTGATCCCCCGCCCCAGGAGACGGCCGGCCAGCTTGGCGGCGGCATCGTTTCTGCTTCCCTTGGGCAAGCCCTGCCAGAGTTCGGCCCAGGGGGAAGCCATTGAAGATCCCACCGGTTTTGTTTCTCCGTGCCGTGCCAGGGTACCCTTGATAAAATTAAAGGTTGCCTCGGGCAATTCCGCCACTTCGATGTCTGCCGGTCCCACGTCGCGCAGCCAGCGGTATTTTTTCCCGTTGACGGTGCTGTCGGGAATAAGCACGTATTGGCCCGGGCTGGTGCGGATTTCCAGCTTCATCCCGGAGCCGTTGGGTTTGACCGGCTCCAGCCCTTCAGGGCGCCGGTACAGCCTGATGATCATGCCCCGCCAGGTCTGCCAGGCCACAGTGGGCGGGAGCTTCCCTTCCTGTTCCATTTTCACCAGGAAACTCGCAGCCTCCTGGTCATCCGGATCGAGGGCAAGGTACCGATCCAGCCGCAGGGCCAGGTTGCATCCAGGGTACTTTTCCATGGCCTCTTCCAGGGCTTCCAAGGACGCGTGCGGCCAATCCTTGACAAAAGGCGGCCCTTTCTTGCCGGAGGCTATGGGAATGACCGGGGTCAGCATTGATCAAACCTCACCGGTACCTTCTTCTGACGATCTGGGTATTCTTCTTCCACGTTGCCGGTCCCCAAAAAGAAAGGCCTCTGAGAGGCGGCCCGGCAAAGGCTTTCCCAGAGGCCACTTAACGTCCAACGGACATTTAAACCTGCTTTATTGGCAGCCGGGCCTTACCTCGATTGTTCTCTAACGGGTAAGGCGCGACAAAATGCGTCGCGGCCGCGACAAAACGCGTCGCGAAAGAAAACAAGCGAAAATTAAATGATCCAGCTCAACGGAGGGTGGGATTTATAGGCGGGGAACGATCCCAAGGACAGGGCATTTTGCAGGTGGCGCCAGAGGTTTTCGTTATTTTCCTGGATATGCTCCAGAGCACGGCCGATGGACTTGGATATGGTCTTTCTGGCCTTCTCACCCGGATCGGCCAACTTCCGTGCTCGACCACCCAGACCATAGGCGGCGGCAAGTTTTTTCTTGAGCGCCTCGATCTCCTCTTCGAGACGCCCGGCCCGTTCGAAGTCGTTGAACTCCTGGGCTTCTTCCAGTTCTGCTGCGAGATCTTTGAGCCGTCGTTTATATTCTTTTCTGGCCTGGTCATCCAATAAAGGCCCGGCATTATCGGGGGATGAGACATTGAGGTCATCGTCCAGGAGTTGTCGCTTCATCTTCGTGGCCTCGACGCCGGGGGCCGAGGCAGTTCCCTCGACTTCAGCAAGTAACCGCTGGGCGTGAAACTCTTCCTCTGGATGAGCCAGCAAAAAGCGGAGGTATTGCAGGTCCTTGCTGTCTTTGAGCCGGAAAGTGTGGCCCTCGTAAGAAATGGTCCAGAACTGGCCGGTCTTCTGGAAGACGTTGCCGGCAACGGCCTGGGGGTTTGATTTTGCCTCGATGGCCCTGGTTATGGCTTCGAGATCCAGAACCAGGCGGTCTTTTTGAATGCTGAGCAGCCGATCTAGGGAAACCAGGGTGGCATTCGGCAAGAAACCGTTGGAGGGTCTGCCGGGGGCGAAGATTAAAGGGGAGAGGCTCTCTCTGAGGTCCCGGTTATGGCCGAAGGTTTCCCCGGCATCCGTCCAGGTAAGCCCTCGGGCGAGAAAGACCTCTGGTGAGTTCCCGGCCAGGCTAGCCTTCCCCAGGAACCAGAGACGCCGGCGAACCAGTTCCTGGGGAGTCTGATCGATGCCCAACAGTATGGAGATGAGCCTGGATAGCAGACCCGGGTCCACCCGCCAGCGCTTGAGGCGATTCGGGTCAACTCTTACCCGGCCGATATCATGCCGCTGGTTGCAGATGATAAAAGGAGCCGTGGATAGAGGCGCATCTGCCGGGAGAACCTCCAACGGCATGAAGCAACCTTCTTCACAGCCGTCGCACACCGCCTGGTGGGCTGGCGTGGCAGGGGAGAGCAGCCGTTGCCGGACGAAAAAATCAAGCGCCCCCTCAGGCCACCCGGCCACCTCGTCGGCAGTAAAGGCATTCGACCCCTCTGCCATCATCTCCGTGCGGAGCAGAATGTGACCCAGGAGATCGTTTAACGTCATTGCAGTCTGAATTCCTCGTCCACGGCCTCAACCGGCTCCAGGCCCGAGTCGACCAGCATCTTCCTGATTACGAGGTCTCTCCCGTCCTGCTTGAGGGAGCAGGAGTTCGGATAGGAAACCTGGAAAGTGCGGGTAGCCCGCCGCCGATCACCGTTGTGATTGAACACTACCTGGATGGCAGCCTGGGTGACGTTGACCAAAGAGAGGGGAATCTTGTGGCATTGATGGCACTCCGGGGCCCCGTCCACTCGGACCACCTCTTCCAGGAGGTTATAAACGGCGTCCGGATTTTGTGATGCATCGGCCTCCAGAGTGACCCGCTTCATGGCGCCGCCCAAGGTCGACAGGCGCAGCTTCTTGATAACCACCCCGGTTATGCCCGAATCAGGATCGTAAATGAAAGAGAAATCCCGCCTCTTCAGGCTGTCCAGGTCTTCTCCCTGGTCCCTGGCGACATCCATGATGGCCTTGATACCGCTTTCGCCGGCCAGGGCATCGATATTCCGGAAATCGCTTTCCATCATCCTGCGGGTTTCGCTGGGGAGTTTGGCGAAGGCTTCGAAAATGGGAGTGATATTGGTCTCAAAAAGACCGGCAAAATAGGGTTCCGCCAGGATTCCTTTTTCCTGGCAATAGCGGGCGAGCAGGGCATTCGGCGCCTGCCGCAAAAAGTTCTTGGGGGAGTAATTCCGGGCCATTTAACAAAGTTTCTCCTTGTCTTAAATTCAGGCAATCTGTAAAGAAGATCGTCCTTTGGCCATCCAGTCCTCCGGGGGGCCTAAATTAGTTACTCGTCAGTTGTATAGTATATAATATGCTTTTTTTATGAGTCAATACTCACCATACTTTCCTATATAATTAATAAGTTAGCTTTACAGAAAGGTCGTTCGCAGGTTATTCACTTTGACGGGTTCAGTCATAGCTGGCAGTAATAGGTAGTTACAGAGCCTGGACTGAAATTGACTTGGATAAAATTCTTAGCCGGAGCATTATACTTTTTGGCCCAAAAATATAATATAGATAGCCCAGTACCGCCAATTCCTTGCGATCAATACGCTTTTCTTGACACGCACCATTTCAGTGTGTATAATTACACATGAACAGTCGGGAGATCATTCGTCGCCTGGAGGCAGATGGCTGGTATCGGGTGGGGCAAAGAGGGTCTCATGTGCAGTTCAAACACCCAACGAAGCCCGGTCGGGTGACAGTGCCCCACCCGGCAAAGGATATTCCCGCCAAGACGCTTAAGAGCATTGAGCGGCAGTCGGGCATCAGGTTTAGATAGGAGGAAATCATGCCCAATTACATCGCTGTGGTCCATAAGGAACCTACCAGCGATTATGGGGTGTCGTTCCCAGACTTCCCAGGGTGCATCACCGCCGGGACGACCATCGATGAGGCCAAGGACTTGGCCTATGAGGCGCTGCTGCTTCATCTGGGGGGCCTGCGGGAAGACGGGGAACAATTGCCTGCCCCCTCGGATCTGGAAGACATTGTTGCCGATCCCGAGAACGCCGATGCGGTGGCTTTCCTTGTGGTTTCAGTGCCCGATGCCCAAGGAAAGGCCAAGAGAATTAACATCACCATACCCGAGGAAACCCTTCGCCGCGTGGATGCGGCGGCGAAACGCCGAGGCCTGAGCCGTTCTTCCTTCCTTACCCGGGCAGCCCAGGAAGTTTTGGAACAGGAAGGCCGCAATCCCGCGGCTTAACTTCTACAGGCGAGAGCGCCATATTCCACCTCTTTTAAAATATGCGGTGGGCCCGGCTGCGTAGAGCTTATCAATGGCAAAAAGCTCAAGATTGAGGTTAGTCTTGCAATTATGCATTTGGAATGCATTTTTGCAAGAATAGGCCAGATACCTTTAATAGATGCCTGTCCCCAGAATGATTAATACCGTTTTCGCTTTCAACTGCAACAAACTATTAATGTAACATATTGATAATCTTTATTTCTTTTAACCGAAAACGGAAAACCGAAAACCGAAAACGGTATAAGCCATTATTCGGTCCAGGCAGTCGTTTATTCAATTAAGGGCAAAAACCCCATTTGCCAAGGCCGGCGGGACCCTTGCACTATCCGGCGTGGTGAGGCAAAAGGTTCGAAAATCTTCTATAAAGGGACGCCAGCCGAAAACACCCTTCCATCATTTGGGCTCAAGCAACTCTCTTCCTCATTAAAGGAGGCGATATCCAGGGCGAGGTCCATCGGGCGACTGAAAAAACCACTACTATCGAGAAATGAGTATAATGTTTTTCGGCCATTTATTGAAAATCACGGCTCGACGTCGTTTAATACAGAGCTAAGAATTATCAGCCTTAATCTTCTTAGATCCGCCAGCTCATTAGCTACTTCCCAAAATGGAAAAAGTAACCGGTTTAGACGTTAGCGACGCTAGTAATGAGGAAGCGCCAGGTCACGGTTTAAGCCCCGGCAAGTCATGTCCCAGTAATGCCGACATTTTATCGTAAACCAGTTGGGCCATTAACTTATAACCTTCCTCCGTAAAATGCCCTCCGGGGCCTTGAAAAATGTCCCCAGGATACCGGGATCCCAGATATGCCAGAATCCCTGGACCCAAGTTCAAATAATTTATTTTTTCCCGGCCCAGATAATCCAGCATCTCCTGGTAGACCCATCTGCCATGTTTTTGGAAGTAAAGCTGATCATAGAAAGTAGGAACCAGCACAATCAGGGAAACTTTTCCCCGGGCAGCAGCTTCACGGTGGAAGGCCTGCATGATGGCCAAGGTCAGGTCAAGGGCGCCGGAAGGATGGTTCCGTTTGAAGAAGTCAAAGTATTGGGGGGTTCCCTGGCGCCACCTGGAGAAGAGAAGGGGGGCGGATTTAAGCAGGGCCAGGGTATAGGGAAAACGCAGGGCCTGGATACCGCTGGGGCCGCCGGGGAGGAAAAATTCGTGGGACAGATATGGTGACGGGGCTTTGATGAAGGCATCGTAGTCCGCCAGGTTAAATTTAGGAAGCGGAATCAGTTGCAACTGTCCCGCCGCATCAAGTAGGAAGCGAGGCTTGGTTCCCAGCTGGGGACCGGGAATAATAAAATTTCGCACTCGGTTCACGTGCCGACGAATATTGTCAGAGGAAAAGACCATGATGACGATTCTTGCCGGGTCTCTCCGGTTAGTCTTAAATCTCAGGTAAGCCTGGTCCGTCCCGTAACCGCCAATGCCAAAGTTGGCCACTCGACATTTTAGGAGTTTGGACAGTACATTGCCCCAAGCGTGGACCGCGTCTACTTCGTCGCTCCAGGCAAAGGAATCCCCGTAAATGGAGACGCAGTTTGGGTGACTGGCAGGGTCCGGATATGCCGGGTTAATCCTGGAACCGGTACTGTCCAGATTCACGGAGCCGATGGCGGCAGTTGAGGGCCAACCCAGGAGAGGATTTAGTCGTGCCGCATACGTGGCATAACTTTCAGTGACATGGGGCCGGTAGATCTTGCCGTATCGGGACAGAAAGACCCCAACCCCGAAGCTCAAGGTTTCCAAAAAAATGAGAAAGAGCAGTAAGGAAATGGCCACCAAGAGTCGGCGGTGTGGGTGTACTTTCATTCTCCCGTGATCCATCAGGCTGTTGAAAAAAATCATACCGAACAATGAATACACTGTCTTGTGGCCGTTTATGAATAAAGTTTGCTCTGCGTCATTTAGTACAGATATATAAATTATCCGTGAAGCTGGCTTCCTCCAGCCGGTCCTTATAATCCAGGCCATAAATCCTGACATGGCAGCTGTGGCCAAAGGTCCGGGCCCGATCTATCGGGGTGAGACACTGCGGGTCTTCGAAGGTTGCTTCCCGGCCGGCCTCCAGGGTAGACGGCAAAAACGCCCGCCCCCCCGGCTTCAGCACCCGGCAGAGTTCCCGCATGGCCGCCACATCCTCCAGGATATGTTCCAGGACGTGGGAGCAGACGATCACCTCAAAGAGGTTATCCTTTAAGGGGTTATCCTTTAAGGGGTTATCCTTTAAGGGGTTATCCACCAGATCCATTTCCACCTGCGAAAAGGAGGCGTCCAGCCCCCCGGTTACATACCGGATATTGGGGCCACTCTTTTCAACGTCTGCTTAATCTTTTTCGTCCTTTGGAGCTGGATTTTTACCTGCCGCTGGCGTTATCACGGGGCGTTTGCAGCTATCAACTGAGTGGCGCTGCAGCTACGCAGACGAGACTTCTTAAAAATTCAAAAGTATCTTCTCAGAGTAGAGATTATCAATATCTTGCGCCTGTAAGAAAGGAGATTTTAACAATTTATAATGCGGCAACTTATATTTGAGGGCCCAGCGAAGATTCAGTCCCGCTAAAAAGCGATCGTCTATCAGCAGTCCCAGCGCTTTGAAATGATATAATACTTTAAAGACAACCTTATGAATCAAATTTAAGAATAATGCTAAGTTGCTTATGTAATGAACGTAGAGAATGGGAATCCCTTTTTTAACTAATTTTGAGGCAATCAGATAACAATAATTATTGTCTGCTTCAAATAAAATATGTTTACATTTAAATGAGATATGGTCATCGAAGATAATTCTGGCGTCACCCTTAAGACGATCTTTAATCCTCTCAGGCTCCAATATGAGCCGCGGCTTATTAGGCGCGCCCCAACTAAAGCCGCCGATGGGGAGAAGTATTTGCGCCTGGGAACCCATGTCGGTAAACCCCAGTTTCTGATGGATCACGGCCACGTGTTCCAGGGCACTTAAATTCGTGAAAGTATAATCGGTAAGCTTCAATAATGCCAACAACAGCAAGAGACTTTTATTCCGGTGTTCCGGCTTGACAATCCAACTGCTAAGGTTGCAATATCGATAATCTTTGCCCTGGCTTTTCCTCCGGCTGAAAATAGTTCCCAAGAACCCCACAACTTCTTCATTATCGACCAACATAAAGCCATGATAATCTTCCGGAGTCTCCCAATGCTTGATGAATAGCTGCCGCCAATCTTCTTTGTCGAGGCGGGGATCATGGGCAGCCAGAAGAGAGGCATAGACCCTGTCAAAGTCCCCGGAGTAGACTTTATGGACCAGCACCCGGGAACTAACAGAGGACATGGCAGTCTCCTGAAACTACTGGATTGTTCCGATTCCTGCCGTTACAGGCTGGAGAGACGGACCCAAGATTGTAATTCAATAGAGATCCCCCGGCTTGTGCCGGTAAGAAGCACTATTTTATTCCAGGTCAATCCCACTTTCCGCAAACAGACGAGAAATGTAATCAATGAGAGTCCCAAGAGTTTCAAAAGGGCTCTCTTTCTCTTGCAGAGCCCTTTCATCCGTCAAGGATATGTTGACATTAAACGAATGGGAGATTTGTTCCTCGGTGGCCACGATCAGATTAACCAGAGCCATGGAGTCTATTTTTGCCTCAGACCCCAGCAGAACTGATTCAGTAGATTTTTCCAGGTGTTGTTCATCCATCAATTGCTCGTTAACGCTATCCACTGCTTGAAAAACGGCGGATTTGATTTTTTCGTAGTTATTTGCCATGTTCTTTACAGCCTCACATAAAGCTTCTTCAAATTAATACCTTATTAACACAGCCCCCCAAGACAAACCGCCCCCAAAGGCAACCAGCAAGATCAGGTCGCCGTCTTTAACCTGGCCTGACTCCAGGAGTTCGTCAAAGGCGATGAAGACCGAGGCAGCAGCTGTATTTCCATATTTGTCTAAATTTATCACAAACTTATCCAGCGGAATATCTATCCTGGAGGATAATTCCGTCAGTATATTCATATTTGCTTGAT
The DNA here is from genome assembly GCA_049322315.1 of Thermodesulfobacteriota bacterium. Lineage (GTDB taxonomy): Bacteria > Desulfobacterota > Desulfobaccia > Desulfobaccales > 0-14-0-80-60-11 > SURF-52. The sequence goes on along the minus strand of JBMORF010000058.1, from coordinate 67,497 downwards.
GGGCTACGATAAAGGCGATGTCCTTGCTAGGAATGCCCGAAGCGGCAAGGAGATCATTGACAATCTCCGATCCTCTGGTGACGGCAAAATCAAAAATATCCCGCCCCATCATCTTAAAATAAATATCTTTGGGATTTTTCAATTGGGAATAGGGCAGCATGGTGCCCCCGGCAGGAACCTGAATGGCCTCAGCCTTAGAACCGTCGGATTTTAATAGGCTATGGATTAATCCTCTGTCGGTATGGGCTGCTCCTGATAAAAGCACGGCGCCGGCGCCGTCACCAAAATAAGGGAAAGTAGAGAAATCTTTGGGATCCAAATACTTGGAATATATTTCTGCGCCCACCACTAAAACATTCCTGGCTGACCCCTCCTTAATCAGGGAATCCGCCACCTTAAGGGCAAAAATTCCGCCGCTGCACACAGAATTAAGATCAAAGGCATAGGCCTGGTCTGCTCCGATCTTATCTTGCACTCTGGTGGCGGTGGCGGGTTGAATTCTATCAGGAGACGAAGTAGTCAGGATGATCGCATCCACCTGCTCTGGAGCTAATTTGGCTTTTTTCAGGCAGCGGTTTGCCGCCTCGATGGCCAAATCTGAGGTGCATTGATCGGGGGCAGCAAAGCGCCTTGATTTAACCCCGGTTTTCTGTTCTATCAAAGGCAGAAAGCTACTGGGGAATTGGGTTAAGCTGCTGTTATCGATGATATTATCTGGCAGATAGCTGCCAGTGGCCAGAATTATCGAACTTAGCCGCATGACGCTTTTACCCAGTGCCGCCAATGGTTTCGGGGCCCCCTTGGTCCGGCAACTCCCCCAGGGTGTCGGTTATGGGAGCCTTTTTCTCCAATTAACTGCAAGGTAGCATAACTTCCCCGGGAAAAAACCAAAAATTTCCCAGATTTCTTGTCTTCCAGCCCTCTTATCGAGCGTGCCCCGCCCACATGGACCTTGCCCCATCTCAGCTTGGCCCTTGGATAATCACCCTGGTCAGTTGCTCCCCCCTTCTTGTTGAAACTTGAACAGCGTCAGGGAATGCGGGGCGAAAGTATAAGTGAATTGCGCCGCGGCATTATTAATCTGGCCGGTGGTCAGCGTCACCGTCTGGGATTGATCCTCGTTGTTATCCCGCAGGCCGGCGCTCGTGACCTTTAAGACGCTGGCCGCTCCCTGGGGCTGATAACCCACCAGGCGGATAGTGGCCGGCAGCGAAGCTCCCAGGGACCGGTTTATCACCAGGAGCGAGAGCTGGCGCCCATTTGGGGAAATGCCGGCCAGGGCTCCGAGCAAAGGGACGCCGTCGGCATCCATCACATTGCCGACCCTGGTTACTTTAAAGGTGGGGGCGGCGACTTGTGTGGCCACCAGTTCCGGATCAAGATTTTTCAGGAGTTGCATGGCATAATATTGCGGCCTGACGGTCCTGGTGCCCATTTTCCAATTATAGTGGATGGCCGCGGAAGGCATGGCCCCGTGCAAAATCCAGCTGGTGGCCAGGCTCACCCCCAGGGCGTTGCCGTCCCGGAGGAGGCCCATGACCAAGTCGGCGTCGAATAAGGCCCGGGCCAGGTTGGACCAGTCCCGGGGGTCTTTGGCGGCAGACGGCCAGATGCCATACTCCGTTATGGCCAGCGCAATTTTTTTCCCCGGCGGGGCGTTCTTCCGGATGACCTTTCTGATTTCCTTGAGGTCCCTGAGGGCCTGGGAAGCCGCGGCCATGACCGCCCTGAACCAGGCCTGACTCTGGTAGGGCGCGGGTTTGGCGCCCGCGGCCGGATAATAAGGGTGCAGGACCAAAAAATCCATGTCTTTGCCGGCCAGGCGCAGCAGCGTGGGGTTCCAGGCGTCTTTAAAGTCGGCATCCCCCCGCCCCTTAGGTGAGGTGAGACCCACCGCCCCCACTTTGATCCTGGGGTCCACGGTTTTCATGGCTTGGGCAAAGGCGATAAAATCCTGGGCATAAGTGCGGACGGGGGTGCAGCCGCCGGGATTATTCCGGTCATACATCTCATTGCCCACTTCCCAGTATTTCACCCCATAAGGGGCAGGATGCCCCAAACTCGCCCGTTTCTGGGCCCAATAGCCCACGGTCCGCCAATCATTGCCCTCGCCATCGGTTCCCAGGGGCCGGGTGTCCCGAGGGGCGCCGTTGACGAAGGCCACCCAGGCGGCGGCCCGTTTTATTTTCTGGCTCAGGGAGGCTTTGGGGGAGATATATCCGTTTTTATCCAGGCCGGTATTGTAATTAACGGTGATGATGGCTCGGGCGCCCAGGGAGGCGACAAACTTCATATGCTCCATGATGCCATAGTTATTCATGAAATAGTCCGGCTGTCCGGGCCTATAATCCAGGCGGACGCTGACCCCGGCCGGGTAAGGACTTTTTATCCCCACCACCCCTTCCAGGAGGTTGCCTTTCTGATTCTTAAAGATAAAAGGCGCTCCCAAGGGGGCGCGGCCCTTGGCAAAGACCCGGGCTCGACCAGCTCCTCGCCAGTTGGGAGTGCCGTCCAGGGCAATGGTGGAGGAAAAGGGTTGGATCTCTTTAGCTGTGCGCACCCCCAGGCCGTCTTCCCACAGATAGATATTGCTGGCAGTGCCGCCGGGAAAACGGATGATGGTGGGGGCCACTTCGGTAATCAGGGGTTTGACGGCCGGGTCGACGCCGTCCACTCTGTTATTCCAGAGGTTGTTGGCGGCAAAGAGGACATTTTGGCCCAGGATGAACTTGTTTACCGGGTGCATCCTGGCCCCGGCGTTCACCGTGATGGTGGCCTGGGTGGCGCTCTGCCCGGCCCGGGCCCCGGGAGCCGGCATCACCACCGCCAGGGTCAGCAGAAGGGCGGGAATTAAATAACGGTAAGCGCGGCTAGGGCGAAAAAAAGAATTCATCGGTAATTTTACCCCCACAGTCTGTCGAGAAGAATCAGTCTCAATTTATCGATACCGGATTGACCTGGCTGCCTCCCGGGGGCTGAAGCTCAGGGGTGAGGGCGCGGCAGAGAAAACTCTAGGAACCTGCCTCACGGCTTCAAGGCCATTTCCAGAACCTGGGTTATCCGGGCAGCCTGGAGATCCCAGGTCCAATTCCTCTCAATGGTTTTCCGGGCATTGAGCCCCATCTGGGGGAGCCTTCCGCTGTCGATGAGCTCCTGGAGCTTCAGCTCCAGGGCTCCGGGCTCTCCGGGTTCATAGAGCATGCCGTTATAACCATCCACCACCAGTTCTTTAATCTGGCCTAAGGCCGGAGCCAGCACGACTTTGCCGGCAGCCATGTATTCCAACAGCTTCATGGATGAACCATAGAAGAGGTAGTCTTCCCGATAGGGGCTGATGACCAGGTCCATCAGACTGAGGTAGCGGGGCGCCTGGGCATGAGGAATCCGGCCCGGAAAGAGGAACCGGTCTTTCAGGCCAAATTCCGCCGCGCCTTGGCTCACTTCTTCCCGGTGCCTGCCCTCGCCCACCATGAAAAAGACCGCCCGGCTATGGGCGGCGCAGATACGTTTGGCGCTGGCCAGGAACAGGGGGATATCCCCCAAAAATTCAAAAGAGCCGATGTAGCCGATCACCAACCGGTCCTTAAGGCCCCAGCGGGAAAGAAGTTCCTGGTCCGGCTCCTGGGGCTTGAAAGCCAGATGGTCCACCCCGTTAGGGACCACATGGATCTTATGGGCCGGCGGCCCATAGCGCATTAAATATCCCTTTAAGATCTCGGAAATACTGATAACCTGCCGGGCCCGGCGCACCTGGAGCCCTTCCAGCCAGCGGCCCAGGAGAGGATAGCGGTAATATTGGGGGAAGAACAGCCGGTACTCGTATTCCAGGGGGGCCTCGATGAAGAGCACAAAGGGCAGCCGCCGGAGCTGCGCCGCCAGCAGGGCGGAAAAGTTGACATAAGAACAGACGGTTAACAGCACGTCAGGGCGGAAGGCCTCCAGAAGCTGGAGTTCCCGGGGCAATAAGGAGAAATTACGCAAGAAAATTTTAGGGATATGCCCGTAACGCCGGGCCCAGCCGAATTCTTTCAGGCCCCCGTATTGTTTATTTTCTCCCGGTTTCTTGGCCGCCCGAAATTGCAGATCCACCTGGTGGCCGCCCCGGGTCAAAGCGGCGGCAATGGCGCGCACTTGCGTGGCGGCGCCGATGCCGATGCCTTCCACATCGTAATGATAATTAAAATAGGAGATCCGCATGTGCCCGCTACCAGAGATCAATGGAAAAACTATTAGATTTTAGCATATATTCCTGGATTTATTCCAGGTTCCTTTAGGGGAAAAAACCAGAGCTTGCCTGCCATCGTGTTTTTAAACCAGCAAGAAGGCGGCTTGCCCTCTCCAAAAAAACCCCAAGTCCATAGGACTTGGGGTTTTTCAGGGCAACAGGTGGTTTCCGATTTACGCCGGGGCCCGGCGCCAGAAACTCGACCAGGAGCCGGACGCGGCTGCCTTTTGCTCTTGATCCACTGCCTCCCGGAGGGGCTTAAGGGGCGCGTACTTCTCGATGATGACCTGGGCCATGTCCTTTAACTCCCCGGCGGCCCGGCTCTTGTCCGCGTTCAGGGGAAAGGGCACCATCTGGTTGACCGCCTGTTCGATGGCCTGGTCATAATGGAAGTAACCCAAGACCTGGGGGGTGAGTTCCAGAAACCGGTGGCAGACGTTCTGAATGATCTGGGCCGCCTGAAAATCCCGGTCGGTTTTGACCATGTTCACCACCAGCAAGACTTGAAAATCCCGGAGCAACTGGCGCAATTCCTCGTGTTTTTCCTCGTTTCTTTTTTCCACTAAGGTCAGCAGATCGTTGATGGATTCCACCGTGACTTCCGGATGCTTGCTGCCGGATTGATATAGGAGCCAGATGAGGTATTCTTCCTTGGAAAACTCCCGGGAAATCTTGCGGAAGAGGGCGTTTTTCAGGAAACCGTAGACGTTTTGCAGAGAAGTGGCCTGGCTGGTGAACAGGGCGATTTTCCCGGAGGAATAATTAAAGAAATCCAGAGTGTTGTATGAGGTGCCGGCGCCCAAATCCAGGAGGACAAAATCCGCGGGGAGACTTTCCATCTGGTTGAGAACCCGGATTTTTTGGGCAAAGGTGGGATTGGCTGCGCCCAGGATGTCGTCCGCCCCGCAGATCAGGCCGATACCCTCGATCTGGGTGTCCAGCACCGTGTCTTCCAGGTTTTCCACCCGTTTGAGGAGAAAATCTTCCAGGGTATGGCTCGGGTAGCGGACGCCCATCAAGGTATGGAGGTTGGCGCCGCCCAGGTCCGCGTCCAGGAGGATTACCTTCTTGCCTAAACGGGCCAGGCAGATGCCGAGTCCCAGGGTGAAGATGCTTTTGCCGATGCCGCCCTTGCCGCCGCCGATGGCCCACAGTTTTTTGCCGTTGCTTGACTGTATCATTGTTTCTCTTCCGTGAGCTCCTATGCCTGGGATTATCTATTGGTGACCACGGGTTCCCGGCTCTTGGCCGGCCCTCTTTGGGTCCAGAGGCTCCAGATGCTTTTCACCGCCAGGGCCGCACAGCCGTACATCACCAGGATAAAACCGAAACTTTTCAAATTATCCGGACCCCAGATTTGCAGCGTCACCCCCCCAAGTACCACGGCCAGGCCCACCACATAGACGGCCTGGGAGGATGAGGGCGCGGGGGAGGCTTTTTCCTGGAGCCGGTCCCAATGATCCCATAGCTCTTTGATATCCTTGGTGGCGATGTGCAGGTGCTCTTCCAAGGCCTGGCGCACTTCCAGGGAGGGATCTTCCAGCTCCAGGCCCAGCAGAAATTTAAGGCTGTCGCCGCCTTGAGGCCGGGTCCATTGGACCTTGCCCTGGATGGCCATCGCCTTCCCTTTGGCGTTAACCGGCAGGTTGATGGTGCCGCCTCGCCCCTGGAGTTCCCTAAGGTCGAGGCCGTCGGGAGGGTAATACACCTCCAGGATGACGCCGCCGGTAGACAGGCTTTTGACGTTCACCGGCAGATGAAAAGGAGGGCCTCCCCCCGGGGAAGTAAGGATCTCAAAATCAGGGGAATCGGCCCGGTCCGTTGCGGCAGCCTGTTTGGCGCTGGAAGGGTACCATTCATCCATGATTATCTCCACCAGCCTTTATCTTTTTTCTGGTTTTGGTTCTGAGTGCACAAGCGCCGCAAACGGGAAATTTCTTTCTGCTGCTGGGAATCGATTTTTTCCTTGAGGGCCTTATTTTCCCGGGAGTAATTCTTTTGGATTTCATACCAGGCCCCTAACTTCCCCAATTCGTAGAGCATGGCTTCATAGCGGTCCCGCTCCACCATGATATTTTCCCGGGACCGCCAAAGCACCCGCATGGTAGGGTGCTCATAGACCTCGGGGACGGAAAGGTTCTGATCCCGGGGGGGCAAGATTACCTTTCCTGGGGGTCCCTGCCAGGCTTCAGTCCCGGGCTGGGGCGGGGTGTAGTTATAGGAGACCGGCGTCGGCGGCGCCTGTCCGGGGGATGACGCCGGCGATGGCGGAGCCGCGGGCCCCTGGCTTCCGGCTCCCAGGGCCGCAAACGCGCCCTGCAATTCCTGGATAAGAGTGGTCACCCGGGCCATGGCGGCCTGGGACTGCTCCTTCTGGGTGGCGGCAATCAGGTTTTGCAGCTCCTGGAGACCCCGGGGACGATGGCGGGCATCCCCCAGGGGAGCATGCCAGAGTAGTCCCAAAAGGATGTGGGGATCAGTCAGGCCGGCCTGCAAAGCGGTGTGCAGCACCTGGAGATAATATTCCCCGGCATCGGCGGTGGGGGCCAGGAGGGTCTGGAGGAGGACGGGATGGGCGGAGATGGTCCCGTAGATTTCTTCCCAGGCTGGCGGGGCCGGGTCCTCTGATTTAGGCGGTTCGGTTAAGTCGGGGATCTGCTCCTTCAGGAACTGCCAGAGTTGGGGGCTGGGCCGGCAAGGAGGGCTTTCCCAGGGAGGGCGAAGCCACCGCAAGTTTTCCTGGACCCGGGGCTCCAAAGACGGCGGGGCCAGGACCAGGCCCCCGTTGCCGAAGACCATGAGCCGGTGGGCATCGAGAAAACAAGAGGCAGGCGCGGTCCAGCCCTGGGGCAGGACGTAATAATGCTGCTCCCAACCTCCGGCCACCTCGGCCACGCATCCGGAGCGCCAGTCATCCCGGCCCGCGAAGGGCCGCTCTCCTTCTCCCGGCCGGACTTCCAACACCAGCAGGTTGGAGGCGGCGCCGGTGCGCACCCCTAGATTGACCTGCACCCCTTGCAGGCCTAAGTCAGAAAGCCTTTTGCTCCAGAGGCTCTGGGGCTGGCGGAAATCCAAATCCAGATCCACCGCGCCTTTGGGATTAACGGCCACCAGGTCCCAACCGATTTGCAAATAGCGGCCGGCATATTTGGATAACACGTCACTATAGTCCAGATTCTTCTTAAGGTTTAAAATCTGGCCGAGTTCGTCCGGACGTATACCGGCGCACACATCCTCAGGCCCGATTTTACGTCTGGTCTCCGGGGAATCGGTATCGTTTTTCGCTTTCAGACGGTTCATGATGCCTGACTTGGGTAGGCCCTGGGGCCGGTTGCCGAGCGGCTCCCCCTAAAATATTGCCTTAAATCGTCTTTAGATAATCCTGTATGACAGGACCTGGCTTAAGGAAATCGTTCCGGGCACTCTGCCCGGCCTCCGGGCGGACCTGTCGCCCTGAAAAAAGGGGAGGTCTATCTTTTCATCGGCAAGGAACAGGGGGAACTTAAAATTCCGGGGGAGAATATCTTAAAATATTTTGCTAATAAATAATTAATAATAAAATAATATGCTATTCAGCCTTTTTCCTTGACAGGCTCCGGCCCCGGCTATATATGACTTCTCAATGGTTTAACGGGAGTGGGACTTGATGGATAGTTACAGGATTCTCTGGAGCGAAGCCGAAATGCCCCAGGAGTGGTACAATATCCAGCCGGACCTGCCCCGGCCCCTGCCGCCCTACCTGGAAAATAAACTGGAAGACTTTGATTATTCGGAGGAACTGCTGAAAAAGGCCCTGGAGGACTTGCCCCAAATTCCCAAATAATGATATTCTTCAGATTGATTTCTGATAAAAAAAATTGAGCGGCGTAAAGCACTATGGAGAAGGCCAAGACAACAGGGAAGGGCGTGCGGGGGTGGCTGCTGAGTGCCACCCGGGACCAGGCCCGGGACACCGGCATGGCCATGGCCCTCATCTGCCTTCTTATCGCTTATTGGGGGCATCATCCACGCTTTCTGCCCCTGGCCATCATCGTCTTGCTGGTGACCATGATTGTGCCCCAGGTATTTCGCCCTTTGGCCGTGCTTTGGTTCGGGCTGTCCCATGTTATGGGCAATGTGGTTTCCAAGGTGGTCCTGAGCCTTATCTTTTTTGTGGTGGTTACGCCCATCGGCCTGATCCGGCGTTTAATGGGGAAAGATTCCCTGCGCTTGCGCCTGTGGAAAAAGGACCACAGCTCGGTGTTTGTGACCCGGGAAGGGGTGATCCGCCCCGAGGATTTGCAAAATCCTTATTAGGATCAGGATGAAAAAACTTAGCTGCTTGAGGGATTAAGCATGGGTATTATTCGTGACTTGTGGGGATTTCTGAGGGTCAGGAAAAAATACTGGCTGTTGCCCATCATACTCACCCTGCTTTTATTCGGTTCGTTGATTATCTTCGCCAGCGGATCGGCCATTGCGCCCTTTATTTATACCCTATTTTAGGATGGACCGCATTGCCTGACGCCATCTTAGGTATTTCCGCTTTTTATCACGACAGCGCTGCGGTCCTCCTGGCGGACGGCAAAATCATGGCCGCGGCCCAGGAGGAACGCTTCACCCGGAAAAAGCATGATCCCAACTTTCCGGCCCACGCCGTGGCCTATGTCATGGAGGAGTCGGGCTTAAGGGTGGAAGACTTGAGCGCGGTGGCCTTCTACGATAAGCCCATCCTCAAGTTCGAGCGCCTGCTGGAGACCTACCACGGTTTCGCCCCCCGGGGCTTGCGCAGCTTCTTGATGGCCATTCCGGTGTGGATCAAAGAGAAGCTGTTGATGCGGAAACTCCTTAAGGATGAACTGGCCAAGCTGGGGCCGGGGGACCCGCCGCTGCTTTTCCCCGAACACCATCTGTCCCACGCGGCCAGCGCTTTTTACCCCTCGCCCTTTCCCGAGGCGGCCATCCTCACCATTGACGGGGTAGGGGAGTGGTCCACCTCCACCATCGGCTGGGGCCAGGGCAAGGACATCAGCATCCTTAGGGAGCTGTACTTCCCCCATTCCGTGGGCCTGCTTTATTCCGCCTTCACTTATTACACCGGCTTCAAGGTCAACAGCGGCGAATACAAGCTGATGGGCCTGGCCCCCTACGGTAATGCGGACTCGGAGCGGGTGAAAAAATGGCGGCAGCTCATCCTCGAGGAATTGGTGGACCTCCGGGAAGACGGCTCCATCCTCCTGAACATGGACTATTTCAATTACGCCACCGGCCTCACCATGTGCCGGGAGGACCGGTGGACCGAGTTGTTCGGCGTCCCCCCCCGGCCGAAAGAGACCTTGATTACCCAGGAATACATGGACATGGCCCTGGCCATCCAGCAGGTAACCGAGGAAATCGTGCTGCGCCTGGCCGAAACCGCCAAGCAGCTCACCAATGCCGATTACCTGGTAATGGCCGGCGGCGTCGCCTTGAACTGCGTGGCCAACGGCAAGCTCCTGCGCCGGGGGACCTACAAGGATATCTGGATCCAGCCGGCCGCGGGCGACGCTGGCGGCGCTTTGGGCGCAGCCCTGGCCGCCCGGCACATCTGGCAGAACCAGAAGCGCCCGCCGTGTAATCCGGGGCACGACCAGATGCAGGGCGCCTATCTGGGGCCGGAATTCGGAGACGGTGATATTGTGCGGGTGGCTCGGCGCTATCAGGCCCCTTACCGGCACTACCCGGATTACCAGGAGCTGATTACCGAAGTGTCGGCCCTCATGGCCCAGGGACAGGTGGTGGGTTGGTTTCAGGGCCGCATGGAATATGGGCCCCGGGCCCTGGGCAACCGCAGTATCCTGGGAGACGCCCGCCTGGCGGAAATGCAGAAAAAGTTAAATTTGAAAATCAAATACCGGGAAGGTTTTCGCCCCTTCGCCCCCTCAGTGCTCGTGGAAGATATGCAGGAATACTTTGATCTGGATAGAGGCTCTCCCTACATGCTGCTGGTGGCCCCGGTCCAGGCAAAGAGGCTGAACCCCCTGCCTCCGGGGTATGATGACCTGCCTCTTTTTGAGCGCCTCTATTTTCTCCGGTCGGATATTCCGGCCATCACCCACGTGGATTACTCCGCCCGCATCCAAAGCGTGAACCAAGAGACGAATCCCCGGTATTGGCAGTTGATTGAGGAATTTAAAAAGCAGACCGGCTACGGGGTGATCGTCAACACCAGTTTCAACGTCCGGGGCGAGCCCATCGTCTGCACCCCCCAAGACGCGTACCAGTGCTTTATGCGCACGGAGATGGACTACCTGGTGATGGGCGACTATCTCTTCGATAAAAAATCCCAACCCGCCTGGCGGGAAGAAGCCGACTGGCGGGATACTTACGAGCTGGATTAGGCATGGTGGCGCGGGCCTCTGGGGCCCGCTTTTAATTTCCCCCCCCTTTCCCCACCAACCCTCTCTCCTGCAAGACCTCATCCATCGCCTGAGCCACCATCAGCCTGCCGGGGTCCAGCAAATGCGCGCCGTCGGGCTTGTACACCGGCTGGGTCCGGGCACAGAGAATATTCTGGAAGTCCACGAAATAGGGTTTATTCTTAAGCCGCGCGGCTAGGGCCTGGTAGATAATCTGAAAATTATGGCGCACCGCCCCGAAGCGCGCCTGGTTAATGGCATAGTTCTGCTCGATCGCCCCCACCCGGGGCGCCACCTTACAGGTCTCCACCCATAAGATGGGCTGCCAGAAGAGGAGGAATTTGGCCCCGTAAAAGCCCGCCTGCGCGTTGACATAGTCGTACCTTTGCACCGTCAGGTCCACAAAATGCCGCAGTTCCGGGGAATCCGGGCTAATGGGGATAACCGCTTGCCGCAGTTTGCCATAAAGTTCCAGGGTAAAGGAGGCATAAAGAGCGGCCGTCACAGGCTTGAGCAGGCCGAAGAGGCTGCGGCGGTGGCTCTCGATCAGGGCTTTCAGCCGCTGGTAGCCGTGATGGGCATAGGCATTGCGGTTTTGGGCAAAATAGACGCACTCGTTGACCCCATCGTAGAAGATGATGAGCCGGGGGCGGGTGGGGTTTTCTATGAACAATTTTTGGAGGTACTTGGTTTCCAACAGGGAGTTAAAGGAGTTCTCCCCGAAATTCAAGACCGTGAAAGACATGGGTTTTTCTTCCCGGTTAAGCATCCCCGCCAGGAGACTGGGGATGGTCTGGGCGTCGTCATCGGTGGACCCCCGCATGGTGGAGCCGCCGAACATCCAGATGGTGCGGTGATCCTTGGCGGCCTTGGAAACCGGAGGGTTGTTGGCGGTGGGCCGGGGGCCTTCCTGAAAAAGGGTGTAGGCGTCGTAATTGACCCGGCTGCCTTCCCAGACGCTGCCGTAGATAAAGAAATTCGCCAGGGTGAGGAACAGGAAGCTCAGGACTTCCACGGCCACCAGGATAATGACCGCCCATTTCAAGATGGTAAGAACGAGGCGCAAAGACTTTTTCACGGACTTTGACTCTGGGCGGGATTGTACCAAGGAGCGGGCGGACTTGCAAGGCAGGGACGATGATATGGGGATAGGTCTGGGGACAAGAGGCTATCGGCCATAACTCAAATTCGAACTAAACGCCTATGAAGTGGAAGGTCGCATCACCCCTGCGGATAAAATCCCCCCTACCCCCCTTTAGAAAAGGGGGGTTTTAAAAGTCCCCCTTTCTTAAAGGGGGATTTAGGGGGATTTTGGTTGCCAGGATACAAGCTGAAAGCTGATAGCCAATCTTACATTACCACGATCTCTTCCAACCCCTCCCGCCAGTTTTCCCAGAGGAGGGCGTCCAGGCGGCCGTCGGCAATAACCTTGAAGGCGTAGCGGGCCTGGGCCGCGTAGAAGTCGCAGAGGGGAGCGGGCGCATCCAGGCTGCCGTTGACCGCATACACTTCCGCGGGGCAGGGCGCGCCGCAGAAATGGCGCACCGCGCAGCGTTTGCAGGGTTCCAACTGCTCCACCACCCTGGTGGTCACTTCTTTAAAGGCCGGGGTGGCCAGAAGATCCTTTACGGAGTCCTGAAACAAGTTGCCACCGTAAAATTCCGGCAGGCCCAGAAATTCGCTGCACGGCGCCACCTCGCCCCCCGCGCCCACCGCAAAGAAGCAGCGGCCGCCGCCGCAAGGGGAGATGTCGCACATCAGCCGCCTGGCCCCCGGGGCCACCAGCCCTAAGAGGAGGTTGGCGAAATTACCCACCACCAGCTTGCGCCCGGTTGTTTGGTATAATTCAAAAGCCCGGTCCAGGGCCGCAAAGAAGTAATGGGCCAGCTCCGTCTGGTCCGGCATGAGGTCCCGGCCGCCCTTCTGGGTGCCGCGCACCGGGTTGAGCAGGGCGTTGGTCACCCCCTTGGCGTGGAAGAACTCCACCAACTCCGGCAAAGAACGGACGTTTTCCTTGGTGACGGTGGTGATGACGTTCAAGCCGGGATAGCCGATGAGTTCCTCCAGGACCTTGACAGTCTGGGCAAAGACCCCGCTGCCGGCCCAGGTGTGCCGGGTGCGGTCCGCTACCTCCGGAGTGGGGCCGTCTAACGAGATGCCGATGCCGGCGCCGTGGTCCTTGAGGAAATCTATCGCCTCTTGATCCAGCAGCACCGCGTTGGTCTGGACTCCGAAGCGGAAGTAGTCGCCGTATTGGGCGATGCCCTGGAAGACCGCGTCTTTGGTTAAGAGGGGTTCGCTGCCGTGGAAGACCAGTTGGGGCCGGGCACCTTCCGGCAGGGTGCTGACAAAAAAATCTTTGAGCTTGGCCAGGGCCTCCAGGAGCTTCGCCGGGTCCATGTCGCTGCCGCCGCGCCGGGCTTCCCGGGGGAGGTAACAATAGCCGCAATCCAGGTTGCAGCGCTCCGTGGGGTTGAAATAGACCGCGGAGGGCAGCAGCTTGAAGCGCACCGTCTCCAGATCCCCGGCCAGCTTGGCCTCTTTTTCCAGATATGCTTTAGGCAGTTCTCCGCCCAACAGATAATCCAGGGCCTCGGCCCGGGGGGAGAGCACCCAAAAAGCGGTGTCGGCGTTAATCAGGGCCACGTAATCCGGGTGGCCTACCTCGAGGACGTCGAAATGGGGCCCGGCCCCGGCGTTGACCGCAGCCTGGGACGGACCCCATAAAGGTGAAATTGCCTGGGACATGTCCTACTTCTTTTTGGCGTCCGCCATCAGGTAGTGGGACAGACCCACCTGGTCGCCGTTGGGCGCGCAGGTGTAACGGATGCTGATGTTTCTCTTCGTACTCTTGTCTTTGGCCATTTAGTGTCCTCCTTACTCCGTGGTTTACCGGCTTGCCGGATGCAGCATCAACGGCCGCCGGGGGGAAAGCTCTTAGAAACCGTTTTTCGTTTTCCGTTTTTCGTTTTGCGTGTAGGGTGCACCTTGCACACCATTTCTTTATCTTTGCGTCCTTTGCGCCTTTGCGAGAAACAAAAAAAAGGCAGTCCCATCGGTTCGATGGAACTCCCTTTACCATCAGGAGCAGCCTTAATTTCCACCAGGCAGGTCTTCTGGCTCTCGGATCAACCGGAAGAGAGTCAGCCTTCCCACCGTTTTATATAAACGGCAGTGGCCGGCATGCGCCTTCACTTCCTCCGTCCCCGATTACAGCGGCGGGACCGCCCCGGATTCGCACCGGGTTCCGGATTGCCTAGCTGATCTTTTATATTTTTTTGGATAACAAATGTCAAGCAAAAGATTATTTGTAATATTATAAACCCTTTATCCTTGCTAAGGGTCCAAAACCGTCTCCTAATGAGTTAAAACCGACAAGATATTTGCGGACAGAGGCGGACACCAGGTTCATCATCCCGCATTTCTCTCGTGTCGGGTTGGCCTTAGGGGAGCAAATTCTCCCTGGCCAGCTTCTCCGCCAATTTCCGGGCCGCGGCCAGTTCCTCGGGGTCGGGGATATATTTGATTTTTAAGCCCTCGTGGACCACTTTCAGTTTCATGGCTTCCAGTTCCTGGTTGATGAGCTTCACGGCTTCGCCGCTCCAGCCGAAGGAGCCGAAGGCCATGGCCGCCTTGTTCCGGGGCCTGAGGCCCTTTAAGTAGGTGAGGAACTGGCTCACCGTGGGGAAGAGGTTGTTGTTGAGGGTGGGGGAGCCGATGAGCAAGAGTCCCGCGTCCAGGACCTCGGTGATGATGTCGCTGATATGGGTGCTCCTTAAGTGCTTGAGCTGGGCCTCCACCCCGGCGTCCATCAGCCCTTCCATCAAGGCAGCGGCCAGCATCTCGGTGCTGTGCCACATGGTATCGTAGATCACCAGGGCCTTACATTCCGGGAGACCCGCGGCCCATTTTTGATAAAGGGAGAGGACCCATTCGGGCTGACGGTAAATGAGACCGTGGTCCGGGGCGATGATCTTGAAGGTCAGCCCGATCTTGGCGATCTTGTCGAAGAGCTGGGTGACCAGGGGCCCATAAGGCATGAGGATATTGGCGAAATACTTTTGTAGTTGGTAGGTGTAGCCGCCGGGAAAGCCGGGCACCTGGTCGGCGAAGCGTTCGCTGGAGGCCAGATGGGCCCCGAAGGCGTCGCTGGAAAAGAGGAGTTCCTCCTCTTTCACATAGGTCATCATGGAGTCCGGCCAGTGGAGCATGGGGGTCTCCAGGAACATGAGGGTGCGCCGCCCTAAAGAGAGTTCGTCCCCGGTCTTCACTTCGACGAAGGGCCAGTCCTGTTTGAAATGGCGGCTTAAGCCCGCCTTGCCCTGGGGCGAGCAGAAGATCTTTTCCGGTTTGACCCGGGCGATGGTCTCCGGCAGCCCCCCGGAATGGTCCATCTCCACGTGGTTGGAGACAATGTAGTCTATCTTTTCCGGGTCCACGATCTCCGTCACCCGGGCCAGCATCTCCGGCACCAGTTCTTTCTTCACCGCGTCGATGAGCGCGATTTTTTCGTCGATGATCAGATAGGCGTTATAAGTGGAGCCCGCTTCGGTGAGATAGCCGTGGAAGTCCCGGAGGTTCCAATCAATGACCCCCACCCAATAGACTCCCGGCGTTAATTCTACAGACATAGTTGCCTCCGCATAAATGCTTAGGGGGGAGGGGCCAGGGGCCAGGGATCAGAAAAAAAGATTTTCTTACTTCCTGACCCCTGACCCCTGGTCCCTGACCCCTCTTAAAGTCCTTCCTTGGTCAGTTCTTCCAGAAGTGTTTTTTGTTTTTTAGTCAAATTAGTGGGGGTGTCCACAATGATGCGCACGTATTGGTCCCCCCGGGTTTTGCCGTTGGTGTGGGGGATACCGTAGTTTTTCAAGCGCATCTTGGTGTGGCTCTGGGTGCCCGGGGGCACCTTCAGGCTCATGGTCTTGCCGTCCAGGGTGGGGGCGGTCACCTTGGTGCCCAGGGTGGCCTCGGTGAAGCGGATGTGCCGGTCCACCAAAAGATCGTTCCCGTCCCGTTTGAAGACCGGGTGTTCCTGCTCCTTGAGCTTGATGAAGAGGTCCCCGGGAGGGCCGCCCATGGCGCCGGGCCGGCCTTTGCCGGCGATGCGCAGTCTTTTGCCCGGCAGCGCGCCGGCGGGAATCTTCACCGTCACCTTCACGGTCTGGCCGTTCGTAGTGAAGCTCACCAGTTTTTCCGTGCCAAAGGCCATCTCATGGAGGGTAATGGGCATTTCCACCTGCAGGTCTTCGCCCTTTAATTTCCGGGCCTGGGCCTGAAAATCCTCGCCGGTGCCGCCGTAGCGGAAAACCCGGGTGCGGCCACCCCCCCGGGGACGGCCGCCCAACCCGCCGAAGAGGCGGCTGAAGATGTTGTCGGAGATGCCGGTATCGAAGATTTCGCCGAAATCGAAACCCTTAAAGATGTCTTCCTGGCTGTATTGATTATGGAAGGCCTGGGAACCCACCTCATCGTAGGCTTTGCGCTTTTCCGCATTACTCAGGACCGCGTAGGCCTCGCTGATCTTCTTAAACTGCTCTTCGGCCTGACGCTTGTCTCCTTTGACCTTATCGGGGTGATACTTTTGGGCCAGTTTGCGGTAGGCCTTCTTGATCTCCTCCGCCGAAGCTTCCCGCTTAACCCCCAAGACCTGATAGTAATCTTCAGCCATGTCTCCTGCTCGCCTTAAGTATTCTAGGGAATTATAAAACCAAAATAGATTTTGTCAAGACTTCAAGATAGTTAACTTTTGTATTTTATTAAGAAAATCTCTTGGTGTGTGGCGGCGAAATTTCAAATGTGGGAAATGGATGATGGCAAAAAGAGAGCGACGGATTTTTTTAGCGGAATAATTATAGGAAAGGCGGCCTGATGGCAGCTCAGCAAAGAATTATTAATTTTGTGGAGGAGTAGCCTTCTGAGGCTGAAGTTGTGATTGGGGGTGGGTTACGGCCTTAATGTATTCAGAGAAAACCTATAATTGGGACTGCATCACCATGGTGTGATAACCAACTACGGCAAAGAAAAGTGTGGCCAAGGTTATGACTGCGCCGAGAATCCAAAGCTTCAGCCCTTTAATATCGCCTCTTATTTCACGAATATCGGTGCGGACTTCTTTGATATTGTCATCAATCTGAGCGAAGCGTGCGTCTAAATATTTTTCGAAATGGGTGTTCATCGGTGGTCCCCCGGATGAGAGATCCGAAGATATTTTTGCCGCCTCATCGCGGGCAATCTTTCGAATTTACTCTTCATGTAGGAAGGATAATTTAGGTTCAGGCATTAATCAAGTCCTCTTGGAAACAATGTCAATCAATTTGGAGACTTCGCGACCTAAATCCTCATTCCCGAGAAGTGCCATGTCATTAAGAATACTTGCTTAAAGAGAATATAGATAGACTCGACCACATTCAGCATTCAGCGCACTCAAGGTAAGCATGGGGCATAAAACCGGTTTCAAGATAATGAAGCACCGGCCCATTGATCTCAATTTGTTTTTTGGTTAACTCTGATTCATCAAAGGGAGGAATATATGACGCAAAAACTCGATATTTATCAATCGCTCGACCACAGTCGCAGATTTTCATTTATTCCTCCCATAAATTAACTGTTTCCATAGCATCAACAATTTGCTTGCTCAACAAAAAAAGCTGACGGTGCAATCAAACCCGCCTAAAGCCTCCAGGCCTCTCTTGTCAAATCCATTAAGGAGATATAATTTAGATAATTGTAGATTCAAAATGCCCAGCTACCAAGAAAATTTATCTTCTTGATTAATTTCTGGGTTTATGTTAAAAATCTCAATTTGTGAGGTCCGGTTTGGTTCCGACCCGGCGAGTAGCTGGATAATTTTTCCAAGGAGGTTGGGCATGACGGCTTTGATTGGCGGACTAGTGGCGGTAGCGCTAGGATTAATCGGCCTGGGGTTATGGTGGCGGGATTTTCTCAGCTTGCTGGCCGGAGCAATCCCCTTGTTGCTTCTTTTGGGAGGCGCCTTAGCAGTCTATCTGGGATTCGAAGAGGCCAAGGACAAGATTCTCAAGAAAGAAGAGGCCCCTGCCTTTGAACCTCCCAAGGTGAGCGAGGCCGAGGTGGAAAAATATAAGGCCGAAGTGGAAACCCTGAAATCCGAGATCAACGAACTTAAGGGCAAAAAGAAGAAATAATTTTTACGATATTCTCCGGCCCCTGGAGACCTTCAGGGGCCGGGGACAATCTCCCCGGAGGTCACCCGCACGACCTCTCCCGTCCTTTGCCGGAGCAAAAGGGCGCCATCAGTCGCGACTTCCAGAGCCAGACCGGAAATCTCCCGGGGCCCCTGCCTCACGGTGACCGTCTGTCCCAGCGTCACGTTGTATTCCCGCCATTCATCGAGGATCACCCGGAAATCCTGGTGCAGAAAGAGGTCGTAGAGGGCCTCGAATTCTTCCAGCCAGGCCTTAAGTATCCGTAGTCGGCTGGAGGACGACCCGGTGGCCAGGGCCAGGGAAGTGGCGGTGAGATTCAGGGGCGGCGGGAACTCCCGGTTGTTGACATTCAGGCCCAGGCCCACCACCAGATGGCGGATGCAGTCGCTTTCCGTCTCCATTTCCGTGAGAATGCCCCCCAGCTTTTTGCCGTCCAGCAGGAGATCGTTGGGCCATTTGATGCCCGGGGCCACCCCTGCCGCCTTTTTCAAGGCCCGGACCACTGCCACCGCGGTGGTGAGGGTGATCTGGGGCATCTCCGAGGGCGGCAGCGGCGGCCGCAACAGCAGGGAGACATAGATACCATCTCCGGGGGGGGAATCCCACTCCCGGCCCAACCGGCCCCTGCCCTGTGTCTGGGACTCCGCCACCACCAGGGAGCCTTCCGGGGCATCTTGGCTCCCCAACTCCTTGGCCAGATCATTGGTGGAGGGCAGGCTCTCGAAATGATGGATGGGGCCCTTAAGATACCGGGTTTTGAGCCCCTGGAGGATCTCGGCGGGCAGGAGTTTGTCCGGGACTCCCAAGAGCCGGTAGCCCCGCCGGGGGGAGCCCTCGATGGCATAGCCCAGGGCTTTCAGGCGGTGGATGCGCTTCCAGACCGCAGCCCGGCTGAGTCCCAGGAGACCGGCCAGGGCCTCGCCGGAGAGAGGGACGGGGGACTCCTTCAAGGCCCCCAGGATGGTGGCCGATACCGCGTCTCCATCTTTAAGGCCCCGGAGGCCCTTTACCTCTTTAGGTTCCATGAGTATGGAGGTTATTTCTCCGGCGCCGGCCTTCGAGGTTCCACCAACTGGCCTTTGAGGGAGTTGTTATAGACCGCGGCGCCGATGAGCCCTCCGCCCACCAATCCCACCACCGCCGCGGTGGGGGTGGGTGAGATCAGGAGGGCGATGCACAGGCCGGTGAAGGCATAGGCCAACGGGATATAAATCTGGGCCGGGCTCACCATACAGGCCGGCGCCAGGGCAAGAAGCAGGGCCAAGGCCACCGCCTTCTGCCAAGTGCTTCGGGTGCGCCGGTCTTTTTGGTGCATACAAAATTATCCTGAAAAAATGGTGGGCGCCGCTTTTTTCCCGGTTTTTGTCCCTAACAGGTTATCCTACTGATAAGCATACACTTTTTTTACCATCTGCGCCACAAAGAGATTACACATACCAGACCCAGGGCCAGGTGCTGGGCCAGGGTAAGGCGGCAGAGGCGGTCAATCCCGGCTTCCCGGAGATAATCCTTCCTTTTGATGAGTTCTTGGTTAATCACTGCCAGAATAATGAGCAAGATAAACCCGCTCCTAAAAGGCAGGGGATTGGCGGGAAACAGGAGCGCAAAAACCAGGGCGGCGATGGTCAGGATATTCATCAGGGTATAGATTAGGGCCCCGGCCACCGGTCCCACCTTGGCCGCCAGGCCGTGGCGGGGTCCGGGGGCTTCCTCCCCCGGGTGGGGAAAACCATGGATCAAAAGGAGGTTGAAGCCGGTACAGGACAGGGGGAGGCCGTACACCAGGACCTCGGTGAGCAGATGGCCGGTTTGCAGATATAACCCGGCGCCCACCGGCAGTAAGCCGAAACAGAGGCCGCTCAAAAACTCTCCCAAACCTCGCTGGTGCCATTTACAGGGGGGGGCGAAATAGAAATAACTGCAAAGGATGCCGTATCCCCCCAAGGGTATGGTCCAGGGACCGGTGTGCGCCCCAAATTGCAGGATCAATCCCAGCACCGCGGCCAGGCCCACCCCGGCATAAGCCAGGGTTTGGGCCGCCCCCGGCGCCAGCAGGCCCTGGCCGGGCCAGCGGCCCTCAGCGGGGGCAAAAGCCAGGCGGCTGCCCCCGGCCGCCAGGATGAGGGCGGCCAGGGCCAGGCTCCCCCCAAGAAAAATCCCCCAATGCACCGGAAAACCGGCCACCCCGGCCAGGAGAGTGCCCACCAGGAAAGGAACCAGGCCGGTGAGGATAAAAAGGAGCGTAGCGCCCAGACTTTTAAAGGGAGTATTGGCGGCCATGGACGGATGCGGTCAGGATTTCTTTAGCCCCTATTTATGCCATAACCCCCGGCAGGTCAAGGAAATTCGCTGATAGACGGGGTTATTCCGGCATAACGGGACCAGGAGAGGACAGGTTCCAGGTGGTTAAACTTCCAGGGCAATAGACTTAGCACCCGCATTTGTGCTATCGTGCTTTCTATGATAAGCGCAGGGTTTTAAAAAGAGGGGGTGGTGGAGTTTAGCCTCTTCTCCGGGAACCAACGTGGAGTCCTGCCATGAATTATCTGAAGTGGTTTTCCTCCGTGAAAAAAGGCGTCGCAGCTTTTTTTGCCCCCGCGGAGGATGAACGCTACGGCTGGTCGAGCCACGTCCGCTGGCCTCTGCTTAGCATCGTGGTGGGCATCATGGCCGGTTTGGGGGCCATCTTCTTTGAAGAACTCCTGAAAAACGCCCTGCACTTCCTCCTCAATCTGCCCACCGGCTATCTGGAACCCGTGAAAGGGTCGGAACCGCTATTGATCGCCAGTCAGGCCCAAACCCGCACCTGGCTCTTTCTCCTCCTCCCCACCCTGGGCGGCTTGGCCGCCGGCCTCCTGGTCTTTATTTGGGCCCCGGAGGCCGAAGGGCACGGCACCGACGCCATGATCGAAGCCTTCCACCATGCCGGCGGCCTCATTCGCAAGCGGGTGCCGCCCATCAAAGTCCTGGCCTCAGCCCTCACCATCGGCAGCGGCGGTTCCGCGGGTAAAGAAGGCCCCATCGCCCAGATCGGCGCAGGTTTAGGGTCGATCCTGGCCACCGCCATGCGTCTCAGCGCCCGGGACCGGCGCATCCTGGTGCTGGCCGGCGCCGCCGGGGGGATCGGCGCCATCTTCCATGCGCCTTTAGGCGCGGCCCTCTTCGCCCCGGAGGTCCTGTACCGGGAAACAGAGTTTGAATTTGAGGCCATCATGCCCTGCATTGTGGCCTCCATCGTCGCCTCCTCGGTCTTTGACCAATACTCCGGGCGGGCCACCCTCTTTTTCCCCGGGAAGGTCAATTTTGAACCCAGGGAGCTTTTGGCTTATCTCCTCTTCGGCGGCATCTGCGCCCTGGTGGGTTATGTATATATCAAGGTATTCTATGGCGCCCGGGACTGGTTTTTCCATCCCTTAAAGATTCCCCGGGGCCTCAAACCCGCCTTGGGGGGCCTGATGCTGGGCTTGATCGCCTTACTGGGCCCCCCCATTTTGGACGGCGGCTACGGCTGGATTCAGGTGGCCATGGAGGGGAAAATTATTTGGAACACCATGCTGCTGCTGGCCTTCTTGAAGATTCTGGCCACCACCTGCACTATCAGCTCCGGCGGCAGCGGCGGCGTCTTCGGGCCTTCGGTATTCATCGGCGCCATGCTGGGGGGGGCCTTCGGCTTCCTGGGGCACAGCCTGGCGCCCGCCTGGGTCATCCACCCAAAATCCTTTGTGCTGGTGGGGATCGGCGGCTTCTTCGCCGGGGTGGCCAAGGTGCCGGTGGCCTCCATCATTATGGCCTGTGAAATGTGCGCCAGCTATACTCTGCTGGTGCCGCTGATGCTGGTCTCCGCCATTTCCTACCTGCTGTTGGGCAAGACCAGTCTCTATGAAAAACAACTGGTCACCCGCCTGGCGTCCCCGGCCCACCTGGGAGAGTTTGCCCGGGGGCTGTTGGAGAGGGGGCAAGTGCGGGAGGCCATCCTGCCCCGAGAGGTGATCACCATCCCGGAAGACCTGCCTTTCGGAGAACTTATTAAGGTCGTCACCGAATCCCCGGAATCCTATTTCCCCGTAGTCGATGCCCAAGGCAAGATGACCGGCATCCTCTCCATCAACGATATCCGGGAAGTCCTGTTTGAAGACACCCTGGCCCAGTTGATCATCGCCAAAGACGTGGCGACCCATACCGTGGTCCGGGCTTTCTGGGATGAATCCCTGCAGGATGCCCTGGACAAAATGGCCCTGATTAATGTGAACGAACTGCCGGTGGTGCGGGAAGAAGACCCGGATACGATCATCGGCATGATCGCCAAACGGGATATTATCAGCTATTACCACGAACGCAGCCGCAAGTGGTGGTGATCCCGGGGCGCCACCTTCCCAGCCCCGGGAGACAAGCTTTGATGATGGCCAGGTGGGGCCTAGATGCAGGCAGAGCGCTTTGCCGGTATTGCATCCCGGGAATACCTTACAGAAAAGTGGTTCCGATTACTTCTTTAGGGATTAATGATATTTTCTGGGTTCCCGGCCCAAGAAGAGAAAAAATGACCACAAGCCGCCGCAGACCGGACGCACGCTCCATTCCCCGGAGAGAAACAGGTCTTCCAGGCGGGGCAGCAGGTGGGAGTCGAGACGGACGTGGTTTAAGCCCATCCATTGTTTGAACCTTTTTGAGGCCGAATCATGAAAGTCCACCACGGCAATGGCGCCTTCCGGGGAGAGGTCATGGCCGGCGGTCATCATGGCTGCCTCCCAGCCCGGGTTAAACATGGAAAGGGCATAGGAGAACACCACTAAATCGAATTGGCCCGGGGCCACCGCCCGGTCATAAGCGGCCTCCAGGAGGGTGAGCCGGGGGCGCAGGCCTCCCAGCTTTTTCCGGGCTCGCGCCAGCATGTGGGGCGATAGATCCAGGCCCCAAAGTTGCGCTTCCGGGAAGAGGCCCCCCAGGAGCAGCAGATTTTTCCCGGTGCCGCAGCCCACCTCCAGGATGCGCCGGGGATGGCACTGCGCGGCGGCGCGGCGCATCATCTCCTCCCTGCCCCTCAAGAAGGTCCAGCGGGTCAGGTCATAAATCCAGGCGTGCAGCCGGTAATACCGTTCAATTTGCGACCGCTCCCAAACCGGATTTTCCGGACCCATCACCGCACCTCCGCTAAATGCAGGCTGCCGTAAGTACCTACCCGGTCCCTCTGGTGCAAAGGCTGGGTCAGCTCCGGGTAAAACCGCAGTTTGGCCGTCACTGTTGCCGGCAGAAAACACAAGTCCGGCCCGGCGGAGCGGAAGAGAATCTTGGCGCCGGGCCGGCTGTTCCGGAAGATTTGGCGCCATTCTTCTTGAAGAGCCTCAGTGTCGTGCCAGGCCAGCCAATCCTGGTGGTCCAGGAGGACGAAATGGCTGTAAGCCCCGGGATGGGCCCGCAAAAATTCGGTGACCGTGGAGGTGTGCACTTTGATCCGGTCCAAATTTTGCCGGAGCACATGGAAGTTCCGGGGCAACAGATAGGCAGGGCAACAGTCGGCGGTATAGGAGCCGGTGAGGTAGACCCGCCAGAAGTAATTGTCCCGGATGGGCACGGTGGTGAAAACCCACCTCAGTTTGTCCCGGACGTAGCGCCCGAATCCACCTGGATATTGATGTTCGATGAGGCGGAACTGGGGCGCGGGGACGCCGATAAAGGCCAGGGTGCCGGGCTGGCGCAGCAGCCAGGCAATGCCCCGGCTGAACAGATGCGGTTCCAGCAGGTCGTAGCAGCGCTCCTGCTCCGCCAGAGACCCGGCCTCCAGCAGGGCCAGGGCCAGGCTTTTCTTGCCGTTCAGCAGCAGGCGGTGAAAGACCCAGGCAAAATCGCCGGCCGCACCCCGCCAGTAAAAAGAGTGCCGCACTCCTTTCGGGTTGAAATAACCAATTTTTTTATCCCAAAATCTTTGAGCCCAAGAGGGCAAGAAAGGCCGGAGGGAGGCATAGATGTCCCGGAATGCAGGGCCTCCGCCGTAGCCGAACATGGCGAACAGGGCCTGGTAATCGCCTTGGCTCAGCAGGGCCATCTTCAGGGCGAGAATGGCGTTCTGCCGAAAATTGACGTCCACCGCCTGGATGGTTGCCGGGCCATCCAGGAGGTAATCCAGCACGTTGCAGCCGGCGCTGGTGATGGCCACCACCGTGCTTTCCGGGGTAAGCTGGAGGAGTTCCCGGTCGATGCGCGGGTCTTCCCAGCAGGTATTGTAAATCAGACGGTTCCCATGGATGAGCCCAAAAAAGCTGTCTTGCAGTCTGCTAAGCATGGGGCAACCCCAAAAAAATAATTACATCATTATGCCAGGCGATTGTTCAGGGGATATTAGATTTTGGTAAAAAATCAGCAAACTATAATCCCTTTGGGGTCACTTAGGGGCTGATGATGATGAATTCTGCCCTTTTCTTAAGGAATAGACGGCACTTTATAAATGTGAGAGAAAAAAATAATGGAAAAAGCGGCAGGCAATAGGCAGGTTTGCGGTTAAGGCCTGGCAAAATCTTTGTTAGAAGTCTGTTAATTTTATCAAGGCATTAGTTTATAAGCGTATTTACGGGCCAGGGGGTGAGGAAAAATCCTTCACAAAGTTTTTGACATGTGGCAAAATGGTGCTGAGGTCATCTATGTTGTGAGGTAAATAACCACTTATTCTAGTGGTAAAAAACGTTCACTTATTATTTTTAACAAAGCCATATCCAAATAAGAAAGGTGAGAGATGAAAAAAACCTATATTTTGGATACTAATGTGCTTTTACATGACCCTGAATCTTTATTTTCCTTCGAAGAAAATGCCATAGTTTTACCCCTTTCTGTCATTGAAGAATTGGATCGCATCAAAAAAAGAGGAGACGATATCGGCAGGAACGCCCGGGATGCCTCCAGAAAGTTGGACGATCTGAGGCTTATCGGCCGCTTGTCGGAAGGGGTGGAACTCCCCGGCGGCGGATCCATTAGAATCGAGTTGAACGGTAATAAGACCTACGATCTTTTAAGTGGGGTCGATTTAAATACTATTGATAATAGAATCCTGGCCTTGGCCTATTTTCTCACTAATAATGAAAATACCCCGGTGGTGCTGGTTACCAAAGATCTGAACCTGAGAATAAAAGCTGACGTTTTAGGTATTGCCACCGAGGATTTTTATAGTGATAAGGTGGATTACGCTAAATTATACAAGGGCGTGTGCGAATTATACTTTTCCGAAGAAGAACTAGACCGGTTTTATCGAGACGGGTTTCTCGATTTTCAGCAGAATAATCTTTATCCCCACCAGTTTTGCATCCTCAAGGTCCAGGGTAATCCCTCTCTGTCAGCTTTAGCCAGATACCGCAACCAGCGGCTGCACAAACTATTTTACGAGGGCAAGAACGTCTACGGCATCAAGTCGTTGAATAAAGAACAGAAATTTGCCTTGGATCTGCTTTTGGATGACCACCTCAAAGTGGTCACCTTGGTGGGCAAGGCCGGGACCGGCAAGACCATTTTGGCCCTGGCCGCAGGTTTGGAAAAGATTTACGAGGATAACGGCAAATATAACCGCATGCTGATTACCAGGCCGATAGTGCCTTTGGGCAACGATTTGGGGTATCTCCCCGGGGATAAAGAAGACAAAATCAGGCCGTGGATGCAGCCCATTTATGACAACCTGGAGTATTTATGCAACGATCACCTGCACCACAACGGCAGCACCGATTATCTCATTAACAACGGCAGGATCGAATTGGAGGCTTTAACTTATATCCGGGGCAGAAGCATCCCCCGGCAGTTTATTATTTGCGACGAAAGCCAGAATCTAACGCCCCATGTGATCAAGACCCTACTCACCCGGGTCGGCAAGGGCAGCAAGATTGTCTTCACCGGTGATCCGGAACAGATCGACCATCCCTATCTTGATGCTTCTTCCAACGGCTTGAGCTATTTAGTGGAGAGAATCAAAGAAGAAGATATTTCCGGCCATATAACTTTAGTCAAGGGGGAGCGATCGGACGTCGCCGAGTTGGGGGCCAAGCTGTTATGAACCGGAGACTGGAGGCGCCATCACCGGCTAAGGATCAACCCGATAAGGAGATTTTTTGGGGGCCGGTGAAATCGGCGACTTCCGGCTGATTAATCGCCCCCCGGGGCCTTTCGCCCCGCAAGCCCTGAAGAAGGTTGTGGGCGGCCTCCAGGGCGATCTCCCGGCGGACTTCGTCCACCGCAGACCCCAGATGCGGGGTAAAAAAGGTCTGGCCGAGGTTTTCCAGGAGCGCCTGGGGGATCCCCGCGGGCCGATCCGGGCGGGCCCAGTCCTCCATGGCAAAGACGTCCGCGGCATACCCCTGAAGCTGGCCGGCCGCCAGGGCCTCGGCCACGGCCTCCTCATTCACCACCGAGCCCCGGCAGGGATTGATCAACAAGCTGCCGGGCTTCATGATCTTCAGGGTGTCGGTGTCGATCAAATGCAGGGTGGCGGCATTGAGAGGTACGGCCAGCACTACAAAATCGCTGGTCTGTAAAAGTCTCTTCAGGGAGACCCGGACCAACCTCAAGGCTTTCTCCTCATCTTGGGGCAAGGGGCGGGGGTCACTGTAAATTATCTTTAGATCAAAACCCAGCAGGCGTTGGGCCAGGACCTGGCCCACACTGCCCATGCCGACGATACCCAAGGTCTTGCCGGTGAGCCCCGGCCCATAAAGCTGGGGCCGCCACCCGACGAACTCGCCGCTACGGATCAAACGATCCCCCGCCAGCAGATTCCGGCTCAGACCCAAAAGCAGCCCCAGGGCCAGTTCCGCGGTGGGCTCGGACAAAAGGTCCGGGACGATGGTGAACCATACTCCCCGGCGGGTGCAGGCCTCCACGTCGAAATTATCGTAGCCCTTGAGGGCCGCAGCCACAATCTGCAAGCCGGGGCAGGCCTCCAAAAAAGCATCATTTAGGTAATCCGGCATAAACACCATCAGTCCCTGGGCTCCCTGGCAACGCCGCATGATTTCCGCCCGGGGCAGGGTCTCCCGGGTGTCATTGGGGATGACGTGGCATTTTTTGCTTAAAAACTGGATTACTTCCGGATGGACCCAGTGGGTGATGACGACTCGGGGTTTGGTACGCATGGGGGTTCTCCTTATTTAAAACGGCTGCGTAAGTATGAGCTAAAGGAGTCCACAATGGTGACCATTACCAGGATAACGAGGAGGATGGCGGAGATATCCCGGTATTGTCTGAGACACAGGGAGGCCCTCAGCTTAAAGCCGATGCCGCCGGCTCCCACCATGCCCATGACCGGGGAAGGCCGCCCGCTGCTGTTCGCCGCCGCTCAGAGTCTCCACCCTTCCCTGGGCCTTGCTTAACAAGCTGAGCCTCTCCAGCCCGGCGGAAGCCGGGACCTGGTCCCGCCGGAGCAGGGGCCATCAGCTCCGCCGCTATGGAATAATGGGCCAAACGTCCCAGGCTGACCTTTTCCGCGGGGATCTTGGATTACTCCGCATTATTGGGAGTCAGGGTAACAGTCTTGTATTGTTTTTTTGTGAGCGCCCCGTTATTTTTGAGTTAAATCTTAATTAAAAGTCGATCATGGAAGCAATGCAAATCTTATATCTACAGAATATTGGGGGATGATAAGGAATTATCCTCTTGTATTCCGGAGATAGGAATAATTAACAATAATAAATTGGTTATATTCTATTTTTAGTAACTCTATTATAGAGTACTGGTACACTGAGGTGTAAAATTGGTGGCAATGACGTTTATTTTTTTGGAGATTATCGAGTATTTATAAGTAGAAATTAACTAACAATGCTTATTTGATCCTGGCAACTTCCAGCCGGACTGACCATTCGCTTCTCCAGGCGCGTATTAATGCCCCCCCGTTGACCCTGGTTCTGGTTAACCTGAAGGATCATGCCCCTAAAGAATAGCCCGGGGAGTCGGCAGGTGACGGGGGCAGGGAAACGTCAGGGCCTCAACCCCCTGAAGATCGGGCCCGCTATGATGGCCACCTGGACTTCCAAACGCCAGGGGAGAACCAATAATAGAGTGATTTTCCCCACCGGAAATCGCCTTGACAATATGCCCTTTGCGGGTTAAATTTTCTATTTCTATAAAATAGAGTATGCAGATGGCGGGGAAGATCAAAGCAATCCGGGGGATGCGGGACATCCTGCCTCCGGAGACGGGACGCTGGCAGGCCGTGGAAAGCGCGGCCCGGGAGGTCTTTGCCCTTTATGGCTACCGGGAGCTCAGGCTGCCTTTAATCGAGCGCACCGAGCTTTTCGCCCGCGCCATCGGCGATGACACGGATATCGTGGGCAAGGAAATGTACACTTTCCCCGATCGCCACGGGGATTCCCTGACGCTCCGCCCCGAAGCCACCGCTTCGGTGCTCCGGGCGGTGCTGGAAAACGGCCTGGACAGGGGCGCAGGGGTCAAAAAATTATATACCCTGGGACCCATGTTTCGCTACGAGCGGCCCCAGAAAGGGCGTTACCGCCAATTCCATCAGATCAACTGCGAGGCCCTGGGGAGCGACGCGGCGGAGTTGGACGCGGAAGTCATCCTGCTGCTCATGGAGATTTTGCAAAGGGTGCAGTTGGGGGCCTCCCGCCTCCTGGTCAATTCCCTGGGCTGCCCTGAGTGCCAGGTTAAGTTCAAAGAGGGCCTGGGCTTTTTTTTGCAGGGCAAAGAAGGCTTGTGCGAGGACTGCCAGCGCCGCCGGGTCACCAACCCCTTAAGGGTGCTGGATTGCAAGTCCGCACATTGCCGGGAGATAATCACAGACGCGCCGGTGCTCAAAGATTACCTCTGCCCGGATTGCGCCGCGCATGACGCCCGGGTCTTGAGCCTCCTGAGCCGCTTCGGTGTCACCTATGAGGAACAGCCCCGGCTGGTCCGGGGTCTCGATTATTACACCCGCACCGCCTTCGAGGTGGTGGCCGTGGGGTTAGGGGCCCAGGACGCGGTGGCCGGGGGCGGCCGCTACAACGGCCTGGCCAAGGAACTGGGAGGCCCGGACCTGCCGGCCATCGGTTTTGCCATCGGCGAGGACCGGCTCCTGGAAGTCCTGCCCCCGGATTTGGGCCAGGAGAAAAACCGCAAGGTCTTTCTGGCCGCCTTGGGTCCCGGGGCCCGGGACCAGGCCTTTTCCCTGCTGCAAACCCTCAGGCGGGAAGGCGTACCCGCGGAGATGGATTTTGCCGAACGGTCCCTCAAGGCCCAGATGTCCCTGGCGGACCGCCTGGGCGCGGCCTACACCGTGATCCTGGGGGACCGGGAACTGGAAACGGGCCAGGTGGTCCTGCGGCGCATGGCTACCGGGGACCAGCAGGAGGTGGCCTTGAGTCTGCTGCCCATGGTGTTGGCGGGGCTATAAGGAAGATTGGTTTTTAAGTCCCCCTTTTTAAAGGGGGATTTAGGGGGATTTCAAACGGCATCCAAAATCCCCCCTGCCCCCCTTTAGAAAAGGGGGGAAAGGTTTGGGAGATCTAGCGTGTTTGAGTCACTAACAGGTCTAAAACGCACCCACTCCTGCGGGGAGTTGACGGCTAAAGACGCGGGAGCGGAAGTGGTGCTCATGGGTTGGGTGCAGCGCCGTCGGGACCATGGGGGCCTCATCTTTGTGGACCTGAGGGACCGGGACGGCCTCACCCAGGTGGTCTTCAACCCGGAAGTCAATCCGGACGAACATAACAAGGCCGGGGTCCTCCGGGACGAATGGGTCATCGCCGTGCGGGGGGTGGTCAATCTTAGACCTGAGGATATGATCAACCCCCAGTTGGACACCGGTGAGATCGAGGTCCTGGTGGAGGAACTGCGTCTCTTAAACGCCGCCAAGACCCCGCCCTTCCAGTTGGAAGACTACCGGGTGGACATCTCCGAAGCCCTGCGCCTGCGTTACCGCTATCTGGACTTAAGGCGGCCCGGCGTCATGAAGAATATCCTTTTCCGCCACCGGGCCGCGCAGGTGGCCCGGCAGTTTTTAAATGGCCAGGGTTTCATCGAGGTGGAGACTCCCATCCTCACCAAGAGCACGCCGGAGGGGGCCCGGGACTATCTGGTGCCCAGCCGGGTGATGCCGGGGCATTTTTTCGCCCTGCCCCAGTCCCCCCAGCTCTTCAAGCAACTGCTGATGATGTCCGGCCTGGACCGCTATTATCAGCTTTGCCGTTGTTTCCGGGATGAGGACCTCCGTGCCGACCGCCAGCCGGAGTTCACCCAGATCGACCTGGAGATGGCCTTCGTCACGGAAGAAGACGTCATGGGGGTGGTGGAAGGGCTGATGGTGGCTCTTTTCCAGGAAATGCTGGGAATCCACCTGAAACCGCCGTTTCCCCGCTTGACGCATCAGGAATGCATGGACCGCTTCGGCTTGGACCGGCCGGACCCGCGCTTCGGCCTGGAGCTAAAAGAGGTGACGGACCTCATCCGGGGGTCCGAGTTCCGCCAGTTTCGGGAGGTGGTGGACCAGGGCGGCATCGTCAAGGCCATGAACGGCAAAGGATTGGCGAAGCTGTCCAGGAAAGACTTGGACGATCTCACCGGCCTGGCAGGAGTTTACGGGGCCCGGGGGTTGGCCTGGGTGAAAATGACGCCGGAATGGCAGTCGCCCATCGCCAAGTTTTTCCCCGCAGAATTGAAAACAGCCTTGAATGACCGTCTCGAGGCCCAAGCAGGGGACCTGCTGATGTTCATCGCCGACATCCCCCAGGTGGCCAACACCGCCTTGGGGCAGCTCCGGGTCCATCTGGGGCAACGGGAAAACCTGATCCCCCCGGACACCTTCAACATGGTCTGGGTCACGGATTTTCCCCTGTTGGAATACGACCGGGAGGAAGGGCGCTTCGTGGCGGTGCACCACCCCTTTACCGCGCCGAAAGAAGAAGATATACATTTATTAGCGGATGAAAGCACCCGGGGGCAGGTGCGGGCCCGGGCCTACGATTTGGTCTTGAACGGCCAGGAGATCGGCGGCGGCAGCATCCGCAACTGGCGCCGGGAGGTGCAGGAGCAAATCTTTCAGGTCCTGGGGATGGCCCCGGAGGAAGCCGAAGCCAAGTTCGGCTTTCTGCTGGAGGCCCTGGAATATGGGGCCCCGCCCCACGGCGGCGTGGCCTTCGGGTTTGACCGGCTGGTGGCAATACTGTGCGGGGCCAAATCCATCCGGGAGGTCATCGCCTTCCCCAAGACCCAGAAATCCGCCTGCCCGGTGACGCAAGCGCCGTCAAGGGTGGAATTGGAGCAACTGCTGGAATTGGGACTGAGGCTGGAGAAATAGCTGTCAGCCGTAGGGGCAAACCTTGTGTTCGCCCTGTAGCGTCCAGGGCGAACACAAGGTTCGCCACGCAAAACCAAGGCTTGATGTGGAACTTTTTTTAAAATTTCGGCGGCAAAAAAGTTTGAGATGCTTGAGCAGGGCAGGCAGGTTAAGACCTTTAATAATAAATAACTAAAAAGCTGAAAGCTGACCGCTGAAAGCTGATCGCTGAAAGCTGACAGCTAATAAAGGGCAGGTTATGGCTCGTTGGAACAGAGAGCGGCGTTTGTTGGATCATGAGCATTCTTCCTTCTGGCAGCATCGGTTGCAGGAAGTGGAAGAGCCCAATTTGATGCGGCAGATCTTCCCCTATACGGAAGTGGCCCGCATCGATTTTGATTACAAGTTGGTCATCCCCCAGCCGCCGGAGGAGATGGTGATCACCGACACCACCTTCCGGGACGGACAGCAGGCCCGGCCGCCTTATACCGTGCGGCAGATCGTGGAAATCTTCGATATGCTCCACAAGCTCTCCGGGCCCAAAGGCATCATCCGCCAGAGCGAATTCTTCCTCTACAGCGCCAAGGACAAGGAAGCCGTGGAGCGGTGCCGGGAGCGGGGTTATCTCTATCCGGAGATCACCGGCTGGATCCGGGCCGTGGCGGCGGACTTGAAGCTGGTGAAGGAGATGGGCCTGAAGGAGACCGGCATCCTGACTTCGGTCTCCGACTACCACATCTTCCTGAAGCTCAAATGGAACCGGCGCAAGGCCATGGATGATTACTTAGGGATAGTCAAGGCGGCCCTGGAGTTGGGGATCGCGCCCCGCTGCCATTTCGAAGACGTGACCCGGGCGGATATTTACGGCTTTTGTGTGCCCTTGGGCATCGAGTTGATGAAGCTCCGGGAGGAAAGCGGCATCGATATCAAGGTGCGCCTCTGCGACACCATGGGCTACGGCGTGCCCTATCCCGGCGCCGCCTTACCCCGGAGTGTGCCCCGGCTGGTCAGGGCCATGATCGATGACGGCGGGGTGCCCGGCCACCTCCTGGAATGGCACGGCCACAACGATTTCCACAAGGTCTTCGTCAACGGCGTCACCGCCTGGATCTACGGCTGCGCCGCGGTGAACGGCACCCTCTTAGGGTTTGGGGAGCGCACCGGCAACGCGCCCATCGAGGCGTTGATTATGGAGCATATCTCTTTGCGGGGCACCACCGACGGCATCGACACCACGGTGATCACCGACATCGCCCAGTATTTCGAGCGGGAGCTGCATTATCATATTCCTCCCAATTATCCTTTCGTGGGCAAGAACTTCAACGCCACCAGCGCCGGGATTCACGCGGACGGGCTGTTAAAAAACGAAGAGATCTACAACGCCTTCGACACCGCCCGCATTTTGAAAAGGCCGATAACTATCACCATCACCGACAAGTCCGGCAAGGCGGGCATCGTCCACTGGCTTAACGCCCGCCTGGCCCTGGAAGGGGACAAACAGGTGGATAAGGGCCACCCCGGGATCTCCAAGATCAACCAGCGCATCGTGGAGATGTATGAAACCGGGCGCTGCACTTCCATCTCCAACGAAGAAATGGAGAGCCTGGCCCGGAAATATCTGCCTGAACTCTTTATCTCGGAGTTCGACCGCCTCAAAGAAAAGGCCCATCAACTGGCGGCGCACCTGGCCGAAGACCTGGCGGAACGGGACGAAATCCGTTCCATGGACCCGGCCCAGATGGAGCCGGCGCTGCAGCAGGTACTGGACCTCTACCCCTTTATCCAGTTCATGTATGTCACCAACATGGAAGGGCGTAAAGTCACCCGGAACATCACTCATATCATCGACCGGGCCAAGTATGAGACCTTTAAGCTGGATGAGGACCTGGCCGACCGCACCTGGTTCATCGAACCCATCAAGTCGGGTAAGGTCTACGTCTCGGATTTCTATACTTCCCGGTTCACCAACGCCCTGTGCATCACCGTGAGCGTGCCGGTGCGCAACGAAAACGACGAAATCCAGGGGGTTTTGGGCATGGATATCCGCTTCGAAGCCCTGGCGAAAATGGAACAAGAAGGGGAGATTTAAAGAAAGTGATCAGTTATCAGTCATCAGTGATCAGTAGGAGATAATAGTTTCCGTTCCAAACTGATTACTGGTCACTGATTACTGAATTACCGGGTGGTGCGGATTTATCATCGATAAACCAAAAGTATAATAAATGATTGCAGAAATACTAAGGGCCGGCGTCTTGGGAGTGGTGGCGATCCTCATTTTGGGGGGATTGCTGGCCTTGAGCGCGGCCTTCCTGCCCCGCCTCCTCAAATTGGAAGAGCCCGGCGGAGAGAGGAGATGGGGGCTGGGGGGGAAGACGGGTCCCGGGGAGCCAAGTGAACCGGTGCCCGCGCCGGAGGGGGAAAGGCCGGCTCCGGTCCTGCCGCCCCGGGAGCCTCTGGCCGCCAGGCTGGGGGGCCCGGACGAGGAGAATCTGGTGGCCGCGGCCATCGCCCTGGCCTTAAGCCTCTATCAACCTGAAGCAAGACCGGCTCGCCAGGTGAAAACCGCGTCCCCCGAGGGTTCCACCTGGGCTTTGTCCGGGCGCTGGCAGGCCATGCAGGCCCGGCTTAACCGGCAGCAGAAGAGATAAGTTATGGGGCGTTATCGGCTGACCATCGGTGATAAGACTTTTGAAGTGGAAGTCCTGGGAGTCCAGGGGGAACGGGCCCGGGTGCTGGTCAACGGCCGGCCTTATGAAGTTAACTATCAAACTTTGACCCCAGAGGCGCCGCCGGCCGCGCCGCCGGCCCCGCCCCGGGTCACGGCCCCGCCACGGCCTGCGGCTCCGGCCCGGCCGACGCCTCCCGTGGCCCCGCCGCCGGAAATACCTGGAGGGGCCTTGGCCCCGGGTGCGGTCACGGCCCCCATGCCGGGCGCCATCCTGGAGGTGCTGGTCAAAACCGGGGACCGGGTCCAGGCCGGAGAGACGGTGGTGAAGCTGGAGGCCATGAAGATGGAAAACGACCTCCAGGCGCCCATCAACGGGGTGGTCCAGGAGGTGCGGGTGAGCAAAGGCGACAATGTGTCGGTGGGAGAGGTCTTGGTGGTGGTGGCAACAGAATAATCCCCCGATGCACCTTAATAAAACGATCCTCTCCCCCAGGCGGAGGTGTTTGGGTTAATTTATTGATATTGAATGTTTTTTTAACGGAAAACGGAAAACGCAAAACGCAAAACGGTATTCGGCGGTCCTGACCGATGGCGGGGGATATTTCCTTTTGGCAATGGGGGCTTTGGGTCCTGATAGCCATCCTGGCTTTGGGACTGCTCTATATCGCCATTGTCTTCCGGCTGCATCCCCTCTTTCTGGTGCCGTTGGTGGGGGGGCTGCTCTTTGTCAATGTTCCCCTCCCTGACCTGACCGTATCCCTGGCGCCTTTCTTCCGTACTCTTCAGGGGGGTCTCACTTCTGGCCTTTATCCGGCCCTGATTTTTTTAGGCTGGGGCGCGGGCGCCAATCTCACTTACCTCATCGCCCACCCCCGGCTCCTGGTCTTGGGGCTTCTTACTCCCCTCGCCATTTTGCTGGTCCTGGTTCTGGGCTGGGGTATGAGTATGCCGCTTTCCCAGGCCGGTAGCGCCGCCCTGGTGGGTGGCGGGGACGGCCTGGCCGCCGTCTTCCTGGTGGCCCAGATCGCCCCGGAGGTCACCGGTCCGGTGGCTCTGGCGGCCTTCACCCTCACCGGCTTGTATTTTTTGCTGCAGCCCTACCTGGTGGAACTCCTGGTCAGCAAACAGGAGCGCATGCTGCGGATGCCTCCCAGCCGCAAGGTGAGCCGGCGGGAAAGTCTGTTGTTCGCCAGCGCCGGCCTGGTTCTGACCCTGATTCTGATGCCCTGGGCGGCGCTTCTCACCGGTATGTTCTTTCTGGGCAATATTCTCAAAGAAGCTGGGGTGATGGATCGCCTGGCCCGCACTCTGTCCAACCGTCTGGCGGATATTCTGGTGGCGCTTTTGGGTCTGGCGGTGGGCAGCCAATGCCATGCCTCCCTGATTTTCACCCTGACTTTCTTAAAAATTATCATTTTGGGACTGGTGGCCCTGGTGCTGGCCACAGCGGTGGTCATCCTGGCCATCAAGGCTCTCAATCTTTTTTCCGCCAATAAGATTAACCCTCTGATCGGGGCTGCAGCCCTGGGGCTGTTGCCGGACGCCGCCCAGATGGTGCAGATCATGGGCCGCCGGGAAGACCCCCATAACCATCTCTTTTACCACGCCCTGGCCACCGGCCAGGCGGCCTTGATCGCTTCCACCTTGACCGCCGGGCTGCTCTGGAGTATCCTGGGCGGGCGTTGAGGCCTAAGGGCGAATCTGGTATTCGCCCTCTTCCCCGCCCAGGGCGAACACCAGGTTCGCCCCGACGGGGAAAATACCTGTTCAATGATGGGGTTGGTGCAGCAGACGGGCGTAAGAGATTTTTTGACGGAAAAATCAGAAATTCCCTGATTTTCCCCCTGCCGCTGATGGTTAAGTATGCTGTAGAGCAATCCCTCTTTAATTTTTAGGTTGGCAAGGCCGGCAGGCCCGGCGCCCTTGCCTCTAACGTAAGCCATTTCCATGGAGACAATACGAGGTGCCCTTTTATGTGTGATCCTAAAAAGCTAGCTGACCTGCAGGCCGCCAAGTCCAAGTATGACGAGAAGGTGGACAAGGTGTTGCAGAAGATCCCGGAGAGGAGGAAGGATTTTGTCAACACCTCCGGCATTCCGGTGAACCGGGTCTACACCCCCCTGGATATGGAGGGGTTCGACTACCTTAAGCAATTGGGTATGCCCGGACAATACCCCTACACCCGGGCGGTGCAGCCCACGGCTTACCGGGGCCGCTATTGGACCATGCGCCAGTATGCGGGCTTTGGGAGCGCCGAAGAAACCAACGAACGCTACCACTTTCTCCTGAAATCCGGCCAGACGGGTCTCTCCGTGGCCTTTGACCTGCCCACCCAGATAGGCTTCGACTCCGACCACCCCCTGGCCCAGGGGGAGGTGGGCAAAGTGGGGGTCTCCATCGACTCCCTCTGGGACATGGAGCAGCTTTTTGCGGGTATTCCCCTGGAGCAGGTCTCCACCTCCATGACCATTAATTCCCCTTGCGCGGTGCTCCTGGCCATGTATTTGGCCATCGCCGAAAAACAGGGTATTACTTTTAATAAACTCCGGGGCACGGTGCAAAACGACATCCTCAAGGAGTATTCCTCCCGGGGGACCTACATCTTTCCTCCCCGGCCCTCCATGCGGCTGATCACCGATATCTTCGCCTATTGCACCGCGGAAGTGCCCCAGTGGAACACCATCAGCATCAGCGGCTACCATATCCGGGAGGCGGGCTCCACTGCGGTCCAGGAAGTGGCCTTCACCCTGGCCAACGGCATCGCATACGTGGAGGCGGCCATTAAAGCGGGGCTGAAAGTGGACGAATTCGGCCCCCGACTCTCCTTTTTCTTCAATTCCCACCTGGATTTCCTGGAAGAAATCGCCAAGTTCCGGGCCGCCCGGCGGTTGTGGGCCAAGATCATGAAGGAGCGTTTCGGGGCCCAGGACCCCCGCTCCCTGATGCTGCGCTTCCATACCCAGACCGCGGGTTGCAGTTTAACCGCACAGCAGCCTTTGAACAACATCATGCGCACGGCCTTTCAGGCCCTGAGCGCGGTCTTGGGAGGGACCCAGTCCTTGCACACCAACTCCTTCGACGAGGCCTTGGCCCTGCCGTCGGAAACCGCGGTGCAGGTGGCGCTGCGCACCCAGCAGGTCATCGCTTACGAGACCGCGGTGGCCGATACCGTGGATCCCCTGGCCGGGTCCTATTACCTGGAGAACCTCACCGACCAGGTGGAAGCCAAGGCCCAGGAATACATTGACCAGATCGACCGCCTGGGCGGCGCGGTGTCGGCCATCGAGCAGGGCTTTGTGCAAAAGGAAATCGGGGCCGCGGCTTACAGTTACCAGCGGGAAATCGAGGCCGGCTCCCGGGTGGTGGTGGGTCTCAATAAATTCCAGGTTGAAGAAGACAAGCTGCAGGACCTCCTGAAAGTCGACCCCACGGTGGGAGAAAAACAGGTGGCCCGCTTACAGGAATTGAAAAGCACCCGGGATAACGCGGCGGTAAGCCAAGCCCTGGCGGCACTGAAAACGGCCGCCCAAGGGGAGGCCAACCTCATGCCGCCTATTCTGCAGGCCGTGAAGGTTCTGGCCACCCTGGGGGAAATCTGCGACACTCTTAGAGCCGTCTTCGGCGAATACGAAGCCCCGGCCTTAGTTTAATGCCAAGTTGCCGTTAAACAGTAGGGGCGGGGTCTCCCCGCCCGTGGAGCGATGATGCGGAGAATGGCGGGCGGGGGAACCCCGCCCCTACAACCGCCGTGACCAATATTAGATGTTTGATGGCAACTTGGTATTACCGCTCACTGATAAAAGGAGAGTGAAATGAGAAAAATCAGGGTGTTGGCTGCCAAGCCGGGTTTGGACGGTCATGACCGGGGCATCAAGGTCATCTGCGCGGCCTTGCGGGATGGCGGCATGGAAGTGATATATACGGGGCTTCGCCAGACCCCGGAGCAGATCGTGGCCGCGGCCATCCAGGAGGATGCGGACGTCATCGCCATGAGCGTGCTTTCCGGGGCCCATAATTATCTGTTTCCCCGGGTGATGGAACTCGTCAAGGAGAAAGGCCTCCAGGATGTCCTGGTGATGGGGGGCGGTATCATCCCCGACGAGGACGTACCGGCGCTCAAAGACGCGGGCATCGCCGCCATCTTCGGCCCTGGCACGGACACCAAGGACATTATCGGCTTTATCCAGGAAAACGTGCGGAAACAATAACAATCGGGGACAGGGGCTGGTGGCCGCCTCTGTCCCCCATCTTTCCCGGTCGTTTCCACTATCCTCAAGTTTGGTTGCACCGCGCGGCGCCCACGAGACGTTACCCCAGCCGGCCTCTGGTGGTGGGCAGAAAGTCTTCTTTTTTTTCTTCCAAATTTATAAAAAATTGTCGTTTGATTTCGAATTGGTATAACCTCAAATAGTATCATCCCCCTAATACCAAGTTGCAGTCAAAAAGATACTATACAAGGGGCGAACCTTGTGTTCGCCCCGGAGCCACGGGCGAACACCAGGTTCGCTACAGTTCAACGTCCTTTGAATGCGAATTGGTATAAACCCTTACCGCCCTATGATCGTGGTCATCCCCCCGGTCCGTCACCTCTTTCTGGGCTGGAGACCCAAGACTCTTCAAGAGGCTGTTTCCGCTCCCCTGTCTTTTTTCCGGGACCTTATTCGGGGTGATTATGCCACAGTAAACAAAAGTCCCGGTCGGTCGCGGCGCCTAGGGGGGGATGGCGGCCCTAAGGGGCAAAGGTAAAGCCCTTGGCTTCTTGATCCTTCAGGCGGCGGTTAAATTTGGGAATAATAAAGTGGAGAGCCAGTTACTCCAGGCCCAGAAAATGGAGGCCCTGGGCACCCTGGCCGGGGGTATCGCCCACGATTTTAACAACATCCTGGGTATTATCATCGGCAACGCGGAAATGGCCGGCTGGGAGGTGGAGCCTGAAAATGGATCGGATCTTCGACCCCTTTTTCACCGCCAAAGAGCTGGGCGCGGGCACCGGCTTGGGACTGGCCGTGGCGCATGGGATTGTCAAGAGTCATGGGGGCTCCATCGAAGTGGAAAGCCTTCCGGACCAGGGAACGACCGTGCAGGTGTTTTTTCCGGCCCGGGAGATCCGGGTGGAGGAGGAAAGGGCCGAGGCTGCTCCCTTGCCCCGGGGGCAGGAACGGATTCTCCTGGTCGATGACGAACCGGCCTTGACGGAAGTGATAAAACTGATGCTGGAGCATCTCGGTTACCAGGTGGAATGTCACACCACCAGCAAGTCGGCCCTGGAGGCCTTCCGCCGTCAACTCCGGGAAGAGCCCTTCGATCTGGTGATTACGGACATGACCATGCCCCACCTAACGGGGGCCGACCTGGCCCTGGAGCTTTTGAAGCTGCGACCTGACCTTCCCATCATCCTCCTCACCGGCTTCAGTGAAAAGATCGACTCCGCCAGGGCCGGGACCCTGGGCATCCAGGGGTTCCTGTACAAGCCCATAGTAATGCGGGAATTGGCCGCCTTGATCCGCAGAATTTTGGATGCCAAGACCAGGTCGGGGTGAGGGCCAGCCAGACCTTCCCTTTACACCCCGGAGGCCCGGATTTTTTCGGCCAGCAGCCAGGCCACCCAGGTGAAGCTGAGGTCCGGAGGAAGTTCGGGGTGGTGGAAAGGCTTATCCAGGCGGCGTTGCCGAAACCAACCCCGCTGGCGGTAGCTCTCCAGTAAAAGAGGCTCCTGGTTATCCCAAAACCCCGAGAGCAGCAGGCGGCCCCGGGACGCAGCCAGACGGTCCAGCTCCGGGACCTGGTCCAGCTGCGCTTCCCAAGGGAGGTTGGCCGCAACTAGGTCGAAGGGCCCCTTAAGAGAAGCGCCGGTGCCCTGCACCACCTCGAGGCAGTCCGCCAGCTTATGGGCCCGGGCGTTCTCCCGGGTCACCCGGGCCGCGGTCCCCGAGATATCCACCCCCACCACCCGGGGCACTCCCAGGGCCGCAGCCGCCAATCCCAGGACGCCGCAGCCGCAACCCAGGTCCAGCAGGCGGTTCACCCGGCCCGCGGCCAAAGCTTCCCGGAGCAGTTCCAGGGAGAGGCGGGTGCTGGGGTGGCCCAGGGGGAAGGCCTCGCCGCTTTCCAGCCGCAGTACCCGCTCCCCCGGCCCGGCCTCATAAGGGCTCCCCCGGGGGCAAAGCGCCAGGCGGGGAGAAAGGCGGTAGAAAAGAGCGGCCATAGGTGACATCCTCTCACGTCTACGCCCGACAAGAATGGAGCAGGGAGTTATACCGTTTTCGGTTTTCCGTTATCTGTTAAAAAAATAAAGATTATCAATATGTTACATTGAAAGTTTGTTGCAGTTAAAAGCGAAAACGGTATTATTGGCTTCTCCAGGCAAGACTACTCGATGACGGTCCCCATCCCCTTGCAAAAACCGGCATTTCCCCTTTTCCCCCGGTCCCGCCCTATGATAATATGCTGGTGAAGGAGCAAGCCATGCTCATAAATTTTACCGCCAAATATACCAAAATTCCCTCAGGATATATGGGCCAGTTGATCGAATGGCCCGAAGTGGTGACGGAGGGAAACGATTTGGAAGATTGCCGGGCTATGCTCCGGGATGCCTTACAGGAAATGATTTTGGCCTATCAACAACAAGGAAAAGAAATACCCCTCGGCAATGCCTTAATCGAGCAGCTCCCCGTGGATCTTGCCGATGTCCGTCAAACGGCGTGACCTTATCCGCTACCTGGAGGAACATGGTTTTTCCCTCCTCCGGGAGGGCGGCAATCATTCCATCTATTCCAATGGCTTAAAAACCATTCCCGTCAAACGCCACAATTTACTGGACCGTATTACCGCCAATGAAATCTGCAAGCAAGCCGGGCTTTCCCCCATTTTTTAGCCGGCTACCTCACTGGACGACCACCAGGCCGGCCAGGGTGCCTTTGGGGATGTCCTCCGGCTTATCGTCGTTGCCGATGGGATAGATGTCCCAACCTTCCTTAGCCACCATCTGATAGACATCGATGCCCACCGCCTCCATGGAGGGCCGGGAGCGCAGGGAAAAGCGGCATTTCTTCCCTTCCAGGGCTTGGCAGCTTTCCAGTTGGCCGCAGAAGGTGTGGCGGCAGGACCCGGCTCCAAAGCCGCAGGCCAGGTAATGGCCGTCATGGAAAGCTTGGGACTCCAGGTGGTTCACGATGGCATAGACTTCCTGGTAGGCCGCCACCCTTTCTTTAATGGTGGCCTTGTCCCGGACGATCACCTCCGGAGGCACCTCTTTGATAAACAAGTGGGCAAACTGGAACTTTTTCAAGAGTTCCCGCAGTTCCTCGGGTTTCAAGGTATTGGGGGGGCATTGGGCCCCGGCCCCGTAGCCGAAACAGCGGAGAATCTGGCACTTGAGGATCACCCGGTCATCCACCATCATCTCCTGCTATTGCGGCCAGAGCCTCAGCCCCGTTTCCGGGTCGTCTTGGCGAGCTAAGTCCTGGTCCGCCAGGTGTTCGTAAATGGCGAACTCGCAGGCAAAGACCGGGGTGCCCTCCCCCAGGTGGCCGCCGATAGACCGGCCCGCGGTATCGGCCAGGGTCACGTGGGCGTGGACCGTGGGCTGGCCTTCATTCATGGAAATATTCCCCACCAGGGCCAGAATTTCCAGGGGTTGGTCCATTTCCAGGAAGTAATATTTCCTTTCTTCCTGGTCATAGTAGCCCACCCGGGCCCGGCTCACCGCGCCCAGGGCCCGGACCTCCCCCAGGGTGAGGTTATGCTCCCGGCAGACCTTTTCCAGGGACCGGAGTAGATCGTCGCCTTTGTCAAGTCGCCCCATAAAAGACCGCCCCGGCCGTGTCAAAACTGTGAGCATGATCTTTCCTTTCTGAAAAATTTCTGGAGGAGGAGATGGCGAAAAACAGGCCCTAACCCCTATCCCCACCGACAAATTATAGCATAGAACCGCGGGCGGAGCCAGGCGGCCGCCGGGCGTGGTTTCCGGCCCAGAGGCCTTGGCAAATTTAAGCCGTGGGGAGGGGAGGTCGAAAAACTCCAGGGTAAATGGTATAAACAATTGACCATAGATGCCGGATATCTAGTTAGATTAAGCGTCATCCCCGGGGAGGTCCAGGATGGTCAGCCCTGCTTTGGTGAAAGAATTCCAGCGGCTTCTGGGAAAAGAACAGGTCTTCCTGGAGGAGACCGACCGGGCCACCTATGCCTATGACGCCGCGGTCCTGGAGCCGGTACTGCCGGCCATTGCTCTCAGGCCCCGAACCCAGGAGGAACTGGGCCGGGTGGTGGCCCTGTGCCACGAACACGGCCTGCCTTTAACCGTCCGGGGCGCGGGCACCAATTTGAGCGGCGGCAGCATTCCGGGCCGGGGCGGCGCGGTGGTCCTGACCACCGCCTTGAACCGCATCCTGGAGATCAATACCGCCGACCTCTATGCGGTGGTGGAGCCGGGGGTGGTCACCGCCAGCCTGGCCGGAGCGGTGGAGGCCCAGGGGCTCTTTTACCCCCCGGACCCGGGGTCCATGGCCGTCTCCACTTTAGGGGGCAACGTGGCGGAGAACGCCGGGGGCTTGCGGGGGCTAAAGTACGGGGTTACCCGGGACTACGTCATGGGCCTCACTTTCTTCGCGGCCTCCGGGGAGACCGTCAAGACCGGCTCCCGCACGGTGAAATGCGTCAGCGGTTATAACCTGGCGGCCCTGCTGGTGGGCTCCGAGGGCACCCTGGGGGTTATCTCCCAGATCATCTTAAAGCTCATCCCCCTGCCGGCGGCCCGGCGGTCCATGCTGGCCACTTTCGCCACCATGGGCCAGGCCTCGGAGACGGTGGCTGCCATCATCGCCCAGCGCATCGTCCCCGCCACCCTGGAAATATTGGATAACTTCACCATCCGGGCGGTGGAGGATTTCAGCCGGGCGGGGCTGCCGGTGGAGGCCGAGGCCCTCTTGCTCATCGAAGTAGACGGCCACCCGGCGGTGGTGGCGGAAGAGGCGGAGAAGGTGGAAACCATCTGCGGTAAACTGGGCGCCACCCAAATCCGCGTGGCCCGGAATGCGGCCGAACGGGACCGGGTCTGGAGCGCCCGGCGCAACGCCCTCCCCGCTCTGGCCAAACTGAAGCCCACCTGCGTCCTGGAGGACGCCACCGTCCCCCGGAGCCAGATTCCGGCCATGATCCAGGCCCTGGAAGACATCAGCCGGGAATTCGACCTGCCCATCGGCACCTTCGGGCACGCGGGGGACGGCAACCTCCACCCCACCATCCTCACGGACCGCCGCAACCGCCAGGAATGGGCCCGGGTGGAGGCCGCGGTGGAGGCTATCTTTGATAAGGCCCTGGCATTGGGGGGGACCCTGTCCGGAGAACACGGCATCGGCGCCGCCAAGGCCCGCTTTTTGGCCAAGGAGTTCGGCCAGGGCACCATCCTTTTCTCCAAAAAGATTAAGGCCGCAGTGGACCCCCTGAAAATTCTTAATCCCGGGAAGATCATAGGAGAGTGAGCGGTGCTCACTAGAGGAGAAATAAAATGTCCAGCCTCCGGGCGCTGGCCAGGTTAATGCAGGAATTGGAAGACCAACTGGTGACTTGCATGCGTTGCGGGTTGTGCCAGGCGGTGTGCCCGCTTTTTGCCGAAACCGGCCGGGAGGCGGATGTGGCCCGGGGCAAGCTGGCCCTGTTGGACGGCCTGGCCCGGGAGCTCTTCCAAAATCCTCAAGGGGTGCAGGATCGCTTGAGCCGTTGCCTGCTCTGCGGCGCCTGTGCGGCCAATTGCCCCAGCGGGGTGAAAGTTCTGGATATCTTTATCAAGGCCCGGGCGATTCTGGCCGGCTACCTGGGGCTCCCCCCCTGGAAAAAGGCCCTGTTCCGCCGGGTGCTGAGCAATACCGAGTTGTTCAACCGTATCCTGGGCTGGGGCGCCAGGTTTCAAGGCATCTTCATCAAGCCGGTGGATGACCTGCTGGGGTCCTCCTGTTCCCGCTTTCTGTCACCCCTGTTTCAGGGGCGGCACCTCACGCCCCTGGCGGCAAGACCCCTGCATCGCCGGGTCCCCGCCTTAAACACCCCGTCCGGGGAATCCGGCTTGAAGGTCGCCTGGTTCGTGGGCTGCCTCATCGACAAGGTCTTCCCCCAGGTGGGGGAGGCCGTCCTCAGGATTTTGGAGCACCACGGCGTGGGAGTATTCCTGCCGGCGGATCAGGGTTGCTGCGGCATTCCGGCCCTCTCCGGCGGCGACACCGTGGCCTTTGAGCGACTGCTGCGCCACAACCTGGCCCTCTTCGGGGCCGGGCCCTGGGATTATCTCCTCACCGCCTGCGCCACCTGCACCTCCACCATCAAAAAGATGTGGCCCTTGATGGCCCAGGAAGCGGGCGCGGCCGAGCAGGCCCGCATCGCGGCCCTGGCGGATAAAACCCTGGATATCAGCCAGTTTCTCACGGAGCGGCTGGGCCTGAGGCCGGATAACCTGGAAGTAAGGGGGAATAAGGTCCCCATTACCTACCATGACCCCTGCCACCTGAAGAAATCCCTGGGCGTGGCGGCTCCGCCCCGGGCCTTGATCCGGGCCAATCCCCGCTATGAGTTGAAAGAGATGGCCGAAGCGGATTGGTGCTGCGGTTGCGGCGGCAGCTTTAATTTGCAACACTACGAGATTTCGGCGGCCATCGGCCGGCGCAAGCGGGACCACGTGCTCCAATCCGGGGCGCAGGCGGTGGCCACCTGCTGCCCGGCCTGCATGCTGCAACTTACGGACATGCTTTCCCAGGCAGGGGCCCGGGTAAAAGTCAGACACGCGGTGGAAATTTATGCCGAGACCCTCCCCGGAACGGGGGAGTGAGCCTGGCCCTAAAGGTAATTGGGAGGCGCGTTGAGGCGAGCTG
The DNA here is from genome assembly GCA_049322315.1 of Thermodesulfobacteriota bacterium. Taxonomy (GTDB): domain Bacteria; phylum Desulfobacterota; class Desulfobaccia; order Desulfobaccales; family 0-14-0-80-60-11; genus SURF-52. Next base: position 22,941 of record JBMORF010000058.1, on the reverse strand, counting down.
CAGAGACAATAAAACCAATAACGCCGGGCAATATCGCCACAGTTGCTCAGGGGCCATTGGCCCACCCGTAAATTATGAAAAGTTACCAGCCTTGAACCTTGAACCTTGAACCTTGAACCTTGAACCTTGAACTTTTCGAAGCAGAGACACTTACATTATGGTCGAATGCCCCGCAGTAACATAGATAAACTCCCAATCTGCTAATTAAGCCTTAGCGTTAAACCGGTGGGAATATTTGGCGCCATTTCGTCATAGGTGTGAACAGATAATGTCGATGGCAATTCCTCTAAATCTTCCTGTTTGCCGGTTGCCGGCCCTTCCCGGTAAAGACTGCCGTATTCTTGGCTAACTTTCAAAGTTACTCCACAAAACTGGGGATACTCTCCAGCGCCCTTGCCGGTGCGGGGTTAATGAAAGGGCGCCGCGTGGCGCCCCAGGCCGGCTCCGGTCACAATCCTAAATTTTCCTTGACTATTTGAGAGGTTAGTGGAGAATAAATAACATCCCTAGGAGAAGGTCCTTTGCATCTTATGATGTGCTTCTCCGACTTGAATCTTTACAACAAAGAGGTGTCGGGAAAATATTATGATGGAGAGAATGCCCGGAAAGGGAGACGGTTGTCTGCGGCATACCTGATGGCGGGGATGAGATGGAAAAGGGGTTATTTTTGACCTCATAAGAAAATTATCCTTGTCTTTAAGATCAATACTTCCTCACCGGGACATTGTCAAAAACGCGGTTGGTGGCGACGCTTGGGAAGTGTTGCCGCGCCAGATGACCAGGGAAAGGATAGGCGCACCCCCCTGGCCGCCGCAAATTAAAGGGGGTAGAATCCCTGTTGCCATCGGTGCGGTTGACGGAGGACCTCAGGCGCCGGCACCGAGGCGCCGCTGATTTTCTGAACAGAAATTCCACCAGCAAGGTTGGCTAGTCCAGCAAGTGCTGAGCTCTCTCAAATTTTTTCCGCCTATGTCCCAGGTCGTTAAAAAGATAGGCAAGGTACTCCTGTGGTTGGTCATCGGTTGCTGTTTTTTAGTTTTATTTGATCGCTGCTCAGGATTACTTTTACCTTATCTCTATAAGAATTATGGGGTAACCCTGATGCCGCCGCGGTCTCGCGTTTACTATCAGACCTGTGAGTTCCATTGTTTTGCCGCTATCAATAGCTTGGGTTTTCGCGACAAGGAGGTCGGGGCAGAAAAGAAAAAAAAACTGCGCCTCGTGGCCATCGGCGATTCGTTCACTTACGGTTGGGGAGTTGATTTGCAGGATACTTGGCCCAAAATCCTGGAAAAAAATCTCCAGGACCGGGGATTATCCCTGGAAATCCTCAACTTCGGCAAACCCGGGGCCTCACCGGTGGAATATGCGGAGATGGCCGAAATCGCCATTCCCCTGCTAAGGCCGGACGTCATAATCCTGGCAGTTTTGCAAGCTGAAGACCTGTGGCAGTTGAAAGTGCATTATCTCGATTGTTTCTGGACCAAAGGATTTCTCTGGGAATATCTCTTTCCCAACCTGAGACAACTGCGAATATCTCGGAATCTCTGGAAAGCCAGGGGCAAGGTCTTTACCGCGGAGCATACTCGAGAATACTGGGAAAAAGAAGCCCAAGATTTGCAAAAGAGAATCAATCACGAAGAACAAGCCAGATTAATGAGATTAAAAGCGCCCCTTAAAAAAGCCTTCATGCGAGGAGAGACCAACCCTTATATCATAGTCCATGCAGTAATGAATCCCCAGATGTACCGAGATACCTTCGACCCCAAGAGTCCCTTGGTGCAAAAGCTGACGGCGATGTTAACCAATCAACTTATGAGGATTAAAAAACTGGCGGACCACCATAAGATCAGGGTAATAGTCTGTTCCGTGCCAACGGCGGTCTTTGTCAGCAAAACCGATTATCTTTTTGCCCAGGGATTAGGATTTTTGTTAGATAAAAAGATGATGGAATTAAACAATATGGATGAGTTGATCAAAAAGTCTTCCCTCAAAGCAGGATTGCCTGCATTTGTCGAGGTGACAGATAGCTTTCGCGCAAAATGCCAGAAAGAGAGCTTGTATTATCTTTGGGATGAGCACTTCAACCGCACGGGCTACAGATTTTACGCGGATAGCCTAATGCCGTATATGATGGAATTTCTTAGTCACTAAAAATTATGAGGAATATCCCTAAGATCTATTTTCATTCTTGGTTACCGGTTAATCTTTCTTCCGGGCCCTGGAGGGCGGATTGCAAGGGGAGGCAGGCGGTCGCCACCGCGGTGCTAGAGAGGAGCGCCAAAGTTCAGTCAATTATCGCTAACGCTTGAGCATTCCCGAGAAATACCCGATAATGCCGTTGAGGGGCATGGCCTCAATCACCGCCACCTCCACCATCTCGGTCGCTATTAAACTTGCGGCTCCAAACATCATGTCCTGCCCCAAGAGACCGATGGGGTAACATCTTAATTCTATAATGAAAATTGGAAATACCGGCTCAATCAGAAGGGAGAATTGACTGCTCGTTACTTGCCGGCGGCGCCGTTGTTGGCTCGTGAGAGCCTTCCCGAAATCGAATCCCAAGTCCGGGGGCCCTTGCTTTTTGGGGGGTAAAAATCGGGGATTCCCTGATATGAAAATCAAGTTCTCACCGATTGTAGAAAAGTTTGGTTGAGGATAATTTGATTCAAAATTTCGGGTAAATGGTTCTTGGATGCCAAAATCAGGGATTCCCTGATATGAAAATCAAGCTCTCACCGATTGTAGCCCCTAAAGATTTAGGATAAGTTGGGGCTAAATTGCAGCAGTAAAAGAGAAGGTACAGCGAGATGGCAGGTAAATTTTTCCAGGAAGAAAAAGCAGGCCCCACTCTCTGGGGGGGAATAAAAAATGCGTGATTCCTACACCTTCGATATAGGTAAATTGTACTCTCCTGAAGCGCAGCAAATCTTTGCCAACGTCTATGACAATCTCATGTTGGCCGCGGGGGAAGAGCCGATTAATAGCGTGCTGGTTTGCGCCGCCGATCCCGGGGAAGGCGCCACCACGGTGGCCCTGGGTCTGGGCCTGGCTGCGGTCGCCAAGCAAACCCGCCCCATCCTCATCATCGATGGAAATTTTCATGATCCTTGTATCTGTCAGGCTCTAGGGCTCACTGACCTTTATGGGTTGGGCGAGCTGGCCGCCGGGCGAGTGGAATCTTGTCAGGCGGTGATCCAAAGGGCCGCTTCGGGCCTCGACGCCATAGGGGCCGGAATCATGCACCCCAATCATATATTGGATTTGGAACCGCCTAACTTTAATAATCTCCTTAACCGGTTGGCAGAAGATTATGCTCTGGTGATCGTGGACGGTCCCCCGGTTAACGTGCATCCTGAATCGGTACTTTACAGTTCACAGGTAGATCAGGTGATCCAGGTGGTGTATGCGGGCGTGACCCGGGTGCCGGTGTTGTCCAAGGCCCTTTCCAAGTTAACGGCTGGCAAATGTAAGAAGGTTGACATTTTGCTCAATCGCAGAATTTTCCCAATTCCTGAGTGGATCTATAACAGACTATGAAAACGAATCCTGAAATCGCGATTATCTTGGTTGGGGGGACAGCCAACTTCAATGGCTTTTCCATTTCTCCATGTCCTAAGGCTCTGCTGCCCATCGCCAACCGGCCTCTTTATGTTTATCTCGAGAGGGCCTTCATTGCGGTGGGTGTCAATAAGATCATTCTTTGCGTCAAGCCGGAGATCAGTCAGTTGGTGGCCGGGCGCTTGTCCTTGCATATTCAAGAAATCGAATATCTGGTGCAAGCAACCTCCATGGGCAGCGCCGGCACCTTGCGGGAAGTGGAGAACTTCATAGAGGGACAACCCTTCTGGTTGGCTAACGGCGACCTGCTTCTGGGAGCCGATCTAACGCCGTTTCTGAGTCTGCACCAGGCCCGGCAAGCCCAGGTGACGGTGGGGACCTTGCCGGTTCTGGAGGCGGCCTGGGATAAGGAGCGGGTGGAAATGGATGCCCAATTGGGAGTCAGGGCCATTCACCGCATCCACCCGGCCCAGGAGCGGCGCAGCATGATGCGGCCTGCGGGGCTATATCTCTTTGAGCCTGAGATTCTGGAATATATTCCCAACAATAATTATTTCGACCTCAAAGACCAGCTCTTTCCCCTTCTCCATGAAAAGGGGGTGGCCACCGCGGCCTGGGAAATGCAGGGCTATGTGCGCGCCATTACCAGTCTGGACGATTATTTTTACGGCAACCTGGATGTGATGGTGGGCCGGGCGGAGTTTCCCAACCTTCCCAATAACCTCATCATATCCAGCCATAAAGATTTGCAGCCGCCCCAGATTCATCCTTCCGCCAAGCTCTTTGCCCCCTACGCCTTGAGACCCGGAACCCAGATAGGCGGGGATGTGTTGGTCCTGGGTCCCTCGGCCATCGGCCAGGGGTGTGACATCGGAGCCAACAGCATCATCAATGAATGCGTCATCCTGGATGGGGCCAAGATCGGGCGGGGATGCTACCTCAACCGCTGCATAGTGGGCGAAGATACTTTGGTTCAGAGAGGGTCTATGCTGTATGAGACCGCGCTGACCAAAACCCCGGGTGAATCAGGGACGACCGAGGTTCTGCAACTCCGGGAACCTACCCATCGCGAAGCCAAGGCGGCTTCCAAGCATCTGATATGGAAGACACCTGCCGGGCCCTTTTACCTGAAGCTCAAAAGGGTGTTGGATGTATTTTTATCCCTCATCTTCCTGATCATCGCCGCCCCTTTGATGGCGGCCATCACCGTGGCCATCAAAATGGATTCGCCCGGGCCCGTCTTATTCCGGCAGCGGCGCTCCGGTTTAAAAGGCAAGGAATTCACCATGCTTAAGTTCCGTTCCATGGTGAGCAACGCCGAAGAAATCAAGCGGGAATTATTGATGGAGTTGAATGAGGTGGACGGGCCCATGTTCAAAATTATCAATGATCCCCGGATCACCAAGGTGGGTCGGTTCCTCCGGAATACCAACCTGGATGAACTTCCCCAGCTATTTTGCGTTTTGAAAGGGGACATGAGTCTGGTGGGACCGCGGCCCCTCTCCTTTGACGAGATGCGGTACAACCCGAGATGGAGAGACGCCCGCCTGGCGGTGAGGCCCGGAGTGACCGGCCTCTGGCAGGTGGAGGCGCACACCAAACTGGAATTCAACGAATGGATCCGCCAGGATCTGGAGTATGTTCATAATGTTTCTTTGGGTCTCGACCTTAAAATTCTGTTTAGGACCCTAACCAAGGCTTTCTTTGATTTTATCCACACCATCATGAGACGAATAACATGAAAACTTATCGCTTATTATCCATGGTGTTGGTCCTGTTGCTGCTGCCGGTGATGGCTTGCGCCCCGGGCGGCAAAGGTACGGGTGTGCGGCAAGTGGCGTTTCCGGAGATGAAGCCTCCTCCCCCCGGACCCATAGAAACGGAGCCTTACCGGGTGATGAAGGGGGACACTCTAAGCGTTACCTTTCCTTTGAATAGGGAATTGAGCGTCACTTCGGCCTTGGTGCGGCCCGACGGCAAGATCGATCTTAATCTGATTGGGGATGTGCACGTCTTCGGCCTGACCATTCCGGAAGTGCAACAGGCCATCAGTCAGCAATATAAAGACTTCATTGCCAGAACCAACTATAGCCGTCTGTTGGTGGGCGGCGATTACTTCGATCTCAAGTTTGTTTACAACCCGGAATTGAATATCGGAGTGCGCGTCGGCGCCGACGGCAATATCAACCTGCCCATGGTGGGAGTGGTCCATGCCGCGGGACTGACCGTGGAAGAGTTCCGGGAGAGGTTGATCCAAGTATATTCCAAAGACATTGTCCAACCGGATGTCGCGGTCCTCATAGGCGTCAACCCCGATGCCCAACCCTATAACGTCGCCACCAAGAAGATCCACGACGACAAAGAGTTTATTAATGTGGCCCTGGTCAAGGCCGCCGGCCAGTGGGTCTTCGTGGGCGGAGAAGTAAAAAATGGTAAGGCCGTACCCTGGGAGGGCTACATGACCGTCCTGCAAGCCATTGTCGCTGCGGGCGGGAAAACGGACGAAGCCGATCTTTCCCGGGTGGTGGTCTTGCGGAGAGGGCCTTTCGAGCAGACCGAATGGATGCTAACCGATCTGGTTTCTCCTAAGGAAGGCAAAAGCCTGAAGAACGATGTTCATCTGAAGGCCGGAGACATTGTCCTGGTGCCCAAGTCCGGCATCGCCAAGCTAAACCTGTGGGTCAAGCAATACATCCGGGATGTGCTCCCCATCCAGACCCAGGGTTCCGTGGGCGCTTATTGGACGTCGCAGTTTGGGTCGTTAATTTATTAAGCGTTTTGCCTGGAAGGAGAGGCGATGTTTAGCAAAATCTTTATCGGAACCTTTTTGCTGCTGACTCTGCTGATTGCCTCAGCTCAGGCCGGCGAATTGCTGCATGACGATCTGCTGCTGGGAGATTCGCTGCCGGCGGAAGTGGTCAATACCGCACTGGCGCATTTCGGGCTTTATCATCTAGGGGGGGATTATGGCCAGGGCAATGCCACCCCCGTGGAAATTGTGGGCCAGGGCAACCATCGGCAAGTGCGCATCTTCCGTTCTCCCGAAATTTCCTTCTTGCGCCGGAGCAGTGCCAGCATGCAGGTGTTGCTGGGCAATCTCGAGGGAGTTTACGTCTGGATAGAGTCTCCGCCGGTGCAAGGCGAATGGCATTTGTCCGTTTCACGTCTCGAAATGGACGGCACCAGTACCGAGATTTACGGTGTGGAACTTAAGCCTGGCATCCGGTACTATGTGCATGTAGTGCCTCATACCCGTGTGAATTGTCTGATTACTACCAAAACTAAGGCCATTAAATATAACAAGAGGTTTGTTTTTACTGTCAGTCCCCTGGATGGCTGGGCCCGTTGGCCCGAATTTTTACCCGTGCCTTACCGCACCATATTTTGAGTAACGGGGTTGGTTAAGGAAGGGTGGCGGCAAGGAGAGGACCATGAAAATACAAACCACAGGACGGATCTTGCTATATAGCCTATGTCGGCGAGCAGATCTGATCATCTTTATCAATATCATCATTATGGGGACCATTCTGGTGGGAAGCTGGCTCTGGCCTCCTGTCTACCAGGCCACCAGTAGCGTGGCGGTTTTGAGCCGGACCTACCCGGACCTGCTGACCGATCCCCGCCGATACACTTCCCCCGTGATGATGAATCCTAAAGATGTGCTTAACACGGAAATGGAGATTATCCGCAGCCGTCCGGTGCTGGAACGAGTGGTAAAAGACCTGAAATTGGATACTCCGAAGATAGTTCCTGAGGAAGGAGTGGCCGGAGCCATTCGCGATGGACTGCGGGCCGTGGTGAAATGGGTGAGGGCTCTGAACAGGCAAATTGGCCTATCTCGCACTCCGACCCCGGAGGAGACCTTCGAAGCCTCGGTAAGCTCGCTCCATAACAACCTTATCGTTGACCCGGCCAGTGACTCCCAGATCATCTTTATCAGATATAATAGTCGTGATCCGGTTTTGGCCAGCAAGGTGGTGAATAAGGTGGCCGAGGAATACCAGCGGCAACACCTGGCCATCAATATCAACCGGGCGGAAAGTTCCTTTTATGCCGAGCAGATTGCCAAAGTGGAACAGGAATTAAAAGGGCTGCAAGGGGAGCTCTTAAACCTGAAGCAAGGCTCCGGGATTGTCTCTTTCTCGGAACAGAGCAAAGCCCTCCTGAAAAAAATGGAGACCTATGACAATAGTTTGACCAACTTGCAAAAAGATATCATCCGTATCCGCTCCAAGGTGGAAAAAATCCAGAAGTTGCGCAAGTCCCGGCCCAACCTGCTGATTCCTCTTCCGGAAATGGCCCAGGATCCCCAACTGTCGGATCTGGAAAATAAGCTTTTGAATATGCAGTTTGCCCTCAAGAGCGTCTTGCAGCGCTTTACGCCGGAAAGCCGCCAGGCCCGAACGGCCCGGGAGCAAATAGCTAAACTTAAGAGCCAAATCCGCAATCAAGTCGATATTATGCTGGAACGGGAGCTGGCCAAACTCCGGGAATTGCAGGCAGAGGAGCAGGCTATCGTCCAGACCGTTAAAGGGTTAAAAGAAAGTCTGACCCAATTACCCACCACGGAGATGGGGTTGAGTAACTTAGAACGGGAAATCGATACCAAGCAAGGCATACTTTCCATTCTGTTGAAGAAATACCAGGACAGCCTGCTGGCCAAAAGCGCCGACAATCGGCTGGAGAACGCTAAGGTTCTGAGCCTGGCCGCAGTCCCCCTAAAGCCGGTTTTCCCCAATATGCTCTTGAATTTGGGCCTAGGCCTGGTGCTCTCCCTGGTGGTCAGTTTCAGTACCGCTTTCTTCCTGGAATATTGGGACGACTCCTTGAAGTATCCAGAGGATGTGGAACGATATTTCGATAGGACCGTGTTGGCCTCAATACCGGAGATCCGATGAGCCACTATCTACCGTCGCCGAAAGGAATCGCTGTGGCCCAGCCCCGGATAAACCGCTTGTGGGTTTTGTACGGCGTGGCTATTGGCATGCTTTTCCTGGTGGCAACGTTTCTTCCTAAGAGATTCTTTTTAGCCTTTTTTATGGGTTTTTTGGTGTTGCCTGTGTCCTTGATCGCCAAAGACCGGAAAAAATTTTTTCTGACCATTCTGGTCTTGGCTATGCCCTTGGGTGTTTCGAAAACTTTCGATTTTTCACCATCGGCGGCCTTTCGTTCCGCTTTCGGATTTACCATTTATTTGATCTATCTCCCCCTGTTAGCCCTATATGTCATCTGGATCTTCAGAAGGTGTTTTGGGAAGCAACCCATGCCCATATCCACCACAGGACTGTTGTCTTTTGCTGGACTCTTCTGCACGGTGTTAATTTCTACTATTTTTATTTCAGAACCCGATGCCAGCACAATGTATGCGATTTTTGCCATCTTTGACCTGACTTGGTCAGGACTCATTTTCATTTATTTCTCCAGCGAAATCAGGGAGATCAAGGAATTGCGGCTGATAACGGCGCTGCTGATAACTATCGGCGTCGGCGAGGCGCTCATGGCCATAGGGCAGAACCTCACCGGGACCTTTCTGGGACTCGAATTCCTGGGGGCAAGAAAGCCAATCGTAGGCTACCTGGGTTTGCTGACCTTATCCCGGGTAACGGGCACCATGGGACATCCTGCAGCCCTGGCCGAATTTTTTGATTTAATCATCCCGGTCAGTTTTGCCATGATCTTCTACCCTATGGCTAGGCGCTATCAACTCTTAGTGGGCCTGTGTGTGATTATCGAATTTATTGGCACCGGCATGTCGTATTCTCGGGGCGGGATTTTTTGGACCATCATGGCTTCGGGGGCAATTCTCCTGTTCAATTTCTGCCGACGCCAAGGCCTGGTGCGCGGCCTCTTCACGACCTTTGCCCTCGGTGTCTTAACGACTATCTTGTTATTGGTGATCCCCAATCCTCTCCAGAAGGGTCTGCTGCGGACCGAGCCCGGCACCGCCCTGGGGCGCTTGCCTCTGATGCAGGTGGCCTACAACATGATCGGCCACCATCCCTGGCTGGGTGTAGGCTTGAACAACTATGTCCCGGTGGCCCAAAAATATGACTTCACGGCCGAGCAATTAACTACGGGTTGGAATTCTGCGGTTCATAATGTCTATCTGTTCATCGCCGGAGAGATAGGCTTGATAGGGTTATTTTTTCTTCTTATGCTGGTGGCTACGGTGTTTTGGCGCCTCTTGCCGGCATTGCGTTCAACGGAGCCACTTATCGCCTGTGTCGGGCTGGGAATCCTGGCGGCATTGGTGGGGCATTTATTCCATTGGCTGACAGATTTGTCCACTTGGACCTCTCACCGCTTATTCTGGTTCGAATTGGGGCTGGCTGTGGCGATAGGCCATATCGCCGCCAGAAAAGCTAATGAAAATATTCCCCAGGCGCAGGCAGTTACCCCCGGGTAATTGCAGGAGATAATGAGCACTAATGAATCATGGAAAATCCCAAAAATTACTGTTTTACTTTGTCTCTTTTGTGTTGGCAATAATTGTCATAGAAGTCGGCTTACAATTAATAAACGGTGTGGCTTCTATGTTAAGAAAAAAGCAAAATGATAACCCCTTATTGTTATACTATCAGGACCAAAAAATGGCTAACCAGATCTGGCAAGAGACGTGGGACACGCTCAACGATCGGGAATATAACCAGTTCTTGGGGTGGACCGATAAACCATACCATGGTTTGTATGTCAATGAGGATGTGCAGACGGGCCGCAAGACTTGGAACCCGGAAACGCCCAAGGGTCAAAAATTGGCACAGGTCTATTTCTTTGGCGGGTCTGCAGCCTGGGGCTTGGGAGCCAGGGATAATTACACCATCCCCTCCTATCTTTCCAGGATGCTTAACAAACATGGCGCTCGATTCCAGGTCTTTAACTATAGCGTGCCAGGCTACACTTTCATGCAAGGTATTCTCCATTTAATTCTCTTGTTAAAAGAGGGCCACTCACCGCGTTATGTCATATTTTATGACGGTTTTAACGAAATCTATGCGGCGCACCAGCATGGCATTGCCGGAACCGTGCATAACCAATTTATGACTAAAGAAAAGTTGAAATTAAAATACCGGGATATCATCTGGAAAGGGATCACAGAAGCAATTAGAAAATATTGTATGATATACAAAGCTATTAATGGACTATATTTATCAATAAGTAAGGAACCAAAATATCTGGAAATTGCTGAAAAATATAGCGATGATCAATTGCGCTCACTATCCCGTGATATCGTTGATGATTATAAGAAATCAATAAAAGTATTGGATCAATTGTCTAAGGCTTACGAATTCAAATATATTTGTTTTTGGCAGCCTTCTATATTAACTGAACGCCATCTTATGAAAGAAGAGTCTAATATTGATATTAGAGCGGAAGATAAGGCTTTCAAAAAACTATGTATCTATACTGACGAATATCTCCAGAAGGAAAATATTCCCCATTTCTATCTCTTAACGCATATCTTCGATAAGAGGTCGGAATCAGTATATGTTGATGTTGCGCATATATCGGAAAAAGGGAACGAAATAATTGCTAATAATATCTATGGACACATGCAAAAAGAACTTTTTTCCAACAATCGTGTTAATCGGCAGCATAAAGACGCGATAAACCTTGAATATGATATTGTGGTTTTTCCAGGTGCAGCAGTGGCCCCGGAGCGGCATGTTCAGCTCTGGCAATGGCGGCAAAATGCGGGGTTTTTGGCTAATTAGATAAGGTCCTGCGACCATGAAGCCGACTCCATCGACTGTTCCGAACATTATTACTGCCAACCTTGAATCCACAGTTGGCGGATATGGATCAACAAATGAGTTCACAGAGATTCATTCGCAACAGTCTGCTGTTGATCAGTATAGAAATAATGGCCAAAGGTTTGGGGGTGGTGTTTTTCATTGTCGTCGCCCGTTTTTTGGGGGCGAGGGATCTCGGCGTTTTTGCCTTTGCCGTGGCGGTGGCGAACTTCGTCGTTATCCCCTCCAAGTTTGGCTTCGAGGATCTGGTGCAGCGGGAAGTGTCGCGCCATCCTGCCGGCACTTATCATTACTTCCTGGGCCTGGGCGCCATCAAAGGGCTGATCTCCGTTACCTCCTTGGGGATCTTTGCCATCTGCGCGGTTCTCTGGTCCCGGACCGATCCTGCCGTCTTAACCCTGGCGGTGGCTTTTACTCTGGTGTACTCGTTTATGGAATTCACTAATTCTTTTTTCCGGGCCAATCAGAGGGCTGAGCTGGAGATGGGGGTGCGCCTCTTTTTCTCAGTGAGCAATATCCTGCTGGGGATCACCATCCTTTATGCGGGTTACCGCCTCAAAGGCGTGCTTTCAATGCAGTTGGCGAGCGTCAGCGCCAGTGTCATTTTGGCCTTCTTCATCCTGAAAAGGCTCACGGGCTGGGAGGAGCAGCCTGAATGGCAATGGCGCGCCAGTTGGCGTAAGGTGGCGGCCGCAATGCCCTTCGCCGGAATCCTGGTGGCCCTTTATCTCAGCAACCAGATAGGGGTGGTGGTCCTCAACTTTCTCGTGGACCAAACGGCGGTGGGCTATTTTGCCTCCGCCAACAGGATTTTTGATGCCATGACCTTGATTCCCGCCGGCATCACCGGAGCTTTCTTGCCGGTCATGAGCTTATATTTTGTCCAGTGCACCAGCTCTTTCGTCCGCACTCTGCGCTTTACCCTGAAATATATGTTCATTTTTGCGGTCCCCCTCTTGGTGATCACCAACCTGCTGGCTGACCGCATCATCATCTTTCTATATAAGCAGGCCTTTGCCCCCTCCATTCCCGCGTTGCAAATTCTGGGCTTGGCCCTGGTTTTCAGCTTCTGGTGTTTTGTCGGCCAGAGCGTGTTGGTGGCCCGGAACCGGGAGCGCCTCCTGCTGGCTTCCATCTGGGTGGTGGCCGGCATTCACGTGGCGGGCAACTTCCTGTTAATCATGGGTTATTCCTATCTGGGGGCCTGTTGGGCCATTTTTGCCACCCAGGCGATTTATTGCGTCATTCTCTATGCTTTTTCCTTGCGGCGGTATGTGAGCCTGGGGCAACTTCTGCGGTTGATCGCGGCTCCTGCCCTGGCCGGCGTCGTTATGGGGCTGGCGGTTTATTTGCTGCGCCCGGTCCATCTGTTTATTGTTATCCCCTTGGGATTGGGCGTTTATGCGGGAGCCCTTTTCGCCCTGGGGGCTATTACCCCTGCGGATCAGAGTTTCTTCAGGCGCCTGGTGGCTGCCAAACCGCAGGTTGCGGCCCGTGGGGCAAAATGAGGATTAAATGCTGACTTTTAGGCATCTATTTAGGTTGATTAAAGGCCTTTAAGCAGCACGGGAACGCTGGAGAAATAAAATGACTATCTTAACTCTGGGCAATCTGGGAATCGGAGAATGGGTCAGCCAATTTTACCCATTTGCCGGTCAGGAGCCAACCCTGCTTTTTCTGTGGGCAGTGGCTTTGTTTCCCCTGCTTTTATGGAACCGGGGAGCGAAGAAATCCTCCCGCAGCGCCAGCTCGGGCGTGAAGTTCAGGCCCGCAGGGGAGAAAGGGGCGAAAGAAGCCGATAGGGCTTTGGACAAATGCCTGGCTACGCTCTCCCAGGGTGATGCGCCAGCCCGGGCCCAAGCCGCCCGGACCCTGGGGAAGAGTAAGCAGGCCCAAGCCGTGGCCCCCTTGATCGCCGCGCTCGGCGATAATAACCGGGACGTGAGGTTCTGGGCGGCTTGGGCTCTGGGCGCCCAGAAGGACCCCCAGGCCGTGGCGCCGCTGCTGTCCGCCCTGGACGACCCCGACGCCAGCGTGCGCTATCGGGTGGTGGAGGCCCTGGGCGAACTAAAGCAGCCCCAGGCGATGGACGCCTTGAACGCGGCCTTAGCCGATCCCGAAGAGGCGGTGCGGCAGGTGGCCTCCTGGGCCCTGAAACAGCTGCAAGGGGTTAAGCCCCCGGTGGCGAAAAGCGCCCCCCCGGAAGCAGAGGCGCCAGCCAGCCCCGAACTGGAGACCGAGGCCGCCCCGGCGGCAGAGGCGGAAGTCCCGCCTCCGTCTCAGCCGGCTCCGGCAGAAAAGGTGGTCTTCACTCTGGCGGAGCCGACACCGGCCGCGCCCACCCCGGAGACGGCCCCGGAAGCGGAGCCAGAAGCAGCCGCGTCTTTCTGGGAGAAGCTTCCGGCCGCGGAGCCAAAAGCGGCCGCACCCTCCTTGGAGACGGTCTCGGAAGCGGAGCGGGAACCAATGGCGCCTTATCAGGAGACGGTCCCGGAGGCAGCCCCGAAGGTGGAGCAGGAACCAACCGCGCCCCTATCTCCGCCGCCGTTTGTTTTCTCACCCCCGGCGGCGGCTATTCCCATTCCCGAGGCCCGGCCCCAGGCTGAGGCATTACCCCTGGGCCAGGCGCCGGACACCATCACCAGGGAAGTGAAGCCCTATGAGGCGGAAGCCCATCACCTCCTGGGGTTGGCCCTCAGCGAAAGCGGCAATTGGTCCGAGGCCATCGCCAGCTACCGGCTGGCCATTAAATTTAAGCCGGACCTGGCCGAGGCCTATGGCAACTTGGGAGTCGCCTACAGCCGGCAAGGCCAGTTCCAAGAAGCCCTGATCTATCTCAAGCAGGCCCTGAAGCTGAAACCCGATCTCTTCAAGACCGCCTGCAACCTGGGGGAAATCCAGGCCGCTTTAGGGCAATGGCAGGAGGCTACAGCCTCTTTCCAACATGCCCTCAGGATCAATCAGGATCCGGAGGTTCTGAAACGCCTGGGGGTGGCTTACGGCCACCTGGGACGCTGGCCGGAGGCCGTGGCGGCCTTCCAGCAGGTTTTACACGGCAAAACCGATGATCCCGAAGCCACCTATAATCTGGGCCTGGCTTACTGCCACCTGGGGCGCTGGCCGGAGGCGGTCAAGGCCTTCCAGCAAGTCCTCTTTTTAAGGCCCGATCATGCCCCCGCTTTCCGCCACCTGGGGATCGCCTGCAACCAGATGGGTAATTGGAAAGAGGCGGTGAGATGCTTCCAACAAGAGGTCATGGTTAAACCGGAAAACGCCGAAGCCTATCTCAACCTGGGCGGGATGTTCGCCCAGGTGGTCAACTGGCACGAAGCCATCCAGGCCTTTAAAAGGGCGGTCCAGGCCAACCCTGACAACGCCATGGCCCATCAGGCCCTGGGGGTCACTTACGGCCAGTTGGGGCAATGGCGGGAAGCCGCCGAGGCTTTTCAGAAGGCCATCCTCTTGGCGGACGACGCCGAGGCGGCGCGTTACGCCAACCTGTCCCCCTCGTTCACCGGCCGCTGGGAAGAAGTGGCCGAGAACCTGAAAAACGCCCTGCGTTTCAACCCCGAACTGGGTGAAGCCCAATATCTCCTGGGTATGGTCTATGGCCAGATGGGCCGCTGGCAAGAAGCGGCCGTGGCTTTCGCCAACGTGGTGCGGAAAAAGTCCGGGAAAGCGGAGCTCAACCAGGAGCAGGGCGCGGGCAGCGGCGCTTTCACTTATTATAAGGAGGCCCTGGATATTTTGCGCCAGGCCGTCAATCTTAAGCCGGAGAAGCCGCGCTTGACTTCCGGCTTGTTGCTGGAGGCCGGTTCATTGACCACCTCCCAGGATCAGGCAGTCTACTGGAAACGGGGAATTCAGTCTGATCCCACCAACGAGGAGGCTCACTACCAACTGGGTCTGACCTATCTCCGCCTGGGCTGCTATGCCGAGGCCATCAATGCTTTCCAGACCCTGCTTAAGATCAATTCCCAGCATGCCCTGGGACATTATCAACTGGCCGTGTCTTACCTCTCCAGCGGCGACTTCGGAGCCGCAGTGGAGGAATACACGACGTTGAAAAAGCTGGATGCCTCTCTGGCGGCGCAGCTTTTCGGCTAACACCGGAATTTGCGGCCTGCCACGGGCCGGGGAACAAGATCGCTAAACTGGGGATTCGAGCCATGCAAACCACGACCGGGAAGATCTTTGGGGCCGGCTTAATAATAGCGGTGATGCTTTTGGCGGCCTTCACCCCTGACGGCTATGCCGCCAAGAAAGTGAAAAAGAAAAAAAGAGGGGTCCGACTTGGGGAACTTTATATCCAACAAGGGAAAAAGAAGATTAAGCTGACCCAGAGGGGCCTGACTTTCCGGACGGCTATCCTGATGGGGGAAGACGTGCGCTCGGGGGTTTATGGCCTGGCCAAGGCGCCGACCCTGAAAGCGGACACGCATCCCTTGGAGATCATGGTTTTTGATCCGGAATCCGCAGGGGAAAAGGTGCGCCTCACCAGGCTGGCCTACGTGGAAAAAGATCCGGCATCCATTTTTGACTTGAACCCCACCAAACTGGACCCCGAAAATTTCGCCAAGACCTATGGCCTGGAATATAATGCGGAGGTGCCCATCAACCTGTGGTGCGTCGCCGAATATATTCCCCTGCAGATCACGGAAGTGCCCAAGAAACCCGGATGGTTCTGCCTGGTGCCCACCAAGGAGCTGACCCCGGGGAATTATGCCATTAACCACGGCGGTTTGGAAGGTCCCCGCTTATATACCGGTGAGCATCCCTTTTATCCTCTGGTCCTGGTGACCCCGCCGCCGCCGCCCCCCCCCAAGCCCAAGGTCGTGCGTAAGAAAGTCCGGAGAAAAGCGGCCAAACCCAAAGAGGAAGTGGCTGTGGCCCCGCCCTGCCCACCGGCGCCCCCGCCGCCTCTGGAGGTTGCGCCTCCCGTGTTGCCGCCGCCCCCTCTGGACGCAGGTTTCACTTACTACGGGGTTTACCCCGGTGCGCCAAAAATCAGGCGGGAATACCAGATCACCAACTTGAATGATTACCCCTGGCACAATGTGCGCATCAAGATCTACGTCAGGGACGGTAAGACCATTCTGGGACCGGTCACCCAGGACAAGAATATTGTCCTGCCTGACCATACCGTCAACCAGCGTCCGGATAAGACCATGATGCACTATGAAACCCTCAATGACGAGGGGTTCAAAATCTACCTGGAGATCTCGGCCAAGGAAGGGAATTTAAAAAGGGCCTGGCACAATTATCCTGCCGACGAGCCCGGAGTGAGCAACCTGGTGGAAATTCCCTGGGACCTGGATTAATAAAAGGAACCAACCGGAGTGCGACCCGGCGGTCCCCAGAGATGACCGGGGGCCGCAGGCGGGGTCAACTTGATACTACGAAAGGTGAGCAGCCATGAAGACGCTAAACAATGTCGACAGACTTCCCAACGCTTACTCGACTGGCAGTCCGGCCACCGGCTTATCTAGGGCTTCCCGGGGGACCGGCAGGGGCTTTCTCCAGGATCTGTGCGGTTTCATGAGGGTGCGCAAGAAATATTGGCTGCTCCCTATCCTCACGGCCTTATTACTGTTCGGGGGGATGGTCGTGCTCACCAGCGGCTCCGCCATCGCTCCCTTTATTTACACCTTGTTTTAGAAGGGCAGCAGGGCCGGCGCGGTTTAACTTGAGAGCAGTCCCCAGGTTAAAAGTGACCGGCCAGTAACAGGCGTGGGCTGCAGAGTTAATAAAATTTATGGACGTAGGGCTGCGAATATCTTAATAATTATAATTGCAGTTATGAGCCTGATAACGGCCACTGCCACCACCGGGGCCCGTGACTGCCAGTCAAGGAATTCATATGTCTATCAAAGTTCTCCTGGCTGATCCTCATAGTCTGGTGCGGCAAGGTCTTTACACCTTGCTGTCCGGAGAGAAAGACATTGAAGTTGTGGCGGAGGCGGAGGACGGGCAGGCCACTATCAGCCTGACCCAGAAACTGTCCCCCCACGTCGTGGTCATGGACGTGACCATGCCCGATGTTAGCGCCATTGACATAACCCGCCGGGTGCTGGCCAATTCACCGGCGGTGAAAATAATTGCCTTGTCTACCCATGCCGACCGGCGTTTTGCCCTGAATATGCTAAAGACCGGGGCGTCGGCTTTTCTGTTAAAAGACTGTGTTTTCGAGGAACTAGCCCGGGCAGTGCGCGAGGTGGCGGCCAATAAAACCTACCTTGGTGCGGGAGTGTCTGAGTTGGTAATCAAAGAGTATATTATGGCTCTCCGAGAGAGCGAAACTCGCTCTCGCGCCATTTTTGAGGGGGCCACCACGGGCATAGCCTTGCTGGACCTGCAAGGACGTCTGGTGGAAAGTAATCCGGCCCTCCAGGAGATGCTGGGTTTCAGCCGGGAAGAACTGCGTAACCTCTCTTTCACCATGGTGTTGCCGCCGGATGAAGGCGTCACCTACCAGAAACTTTTGCAGCAATTGGTGAAGGGCAACCGCACCGTCTTTACCCTGGACAGCCGCCTGGTCCCCCGCCATGGCCGCATGATCTGGGGGCGCTTTACCGTTTCTTTGGTGAAGACCGGCACCGGAGAAAACCAGTTCGCCGTGGCGATGGTGGAAAACCTGACGCCCCAACGGGAGGCGGAAGAGAAGATCCGCAACTATCAGGAGCAACTCCGCTCCCTGGCGTCGCAGCTCTCTCTGGCCGAAGAGCGGGAGCGGCGCATCCTGGCCACGGAACTCCATGACCACATCGGCCAGATCCTGGCCCTGACCCAGATCAAGCTGGGCAGCTTACGGGATAAGGCGGCAAACACCGACCTGGAGGTGCCGGTGAACGAGGTGCGGGACCTGGTGGAGCAGGTCATCAAGTCCACCCGCTCCCTGACTTTTGAAATCAGCCCCCCCATCCTCTACGAACTGGGATTGGAAGCGGCCCTGGAATGGTTCGGCGAACATTTGCAGGAACAACACGGTATCCTGGTGGACGTGCGGACGGATGCGGAACCCAAGCCCCTGGGAAACGAAACCAGGGTGCTGCTCTTCAAGGTGGTGCGGGAGTTGATGCTCAACTCCGTCAAACATGGGAGAGCCAACAACCTCCGGGTCGTCCTGGGTCGGGATAACCACAACCTGACCATCGAGGTGGCCGACGACGGCGTCGGTTTCACCCCCACCCCTTCGGGTTCGGAAATAAAAACGGGGGGCTTCGGTCTTTTCAGCATCCGGGAGCGCCTCCAGCACCTGGACGGGCGGCTGCAAGTGGATTCCGCGCCGGGCCAGGGCACCCGGGTCTCCCTCTTGATCCCCCTCTGGGCGGAAGAAAAGGAACTACAGGTGTTATAAGGTGTCTATCAAGCTCATTCTCGCGGATGACCACAAGATTGTCCGGCAAGGGCTGCGCACCCTGCTGGAGCAAGAGAGCGACCTGGAGGTAATGGGCGAGGCGGAAGACGGCCGCATGGCGGTGCGCCTGGTCCGGGAACTCTCGCCCCAGGTAGTCATTATGGATGTGGGTATGCCGGACTTAAACGGCATCGAAGCCACCCGCCAGGTTCTGGCGGAGTCGCCGGGGGTCAAGGTCATCGGGCTGTCCATGCATTGCGACCGGCGCTTTGTCATGAACATGCTCAAGGCCGGAGCCTCCGGCTATTTGCTGAAGGATTCCGCGTTCGAGGAATTGGCCACCGCCATCCGCATGGTCCTGGGGGGCAAGATTTACCTGAGCACCGAGATCGCCAATATCGTCATCAAGGATTATCTCCAGGGCGGTGGGGACGAATCGGTCTTCTCGGTGTTGACCCCCCGGGAGCGGGAAGTGTTGCAACTCATGGCCGAGGGCAAAAGCTCCCGGCAGATCGCCGACCAACTTATTATCAGCATCAAAACGGTGGAGACCCACCGCATGCAGTTAATGCACAAGCTGCAAATTTTCAGCGTGGCGGAACTCACCAAGTACGCCATCCGGGAGGGCCTTTCCTCCCTGGATTAACAACCTGCCGGTTAAGATCCGGCCGGGTCCCCGCCGTCAGGTTTCATCTCACCTGACCTCCCACCTTTTGGCAATTTGCCGTGGCATCCCCACCAAAGCAGTTGTTGTCAATCAGACCATATCCGCCCTTCTTAACCAGGGAAGATAAGGATAAAATCCGGCAAGTAACTTTTAATGGTGCAATCCAGGCGAAATCCGCCTATGATCGTTAAAGTCAAGAGCCGCCCATGTCCTGGATGGAAGGATTTGCAGCCTCCTTACCAAAAGACTGATTATCGACCAAAGCGAGCTTACCGGCTCGGCAGATACTGTTAGGCGCGGCTGACCCCTCAGGCAGGCGGGCAGCCGTGGGGACCGCCGTAGCCGTAGAGAACTTCCATACCCCCAGGGCCCGGCTACCCTGGCCCGGACAAGGACTAGTCATGGCAGTGCCCCCGCCTGAAATCAAAGGGTCCCGGCTCCCCCTTCTCCAGGGTCTTCTGCCCCTCAAGTGGACCCAGGTTCCTGCCGACATCATGGCCGGCGTCACCCTGGCGGCCCTCAACATCCCCCAGGCCCTGGGCTACACCAAGATCGCGGGCACGCCGGTGATTACCGGCCTTTATGCCATTCTGCTGCCCATGTCCATCTTCGCGGTCTTCGGGTCCTCCCGGCACCTGGTGGTGGGCGCGGACTCCG
Source organism: Thermodesulfobacteriota bacterium (assembly GCA_049322315.1). Classification (GTDB taxonomy): domain Bacteria; phylum Desulfobacterota; class Desulfobaccia; order Desulfobaccales; family 0-14-0-80-60-11; genus SURF-52. The sequence continues at coordinate 2,948 of JBMORF010000058.1, read as the reverse complement.
CCACGGCCGCGGTGCTGGCTGCCGGTCTGGGGGGCATGGCCACCGCCGGCTCCCCCGAATATATGGCCCTTTGCGGTCTGCTGGCCCTGATGGCGGCCGGCCTCCTCATCCTGGCCCGCATTATCGGGCTCGGCTTTCTGGCCGACTTTTTATCCCGCACGGTGCTGGTCGGCTTCCTGACCGGGGTGGGCCTCCAGGTATCCCTCATGGAGATCGGGGGGATGCTGGGTTTGCCCAGGGGGCCGCACACCCCCATGGGCAGCCTGTTACACGATCTCCAACATCTCTCCCAAACCAACTTCTACACCCTGGCGGTTTCGGCGACCGTGCTGGTCATCATTTTGGGGTCCCAAAAAATATCGAAAAAGATCCCCGGGGCCCTCATCGCGGTCATCGGCGCCATCGTCGTTAGCTGGACCATTGATTTGCCATCCTATGGCGTGGCCACCCTGGGCGCCGTCCCCCAGGGCCTGCCTCAGTTCGGTTGGCCCCAGGTGGATTTGAACCTGCGTCTCCTGAAAGATCTCTCGACTACGGCCTTTTCCATCTTTGTGGTGATCCTGGCCCAGAGCGCCGCGACCTCCCAAGCCTTTGCCGCCCGTTTCAATGAATCTTTTGACGAAAAAATGGATCTGTTGGGTCTGGGCCTGGCCAACGTGGGGGCCGGACTGTCCGGCGCCTTTGTGGTTAACGGCAGTCCCACCGCCACGGAGATGGTGGACTCAGCCGGCGGTCGCACCCAGTTGTCCCAAATCACCAGCAGTATCGTGGTATTATTGGTGCTGCTCTTTTTGACGGGCCCACTGGCCTACATGCCGGCCGCGGTCTTGTCCACGGTGGTGGTGCTCATCTGCGTGCATCTTATTGACGTTCAGGGGCTGCGCCAAATCTACCGGGAGCGGCCCTGGGAATTCTGGGTGGCCCTGATTACCGCCACCACCGTCGTCCTAGTGGGAGTAAAGCAGGGTATCCTCCTGGCTCTGTTCCTGTCGTTGGCCATTCACACCCGCCACGGCTACCGGCCGCATAACGCGCTGGTGGCGCAGGACCCGGAGGGGGGCTGGAATACCCTGGCGCTGGACACCCAGGCCCAATTTCTTCCCGGGTTACTGATCTACCGGTTCACGCACGGGATGTATTATGCCAATGCCGGGGTATTGGCCGAGGAGGTTACCAACCTGACCCAAGAGGCAAAGCGCCCGTTAACCTGGTTCTGCATCGACGCCGCTGCGGTGGATGACGTGGACTTCACGGCCGCGGCCACCTTGCGCACCCTCCATGGCATCTTCCGGGAGAAAGAAATCAGGCTGGTATTCTCCGAAGTTTCTCCTGGGGTTTATGCCCAACTGGAACGCTCGGGGATAGTGGAACTGATGGGGCAAGATGCCTTCTATGACACGGCCTTTGAGATGGTCCGCGCCTACCGGCGGCTGGGGCCCGCCCCTTGAGGCGGGCTTGATTATTTTTCTTCAAAAGTGACGTGACCTGTTATAGCACCGTCGAGGGAAATTAAAGCTGTGATTACGCTTGAGGACATTGTTGAGAATAAATCAGATGCTATCAGTTTTCGTTTGCGAGATTCAATAAGGTTTTACGCTTTGTTAAAGCATCTCGAACAAGTTTGTGGTGGTTATCATCTATTGTGTGATTGTTCTGGACGCCAAATTTGGCCTCAGCGAGGTGTGTACTTCTTTTGCGAAAATGGAGAATACAGAACGGATACAGGAATGGGACCTCGGATTGTACGTGTCGGAACACATGCACTTACAAACGGATCACATACAACGTTATGGACACGCCTTGCACAACATAAAGGCGTTACAAAAACAGGCGGTGGCAATCACAGGGGGTCGATCTTCCGATTAATTGTCGGCCAAGCCTTGATTCAAAAGTATGGGTATGAATATGAGAATTGGGGAAATGGGCCATCGGCTTCAGCAGCCATTCGTAAAAGTGAGGAGAAACTTGAAAAAGAAGTTTCGTTTTACATAGATAAAATGCCTTTTCTTTGGATCGGTATAGATGATAAACCAAGTCCCGCCAGTTTAAGGGGATACATTGAAAAAAACTCCATCGCGCTGTTGAGTAATTTTAACAAACCCCTTATTGATCCACCTTCGAATAATTGGCTTGGCCGCTATTCCAATAGGGCCAAGGTTAGAGATTCCGGACTGTGGAATCAAAACCATGTCGAAGAAACCTATGATCCTGCTTTTTTAAATGTATTAGGACGCCTCATCTCCAATGCAGGGAGGAAAGCATGAAGATAGTCATACAATGTGCAGGCCGAAAAAATGACGAGGGCTATTGGCAAACAAAAGAAGGCAAGAATGTAATGTTTGTTGCCCATCCTGAGGTTAATTCTCCAGCCTTCGACGGCCTTTACGCTTTTCCAGACCATATCTCCGACCAAAACACTTCGTGGCGTGAGCTTGTTTGGGATTACAACAGGCATCCAAATCATAACTATTTCAATCTTTATCCCGCCTATTTGCTTTATAAGAATCCCGCTTATCACAACCTTGTAAGTAATTTCGGGGTAGATAACGTTTATATTCTATCGGCGGGATGGGGTCTTATAAGATCTGATTTTTTGACACCTCAATATGACATCACATTTCAAACCCAAGCGAATCCCCATCAACGTCGTAGGAGAAGAGATAGATATAATGATTTTTGTATGCTACCCAAAAATACAACGGACACCATCGTTTATCTTGGGGGAAAAGACTATATCCACCTTTTTTGCGATCTTACGAATAACATAAAATGCAAAAAAATTATTCTACACAATCTTAACTCTCCACCTCAATATAGAGGTTCATTGCTGTCCGGCACGCTAATTGAATAGCAAAGGTTGCCGGTTGTCTGGCGGTCGAAGGCCCAGCAAGGCCCACAAATCCAGGCGTTCCAGGAGCATGGTTTGGGCCAGGCGGGAGAGTTCCAGA
>JBMORF010000057.1:0-82818 GCA_049322315.1 Thermodesulfobacteriota bacterium | reverse complement strand
CAGGGTCACTGGGATTACCATTACAGGTTACAGGGTTTCCGGCGGATTCCAGATATACTCCATGGAAGTAATTTTCATAGATATCACAGCCGCTTATATTTATGTTCGTAATATTGCATTTATTTTTCTTATTTTGCCCATTTTCTTCATAAGTATATGGTATTATTTCAATGCCGCTCTCGCCGTTGCCGCAAATATTGCTAGTGCTGACAATTTGATTATTAACAACATGCCAGGCTCCCTTAATCCAGATTACTCCCGAGTTTTCAATAGATATGCCGGATAAGGGACACCAATATATATCACAATCTTGTATCATGATGTTATTGGGCCCCGGAGAAGTATCCGTTTTGCTGTTGGGGATGATTATTCCTTTTCCTTTGGTCCCGCCATGTCTGGGCTGGATATTGTCATCGTCAGGAAGGGAGGCCAGGTCAGGTATAACGGATGATGAGAAGGTACTTTCCATCACTGAGGGAGAAATGACCTCCAGGGGTGGCGGAGTTGCAGACAGGGTGGAAGAGGCGGGGAAAGGAGGTATGGCGTAGTGAGCGGGTAAAGAGGGAGGTAAGGGTATGAAAGTTAAGGGCAGATCGGAACCAGGGGCCGGCAATTCTTGCAGAACCTCCAGGTCCGGCGGGGGCAAAATCGGGGTATCGGATTGGCGGCAATTCGGCTTGGTATGGCGGAAGCGGGACGAAGCCAATGACGGAGGCGGTAGCGGGGTGGAAGTAATCGTAGCAGAGGTGGAGGCGGCAGATGCAGGAGCGGCAGAAGTCGAGGCAGAGGCAGTTTGTGGCGGATCATCCAGTAGTAAGAGTGACAGAACCGGAGTAATGACATTATTATATGTTATGGCAATATTTTTAATTGTTACGTAACTTTGGTCTAAACATATGGCGCAGGTTAATCCATTACCCAAAATTACCGGTTTGTCTTTTATCGGATCTTCTCCAGGACCAGGATCAGGATAAGCCATAATAGTTATATACGAATTAGGGCTGCCACTGCATTGGAGGGCTAACGCAGCGGTGATATTCCTGGGATAGTCAGTCAACGTATTGCCCCTAAAGGTGCTGCCGCGCTTCAAATATACGACGTCGCCTCCTTGAATGCGCGGCGAAGATGACGGAGATGACATTAAATATACCTTGCGCAAAGTTCTCCAAGGCCCACTGGTTCCGTTCCAACTCGGAGACCGGCCATCATAATTATCATCCCCATCATTACTATCGACATAATAATCCAAAGCATATCCCGGCACCGTACTGCAAACCAGCAGATAGAAGCAGCACAAGGCAAGAATGAGAAAATAGGAGAGAATAATTTGGAGATAAAATTTACCTTGGTTTTCGGGGTGGGCGGCTATGGTCTCCATTTTTCCCTCCATAAGCTGCGGTTTCCAGGTCAGATGGCGCAAAAAAAGCCGGCCTGGTTTTTCCTTAACCCGGCCGGCTGTACTCAAGATGGGACACGTGGATTCCCCTTCAGGTCTGAGAGATGTGTTTGGTTTTATCTAAGATGCTTATTTCCTTATAAATATATTTTCCAGCGTGGACTCAAAATAGCATTAATATTTAAAATTACAAGCCATTTTAAAAAAAATATTGATAGACCTATCGAAGCGGAGGGCGAGAAAAAAAATTGATTCTTCCTCCCCTTGGTTTTATAATTGAGAAAATTTTCTTAAAGGGGGTGATCCCAGGTGCTTCGGCCCATGATTATTATTCGCAGCAAGTCCTGAAGCCCAGGTGTCCGGGGGGCCTTGGTAAGGCCCGTAACCCATAAGGCGCTGGATGAGGCCGGGGGGGATCGCCTGGGATTGAGACTGCTTAACCTAAGTTCCTCTTAAACCTCCTCCCTTCCTTTCTTCAGGTCAATTCTTCAACCTGCCTCCATTCCAGCTTAGTTCTTAAGGACCCGCACATCTGGGACCCGTTAGCGGCGGAGATTTGTCCGCGTCCGCGAAAGCGGACAGGTTTCGCACCCGGGGATGAGGATGGCTGCGAGTTTAAGTTATGGCTGGCATCCAGCCGCGCTCGCACCCAACGACATCGGGAACCTTATCCGCAAACTGGAATAAAGGAGTTGAGAATGACTGAAGAATATTATCCCAAGATTATCGGTTTTTGTTGCCGCTGGTGCTCCTATGCCGGAGCCGACCTGGCCGGGTCCATGCGGCTGCAATATCCCCCCGCCATCAGGATTATTATGGTGCCCTGCACCGGCCGGGTGGACATCCTTCATATACTCACGGCCTTCGAGGCCGGCGCGGACGCGGTCTTCGTCTCCGGCTGCCACGTGGGCGACTGCCATTACCTGTCGGGCAACGTCCAGGCCTACAAACGCGTGGCCCGGGTGAAGAAAGTCCTGGAGCAGATCGGCCTGGAGCCGGAACGGCTGGAGATGTTTCACATCAGTTCCGGGGAAGGGCCCAAGTTCGCCAACATGGCCCAGGAGATGACGGAACGGGCCCTGCGCCTGGGTCCCAATCCAGTGCGCCGGGATGTCCGGGCCGCCTGGCTGGCCACCCAGCCACAGGCGGAGGCGGTATAGGAGGGGGGATTTTATGGATTTTAGTACCACACACACCACTTGTCCTTATTGCGGCTGCGGTTGCGGCATTTTGCTGGAGGTTCTGGATGGAAGCCTTGTCGGCTCCTGGCCGGTGAAATCCCATTTGGTGAGCCAGGGGAGCCTGTGCTTAAAGGGCTGGAGCAGCCATGAGTTTGTGGAGAGCAGGCAGCGCCTGAAGCAGCCGCTCCTCCGGAATAATGGCCAGCTAACCCCGGTAAGTTGGGATGAAGCCCTAAGCGCGGCAGTCCAAGGATTGAAAGGGGTGCTCGACCGTCACGGGCCGGAGGCGGTACAGGTGCTGGCCTCCGCCAAGGTGACCAATGAAGAGAATTTTCTCTTGAACAAGTTCGCCCGGGCGGTCCTCGGCGCCAACAACATTGATCACTGCGCCCGCCTCTGTCATGCCTCCACGGTGGTGGGCCTGGCTGCGGCCTTCGGTTCCGGGGCCATGACCAACTCCATTGTGGACCTGGAAAACGCCAGGACCATTTTGGTTATCGGTTCCAATACCACCGAGGCCCATCCCATTGCCGCGAAGTGGATCTTTCGGGGGATGGAACAGGGGGCCAAGCTGCTCGTCGCCGATCCTCGCCGCATTCAACTGTCGGAACTGGCGGAGGTGGCGGTGCAGCAGCGGTTGGGGAGCGATGTGGCCCTGGTCAACGGCATGATGCACCTTATCCTGAAAGAAGGCTGGCACGACCGCGCCTATGTCGACGCACGCACCGAGGGATTTGCAGCCCTGGCGGCCAAGCTGGAGGAATATCCTCCCGACAAGGTGGCGGCCATCACCGGAGTTTCGCCCGACAACCTGCGGCGTCTGGCGGAGATCTACGCCACCCACAAGCCCTCCGCCATTGTCTATTCCATGGGCATCACCCAGCACACCACCGGGGTGGATAACGTCAAGTCCCTGGCCAACCTGGCCATGCTCACCGGCAACATCGGGGTCTCCGGGGGCGGAGTGAACGCCCTGCGGGGCCAGAATAACGTCCAGGGAGCCTGCGACATGGGGGCCCTGCCCAACGTCTTTTCCGGCTACCAGCCGGTGGGGGATGAGGCGGCCAACGCCAAGTTTGCCCAGGCCTGGGGCCGGGAACTGCCCAAACAACCGGGACTGACCCTCACGGATATGTTCAATGCCATTGAGGCCGGGAAGATCAAGGCTCTCTATATCGTGGGGGAGAACCCCATGGTGACCGAGCCGGATCTCCGCCATGCGGAGGCGGCCTTGAAAAAGTTGGAAATCCTGGTGCTCCAGGACATCTTCCTCACCCAAACCGCGAAGCTGGCCCAGGTGGTCCTGCCGGGCGCTTCCTTTGCGGAAAAGGACGGCACCTTTACCAATACGGAACGGCGGGTGCTGCTGGTGCGCCAGGCCATCCAGCCGGTGGGGGAATCCCGGCCGGATTGGCAAATTACCCAGGATCTGGCCACCCGCTTGGGCTACCCCATGAATTATGCCTCACCGGAAGAGATTTTTGAGGAAATTCGTCAACTCACCCCCAGCTACGCGGGGATGACATACGACCGGCTAGATTCGCAAGGGTTGCAGTGGCCCTGCCCCACCCTGGAGCATCCCGGCACGCCGTACCTGCACAAAGACCGCTTTACCCGGGGCAAAGGGCTGTTTCAGGCCATCGACTATAAGCCGCCGGCGGAGGTGGAAGATGGGGAATATCCCTTGCTGCTCAGCACCGGGCGGTCTTTTGCCCATTTCCATTCCGGCACTATGACCAGAGTCTCTCCCTCCCTGGACCAGGAAGTAAAGACGGGTTACGTGGAGATCAGTCCGGAAGACGCCCGGGCGCTGGCGGTGGCAGACGGGGAAGCGGTTCTGGTCAGCTCTCGCCGGGGAGAGATTCAAATTCAAGTGAAGATAAGTCCCCGGGTGAATCGAGGCGTGGTCTTCATCCCGTTTCACTTTGCCGAATGCGCCGCCAACGTTCTCACCAACCCGGCCCTGGACCCGGTGGCTAAAATTCCGGAATTCAAGGTCTGCGCCGTCAAGGTGGAAAAAATGGCGGCTTGAATTGCTAACGAATAAGGAGGTAGTCGTGGATTTCCGTTCCGTTCTCACCACATGCCCCTATTGCGGGGTGGGTTGTAATTTTCTTTTCCAGGTCATAGATGGGCAGATCATCGACACCCTGGCGGCGAAAACCGGTCCCTCCAATGAGGGGAGTCTCTGCATCAAGGGCTGGAGCGTCCATGAATTTGTCCAACATCCCGACCGTCTGACCAAACCTATGATTCGGCGAAACGGCGCCTTCAAGGAAGCCACCTGGGATGAGGCCTATGATTATGCCGCGTCCGAGCTGCTCCGGCTGAAAAAAACTTATGGGCCGGAAAGTGTGGCCTTCGTGGGCTCGGCCCGCTGTCCCAATGAAGAGACCTATATTTTTCAAAAATTTGCCCGGGCCGCGTTCGGCCACAATCACGTGGACCATTGCGCCCGTCTCTGCCACGCCCCCACGGTGGCCGGGTTGGCCGTCTCCTTCGGCAGCGGGGCCATGACCAATTCCTTTGCGGAACTGGAACAGGCCGACTGCGTCCTGGTGATCGGCTCCAACACCACCGTGTCCCACCCCATCGCGGGCAAGCGCCTGATGCGGACCAAGGCCAACGGCGGCAAACTGATGGTGGCCGATCCCCGGAGGACCCAGATCGCCAAGCTGGCCGATCTCCACGTGCAGCAGAACCTGGGGACGGACGTGGCCCTGATCAACGGCCTGATGCACGTCATTTATAAGAACGGCTGGCACAACCAGGCCTTCATCGAGGAACGCACGGAAAACTTCCCGGCGCTCCTCGAGATCATCGAACAATTTCCCCCGGAGCGGGTGGCGGAGATCACCGGGGTGGCCGTTCAGGATATCCTCAAGATGGCGGAATGGTATGCCAAATCCAAGGACAGCGCCATTGTCTATGTTCTGGGCATCACCCAGCACACCACCGGGGTGGACAACGTCAAGAGTCTGGCCAACCTGGCCATGCTCTGCGGCCATATCGGCCGGCCCTCCACGGGGGTCAACCCCATCCGGGGCCAGAACAACGTCCAGGGGGCCTGCGACATGGGGTGTCTCCCCAACGCCTTCCCGGGTTATCAATACGTCAACGTGCCGGAAAACGTGGCAAAATTTGAAAAAGCCTGGAACGCCAAGCTCTCCGGCACTCCGGGACTGACTATGGTGGAGCAGGTGGAGGCCATTCACCAGGGGAAGGTTAAAGGCCTGGTAGTCTTCGGGGCCAATCCGGCCATGAGCTACCCCGACGCCAACCGGGTGCAGGAGGGCCTGGCGGCCTTGGAATTCCTGCTGGTCCTGGATATTTTCCCCACGCCCACCACCGCGCTGGCCCACGTGGTGCTCCCCGGGGCCTCCTTTGCGGAGACGGACGGCACCTTCGCCAGTTCGGAGCGCCGGGTGCAGCGGGTGCGGGAGGCTATTCCCCCCATCCCCGGCAAATACAACTGGGAGATCATCCCGGAACTCTCCACCCGGGTGGGTTATCCCATGAAGTATTCTAGCGCGGAGGAAATTTTCGACGAGATGGCCAGCCTGACTCCGGCTTACGGGGGCATGAGCTTCCCCCGGCTGGACGCCGCGGGACTCTGCTGGCCCTGCCCCACCCCGGACCATCCGGGGACCAAGTATTTGCATGAGGGCCGGTTCACCCGGGGCCTGGGGCTCTTTCAGGCCATTGATTTCCGGCCCCCGGCGGAATCGCCGGATGCGGACTATCCTTTCTGGCTGACCACCGGGCAAATCTTTTCCCATTATCTCACCGGCACCATGACTCGCCGCTGCCGCACCCTGGATCATGAGAACCCCGAAGTCTTCATGGAAATCCATCCCCAGGACGCGGCGCGTCTGGGGATAGAGCACGGGGAGAAAATTCGGGCCAGCAGCAGGCGGGGCCAGATCGAGGTTACGGCCTGGGTCATGGATACGGTGAAGCCCGGCGTGGTCTTCATTCCCATGCACTTTCTGGAAAACGCCGCCAACCGCCTGACCAACGCGGCCTTGGACCCTGTTACCAAAACGCCGGAATATAAGGTATGCGCCATACAGGTGGAGAAATTGGCGCCAGTAATGGTCTTGGATAATCAAGGCGTGGACTCCAGAGCCACCCCGGCAATCTAACCCGTAAACCAAGTAGGGAGGAGGAACTCTATGGAATCTTTGAACTTAGGCAATCTGGCCGAAAGGCGGCAGAAAAGTATTTTCCGAGACATCCTCGATGAATCCCACCTGCAGGCCTGTTTCACCTGCGGCACCTGCTCCGGCGGCTGCCCCTTGACCGGTATGGAAAGCGCCAAAGATGAAAACCTGGACGCCCGTAAGGTCATTCGCATGGCCGCCTTCGGTTTGGACCAGGAAGTCATCGATTCCCGCTTCGTCTGGATTTGCACCGGCTGCCAGCGTTGCGAAATCGGCTGTCCCATGGGCGTCAAACTGGTGAAAATCTGGCTGGCGGCCAAGGCGGCCCGGCCCCGGGACAAGGTGCCCGGCATCCTGCACAAGGGCGTGGACATGGTCATTAAGACCGGCAACAACATGGGCATCCCCGAGGAAGACTACGTCACCCTCCTGGAGGAGCTGGGCGAGGAACTGGCGGAGGAATGCTGCCCCGGTTTCGTCACCCCGGTGGAGAAGGTGGGCGCGGACTACATTCACTTTCAGAATTCCAAGGAAGCCTACGCCGAACCCGACGACATGAAGTGGTGGTGGAAGATCTTCTATGCCGCCAAGGTGAACTGGACCACCTCGGCGACCAACTGGGAGTCGGTGGACTGGGGCATTTTCACCGCCAATATGGAGGCCTCCAAGGAAATCGCCCGGCGCAAGGTGGAGAACATGAAACGCCTCCAGGCCCGGACTTTTATCCTGCCGGACTGCGGCGGCGCCTCCTACGGCACCCGCCTCAACCTGGAGAAATACTTTAAACACGAGTTCGCCCCGGAAACCGGCCATAATTACGTCTATTTCTTCGACGTGCTCCTCAAGTGGCTGCAGGAAGGCCGTCTGAAGATCGACAAGAGCGTGCACGCAGGCCGCATCGTCACCTGGCACGACTCCTGTAAGCATATGCGCTCGGCCTACCTGACCTTCGGGGACGACTCCAACCTGGAAAAGCCCCGGAAGATCTTGTCTTACCTGATGGATATGAACAATTACCGGGAGATGCCCCACAACCGCCTGGAGAGTTACTGCTGCGGCGCGGGTTCGGGCAACTGGCCGGGGCCCTACGAGAAGGAAAAGACGGAGCACGGCGGCTTCAAGGCCCGGGACATCCAGGCCACGGGCGCGGACCTGGTCATTGCCGGCTGCTCCAACTGCCGGGACCAGATCATGAAGAACCTGAAACCCAAGTACAAGCTGGACATCGAGGTGAAATACATCTGGGAGATGCTGGCCGATTCCTTGATCCTGGAAGATTGATGAGCCGTCGGCTGCGCTTAAATAATTTGCTGGACATCAAATCGGGATAAGTGCGCCTGGATTGACAGGTTAAATCCCCCTTTGCTAAAGGGGGATTTAGGGGGATTTTTAAGGGCTTATAAAAATCCCTCCTGCTCCCCCCTTAAAAAGGGGGGTAAAAGACTTGTCTTGCCGGTGCCGCTTTAATGTTGAAGCACCCGCTAACTTAACAGAAAAGGTGAGCTTATGACGACAAAATCTCCGGACAAGAATCCCGTGGGTGCGGTTATGGTGGTGGGGGGCGGCATTGCCGGAGTGCAGGCCGCCCTGGACCTGGCCGACTCCGGGTTCTACGTCTATATGGTGGAAAAGATGCCCGGCATCGGCGGGGTCATGGCCCAGTTGGACAAGACCTTTCCCACCAATGATTGTTCCATGTGTATCTTGTCCCCCAAGCTGGTGGAATGTGGCCGGCATCTCAATATCGAAATCCTGGCCCCGGCCCAGATCACCGGGATCAGCGGCGAGCCGGGGAATTTCCACGTCAAGGTGACGCAGCCGGCCCGCTATATCGATATGTCCAAATGTATCGCCTGCGGGGTCTGCGCCCAGAAATGCCCCAAGAAGGTGCCGGATTCCTTCAACCAGGGGCTGGCCAAGCGCAAGGCCGCCCACGTTTACTACCCCCAGTCCGTACCCTTGAAATACGCCATCGACGCCTCGGAATGCCTCTACTTCAAAAAAGGCGGCAAATGCAAGGCCTGCGAGAAGTTCTGCCCCACCGGCGCGGTGGATTTTGACCAAACCGATACTCATAAGGAAATCTCCGTAGGCGCGGTCATTCTGGCTCCGGGCTTTAAACCCTACGATCCCAGCCGTTACGGGGCTTATCATTACGCGGCTTATCCCAACGTGGTCACCAGTATGGAGTTCGAGCGCATCCTGTCCGCTTCGGGGCCGTTCCAGGGCCACCTGATGCGCCCCTCCGACCACAAAGAGCCCTCCAGGATCGCCTGGCTCCAGTGCGTGGGCTCCCGGGACCTGAACCACTGCGACCACAGCTACTGCTCCGGGGTCTGCTGCATGTACGCCATCAAGGAGGCGGTGATCGCCAAGGAGCACAGCAAAGCGCCCCTGGACGCGGCCATCTTCTTCATGGACATGCGCACCCACGGCAAGGATTTCGAGAAATATTACTGGCGGGCCGAAGAAGAGCAGGGCGTTCGCTTTATCCGCTCCCGGGTGCACAGCATCGACCCGGTGCCGGACAGCGACGACCTGGCCCTGCGCTATCTCAAGGAAGACGGTAGCCTGGTGTCCGAGGTCTTCGATATGGTGGTGCTGTCCGTGGGCCTGGAAGTGGCCCCGGAGGCGGTGGAACTGGCCCGGACCCTGGACCTGGAATTAGACCCCAGCAACTTCACCAAGACCTCTTCCTTTACCCCGGTGGCCACCAGCCAGCCCGGCATCTATGTCTGTGGCGCCTTCCAGGGCCCCAAGGACATTCCCCAATCAGTGATGGAGGCCTCGGCTTCGGCCTCCGCGGCCGGAGAACTGCTCTCCGCCTCCCGGTTCTCTTTAGCCAAGAAAAAGCCCGAATTCCCCGAGCGGGATATTTCCCAGGAGCCTCCGCGTATCGGCGTCTTCGTCTGTCATTGCGGCATCAATATCGCCGGGGTCATCGACGTGGCTGCGGTGCGGGATTATGCAGCCTCGCTGCCCTATGTGAAGTTCGTGGAGACCAATCTCTTCACCTGCTCCCAGGACACCCAGGAAATTATCAAGGAACGCATCAAAGAGCATAACCTGAATCGCGTCGTGGTGGCCTCCTGTACTCCCAAGACCCACGAGCCCCTGTTCCAGGAAACCATTAAGGAGGCCGGTCTCAACAAGTTCCTCTTTGAACTGGCCAATATCCGGGACCAGGGTTCCTGGGTGCATATGCACGAGCCGGAGCGGGCCACCCAGCGGGCCAAGGACCAGGTGCGCATGTCCGTAGCCAAGGTGGCCTTGCAACAGCCTCTTAAGGAATTTGAGCTGCCCATCACCAAGGCCGGTCTGGTCATCGGCGGCGGCGCCGCCGGGATGGAGGCCGCCCTGGGGCTGGCCGGGCAGGGTTTCAAAGTTTATCTGGTGGAAAAGAAAGATGTGCTGGGGGGACACGCCCGGAAACTCCTGGAGGCCTGGACCAAGGAGCCGGTGCAAACCTATCTGGAGGGCCTGATCCAGCAGGTGCAGAACCATCCCCTGATCGAGGTCTACCTCAACTCCGAAGTCGCGGCGGTGACCGGCTTCGTGGGCAACTTCACCTCAACCATCATCACCGGGGGCAAGGAAACCGACGTGCAATACGGCGCGGCCATCGTCGCCAGCGGCGGCCATTCCTACAAACCCCAGGAATATCTCTACGGCCAGGACCCCCGGGTGGTCCTCTCCCTGGAAATGGATCAGGCATTGAGGGAGAAAAGCCCCCTGGTGACCGCAGCCAAGTCCGCGGTCTTCATCCAGTGCGTGGGTTCCCGCATCCCGGAACGGCCTTATTGCAGCCGGGTCTGCTGCACCCACTCCGTGGAGAACGCCCTGCATCTCAAAGAAATCAACCCGGAGATGGACGTTTTTATTATTTACCGGGATTTGCGAACCTACGCCCTCCGGGAGAATCTCTACAAGGAGGCCCGGGATAAAGGCGTGATCTTTGTGCGCTTTGACCCGGAAAATGGACCCCAGGTGGAAAAAGGGAACGATGGCCGCCTCCAGGTCACGGTGCCGGACCCCATCTTGGGGATGCCCCTGACGTTGACCACCGACGTGCTCTGCCTGGCCAGCGCCATTGTGGTCCAGGACCAGGAGAAGTTAGCCCAGATGTTCAAAGTGCCCTTGAACAACGAGGGGTTTTTCCTGGAAGCCCATATGAAGCTGAGGCCGGTGGATTTCGCCACGGAAGGGGTCTTTGTGGCGGGTTTGGCTCATTATCCCAAACCCATCGATGAAGCCATCGCCCAGGCCAAGGCCGCGGCGGCCCGGGCCGCGGTGGTGTTGTCCCAGGATTCTATCCATGCCGGGGGCGTGGTGGCCCAAATCGACGCAACCAAATGCGTCGGTTGCCAGGCGTGCGTGGGCGTTTGCCCCTTCGGGGCCATCAACTTCAACGAAGCAGAAGACGTCTGCGAAGTGAACCAGGCCCTGTGCAAAGGCTGCGGCACCTGCGCGGCCAACTGCCCCTCGGAGTGCATCACCCTCCTGGGCTTCAGCCACAAGCAGATTTACACCCAGATCGACGAGGCCCTTAAGGAGATAGAGGCGGCGCTGGCTGAGGCTGCGGGGTGAAGCCCGGTAAATCCAGGAAAATTGGCCAGAGGCCCTGCAGGCTCAGTACCAGTATTTAGGGAGAACCGCGACCATGGCAGAGAAGGTTCTTGATTGCCGGGGGCTGGCCTGTCCCCATCCGGTCCTGCGCGCCAAGGAGATCATTGACCAGGGAGGCGTGGAACGACTCACAGTCCTGGTGGACAATGCCGCGGCTCGAGAAAACGTCAGCCGCTTTTTACAGCGGGCCGGGTATGAGGTCCAGGTGGCAGAGCAGCCCGGGAGCCTGGCGGTCAGGGGGCGGCGGGGCGAACCAGCAGCAGAAGATGCCGGGACGACCTCTGAGGTGATGACTTTCCAAAAGATTCTGGTCCTCATCGGCGCCGACCGTCTGGGCTCCGGGGATGATATTTTGGGCCGCAAGCTCCTGGTCAATTTTTTGGGGACCTTAAAAGAAATGGGCCGGGAGCTGTGGTGCCTGGTGCTGCTTAACGCCGGGGTGAAACTCGCGGTGACCGGGTCGGAGGTGCTGGAGAACATCCGGGATCTGGAGCGGGAGGGGATTATGGTCCTGGTGTGCGGCACCTGCCTCGATCACTTCCAGCTCCTGGAGGCCAAAGAGGTGGGTGAGACCACGAACATGCTGGATATCGTCAGCCACATGCAACTGGCGGATAAGGTCATTCCTTTAACCTGATAGCGGCGGCGGATGCCGGCGCCGGGAGCCCCCATGAACCGGATTACCCGAGACATGACCATCCTGGAAGTGGTCAGCCGGTTCCGCCAGACGGAACCAGTCTTCCGCCGGTATGACGAGGAAGCGGGGGTCTGTCTGTGCTGCCAGGCCCTGTTCGACCCCTTGCAGGAGGTGGCCCGGAAATATGGGCTAAATTTGCCGAGTCTCCTGGCCGACCTGGAACGGGCCGCCGCGGCCCCGCCGGTGTCGCCTTTAGGCGGAAACACATCATGAGCCGGTAGTGCTGGAGGAATAACAGCGAAAACGAGGTGGAAGGAGGTATCGGGAAAATGGAGGGAATAAAGAAATTTTTTGCCTCCCGGGCCGGAATCATCAGCGTGGGGGCTTTTATCGGGGTTTTTGCGGCCCTGTTACAGAAGTGGGGCAACCCGGGCAACATGGGCATCTGCGTGGCCTGTTTCGAACGGGACATCGCCGGGGCCATCGGCCTGCACCGGGCCGCAGTGGTGCAGTATCTGCGGCCGGAAATTATAGGCTTTGTCCTGGGGGCCATGATCGCCGCTTTTGCCTTCCGGGAATTCCGGCCCCGGGCGGGGTCCGCGCCCATTGTCCGGTTTGTTTTGGGGATGATCGCCATGATGGGGGCCCTGGTCTTCCTGGGCTGTCCCTGGCGGATGTTGCTCCGGCTGGCGGGCGGCGACGGCAACGCCATTTACGGGGCCCTGGGTCTGGTGGCGGGCGTCTGGCTGGGCACCCTGTTTTTCAAGGGAGGGTATAACCTGGGACGGGCCCAATCCACCTATGCTTCGGTGGGGTGGCTTATGTCTCTAATCATCATCGGCCTTTTGGCCCTACGGCTGATCTTCCCCCAGATCCCCGATAAGCCGGTGAGCGGTGTGCTCTTTTACAGCCTTAAGGGTCCCGGCGCGCAACACGCGGCCCTGGCCGTCTCCCTGGTGGTGGGTCTGGCCGTGGGGATCCTGGCCCAGCGCAGCCGCTTCTGCACCATGGGGGCCATTCGGGACTTGATTCTCTTCCGCCAGCCCCATCTCTTCTTGGGCATGCTGGCCCTGCTGGTGGCCGCGTTCCTCACAAATTTGGTGGTGGCCCAGTTTAAGCCGGGATTTGTGGGGCAGCCCGTGGCCCACACCCAGGAATTGTGGAACTTCATGGGCATGCTGGTGGCGGGCTTGGCCTTCGCCCTGGCGGGCGGGTGCCCCGGGCGCCAACTCTTCATGGCCGGTGAAGGCGACGGCGACGCCGCGGTCTTTGTCCTGGGCATGATCGTGGGCGCGGCGGTGTCCCACAATTTCGGCCTGGCCAGTTCTCCCCAGGGGGTGGGTCCCCACGGCATCATCGGCGTCATCATCTGCCTGGCGGTGCTCCTGTTTATCGGCTTCACCATGAGAAAAAAATCAGCTTAAGGAGGAACGATCCATGTCGAACCTTGTGGATGCCCGGGGGCTTTCCTGTCCGCAGCCGGTGCTGCTCACCTTGGATAAGATCAAAAGTCTGGGCCAGGGGGAGCTGCTGGTCCTGGTGGATACGGAAACCTCCAAAGAGAACGTTATCCGGGCTGCCGGCAGCCAGGGGTGGGAGCTAAAAAGCGTGGACACCGAAGGGCTGGAATTTAAGCTCACCCTGGCCAAGGGCTAATCCTACTTTACAGTGAGAGAAATGGCGCTGCCTGTTGGGGCGCTGATGGCTTGAGGAAGTCTTTATGGCGCGTTGGCGTTTTTGGAAACTCAAACCGGTAGATACCCCCCCGAAGGCGCAAACCGACCAGGGTATTTTGGTCTTCGCCAGCACCAGTGAGGTGATCCAGGCGGAAAAATGCCTCTCGGCCGGGGGCTACATCATTCAGGTCATGGGGCCGCCCCCGGAGATTCAAAGCGGCTGCGATCTGGTGATCCAGTTTCCCCTGATGAAAAAGCTGGAGATCCTCCGGGTATTGGCGGAAAACGGGCTGTCACCGCTGGAGGCCGTCCCCATCACCGGTCCCTTGCTCAAACCGGTGGACCTGTTCCAGGTCAAGGATTTCGGGCGCTATCTGATGGTCCGGGCCGCCAACATGAAACTGACGGTGGACAAAGAAACCCGGATGATCGTCAACGTCTCGGGGGGCGGTTGTCCGGATGTGCCTTATCTGGCTTATAAACTCGTGGGACAGACTTTGGAGGCCGCGCCTCGCCCCCGGGCCATTGGCCACACGGTCTGCGGTTATGCCTTGCAGTTGGCCCTGGAGGAGATGGAACGACAATGCTCGGAGTAGCGGGCACTATTCCCGAGGAAGAGTTCCCCCTGGTGGTGGGTCCGGCAGTCTTGGATAAGGGGTTTCTTGTCATCCAGGGCCGCCAGGTGCCCATCACCCGAGGGACCGCGGCGCTTCTGGCGGCGGCCGCCGTCTGTCTCGAAGCCTTAGGCCAGCCGCCGCCCCTGGCCTTTCTGGCGGGGGACATCGGCCTGGGCCAGGGCAGCACTCAGGTTTATGAATATTTGAGCCGGAACCTGGCGCCCCACCAGGTGCAGGTCCTGACGTTCCATTACATCCTGCCCATGGTGGATTGGCATGATCGCGTCCTGTGGGCCATTCAAGAGATGGCCGCGCCCCCTTTGCTCATTGCCGACGCCGGGTATATGTACGTGGCCAAAATGAGCGGACAGGCGCCGGCATACGACCTGTTCACCCCCGACGCCGGGGAAATCGCCTTCTTGGCGGATGAGGAGGCCCCCCACCCCTTTTATACCCGGGGCTTTATCCTGCACCAGGATAACCAGGCGCCGGACCTCATCACCCGGGCCTATGCCCATGAAAACGCGGCCCGCCATCTCCTGGTCAAAGGCCCCCGGGATTATGTGGCCACCAAAGAGGGGATCGCCGCCGTCATCGACCAGCCCGGAATCGCAGCCCTGGAGCCCATCGGCGGCACGGGGGACACCTTGAGCGGCATGGCCTCCGCTTTGATCGCGGCCGGCTTTGCTATTATCCCCGCGGCCATCCTGGCGGCCCGGCTCAACCGGGTGGCCGGAGAACTGGCCCGGCCGACCCCGGCCACCAGCATCCAGGACATCATTTTTCATATTCCCGCCGCCCTGGAAAAGCTTCTCCCGGCCGACTCAAGGGGAAAGGAGAAGTAATATAAACCGTTTTTTATCCGGAAACGAATCTTCCCTTAATAATCGTCTGGCCTGATATAAGAGGTTGAATAGTTGGTTTTTTTCAAGCCGCCATAAAGGTTGTTAGACTCATCCATTGAAACCGACTCATTAACAACCCCATACCCGCTTTGGGGATGCCCGCAGAAACCAAAAGGAGGTAACGAGATGAGCAATTTAACCAAGACCGCCATAGTTTCAACCCTTATGGTTGCCCTTATTTTTTCCACGGCTTCCGGTCTCTGGGCCGAGAAATCCCTGGAGCAATTTCAAAATCTGGAGGGAAAGATCGACATCGCCGGGGGC
Source organism: Thermodesulfobacteriota bacterium (assembly GCA_049322315.1). Taxonomy (GTDB): domain Bacteria; phylum Desulfobacterota; class Desulfobaccia; order Desulfobaccales; family 0-14-0-80-60-11; genus SURF-52. Next base: position 67,353 of record JBMORF010000057.1, on the reverse strand, counting down.
ACCGCCCATATCCCGGTGATGAAAGAGGCCGCGGAACAGATCATGAAGGCTAATCCCAAGATCCGCATCACCGTGGCCGGGGGCGGCTCCGGGGTGGGGGTACAGAAGGTGGGCGCGGGCCTGGTGGATATCGGCAACACCGGCCGGGCCTTGAAACCCGGGGAAGTTAAGAAGTATGGGTTGAAGACCTTCCCCTTCGCCATTGACGGCGTGGCGGTGGCGGTCAGCCCCAAGAACCCCGTGGGCGCTTTGACCTCCCAACAGGTGCGGGACATTTTTGCCGGCAAGATCAAAAACTGGCAGGAAGTGGGCGGCAAGAACGCGCCCATTCACCTCTTCACCCGGGATGAAGCCAGCGGCACCCGGGAGACCTTCTGGAAAAAGCTCCTGAATAAGGGGCCCATCGACGCCAAGGCCAATATCGTGGCCTCGAACGGCGCCATGAAGCTGGCCCTAACCCAAGACCCCCAGGCCATCGGCTACCTGGGCATCGGCTTCGTGGACCAGAAGGTGAAGGGCGTCAAACTGGACGGAGTGGAGCCCACCCAGAAAAACGCCCAGAGCGGCTCCTATCCCGTTACCCGCAAGCTCTATATGAACACCAAGGGTGAGCCTAAACCCCTGGTACGGGCCTTTATCGTCTACATCATGGGACCCGGGGGAGCCAAGATCGTCCAGAAGCATGGCTTTATCCCCATTCAGAAGTAAGTTGGTCTTCCTGGGTCCGGAGCGCCAGGCATGAAACCGGCGCTCCGGAGTAAATCTGAAACTATCAGTCTTGTTAACCTCTATTTTAAGCGTCATCTTGAATCAACCAGGCGAGAGTAAATGTTGAGCTGGATTATCCGCGTGAGCAAGCGCGGCCTTCATTGATCGGATTGTCCGTCCGCATACCGGCCTGCTAAAGACCATTCACAACCGCTAGGCGCGCTGGAGCTAGAAAGGCGTGTCCACCCGCTACGACCGACAGCCCTAACCTTCATGGCCGCTGTTTTCCTTGCTGCCATCGTTGCTTTTTGGATATAATTTATGAGTCCTAAGCCTGGGATAGCATCACCCCCCTTTAAAAAGGGGGACTTGAACCATCCCCTCCGATTATTTGCTGAGGAAAAGCATATCTAAAGCCTCGGTTAGGTTTTGAGATAGGTTCTGGTGACGATTCCATCACAGACTCCCATGCCTCTCCTAGACGCCCGGGGCCGCCAAGTGCACGGACCGCGCCGGGAACCGCGGCAGGGCGCAATCCAGGGCCTGCTCCTGGGGGCCACCATTATTGCCTGCGGCTCGGTTTTGGCCATCCTCGGGTTTCTGGGCTACTTTGCCATTCCCATCTTTTCCCAGGGCCACCTGGGGGAGATCTTCGCCTGGGACTGGCGTCCTTTCCAGGGGAGGTTCGGCATTCTCCCCATGGTGGCAGGCTCCCTCTGCCTGGCGGCCGCGGCCATGGCCGTGGCCTTTCCTTTGGCCTTGGGGATTTGCGGTTTTGCCCAAGGTCTGGGTCCCCGGCGCCTGGCGCGGCCGCTTCTGGGTCTGATCCATTTTATGACCGGCATCCCCACGGTGATCTATGGGTTTGTCTCGGTGATCTTCCTGGTGCCCCTGGTGCGGGGACTATTTCCGGAAAGCACCGGGTACTCCTGGCTTACCGCCGCCCTGACCTTATCCCTGATGATCCTGCCCACCATCGTCTTGGTGATCCAGGCCCAACTGCAGCAGGTGGACGCCCGGGTGCGCCTGGCCGCCGCCGCCTTGGGCTTTTCCCCGGCCCAAACGCTGCTCTGGGTGCTGGCGCCTTTGGCCTCCCGGGGGCTCTGGGCCGCAGGGGTGCTGGGTTTTTCCCGGGCCATGGGCGATACCATCATCGCCCTCATGGTGGCCGGGAATTCCGCCCAGGTGCCGCACTCCCTGCTGGATTCCATCCGCACCTTGACGGCCCACATCGCCCTGGTGGTGGCCACGGACAGCACCAGCCAGGCCTATCAGTCGATTTTTGCCAGCGGCATCATTCTCTTCGGGGTAACCGCGGCGGTCAACCTGGCCTTAAGGCGGCTTCAGGCCGGGACTGCCGGGGCGGCGCGCCATGATTAAAGGGATTACCTATCTGGCCCAGGTCTGGTCCTGGCTGGCGGTGGCGCTCACCTGGGGGGTGGTCTGCCTCTTTCTCGGTTTTTTGGGGATGCGGGGGCTGGACACCCTCAACCTATCGCTTTTTTTTGGGAAGACGCCGCCTTGGGAGGCCATCACCGGGGGGCTGCCGGTGTGGCACGGCATCTGGCCGGCCTGCGTGGGCACGGTGGTGCTGGTGTTGCTCGCTTCGCTTCTGGCCATCCCCGTGGGGCTGGCCAGTGGCATCTATCTGGCCCAATATGCCGGCGGTTCCTGGAAAAAGTGGTTCTCCCTGGCGGTGGAGCTGCTGGCGGGCATCCCTTCCATTGTCATGGGCCTGTTCGGGTTCGCTTTGATCCTGTTCTTAAGGGGGACGTTAGCGCCCCAGGCCAATACCTGTCTGCTCTTGTCCGCGGCCTGCCTGGCTCTCCTGGTGCTCCCCTACCTGATTTTCCTGACCCACACTACTTTGGCAGCCATTCCCGGCGAACTTAAGTTGGTGGGCCTCAGCCTGGGTTTCACCCCCTGGCAGAATCTGGTCCACGTCCTTTTGCCCCTGTCCAGCCGGGGCATCTTAAGCGGGGTTATCCTGGCAGTGGGCCGGGCCGCGGAGGATACCGCGGTGATTCTCCTCACCGGGGTGGTGGCCAACGCCGGGATGCCTGCGGGAATCCTGGACAAATACGAGGCCTTGCCCTTTCAGATCTTTTACCTGGCCGCGGAAGCCCGGTCTGAAGCCGAGCTGGCCCAGGGGTTCGGGGCCGCCCTGATCCTCCTAATCCTCACCGGGGCCCTGTTTCTGGGGGCTTATTATCTGCAAAGCACTTTGAGCAAAACATGGGATCGCAAGAAACTGGCGCTTTAGAACCCACCGTGAAGGTGGCCGGTCTGCACGTGGGCTTTGACGGCCGGGAGGTCTTGCACGGCCTGGAGGCCGAGTTTCACCGGGGCAGGCTGGCGGTGATCCTGGGCCGCTCCGGCTCGGGGAAGACCAGTTTCTTAAGGGCCTTGAACCGCCTCAACGAATGCTTTCCCGGGAGTGCCACCCGGGGCTCCGTCAAGCTGAAGTTGCAGGGCCAGTGGCAGGATATTTATGGGAACGCCGCGGCCCTCACGGAATTGCGGCGCCGGGTGGGTATGCTTTTCCAAACCCCCCACCTTTTACCCGGCTCCATTGCTGATAACCTGGCCTTACCCGGTAAGCTGGTGTTGGGCTGGCCCCGCCGGGAAATTGCCCCGCGGCTGGAAATGGCCCTCAAGGAAGCCCATCTCTGGGAGGAAGTGCAGGATCGTCTGGAGGCTCCGGCCCATACTCTCTCCGGGGGCCAGCAGCAGCGCCTCTGCCTGGCCCGGCTCCTGGCCCTGGAGCCCGAAATCCTCCTGGTGGACGAGCCCACCGCGTCCCTGGATTTTCGCGCCTCTCTGAAGGTGGAAGAACTCTTGGTATCTCTCAAAGACCGCTATACTATCATTGCCGTGTCCCACAGCCTGAGCCAGGCCCGGCGGCTGGCCGATCAAGCCCTCATTTTCCGGGAGGGTACCGTGGTCCAGAATTTGGGCCGGGAGAATTTACAGGCTCCTGATACTTTGCAGACTTTGTTGGAGGAGATATTTTAAGGCTGGGTGGTTAATGGCTAGGGGCCGGGAAATTCATTTGAAAAAGTTCTTTGAAAAAAGTTCAAGGTTCGAGGTTCAAGGTCCAAAGTTGATGGCACTGTAAAAAGTCGAAAAAATGCTGATTTTCTGAAATCGCGCTCAATAAAATCAGCCACTTAAATTGGCGATTTTGGGAATTTTTAACTTTTTACCAGGCCATCAAAGTTGAGAGTTCTGTGCCTCTTCTGTCATCCTGAACGGAGCGGAGCGGAGTGAAGGATCTCGTTTTTTGAGCAAGATGGTGGGCGAGACGCCCGCCCTGCGAAATTTTTCATAATTTACGGGTGAGCCAAGGGCCCCTGAATTGATGAGAGAAAGGGAAAGCGTATGCTGGAAATCGATATACCGGGAGGGAAGATTCTACGCCTGACCCACCTGATCCTGGATTATAACGGCACCATCGCCAGGGACGGCTCGCTCCTGGAAGGAGTGGCGCCGCGTTTGGAAATCCTGGCCCAAAATCTGGAGATTCACCTCATCACCGCCGACACTTTCGGCAGCGTCCGGGCCCAGGTGGCGGACCTGCCGTTGCAGTTGGCCGTCATTGGCCCGGATCACCAAGACCAGGCCAAGGCCGATTATCTGGATTCCTTTGGGGCTGGCGCCTCAGGGGCCGTGGGTAATGGGAGAAATGACGCCCTCATGCTGAAAAAGGCCGCCCTGGGAATAGCCGTGGTGCAAACCGAAGGCGCGGCCACCGCCGCCTTGCTGGCAGCCGACGTGGTAACTCCGGGCATTATTGAGGCCCTGGACCTGCTGCTCCACCCTGACCGTTTGCGGGCGACCCTTAGATTATGAATCGAAATTATCGATTAGGGTCAAATAGTTGACCCTAATCGGCCCTTATCTCCGAGCCATGGTAAATTACGGCTTAGGATAACCACTATTGGGCAGTGATGGCCTGAGGCACTTACGCTCCGCAGTTTTGAGATATCCGGGCCTAAAAGCGGGGGATATGTTCATATTAAAAAAAAGCAATTTTTGCGGATTGGTGATAAATTTTCGAAAATTTTTGGTATACTGCTTTCTGTTAGTAGATTACTTTTATAAACCCAGACGCTACCTTGTTTGAGTTGCTGTTGACGGAAAGTTATTTTTTTTCGCTCTGATTAATAAGTTCGATCATATCAGACTATCCTTTGACCAATTTTTTACCGGCATTGGTATTTCTGCCCCTGGAGGGAGGATAGTACTTAAGCAAATCTGCTTGAAAAACACCCGATAATAAAGGCAAGAGAGGCGCACACGATGATTCATAAGTCAAGCCTGGCGCGGTGTCTGGGATTAATGGTTTTTGTCCATGTATTATTAGCAGGCACAGTTGCTTTGGGTGCTATAAATTCCTTTACCACACCAAAAGGTTTACAACCTGCTAAGCTTCCTAAGATCACAAAATCTCCTAATAAAGTAACAGCATCTTCCCAGATTCGTGTTCTTCTTGTACAAGACGCCTTGCCGTGGGACAATGACTCTGATGCAATAGCCCTATCTAATGCTGGAATAAATTACACAGTAATAAACTCTGCAGACCTTGTAAACACGAATTTAGAAATTTATGATTGCTTAATGTACGCTTCGGACCAGCCTACTTCTTACTATCAAAACATTGCTGCAAATATTAATCGTATAAACAGCTTTGTAGCAAGTGGTAAAATTCTTGTAGCTCATTCGTGTGATAATGGTTGGCAAGGGGGAAGTTGGGAGGGATTAGCTATTCTTCCTGGGAATATCGGTCACGTGATCGATATGTCTCAAACTATTCATATCACACAACCATCTCATCCTGTAGTACAAGGGCTTACGGACAGTTATTTTCTAAACTGGGATGCTTCTACGCATGGATATTTCACATCGTTGCCTGCAAATGCCGATGTTATTATGGAAGCAGGTGCGGAGAAACCGACATACATAGAATATGTCTGGGGAAGTGGTAAAGTAATAGCAACGATGCAAACAATCGAATGGGGCTATGGAGATGGGACCCAATCTTATACTGTCTTTAGACCCCTTTTTCTTGAAAACGAGATCAATTATGTCAGTGCTTTTGCTGCCTTTCGGCTGACCTTTCCTTTAGAAGGATATAGCCCCACTACCGCCCCGGTGAGCGCGGTGATGGATAATTCCGTGTTGGAGCGGACCCCCATTGAATTTTATGTGCCGGGGGATCTGATCAAGGCATTTAACGGGGAAATCGGGGAAAAACAATACGGGGTTAAGTATCTGGATCCCTACGGCAAGTACTGGCCGGCTTACAAAAATAGCGGCGGCACCGACTTCTTCCCCGCTTCCGGCGCAGGGATACGTCCTCTCAACTATGTTAACGGCGCCTACCTTTCCTACGCGGGTAATGCCGGCTACAACTACGACGTGCCCGAGGGTTCCCCGGTAGTGGCCACTGGCGACGGCAAGCTTTATAAGGCTGTGACCGATCCGGTAAACGGCGCGGGTTACAGCTATTATTACAATTCCTACATTGATCATGGAAACGGCTATTATTCCTGGTATCTTTACGCACCCTTGAATGCCGACATCCTGGCGCAGATCAACCAAAACGGCTATGCCCAGGTGACCAGGGGACAGGTCATCGGCCAGACCATAGGTGGCCACCTGCATTTTGAGGTCCGCCTAAACGGCATCGACCATGAAAACGTGGTCGACCCATATAAGCTTGGACTCTGGCTGCAAACCAGAAAGAAAACGCCGATACCATGGATCCAATTGTTGCTCCAAGACTAGATCCTGCTTAAGGCGGGTGGTCTTGACCCAGGTCTTGGTTGACTTATCCGGGGGAATGGGGACCCTCAAGCAAAAATCAAACTGTCTCCGCCTGACTCCGGGGACCGTTCTGCTTTCCCCGGTAGTGAGAGGTAGTTGTCTTGGCTGAATGCCCCGGGAGAGTGAAAAAAAGTGGATGCCGGGAACCTGCAGGTGGAGATTTGTTGTTAGCAGAAAATAGGGGGAGATTGTCAATGGAGGACTTCCAGAGGCTATCGAGGTGGTGGTTGATTCTGTTATGCGTAACTTTTATCTTAACCCCCAATATAGTGCAGGGAGTTACTTCCGACGACGATGCCTTGGTCCGGCAGGCGATCAAAGAAATGGACCGGGAAAACTATGACGAGGCCCTGGCGGCCTTGACCGAGGCCTGGCAGAAAGGCAGCCACACCCCGCCAAAGGCTTTTTACCTGGGGAAGGTCTACCGCTTGCAGCTGGAATACCGAAAGGCCAGGGAATATCTGGAAGAGGCCGTGCGCTTGAAGCCGGACTATAACGAAGCCCGATTGCTCTTGGCCGACACCCTTATGGGACTGGAGCAATGGCAACCGGCCCGGGAGCAATTAAAGCAACTTGAAGCCGCCGGCTACCAACCCGGGCGCACCTCCCTCCTGTTGGGCCGCATAGCAGTGCGGCAGGGTGATTACAAGAAAGCCGAGGAGTATTTACGGCGGGCCGAACAGGACCCAGGGGTCGCCCAGGAGGCCAAGTTCCAGCTCAGCCTGGTACTGGCCAACCAAAGACATTTCAAAGAAGCCAGAAAGACCATGGAGGAGTCCATTGCCGTGGCCCCCAGCAGCCCCACGGCGGACATCGGCAAGCGATATCTCACCGCCTTTGAGAGCCGCGCCAAGGAATACCGCCCCTTCCACTTCACCGTCACCGCCGGGTGGGACTATGATTCCAACGTCACCTTGCAGCCTGGAGACGCCGCGGCGGCCCAACAGGTGTCAGGCAGGGGAGACGCGGTTTACAACCAAATGGGGGTCATGGAGTATACCTTTAGGGCCGGCCGCCCCTGGAGCCTGTTAACCCAGTATTCGTTTTTCCAGAATTTCCACCGGCGCCTCACCAAGTTCGATACGGTGGCTCATACTGCGGGTGTGAGTCCCATCTTTACCTGGGAAAAGGGACGCCTCTACCTGCCCTTTAATTTTAATTATACCGATGTGGAAAACGATAAATATTATACCGCTTATTATTTCACCCCCACCTATCTCCATATGGTCACTCCCAAGGTGGGCCTCGAATTCGGGGGGCGGGTGGCGCGCCAGTACTACTGGTTTCCCGTGGCCTTGCCCCAGGATGATCGGAGCGGCAGGATTTTGGGCGCCAGCCTGGGACTCTATTATTTCTTTAAAAATCAGGAAGGATACCTCCTGGCCCGGGGTATCTATGAACACAATTACGCCTCCGGCAATAACTGGTCCAATAATAGCTACCGCCTCTATTTGGCCGCGCTCTACCCGGTAACTTCCCGTCTCAAGACGAGCTTCTTTTTGGATCTCATTTTACAACCCTATACGAACGACTTTACCAGTTCCCCCTACTTACCCCACCGTTCTCCCCGGTATGACCAAATCATGATTTTGGGGGCCCAGGCTACCTATGCCATCTATAAAGGATTGGAAGCCAATATCCATTATTACTTTGTCCGGGATAGCTCCAATGTTTCTCTCTACGATTACCACCGGCATATTTTCGGAGCCCAATTGGGCTACCGCTATTAAATGAGGAAGAAGATGATGAACTACGTGATCATGGCACTTCTGGTTTGGGTGCTTGCCTGGCCCGCAGGCGCGCAGGCCGCCGCAGTGGGCAAATTCACCAAGGTGGAAGGCCAGGTGGATCTGCTCAAGAAAGGCAAGCTGCCGGCGATACCTGTCAAACCTCAGGACAGCGTCGAGCCTGGCGATGTTATCCGCACCAAGTCGGGGGGCAGGGCCCAGATCACTTTTGTGGATGATACCACCATGTCCCTCTCCCCCGGCAGCCGGGTGGCCATTGAATCCTACATGTATGACGCCGCCAAAAAGCAGCGCAACGGCGTGGTCCAGGTCTTTTACGGCATGGTCTATACCGTGGTGAACCGCATCTTGCAGACCGAGAAGGCGGATATCCACCTGAAGACCCACACGGCCATCATGGGGGTGAGGGGAACCAAATGGTACGCCGTGCTGCATCCCATTGCCACCGATATTTTTAATGAATCCGGGAAAGTGTGTGCGCATAATGCTTTTGCCGAGGTCACCGGGGAGGTCTGCCTCAAGGATAGGCAGTTCACCCGGGTGGCCTGGAATATGCCCCCCACCATTCCTACTATTGTCAGCCGGGATGATTTCCTGCTGCTGCAAAGGCAGTTATCCACGGGATTGAGTGGCAGCCTGCCGGGCGCGGTGGCGCCGCCCGGCGGGGGGCCCATGTCCGCTCTGCCGCAGCCTGGCATAATCCCCACCCCGGGTGTCGCCGAGACGGTTATCGGGGCGCCGGTGCCACCTGCCAGTACCCTCCCGGTTTTGCAGGTCACGCCCCAGTTGCCGACACCGACGCAACCGACGCAGCCCTCCGAGCCCTTCCATCCCCCTCGCTGAGGAGGACCCGGGGAAGGCTGTCAACTTGCGCCAGGTTTCCGGCGGGTGAGGCACTTAAATCTCCGGAAACCTGGCCCCAATCCCGGGGCCGAGTCTCGCCCATCCCGTTGATCTCCTGCCATTTAACCACCCCTCCCATTAACAGCGACTGCCGCCTCGGCGTCCATCTCATACCAATTCGCATTCAAAGGACGTTGAACTGTAGGGGCGAACCTTGTGTTCGCCCATGGCTCCAGGGCGAACACAAGGTTCGCCCCTACGTATAGTATCTTTTTGACTGCAACTCGGTATCAAAGAGGAGTTCCGGCCGGCAGATGTCGGCTACCATGACTACCGCCGGCAAATCCAACAGACCCCAGGATGCGGCCCTCTCCTGGTAAGCCTGGAGGTCCTGGGGGCGTTTTATACCGTTTTCGGTTTTCCGTTTTCGGTTAATAAAAATAAAGATTATCAATATGTTACATTGAAAGTTTGTTGCAGTTAAAAGCGAAAACGGTATTAAAAAGACGCAGGCGGCAGACTTCTGGGCGCCCCAGCAATTATGGCCTCACAGGAAAAAAAAGAATATGCGGGGACGGCGCTTCACCCCCGCATACTCCTGGCGTTTCTCGCATAAGTGAAAAAGAATCCGGCTAATTGCCGCCAAACCCGACTTTGACTTTGGGCGGATATTTCTTCAGCACCTCCAGATAGCGGCTGCCCTCCGCCCCCAACGGCACCATCATGGGAATATGCCGGATACCGCTGTTTACGTCTTCCTGGGGGTCGGTGTAGAGATTGACCATGAGCACGCCCCCGGTCTGGGTGACCACCGCGCCGCTGAAGCCCGCCTGGTAGCCCCGGGGGAAGATGGCTTTCTCCAACTCCACCGTCAGCAGGGCCTTGAACTCATCGATGCGGATGGCGGAAAAGAACTGGTTGAGGGTGTAGATACGGCTGCGCCGGTTGGACTGGCTGTTATCGGCCACCCAGAAGGAGGCCTGGTCGATGCCGTCCACGTAGCGGTCCTGGGGCAGGTACTTGGTGACTGCCGCCCCGGGAACCCCGGCCAGGGAAACGCAGGTGTTAAAGAGGTCGGCCAGGTCGAAGAGACCGTCTGAGCGCCGGGGTTTGATCATGCCTTGCCAGTAGACGAAGGTGGGGACCCGGACGCCGCCCTCCCAGGAGGAGCCCTTAAAGCCCCGGAACGCCGTCCGTCCGTGGGGCGGGACTTCCCCTTCCGGGCCGTTGTCGGAAGTGAAGAAGATGATGGTGTTCTCCAGTTGGCCGGTCTCTTCCAGGGCCTTCACCAGGCGCCCGAAGATGGCGTCCACTTCCACCATGCCGTCGCTGTAGACCGTGCGGGCCGGAGACTTGCCGGCAAACTCATGGTTGGGATAATTGTCGAAATGGCAGGCCCTGGTGGCGTGGTAGAGGAACCAGGGCTTTTTGCTCTTGGCCATCTTGTGGATGAACTTTTCGCTGTATTGGCACCAATCCTGATCCAGGTTGCCGATGGTGGAGAGGTTGATTTCGTAGACGTTTTCCACTCCCTTTTTGCCTTTGACACAATGGACGTTGTTATGGTTGAAGGGGAGTTTTTGCATCATTTGAAAGCGGGCGGGAGAAAGGGCCACTTCGGGGTTGAAATAGATATCCCGCCATTCGGTGTACATGTCGGAGACCCCGAGAAAGCCGTAATAGTCATCATAACCGACGTTTTGGGGCAGGGATCCCTCGTTTTCACCCATGTGCCACTTACCCACCCCCTGGGTGACGTAACCCAGTTTTTGCAGGATGGCCGGCAGGGTGACCGCGCCGTCCAGCCCCCCCGGCTCGCCGTACATGGGCGGGCGCAGCAAGCCGTGGTGCAAAGGGTTTTGCCCCGTATGGATGGTGGCCCGGGTGGGGGTGCAACTGGGGGTGGAGTAGGCCGAGGTCAGGATCAGGCCGCCATAAGCCAGGCGGTCCAGGTTGGGGGTGGGGTTGCCCACCGCCTCGCCGCCGCCGTTAAAACCCGGGTCCAGCCAACCCACGTCGTCGGTGATGAAGATCAGGATGTTGGGCTTCTTGCCGAAACGCTTTTCCAGGGCTGCCAATTTTTCCTTAGCCGCCTTATCCTGCTCCGGATGCTGGATGACCGGCTCCATATTGGCGGCAATGTTAACCGGCCTGACGTGCAGGTATTGATTGGGGTGATTATAGCCCTTGGCCTGGGTCTGGCCGGTGACGGCGCCCCGGGTAATTTCCGGGGCTTTTTCGGATTTGCCCTTCTTGGCGGCGGCCAGGGCTCCGCCCGCCAGAAAGAGGAGGAGAGCAAGGAAAATCGTTAGAAATACGACTACCCCACCGTGATTAAGGCGCATGGCCATTTTAGCTCCTTGGCGCGGTTCGGTTTTTCCTCCGCGGCCTGCGTCACCTGGTTTTTCGGGCTCAAAAACTTGAGGCCGCCTCAACGGTCCTGCATTTCAGCCGACCCGGAGTCAAGGCCATCCGCAAAAGCCCACCTTTTCCCGATGGATCGCAGCAGTTATTTGTCTTATAGCATAGGGAATTGAGGATTTCAAAGTTTTCCGGCCCTCTCTGGAGCCTGCCAGAATAGCACCGTGCGGGTTGGTGGAGAGCTTTTTCCGGGACCCAAAAAAAGTCCGAAAAAACCGGAATAACACCAAGATGCTGTCAGCGGCATAAAAAAGGCAATTACCAAGGCGCAGCTTGGGAGCCGAAAAGGGTTGGCAGTACTGGTGGGGGGGACAACCCCTGGGTTGCATCCCTGGATTATTTCCCACCAGGCCCGGGGTCTAACCTTAGAAAACCCTGCCGTGCTCCCACCGGGAGACGATTTTCCGGGGGATTGTATTGACGCGAGGCCGTGGGGTTGATAGATTCACTAGGTTAGAAATATCTTGGGAAAGATTAGTTTTTTTATGGTGGTGATCATCGATTATCAGGCCGGGAACCTCACCAGCGTGGTGCGGTCCCTGAAGGCCCTGGGAGTGGCGGGGGAGGTGACCCAGGACCCGGCGGTGGTGGGCCGGGCCGAACGCATCGTCTTCCCCGGCGTGGGCGCGGCCGGAACGGCCATGGCTATCCTTAAGGACCTGAAGCTGGATCAGGCCTTGGTTAAGGCCTTTGAGAAGGGAGTGCCGATTCTGGGGATCTGCCTGGGGGCCCAGGTGGTCCTGGAATACAGCGAAGAAAACGACACCCCCTGCCTGGGGCTGCTCCCCGGGCGCACCCAAGCCCTGCCCCGGCAGCCGGGTTTGAAGATTCCCCATATGGGCTGGAACACGGTCAAGTTTCTCCGGGCACATCCTATTGCCAAGGGGCTGCCGGAAAACGCGGAATATTATTTCGTCCACAGCTATTACCCTGCGCCCGCAGCCGAGCCGCTGGTCCTGGGTGTCACGGAGCACGGCATAACTTTTCCCAGTGTCATGGGCCGGCGGAATCTGGTGGCCACCCAGTTCCACCCGGAAAAGAGCGGCCGCTTCGGCTTGCAGCTTTTGGAGAATTTTTTGCGGTGGGATGGCCGCTGGCAGGATTGAGTTATAAAGAAGGGCAGGGGGTAACCTTTTAAAATCCCCCTAAATCCCCCTTTAGAAAAGGGGGACTTAAAGGAAGGGTTTTCGGAGAGCGCAACCTTAAAATAGCTGCCCATGCACCTTTGAACCTTGAACCTTGAACCTTGAACCTTGAACCTTGAACCTTGATGGCCTGGTAAAAAGTTAAAAATTCCACAAATCGCCAATTTAAGTGGCTGATTTTATTGAGCGCGATTTCAGAAAATCAGCATTTTTTCGACTTTTTACAGTGCCATCAACCTTGAACTTTGAACCTTGAACCTTGAACCTTGAACCTTGAACCTTGAACTTTGAACTTTGAACCTTGAACCTTGAACTTTGAACTTTGAACTTTGAACTTTGAACCTTGAACCTTGAACCTTGAACTTTGAACTTTGAACCTTGAACCTTGAACCTATGCTGAGTAAGAGAATCATCCCCTGTCTGGACGTCCGGGACGGGCGCACCACCAAGGGCATCAAGTTCCGGAACAACGTGGACATCGGCGACCCGGTGGCCATGGCCCGGCTCTATTACGAAGCCGGAGCCGATGAACTGGTGTTCTATGACATCACCGCCTCCAGCGACCGCCGGGACATCATGATCGAGGTGGTGCGGCAGGTGGCCGCGGCCATCCTCATCCCCTTTTCGGTGGGAGGCGGCATCCGCAATCTTCAGGATATGCGGGCCGTGCTCCTGGCGGGCGCGGAAAAGGTGAGCGTCAACACCGCGGCGATTCTGGAGCCTGATCTTATTGCCGCGGGGGCGAAAGATTTCGGCAGCCAGTGCATTGTCTTGGGAATGGACGTAAAAAAGGTGGAGGTAAGCAAAACCATCCCTTCGGGCTACGAGATGGTGATTCACGGCGGCCGCACGCCCATGGGCATCGACGCCCTCTGGTGGGCCCGGGAAGCGGAGCGGCTGGGCGCAGGGGAGATCTGCCTCAACTCCATTGACGCGGACGGCACTCAGGCGGGCTACGAACTGACCTTGACCCGGATGATCTCCGAGGCGGTGTCCATTCCGGTCATTGCCTCCGGCGGGGCCGGCACGCCTGAGCATCTTTATGAGGTCCTGACCGCGGGCCGGGCCGACGCCGCGCTGATTGCCTCCATGGTACACTACGGCACTTACACCATCCAGGAGATCAAGGATTATTTGCGCCAGCGGGGCCTTCCCGTGCGCCTCCACTGGTAAAGAAGGCAACCTCTGCCCAGGAAGCTGCTCGTGAAAAAACAGCATGATCCGGACCGGAGCGAGGAATATAACCAGGAGTTGCCGGAGATCCTGGAGCCGGAGATAGACGAAACCGACGAGGAGATGCTGGAAGAGGGCTCGGAAGAAGCCGCGCTGCCCGTGCCCGTGGAGATGGACCTCCTGCAGCGCTACATCCAGGAGGCCAACCGTTACTCGCTCCTGACCCCCGAAGAGGAAAAGGAACTGGCCCTCCGCTACCGGGAGACCCAGGACAAGGAGGCCGGGAGCAAGCTGATCACCAGCAACTTGCGCCTGGTCATTAAAATTGCCCTGGAGTTCCAGAAGTTTTGGATGAAAAACCTCTTGGACCTGATCCAGGAAGGCAATATCGGTCTGATGCACGCCATCAAGAAGTTCGATCCCTACCGGGGCATAAAGCTCTCGTACTATGCTTCTTTTTGGATCAAGGCCTACATCCTCAAGTTCATCATGGACAACTGGAAGCTGGTGAAGATCGGCACCACCCAGTCCCAGCGCAAGCTCTTTTACAACTTAAGAAGAGAGAAGGAAAAACTCCGGGCCCTGGGGTTCGAGCCGGGTCCCAAGTTGTTGGCCGAGAACCTGAATGTCCGGGAAGAGGAAGTCATCGAGATGGACCAGCGCTTAGGGGGCTGGGAACTCTCCCTGGACGCGCCCTTGAAAGAGGGTTCGGATGAGTATCACAAGAACTTCCTGCCGGCCACGGAGCCGCAAGTGGAAGAGGCCCTGGCCGAGGCGGAATTAAAAGACCTCTTTCGCAAGAAACTGGAAGAGTTCAAGAAAGACCTGAATGAAAAAGAGTTGGATATCCTGAGCCTGCGGCTCCTGGCGGAGCATCCTCTGACCTTGCAGGAAATCGGGGTCCGCCATAAGATCTCCCGGGAAAGGGTGCGCCAGATTGAAGACCGGATGATCAAGAAACTGCGCCACTTCCTGAAAGGGGAAATTCCGGATTGGGAAGATTACCAGACCCCGATGAGTGATTAGTTATGGATAAAGCCCCACGGGGGGCCGATATATCTTTTAGGGATAGAACCGGGCAAGGGAACCTTAGTCGATGACCAATTTTAAGGCGTTACCGGCTTCCAGAAATTTCATTATCTGGTGCCTGCTGTTGGGGGTTTGCTGGGGTTTAGGGGGGTGCCAGTACCTGCCCTTGCATCCCGGAACTGCAAGGGAGAAAGTAGTGAGGCCGTCGAAATCCGAGGCCTACTATCATTACATGCAGTCCCAACGTTTTCTGATGGCGGATGATGCCGAGTCTGCGGTCAAGGAATACGAAGAAGCCTTGAAGTATGACCCGGATTCCGCCCTGATGGAGACGGAACTGGCGGCCCTGTACCAGCGTATGGGAGAAGTAAAAAAGGCCCTGGCCCACGTGAACAAGGCCTTGAAGCTGGACCCCCGGCAGCAGGACGCCCATTTCATTCTGGCCGGGCTCCATGTGGGGCTTAATCAACTCCGGGAGGCGACCAAGGAATACGAACGCATCCTGACCTTGGACCCCCATAATAAAGAGGCCCGTCTCTTCCTGGCCACCCTTTATGCCCAGCAACGGCGTTATGCCAAAGCCGTGCGGACCATCCAGGAACTGCTGCGCCAGGAGCCCAAATTGGTGGTGGGCTACTATTACCTGGGGCGCATCTACCTGGAGATGGATCAACTGGCGGAAGCCAAGAAAGAATTCCTCCGGGTCCTCACCATGGACCCCTCTTTTATACCGGCCATGTTCGACCTGGGAACGGCCTTGGAGCGGGAAAAACATTACTCCCGGGCCCTCAGTCTCTATCGGCGCATCATCAAACGCCATCCTAAAAATGCCCGGGCCTGGATCAGTATAGGCCGCCTCTACTTATTGATGCATCGCTACGGAGATGCCCAGTGGTCCTTTAAGAAGGCCAAAGCTCTGGAAAAAAACGAGGCCGCGGTGATTTTTAATATCGCCCTCATTTATCTGGAACAGAAGCATCCGGACGCGGCGATCCGGGAATTTCGCCAACTCATGAAAAACCCTCATTATCTTGAGCGAGTCCGTTATTACTTGGGGCTGGCTCTGGAGGAAAAAGGAGAGATAGGGGCCGCGGCCCGGGAGTACCAACAGGTGCCCCGGGACTCCGATAATTATGTCCTGGCGCGCTTGCGGTTGGCCTATCTTTGCTACCAAAACCGGCAGACGGATCAGGCTTACCAGCTACTGGAAGAATTGCAGAAGATGTATCCCCGGAGGGAGGATATTTATCTTACCCTGGCCTATTTTTATGAAGATGAACTCCGTTATGACCGGGCCATCGCCGCGCTCCAAGAAGGACTGAAAAAACAGCCGAAATCGGAGGAAATCCATTTTCGCCTGGCAATCCTTTATGAAAAGAAGAAGAAATTAAAGGAAAGCATCCTCCATATCAAAAAAGTTTTGGAGCTGGATCCGGAAAACCCTGATGCCCAGAATTTTCTGGGATATTCCTATGCCGAAGCCGGCATCCATCTGGACGAAGCCGAAAGTTTGATCCGGGCCGCATTGCGGGCCAAGCCGGAGAGCGGCTATATCGTGGACAGCCTGGGGTGGGTCTTCTATAAGAAGGGGCAGTTCGAGCGGGCGGTGGAGGAACTGGAGCGGGCCGTCAAGTTGATGCCCCACGACGGTATCGTGGCCGAACACCTGGGGG
Organism: Thermodesulfobacteriota bacterium; assembly: GCA_049322315.1. Classification (GTDB taxonomy): domain Bacteria; phylum Desulfobacterota; class Desulfobaccia; order Desulfobaccales; family 0-14-0-80-60-11; genus SURF-52. The sequence continues at coordinate 50,784 of JBMORF010000057.1, read as the reverse complement.
ACGCGTACCTGAAAAGCAAACGCCCCGGGGATGCCGTGCGCGCCTACCGCCGGGCCTTGGGCCTGGACAACGCCAACATCCCGGAACTGAAGAAAAAGATCAAAAGCCTGGAATCCGGGATTAAGGAGTCCGGCTTGTGAAATGGCGGCATTTGGCCTGGCTGGTGCTGGCTCTCTGCTTTTGGGGGTGCCGCTCCCTGCCGCCCCCGACGCCGCCTTTGGCAGTTACTTCCGGGGCTGACCTGATTTCCCGGCTGCAGGCCGGGAAGCCGCAGGTGAAAACCTTTACGGCCAAGGGCCGTTTGACCTTGCTGTCTCCCAAGCAGAATTATGCCGGCACCAGCCTGATCAAAGGCCGCCTGCCGGTCACCGTGCGGGCCGACGTCCTGGATGTTTTGGGACGCTCTCTCCTCAAATTCTACACTAATGGCCGGGAAGTGGAGGTCTTGTCCCCCAAGGAAGGCAAACTCTACCTGGGCCAGGCCACCCCCGGCAATCTGGCGGCTTTCATTCCTCCGGCCATCACCCCCTCCCAGACACTGCGCCTGCTGGTGGGAAAGGTGCCTTTGAGTCCGGGCCCGCCGAACCATTGGGCCTATGAACCGGAACAGGGGCGGTATTTACTGGAATGGCGTTATCCTGACGGCCAGGTCAAAGAACGGCTCTGGTTGGAGGCCGGAGAACTGCAGCCGCTTAAGGAGGAATGGCGCGGACCCGACGGCAAGATTCGCTTCACCGCGGAGTTCAGCGACTTCGGGCAGTTGGTCCCCGGCCTGCCCGGCAAGATTATCTTGAAGACGCCCCAGCCTCAGGTGGAACTGCGCCTAATTTATAATAATCTCCAGATTAATCCTGCCCTCCAGGACTCGGACCTGGTGGTGCCGCGGCCGCCGACAGTTACGGAAGTTCGTCTGAAGTGAGCAGTAAGCAGTGAGCAGTAAGCAGTAAGCAGTAAGCAGTGAGCAGTAAGCAGTAAGCGGTAAGCGGTGAGCGGTGAGCAGTTTTACAGGCTCTCGCAGCTTAGTCATCAACCATAAAAGTATCGGCCCTCTCCTCTAATTTTTAACTTGAAACCTCTGCGGAAGTAACTCTTCTGTCATTCTGAACGGAGCGCAGCGGAGGGAAGAATCTCGTCTTTGGCAGCACCACTTTTTCAGGCCGTACCGATGATTACACTCAGTTTGGGAACCCCGGTTGCTAAAATACAAGATCCTTCGCTCCGCTCAGGATGACAAAGAAATGCACTTTCCCAGAGGTCACAACTTTGATGGCACTGTAAAAAGTCAAAAAATGGCGATTTTTGGCTAATCCATCTTAATAAAATCAGCCACTTAAAATGGCGATTTTGGGAATTTTTAACTTTTTACCAGGCCATCAACTTTGAACTTTCCTTAACGGGGGCAAGGCCATGAAGTTCATCGTTGACCAGCCCCTGGGGGGTCTGGCCAAGTGGCTGCGTTTCTGCGGCTTCGACGCCATGATCCAACGTCTCTCCCCCGGGGCGCCCCAAAAACTGCCGGCGCCGCTTCCCGGCGCCTATCTGCTGACCCGGCAGCAGGGCTTTAAGCGCTTTAGGCGGGAGGACCTGCTGGTGCTTACCGCCACGGACCCGGAAGGCCAGTTGCAGGAGGTGATGCAGCGCCTGGATATTACCCGGCGCCAGTTGCACCTTCTTTCCCGCTGCGGCCAATGCAACGAAGTCTTAGAGGTTATTCCCCGGGAACGGGCCCAGGGCCTGGTCCCGGAGCACGTCTTTCACACCCAGGAGCAGTTTCACCAATGTCCCCGGTGCGGCCAGGTCTTCTGGCCCGGAAGCCACCATCAGGGGATCATGGCCCGGGTGTTGGCGAAATTGAGTACGGAGTAGCTGATTTTCCCGGGGGCAGGTGGAACCGGAGAGCGAGAAAAAAGATTTAGGGATTGCAGATGGGCGTTCTCAAGCCTATATTAAAAAATGGGGTAATAACAGATAGATTAGCAATTGGTCAACCCGTCATGCCCAAAAGGGGAAGTTCATGAATGCCGACATGAAAGATAAGGCCGGGGGAGCATTGAAAACCATCTGGGGCTATAGCAGGATGTTCGCGATAAACACCCTGCGCCGGGCCGTGATTCTAAGCAGATACACCCTGATCTGTTGGCAGCAGCAAAGACTGCGCTGCGCCCAAGGCAAGGTGGGGCGCGAGGTGCTTAAAGCTTTGGAGCAGGGCGAAGTCAACCCCATGCTGACGGAAGGAGTGAAAGACGCCCTGAAAAAAGCCGAGGGCGTCAGGGCCAGGAAAGAGAAACAATACCAGGCCATTGCGGGCATCCGGGAAAAAATCCGCACCTCTTGCGCTTTCGAGCCTCCTGCCGGGGCCCAGGAAACGCCGCCGGTTCAAGAAGCGCCACCGGCTGAGGAACCACCGCCGGCTGCAGGGCCGCCACCGGCCGAGGAGCCAAAGCCCACCGAGGAGTCACCGCCGACTGAGGAACCACCGCCAGCAAAGGAACCAACGCCACCGGAGGGGGGGACCTCCGGGGCCAGTGGCCAGTAATCAGTAAGCAGTAAGCAGTAAGCAGTAAGCAGTAAAAAGACTTAAAACTGTTTTCTGATCCCTGACCCCCGGTCCCTGTCCTTCAATGCGCGCCGCATTCGGAGGGGCTGCCGCCCAGTTTCTCCAAGGCGTGGGGCAGGGCGGGGAGGATGGCTTCCAGGCTTTCCCGGGCGCCTCTGGGGCTTCCCGGGAGGTTGATGATCAGGGTGCAGCCCCGGGTCACAGCCACGCCCCTGGAGAGCATGGCGTGCGGGGTCTTGGTCAGGCCAAAGGCCCGCATGGCTTCGGGGATGCCGGGCACCAGGCGCTCGGCCACCGCCAGGGTGGCTTCCGGGGTACGGTCCCGGGGGGTGAGGCCGGTGCCGCCGGTGGTAAGGATCAGGTCCAGGCGCTCCTGGTCGCACCACTTAACCAGTTGGTCGACAATGGCCTCGTGTTCGTCGGGGACCAGGCCGGCGGCCGCCACCCGGAAGATTTGGGGGTCCAGTAACAGCTCCAGTTCGGGGCCCGCGGTGTCCTGCCGCTCCCCCGCATGGCCCTTATCACTAACCGTGAGAATGCCCACCCGGATTTTCATAGGTTTCACCTGCGGTTGGATGTATTTAATAATGGTAAAATAATTATTAAAAAAAATAAGAAATCTTGCAAAGGGGACGATATCGCCTAAAATAACCGCAATGAGTGGGTCCTTGGCAGTTTTTGCGGGACAGAATCTAAATAAAAAGGAGGTATAAGTATGGCAACTTACGTGGTATTGGCGAAATGGACCGAAAAAAGTTTTGCGGCCATGCAGGACGCGGCCAGGGTGTCAGAAGAAGTGAAAAAATTTGTTAAAGATATGGGCGCGGAAATTAAGGCTTGGTATATGTTGATGGGACAATATGATGAGATGTGTGTCCTGGAGGCTCCGAATTCTGAAACTGTAGCCAAAATCGTGATCGGCATCACCGCCAAATACGGCGGCAAGACCGAGACCATGCAGGCCTTCAGCGAAGCTGAAGCGCTGAAAATCTTCACCTAATACCGAGTTGCAGTCAAAAAGATACTATACGGGCGAACCTTGTGATCGCCCCGGAGCCACGGGCGAACACAAGGTTCGCCCCTACAGTTCAACGTCCTTTGAATGCGAATTGGTATAAGAAAATAGTTTTAAATTTGTATATAAGTTAGTCTTTGCCGCAGCGGTCTCCGGGCCGCTGCTTTTTTATGTGTGTGGCGGCGCTTCCTGGAAAAATTTGGGCTGGGAGAGGGTTAAGACTGAGTCTCCAGAAGTTCGATGGCATCGCCGGGGGCGACCACTCCTTCCTTGAGCACCCGGGCGAAGATTCCTTCCCGGGGCATGATGCAGTCCCCCACCAGTTCCCGGATGGCGCAGCCCGCATGGCAGGTCTTGCCGATCTGGGTGACCTCCAGCTCCACTTCGGGTCCCACCTTAAGGAGGGTGCCCACCGGCAGGGAGGGAAGGTCTAGGCCCTGGGTGGTGAGGTTTTCGGCGAAGTCTCCGGGATTGACCTGGGCCCCGGCGGTCCGCATCTTGTCAATGCTTTCCAGGGCCAGGAGGCTCACCTGGCGATGGCCCCCCTCGGCGTGGGCGTCGCCTTCCAGGCCGTGCTCCACCAGCAGCCGGGCCTGGGGGACGTTGTGCTTGACCACGCCCTTGCGGTCACTGACGGAGACCGCGACGATAAGAGGCTCATTTTCTATGGTAGTTAAAAATTTTTTCATCTCACGCAACGGCGCCAAGATGCAAAGGCGCAATAAATTTTATATCTGATGGTTTCTTAAGATGGTTTCAATAAGGGATTATAGCACAAATTCCTGATGATTTATTACCCAGCGGCCAAAAAGCAATTTTATTAGGCACTGCGCTCTGCGCCCCTAGGGCGGCCGCCCCACCAGGGACAGGTTTTTTCCCCTGTCATTCTAAGGAGCGGAGCGACCGAATCTCCGTAAGCCACAGTAAATACGAGATTCTTCACTCCGCTAGCGCTCCGTTCAGAATGACAAAATAAGTTTTTTGCTGAGGTCTCGCCCTATTCTTCAGTCGCTTTGCTCCTTCAGAATGACAAGTTTTCGAGGTTTTCGTAGAGGTCTCAACTTCGAACTCCTCAGCGTCCGGCGTTGGTGCCCCAGACGGTGGCGCTGTTGCCCCCTAAGTAATGGGTGCCAGGGCCGCTGGCGGTGTTCTGGTCCATCAAGACGGGGTCGACTTCGCTGTAGAGACTAAAACATGTTTGGCTGACGATATTGCTGGTCACGTTATTGCCGATGACGCTGCCGGCCCCCCCGACCTGAATCCCATAACTGCCGTTATTGACCGCCACATTGCCGCTGATGGTGGCTGTAGAGCCGCCTACAGTCCTGATGCCGAAGTTGGTATTATCAGCCGAGGCGCATCCCTTGACGAGGTGCCCCTTACCGCAGAGGTCAATGCCATGCACATTACCTTCCATGCGGAGGTTGATAAAGCGGTGATTGACGCCGGCAGTATTTTCTTCCACGGCCACCCACCAGCCCCGCAGGCTGCCGTGGCGAACCTCTACGTTCTTGTGGCCATTAATGATGATGACGCCGAAACCGCTGCTGGTGCCGCTCAGGCAAAAACCCATGAGGTCGAGGGTGACATCGTCGGCGTCGACGGTGATGCCGGTGCCGGAAGGACAGGTGAGATTGCCGCCCAGGTAATAAAAGCCCGGAGCAGAAATGGTATAAGGGAGATGTTTAATCTTGATGCCGGGGGCGCCGCCGCCGGCAATCACGTAAAAATCGCCGTCCGCCCCAACCGGGCCGGCGGTCAACAGCGCCGCAGCCACCAGGGCCATTAGCCAAAACGTCTTGTTCATGGTCGATAACTCCTGTGATAAAGGACTGCGCCAGGGCCCATCAGCCAACCGCCCATGTTATTATGAGGTTGTGAGAAAATGGGTGGAAAAAAAAGAGGCCTCCAATAAAGGGCATTACTTGGGAGGCCACAGGTTGCGCCTGCCGGATTTTGCTTTCATGGCGCCTCCAGAAGGAGGAATAAGAGATGAATTGAATTTATTAGTATTTATAAATTTTTGTCAATACTTGACCGATATCGCCACTAGTATAAAAAAAAGCCGTTGACAGCAAGGCCTTCGGCCTTGCCGCCAACGGCTGTTATTTCATTATTACATATTCGGGATGAAGGAAATCAGCTTTGGTCCAGCAAGTCGACCAATATCACTCGCCCTTAATCTGACCACTGATCACTGACCACTGACCCCTGATCACTGGCCCCTGCTCCCTGCCTTACTCCTTCTCTTTGGCCGCCTTGGCTTCGTTGACGATCTTGTCCGCCAGGTGGGCGGGCACTTCTTCGTAGTGGTCGAATTCCATTTCGTAGGCGCCCCGGCCCCCGGTCTTGGAGATTAGGTCCGGCGCGTACATCAGCACTTCGGACATGGGCACGTGCGCGGTGATCACCTGGTTTTTACCCTGGGCCTCCATGCCCAGGACCCGGCCCCGGCGGCCGTTGAGGTCGCCGATGATGTCCCCCATGTTGGCTTCGGGCACGGTGACGGTCATCTTCATGATGGGCTCCAACAGGGTGGGATTGGCTTGCAGCACCCCTTTCTTGAAGCCCATGGAGCCGGCGATTTTGAAGGCCATGTCCGAGGAATCCACTTCATGGAAGGAGCCGTCATAAAGGGTGACCCGGAAATCCACGGTGGGGAAGCCCGCCAAGGCCCCTTCCTCCTTGGCCTCGGCGATGCCCTTCTCCACGGAGGGGATGTATTGCTTGGGGATGACCCCGCCCACGATCTTGTCCACGAACTCGAAGCCCGACCCCCGGGGCAGGGATTCCAGTTCCAGCCAGGTGTCGCCGTACTGGCCCCGGCCCCCGGACTGGCGCTTATATTTGCCCTGGACCTTGGTGGCGCCTTTGATGGTCTCCCGGTAGGGGACTTTGGGGGGTTTGAGGACCGCCTCCACCCCGAATTTGCGCTTTAACTTTTCCGTGGTGGCTTCAATGTGCACCGAGCCCACGCCGGACAGGAGAATCTCCTTGGTGTCCGTATTCCGGGAAAGCTGCAGGGATGGGTCTTCCTCGATGAGTTTGGAGATGGAGGAGAAGACCTTGTCTTCTTCGCCCCGGACCTTGGATTCCACCGCCAGGGTGACCATGGGCTTGGAGGGCATGAGGGGCGGCAGGATTACAGGATGGGCTTCGGAGGCCAGGGTGTCGCCGGTGACCGTCTCCTTGAGTTTGGCCACCGCGGCAAAAGCTCCGGGGCCGGCGGAGTTGACCGCTTTCTGGCCTTTTCCTTCCAGGAGGAATAATTGCCCGTATCTTTCAGGCACGGAGCGGGTGACATTGAAGACCGTTTCGTCGGACTTCACGGTGCCGGAGTAAATGCGGAAGATGGAGAGCCGCCCGGCATAGGGATCGGCCACGGTCTTGAAGACCTGGGCGGCCAGGGGGCCGTCGGGGTCCACTTCCAGGAGCACTTCTTCCGTGCCGCCGGCTTTCTGTCCTTTCACCGGACCCCGGTCTTCCGGCGCCGGCAGGTAGTGGTTGATGGCGTCCAGCAGGAGGGTGGGGCCTAAATTGCTGGGGGCCGCGCCGCAGAGCACCGGGACGATGGCGCCTGTGAGGGTGCCGATCCGCAAGCCCCGGTATATCTCTTCCGAGGTGAGTTCCCCTTCTTCCAGAAATTTTTCGATGAGCTCGTCGTCGCTTTCCGCGGCGAAATTGAGGAGATCGTTCCTAAGTTGCTCCACTTCGTCTTTGAGGTCATCGGGGATGGGGCCGGGCTCCAGTTTGCCGCCCGGGACCGCGGGCGCCATGGCCTTCATGGAGACCAGGTCCACCACTCCATGGAAACCGGCCTCCTTGCCGATGGGCAGTTGCAGAGGCACTACCGGGGCTTCCAGGATGTCTTTGATTTCCTGGAGCACCTTGGCGAAGTCCCCCCGTTCCCGGTCCAGTTTATTAATAAAAATCAGACGGGGCAGAGAATAATGATTGGCGGTGGCCCAGACCTTTTCGGTGCCCACCTTGACGCCGTCCACCGCGTCGACGACCACCACCGCGGCGTCGGCCACGTGCAGGGCGGCCCGGGTGTCGGCCAGGAAGTTGTCGTCACCGGGGGTGTCGGCCAGATAGACTGCGTGCTTTTTCCATTGGTAATGATGAAAAGCCGTGGAGATCGTAATCTTGCGCTTGATCTCCTCAGGCTCGAAATCCAGGATGGAACTGCCGTCGTCCACTTTACCCAGCCGGGAGGTGGACCCGGCTCCGAAGAGGAGGGCCTCGGCCAGGGAGGTTTTGCCGCAGCCGCTATGGCCGATGAAAGCTAAGTTGCGGATTTGTGCCGTTTTACCTGCCATCAATTTCTCCTTCCCTCAAGGTTGCCGACCCGGCCTCAATCCCTGGGGCCGAGCGCGCAGCAATCTTTTTCGTATCAGTTTTTCCCATGAATCTCAACCGGTTTTTCCTACCTCTGGTAATCGGGTGGGGTGGGAGTCCGTACCCACCTAACGATGATTTCCATCAAGGGAAAGGGTTTGAAAGAAGTAGGTGTTTCCCCCCTTTTCTAAAGGGTGGGAAGGGGGAATTTTATCCGGCGCCCTAAAAATCCCCCTAAATCCCCCTTTAAACAGGGGGACTGAAAAACTTCTCACCCGGACGTCAAAACGTCCGGTCCAGCAGCTCTTCGGTGAACGCCCGGAAATAAGCCTTTTCAGGAACTGGGGGAAAGACTTCCAGGTTGGCCTGAGCCTTGAGAGTATAGTCCCGGGCCTGGCTCCGGGCATGGTCCAGGGAACCGTATTTTTCCAGGAGACGCCGCAGTTCCGGGACCATTTCCGGCTTCAGGTTCCGGGCCATCTCCTGTAACCTTTCCCGGTCCCGGATCTCGGCGTGGGCCAGGGCGTGGATTACCGGCAGGGTGATCCGCCCTTCCTTCAAGTCGTTGCCGATGGGTTTGCCCATCTCCTGCTCATTGCCGGTAAAATCCAGAATGTCGTCCACCACCTGAAAGGTGACTCCCAGGTTCAACCCGAATTGGGCCAGGGCCTCTTCCAGATGGGGGGCCGAGTCTCCCAAGATAGCCCCGATCTGACAAGCCGCAGACATGAGAATGGCGGTCTTGCGGTTGGTGACCTCAAAGTATCCTGCTTCCGTGAGCTGCAAGTTGCCGGCATGCAGGAGTTGCAGGATTTCCCCTTCCGCCATCAGCGTGGTGGTCTGGGCCAAAACCTTAAGCACCCGCAATTGATTGGTGGTCACCGCCAGGGACAGGGCCTTGGAAAGGAGAAAATCCCCCACCAGAATCACGGCCTGGTTGCCCCAGATGGTGTTGGCCGTGGACCGCCCCCGGCGCACGTCGGCCGCGTCCACCACGTCGTCGTGCAGGAGGGTGGCCGCGTGGAGGTACTCAAAGATGGTGGAAAAGGCTGGCAGCTCCGGCCCTTGGCAGCCGCACATCCGGGCCGACAGCAGAAAGAGGAGGGGACGGATGCGCTTCCCCCCGCTGAGGAGGATATGCCGCCCCACTTCGGAGATTAAGGGAACATGGGATTGGAGATTGTCCACCAACGCCTGGTTGATGGCGGCGACTTCCCCCTCTAATTCCTTGAGAATACCTTTGGCGCCCATAAATCTTTTCTTGTGAATAAAATAACTTAGTTCCCTGGCGATGTCAAATTGAAATAGCGGCCAGTGGCCAGTGGCCAGTAGTCAGTAGTCAGTAGTCAGAAGCCAGTGGTCAGGGGTTAGTAATCAGTGATCAGTAATCAGTAATCAGTAATCAGATGATGTTCTTGCAAGGTATCATTTTGCCTAAAATTTTCATCCTGAAGAAGCTAAGCGACCGAAGAGTTTAGATCCATCGCTCAGGATGACAGAAGAGAGTTTTGTCAGAACATAAATCTTTTCACTGACCACTGACCACTGATCACTGATCACTGATCACTGATCACTGATCACTGGCTACTGGTTCCACCACCTCTCCCACCAGGTCATAGGGCAAGGCCCGCTTGATCAACACCGGCTGTTTTTCCCCGATTCGGGCCTCCCCGGCGGTGATATAGACCTGGCCGTCGATTTCCGGGGCCTGGGTAATCAGGCGGCCGCTGAGGAGGTAATCGCTCTCGGCGCTCAATCCCTCCACCAGCACCGGCTGGATGGTGCCTTTAAGAGATTTCAGCCTTTCTTTGACGATCTTCGCCTGGAGGGCCTTGAGGCGGCGGGCCCGCTCCCGGGACAGGCGCCGGGGCACCCGGGGTGCGAAGCGGGCCCCGGGGGTGCCTTCTTCCGGGGAATAAAGGAAGACCCCCAGGTGCTCAAAGCGCACCTGCTCAATCAGGTGGAAGAGCGCGGCAAAGTGATCTTCGGTTTCTCCGGGAAAACCCACCATAACCGTGGTGCGGAGCGCCATACCGGGGATTATCTCCCGGGCTCGGCGGCAGGTCTCCAGGATGGTCTGCCGGGAATAGCCCCGGCCCATACGCCTGAGCATCTCGTCATGGCCGTGTTGGATGGGGAGATCCAGGTAGGGGCAGATTTGCGGATGCCCGGCCATGGTGTGGAGCAACTCGGTGGTGATGTGGGCCGGGTGGCCGTAAAGGAGGCGAATCCACGCCAGTCCTGAAATACCGCAGAGCTCCCGGAGAAGTTCCGGCAGCCCCGGAGCCCCTTTTAAGTCCCGGCCGTAGGCGGTGGTGTCCTGGGCCACTAAATTAATCTCTTTGACCCCGGAGGCAGCCAGGGCCTGAGCTTCGGCCACCAGGGTTTTTAAGGGGCGGCTGCGATAAGGCCCCCGAATGGCCGGGATGGTGCAATAGGTGCAACGGTGGCTGCAGCCTTCGGCGATCTTCAGATAAGCAAAGGCCCGGGGCGTGGCGGGATAACGGGGCTGGGCTCCGGCAAAATCAAAAAGGGGGCTGGCATGATGGAGGCGGGTGGCCTCCAGGTCCGGAAATTGCTGCAATATCCGGGGGAGACGGGGAAAGTCGTTGACGCCCACCAAAAGGTCTACTTCCGGGAGTTGGGCGGCCAGTTCCTCACCGTAACGCTGGACCAGGCACCCGGCTACCGCCAGCTTTTTTTCGGGATCGGCCTCTTTGAATCGGGCCAGCTCCAGGATGGTGTCCACCGCTTCCTGGGAGGCGGAGGCAATAAAGGCGCAGGTATTTACCAACAGCAAGCACGCGGCCTCGGGGGCGGCCACCACTTCCCAACCGTCCTGGGCGAGGTGGCCCAGCATGATCTCCGTGTCCACCAGGTTCTTGGGGCAGCCCAGGGAGACTGAAAAGACAGTTTTCGGTTTTCGGTTTTCGGTTTTCGGTGTTTGGGGCTTCGAGTTCATTAATAGAGGGTGGGATTTTTCGACTTAGGCTTGCCGGGCTAATCTAACCCCCGGGTCAAAGGCCTTACGGCAATCCTGGGGGAAGACCTCCCGGCGTCTTTGGGCCTTGAGCTCCGGATCGAAGCGAGTCGCCATTTTCTTGGAGTAATCCTTAAACTGAGCGGCCTCCACCTCCTTCAGGATGGGAGTCAGGTCATCTGAATACCATCTGGAGTCAATGGGGGCGGGTGCATGTTCCTATGATTATTACCGGGAAAATCTCCGGGGTAAGTCAGTTTGACTGATGGGGAGGCGTTTGGAAAAGTTCGAAAAATAAAGATATGAAGCAACAGTGCCCAGGGTCAGCAGCACAATTAAGCTCAACACCAGCAACAGGTTTTTTTTCATTTCGACTTTTCCACTGAGAATTTATCGGGCGATCCCTGGCCGGGAAAAACCCCGGGTTCAGCCGGCCCCATAAACTGCTTACTGCTCACCGATAAGAAACTACGGTCCAGGCGTCCAGGGCCGCGAACATGAGGAGCCAGAAAGCCAACTGTCCTAAATAAAACCAGCGCCGCCGCCGTTGAGTAATAAGCACTCTTTCTTCCAGGGCTTTAAAGAAATTATACAGCACCGCGCCTTCCAGGGCAAAGGGGAAGAACCCCAGGTAGCCCAGGAAGGGCATCTCGAAGATTCTGCCGAAATTAAGGACCGGCAGGGTATAGACCCATTTGGCCGCCGAGGGGTAATTCCACATTTCCCACCAGACCCCGCAAATGAGGCCCGCGGCCAGGAGGCAATAGATTTCCTGGCGCTCTCCAGCGAGCCAGCGCTGGGTGAGAGAATTGTCCGTTAACAGATCGTTTATGGGGTCCAGGAGGAAAAAAGCGGCGCCCCATACCAGGGCGAAGGCATAGCGGGGCTGGGTGAGGGGGAGGATAAGACAGGCTACTCCCAGGAGTAGAAAAACCATCTGCCAGTGGCTCCAGGAGCAGGCCCGGCCCCGGGCGTTTTTCCAGGCCCCGTACGTGGCCAGGACCCGGGCGGTGAGGAGCACGCCGGGGAGCACGGTGGCAAAGGCCAGGGCGTAGCCGGGCCAGCGGAGCCACCAGTGGGGCAGCATCCCGGCATAGCGCCAATTCATGAGAACCAGATTGAAGACCTCGAAGACCAGCCAGGAGGTCACCGACCAGCAGGCCAGGCTCAGAAACTTGCCGGGCCGGGACAGGAGCCAGTATTTACCCTCCTTAAAGAACAACAACCCTTCCAGGAAAAATATCAGGGGCCACCAGGCAAAGAAATAGAGCCAGGAGTAGAAGGGTTCCCGGCCCCAGAGCGCGCCCCCCAGGGCCAGGGTCCAGATGAGAGGGGCTGCGGTAATGGGCAGCCAGACCTGGTAGTTGCGCAAGGCTTGTCTTCCTTTTAAGTGAGTGGACGTATTAATAAAGGATTTTTTCTTTAATCATTATAATAGAGTTTTTAAATTATTGCCTTAGTTTAGGTTTTTTAATTCTGCCTCTAGTGTCGGCGAATATCTGGAACCTTGATTCGCAGTCACGTATAAAGCCTCTCCCCTTGAGGGGGGGTGGGGGAGGGTGGCATAATAGTCGGGCGTGCCGCACTAATCTCGCCACCACCACCCCCACCCTCCCCTCTCGCAGGGGGAGAGGGTTATTTCCCCTTCAGAATCACCAAGGCAAAGGAACTTTTGTTGTTTTTCAGAGTTAAGGCAATAAGCGTATACCGATGTTTAAGATGCTGAATGTACGCGGAAATATCACTAGAGGGTCACTGTAATAATGGTGGTATTGCAGCACAAGGAGGGGGCAGAGTTATTTTTTTTCCTTGATTTTAAGGGGGATTATCTGGTATAGGTTAAAAACGTATCTCTACGCGCAGGCCCGTCTCAATGGGGGAGGCGGAGTGAGAAGGCCTGAATACCTGCCAAGCCGGTTCATACCCCTCAAATGAGGAATCTTTATGCTTTCTTGGGGGATAGGGGTAGTTCTCTGCTTATTCCTGCTCACTGGTTGCAGCTCCGGACATCGTAATCTGGTAAAAGCTCCTGAGGGGCCACCACCCGCAAAGGTGGTGGAACCCGCGGATACGGAAGCGGATGAACCTCTGACTGAGGAGCTGAGCGCCAAGCGTCTGGAAGAACTCTACGCCAAGAGCGGTATTCCCGGGTGGGACCCGGGTCTGGAAGAAGAGTTGAAAAAGTGGGACCATCAGGTCAAATTTGATGTTCCCATTCACACCAACCGCCAGGTCAGGGCTTACCTGGTCTATTTTTCCACCGAACGCAAGGGCACCATCCGCCGCTACCTCGCCCGTTCCACCCGTTACCTGCCGATGATCAAAGAAGTCTTCCGGGAGTATGGGTTGCCGGAGGACCTGGCCTACCTGGCCATGATCGAAAGCGGCTTCAATCCCAACGCCTATTCCCATGCCCATGCCTGCGGCATGTGGCAGTTCATCAGGGGCACCGGAGCCCGATACGGGCTGTCCATGGACAGCTACGTGGATGAACGCCGGGACCCGAATAAATCCACCAAGGCCGCCGCCAAGTATCTGCTGGACCTCTATAAGCAATTCGGCTCCTGGTATCTGGCCGCGGCCAGCTACAACTGCGGCGAAGGCCGGGTGCAAAAAGAACTGAACAAAAGCAATCACAAGAACTTCTGGGAACTATCCGCCAACCAGTGTCTGCCCAATGAAACCAAGAACTATGTGCCCCAGATGATTGCGGCCACTATTATCGCCAAGAACCCGGAGAAATTCGGCTTTAAAAATGTCCCCTATCTCCCTCCCTTAAAAATTGAGCAGGTCCAGGTGAAGGATGCCATTTCCCTGAAAGCAGCAGCCGTAGCCATTAACGTGCCGGTGGAAGAAGTGCAGAACCTCAATCCGGAACTCCTCCGGGGCATAACTCCGCCGGGAGTGACGGCTTATAACTTGAACTTGCCGGCCCATAGCAAGGAAGCCTTTGGCAAAAACATCATGCTGGCCAGCATGGAACACCCGGCGAGAGCCAAAGCGAGCCGGGTGGCCAAGAAGGGTGGCGCCAGCTACCATCGGGCTTCTCGTTCCAAGTCCGATAACAACCGGCATGGGCGAGCTTATTCCAAGTCGACTGGCAGCAGACCTGAGCGGGCTTCTGCCAAGTCGTCAAAGAAAAGCAGGGCCACGGCGAGAAAATCCGGGAAAAGGGGCAAAGCCCAGGTGGCCTCCACCCGAAAAGGGAAACAAGGACGCCAGCACCAATCCAAGACCAGCGTTCGCACCGCCTCTATGCTCCCTTCTTCCTCGGCTTCCAAGTCCTCCGCCAAGAAGGGAGGCAATAAGGTCGCCGCAAAAACCACCAAAGGCAAGGTGAAAGGGTTGGCCAAAGCCAAGTCCGGCAGCAAAAAGAGCAATATCCATCTGTCCAAGAAAACCGGCAAGAACTCTAAGAACATCAAGAATACCAAAAAAGGCAAATCAGCGGCCCGCTCCAAATACCGGAGCAAAGCCAAAGGCTCCCAGGCGATGCTCGTTTCCGAAGCCCGGTAAACCCGGGCTTTGGTCCGGGAGTGTTCCGCCGGCGATTTTTTTAGGGGAGCCACCAAGGCGGTGGCTCCACCAAGCATATTTCCGCCGCCTTGGCCCCGGGCCTGATCTGGCCGAGACATCTTTCCTCCAAAAAATCTTTTATTCCCTAAAGAATTGGTAAATTTTCTGTTTTTTTTCAGTCACCCCCCTTGATTTCCCGGAAATGAATGGTTAAAAAATCTTGTTAGCACTCTAGGGCAACGAGTGCTAATAGCGCTAATTCGATCCCATCATTTTAATCAGGAGGTTATGCAATGAAAGTCAAACCCTTGAACGACCGCGTCTTGGTCAAACGGACTGAAGAATTGACGGTTACCAAAGGCGGCATCGTCATCCCCGATACCGCCAAAGAAAAGCCCATCGAAGGCAAAGTCGTCGCCGTGGGCCCCGGCAAAATGAGCGAGCAAGGCCAGCGTATGACCTTGCAGGTCAAGGAAGGGGACCGGGTCCTCTTCGGGAAATACTCCGGCACCGAAATCAAAGTGGAAGGCGAAGAGTACTTAATGATGCGGGAAGAAGATATCCTGGCCATCATCGAGTAATATTCCTGCATCCCAGCGTTTAAGCAATCGCAGTCCTTTCTATTCAGCTAATTTTTTTAAGGAGGAGTACAAGCACATGTCAGCTAAAGAGATCAAATATGATATCAAAGCCCGGGAGGCCATCCTGCGGGGGGTCAACACCCTGGCGGACGCGGTGAAAGTCACCCTGGGTCCCAAAGGCCGGAACGTCATCCTGGAGAAGGCCTTCGGCGCCCCGGCCATCACCAAGGACGGCGTCACCGTGGCCAAAGAGATCGAATTGGAAGACAAGTTTGAGAACATGGGGGCCCAGATGGTCAAGGAAGTGGCCTCCAAGACCTCGGATGTAGCCGGGGACGGTACCACCACCGCCACCATCCTGGCCCAGAGCATCTACCAGGAAGGCTCCCGGCTGGTGGCCGCGGGCACCAACCCCATGGCCCTGAAACGGGGCATCGACCGGGCCGTGACCGCGGTGGTGGAAGAGCTGCACAAGATCTCCAAACCCACCAAAGACCAGAAAGAAATCGCCCAGGTGGGCACCATCTCCGCCAATAACGACGCCTCCATCGGCAATATCATCGCCGACGCCATGAGCAAAGTGGGCAAAGAAGGGGTCATCACCGTGGAAGAGGCGAAAGGCATGGAGACCACCCTGGAAGTGGTGGAAGGCATGCAGTTCGACCGGGGCTACATCTCCCCCTACTTCGTCACCAACCCCGAGAAGATGGAAGCCTCCCTGGATGAGCCGCTGATCCTCATCCATGAGAAGAAGGTCAGCGCCATGAAAGACCTGCTGCCCTTGCTGGAACAGATCGCCAAGATGGGCAAACCTCTGGTGATCATCGCTGAAGACGTGGAGGGCGAGGCCCTGGCCACCTTAGTGGTGAACAAACTCCGGGGCACCCTCCAGGTCGCGGCCGTGAAAGCCCCCGGCTTCGGCGACCGCCGCAAGGCCATGCTGGAAGACATCGCCATCCTCACCGGCGGCCAGATGATCTCCGAGGACATGGGCTGGAAGCTGGAAAACGTCACCCTCAAAGAACTGGGCACCGCCAGGAAGGTGAACCTGGACCGGGACAACACCACCATCATCGACGGCGGCGGCGAGCGCTCCGCCATCGAAGGCCGGGTGAAGCAGATCCGGGCCCAGATCGACGAAACCACTTCCGACTATGACCGGGAAAAACTTCAGGAGCGGCTGGCCAAGCTGGTGGGCGGCGTGGCCGTCATCCGTGTGGGCGCAGCCACCGAGATCGAAATGAAAGAAAAGAAGGCCCGGGTGGAAGACGCCCTGAACGCCACCCGCGCCGCGGTGGAAGAAGGCATCGTTCCCGGCGGCGGCGTGGCCCTGATGCGCTGCGTTCCGGCCCTGGAAACCCTGAAGCTTGACAACCACGACGAAGAACTGGGCGTCAAGATCATCAAGCGGGCCCTGGAAGAACCCATCCGCCAGATCGCCAACAACGCCGGCGCCGAAGGCTCCGTGGTGGCCGAACACGTGAAGAACGAGAAAGGCGCCATGGGTTACAACGCCGAGTCCAGCGTCTACGAAGACCTGATGGTGGCGGGCGTCATCGACCCCACCAAGGTCACCCGCTACGCCATCCAGAACGCCGCGTCCGTGGCCTCCCTGCTCATCACCACCGAGGCCATGGTGGCCGAGAAGCCCAAGAAGGAAACGCCGATGCCCGCCATGCCCGGCGGCGGCATGGGCGGCATGGAAGGCATGTATTAAAAGGCAGGGGTTAGGGATCAGGGGTCAGTAGCCAGTGGCCAGTAGTCAGTAGTCAGTTAAGTTCCTTGAGCGCCTGACTCCATGCCTTTAAGAAGGAAAGGCGGGTTTTGCCCGCCTTTTTTATGGGGACAATATCTTTTGATTGCACCTTGGTATGAGCCCTCCGGCCCTTGCTTGGAACTGCCGTGCCGGAGGAAACGGAAAATAGGAAATAGCCGACAATCTTACGGGCTGCCGGCGTTTATCCCCCATTGGATGCCTGTGGTTCCCGGTTGCACATAATAGTTGGTGGTCAGGCCGAAGGCGCTGTTCCGGTCCGCCATAATGGCGGTAGCCACACCGTTGCCAAAATCAAAATTACGAGAAGCATTATCAACAACAGTATTACCCAGGACATTGCCTGGCCCAGAGAGAGCAATGCCAAGATCGTTGTTGGAGGCAATGCATTCGGTAATAAGACCGGACATTAAAACAATGCCAAAAATAGTATTATTCGAGACATTGCATTTTTCAATCAAGTGGTTAGTACCATTTATAAAGATTCCGTGGTAGTTGTTATTGGCCCTGATATTAATAATGCGATGCTTATTGCCAGTATTAACACTTGATTCATGGACGCCGATATAAAAGCCACGCAACGTGCCGTTTCTGATTTCCACATTGGCGCGTCCATTCATATAAATACCGTACTGACCGGACCCGGGACTGATCAGACTGAACCCCATGAGGTCCAGGGTGACGTCATCGACGTTGACGGTAATGGCATTGCCGCTGCCGCCGTAGGTCAGGTTTTTCCCGAAGTAATAGAATCCCGGGGCGGAGATGGTATAAGGCACGCCGGTGATCTTGGTGCCCAACGGCGGCCCGCCGCCGGCGACCACGTAAAAGTCGGCCTGGGCCGTTGTGCTGCCAAGCACCACTGCCAAGACTAGGGCCATTAAACCAAGTCTCTTCATGGCAAGTCTCCTTGAGTTATAAGGGGTTAATTACGGGGCTGATCTCAGCCCGACAAGGGCTGTATCGCCGGCGCGAGAGGTTGCAGGAAAGAAAGTGCCGCCCGGTAGGAGAGCGGATTGGACGGGATTTTTCCGGGGAGAGTGCGTTCCCTCAAATAATGCCCCCTTCGGGCCGACTTTTATGGTAGCTGTTCCTGTATATTCTAAGAGCGATAGTGGTGTCAATCCAAATTAAAATAACGACCTCCCCCGCTGGTCCCTTGGCTTTAATCAGCCTCCTGCTAAACTGGTCGGCCCTCGCCTTGGTTGACGGCTTTATTGCGAATTGAGATTTCCAAAACAATGTCTCCACCTGTCATTCTGAGAGAATGGAGCGACTAAGAACCTCTTATATAAAAAAATCGTGGCTTTGTTGAGGATGCAAACCTGGGGTTTTAGCAGGGAGCTTAACTTGATATTAGTCGGTTTCCCTTTATCCTTGCCTTGTGGTCAAGTTCACTTCATGCTTTTAAAGATTTCCGCCACTTAAGCCGTTAATAGGAGTAAACGATGCGTTAAAGGAAACCTATGAGCACCATTATCTTGGGTATTGTGCTGGCCTTGGTCTTGATCGTGGCGGGTAACCGCTTTTCCCAGTTTATCCCGGGGAAACCCTGGTATTACGGGGTGGGCCTGATTTTGGTATGCCTCCTCTGGTCCACCGTGGTCATGGTGCCCGCAGGCCACGTGGGGGTGCAAACCCTGTTCGGCAAGGTCTTCCCGGAGACCCTCGGCGAGGGCATCCACTTTATTAACCCCTTAATCTCCGTGTATGATATGTCGGTGCGCACCCGGGAGGTCTTCGAACACGCGGAGGTGCCGTCCAAGGAGGGGCTCAACGTGGTTTTGGAAGCCTCCATGCTCTACCACGTGGAGCCGGATAAGGCCGCCCGCCTCTACCAGCAGGTGGGTCCCCGCTTCGATCAGGTGGTGCTGACCCCTCAATTCCGCTCGGCCATCCGGGGTGTGACCGTACAACACGAAGCCAAGGACCTCTACACCTCCGGCCGGGAGCTCATCGCCAGCCAGATTACCCAGGACCTGGAAAAACCCCTGAAAGAGCGGGGCCTGGTGCTGGAGAAGGTGCTGCTGCGCCGCATCACCCTCCCCAAGATGGTGGAGGAGGCCATCAATGACAAGCTGGCCGCGGAGCAGCAGGCCCAGCAAATGCAGTTTGTGCTGGCCAAAGAGACCCAGGAGGCGGAGCGCAAACGCATCGAAGCCAAGGGTATCCAGGATTTCCAGAACATCGTCTCCCAGGGAATTTCCGACCCGCTCCTGCGCTGGAAGGGCATCGAAGCCACCAAAATGCTGGCCGAATCCAAGAACACCAAGGTCATCATCGTCGGCGGGAAGGACGGGTTGCCGTTGATTCTCAATACGGAGACCAGAGGGCGGTAGGGGACAAAAAGGGTGGTAGCACAGGCTTTCCAGCCTGTGCGCCTTGGCCTCCCCCCGAACCCAATCCCCAATCCCATATGGCACAAAAAAAGGGGCGGACCCAATGGTTCGCCTCTTTTTCTGCAAAGCTGGTGGCAATAACTTTAAGTTAGTATTGCTTATCTTAACTATCAATGGTAATTGAAAAATAACTTGCTAAAAACCTTTAATTTCCAGCCAACTCTATTTCCTGGCGGCCTCCCAGGGCTTCGTTTTCGATGATGAGTTTGCCCTGGTCCTGGGTGAAAAGCTGGCGGTTGGCGTTGAGCAGTTCAATACCATAAACAACGCCGTTGGGGGCCACGTCCACATTCAGTTCATCGCTGATACGGAGGGTTTCCACTTCTGCGCCTTTTTCTTGCAGCCGAATATAAGCAATATTATAGCGGGGATCATAGGTGATCTTCATAATTGTGGATCCTCTAAAAGTATTTAATAATAACCGTCAAGATAAGCAAGGTTCCTTTCTCCTCCACCGCCTACACCTCAACTTGTTTGTTTGGATAATTCTTGCCACGCCAGATAAAGTCCTTGGAAAAATTACGGCGAAAACCAATACGCTCACATTTAGCAATAAATCTTTCCCCGTCTTGAATCGTAGCGATAACTTCGGCTTCACTGGCGCCGCGTTCCGACAGCCGTTCTCTGGCGTGGGGGTGGAATTTTATATTGATCATGGTTGTACTTTAGCGAGGTGCTGTATAGGCTGGAAAGCCTGTGCCACCGGTTCCCTGCCCTCACCCCTCTAAAACCACGCCCATGTACCCCACGAAGCTGTCGCCGGGCATGATGTCGTAGGAGGTGTAGTAATCCACCAGTAGGGCCTTGGCGGCCCCCAGCTTTTTGGCCGCGGTGATGGCGGCCGCCGCGCCCCCGGCGCTGCAGGCGCTCTGGTCTTCGGCTGCGGCCTTCAGGAGGCCGGGGCCGTCCATTTTCAGGGCCAGGTCCATAAATCTCTTGTCATTCACATCTTTGACCCACTGCACCGCGGCTCGGCCGATGCCTTTGGGGGCCCAGCCATAGTTGGGACCGTAATGGGTCAGGTCCGTGGAGCCGAAGGCCAGGAGGGAGAGTTTCAGTTGCTTGGCCACGGCGGCCACCGCCTCCCCTAAAGCAATGGCCTCCTGAGAGTGGGGAGCGCGGAGCGCCAGGACCTGGGCCTTAGGGAAAAAGTGTTTCACCAGGGGCAGTTGGATTTCGATGGTGTTGTCCCCGGGGTATTCTTCTTTGAGGGTGAGGCGCTTCCGCAAAGGCCCATAAAACTCCGTGGCCAGGGTGACGTTTCCCAAAGGCGTTTCCCAGGCGTCTTCGTTAACCAGCAGGGGCGGGGAGTTGCCTCCCAGATGGCCGCCGAAAACCGCCACCACCTGGGGCTGGGTAATCAGGGAATTGAGGTAAAAAACCCGGGCCGCGAGTTTGCCGGAAAAATACCAGCCCGCGTGGGGGACGATGCCCCCGAAGACCTTGGCGCCGGCGGGCAGGGGCTTGACCCCGGCCACCATCTTGTCAATTTCTTCCAGACACGCACTCTTACTGCCGGGATACCAACCTGGGGGCAACATCCGGGAACGGACACGCATGGCGACCTCCTGAGAAATCAGTGGCCAGTGGCCAGTGGTCAGTGGCCAGTGGTCAGTGGCCAGTAGTGAATTCCCTGTTGTTTCTGGCCACTGGCCACTGACCACTGACCACTCTTTCAGTTTTTTCCCTTCTCTGCCGGGTTTTTGATGAGAAATTCTTCCATCTGGCCGTTGATTTCCAAAAAGACCGGGGTGTATTCCTGTTCCTTGGGGAAGGTTTTGCTGACCCGGATGCGGTAGGTGTCGCCGTGAAAGGTCACCAGGTAATCGCGGCGGCCGCCTTCGCCGGGGATGAGTTGCACCTCGATCTCTTCGATATGGTCCTGGATATTGATGAACAATACCTGTTTGCCTTTGCGCACTGCGCCCACTCCGTCCAGGCGGGCCCAAACTTCCTCGCCTTTGTGGTTGAGACTGAGTAAGGGGGTGGTGAGAAATCCCGGAAGAGGGTAGGGGCCAGGGGCCGGAGTGGCCGGGGCCGGCGCGGCCGCAGGGGCGCGAGCGCCTTCGGCCCGCATATGGAAAAAGGCCTCGGCTTCCTCGGGGAAGAGGCTGTAGGTGAGGACGTCTTCTTCCTTCTCTAGACCAGGGAGAGCGCGCAACGCGCCTTCCGGTTCCAGGGGAGCCGGGGCCTCGTATTCCGGGGCCAGGGCCCGGCTTTGCAGTTCCAGGAGGATGGGGGAATGCAACCGCCCGAATTTCCCCCGGATGAGGCTCTGGAGGCTGGGGATGATGGTTTCATACCGCCGGGACGACGCGATATTTTCCACGGCCTGGAGGCCCACGATCTCCAGGATGCGCCCTTTCAAGGCGGGATACCCCAGGTCGCACCAGACCTGGTGGGCCTCCTTGCAGGCCACCCGCTGGCGGTCCCGGGCGTCCCGGCGCTTCAGCTCCTCCTTGATGAACTCCTTTAAGGGGCCGGGGAGGTAGTCCGGGCCCAGGTGGTCGTCCATTTTTCGGGGGGAGGGTTCCCGGTAGTGATATTTCTCCTTGAGCTGCTCCAGGAACTCGCCGGCCTCTCCCAGGACGTCCAGGTCGATATGGGGATCAAAGCTGGAGCCGGCCAGGGCGAACATCAGGGATTCCACCGGCGGCGGGCCGTAGGACCAGGCCAGGGCCCCCAGGGTGGTGTCCACCAGGGCCGCGCCCTGGCGCACGCCCTCCTGGTAGGAGGTAATGGCGGCCTGGTGGTTGTTGTGGAGATGGAGCCGCAAAGGCTGGTGGAAATAGCGGCGGTAGGTGGTGATCAGGGTCTGCACCTGGTGGGGGTTGATGACCCCGAAGGAATCGTTGAAGCAGATGACGTCGGCCCCCAGATTGATCAAGCCGCTGGCCAGTTGCAGGTAGTCGTCGTTGGTGACGTGGGGGTTCAGGGAAAAAAGCACCGTGGCCTCCACCTGCTTCCGAAGCTCCTTGGCCGCGGCAATGGCGCTTTCCATGTTCTCCAGGTCGTTTAAGTTGTCGTAGACCCGGAAGATATCCACCCCCAAGTGGGCGGCCCGGCGGATGAATTGGCGCACCATCTCGTCGGTATAGGGCTTGAAGCCCACCAGCATGCGGCCCCTTAAGATCATCTGGATGGGGGTGCGGGTCATGGCCCGGCGCATTTTTCGTAAGCGTTCCCAGGGGTCTTCCTTGAGGTCCATCAACGCGGCATAAAAGGTGGTGCCGCCCCAGCAGTCCAGGGAGTAAAAACCCGCCCGGTCGAGCAAGCTCACCAGGCGGCCCAA
The DNA here is from genome assembly GCA_049322315.1 of Thermodesulfobacteriota bacterium. GTDB lineage: Bacteria > Desulfobacterota > Desulfobaccia > Desulfobaccales > 0-14-0-80-60-11 > SURF-52. The sequence continues at coordinate 28,332 of JBMORF010000057.1, read as the reverse complement.
ATCATCCAGGCGCAAATGCCGGAGGACAAAATCCTCCAACCCGTCCCGGAGCGTAACATCAGTGACTTTTACAGGATTAAACATAGGTGATAGTTTTCAGTTTTCAGTTGTAGGGTGCGTTTCACGCACCATTTTTCAGTTTTCAGTTTTAAAATAATCGGCGTATATCGGCGTGCATCGGCGGTTAAAAGATTGGCCGCCGATATACGCCGATAAACGCAGATAAATTATTTTTTTCATATCACCCTTTTATGGCGCTGACTGCAAGGCATCGCTCACCGCCTGGGAGTTGCGGGCGATCACGGTGAGATAGGCCCGGGCCGCGGCGTCAGGCTCCTTGCGGCTCTGTTCCCAATCCCGCAACGTGCCCAAGGGAATCTGAAAACGCGCGGCAAACTCTTCCTGGCTGATGCCCAGGGCCCGGCGGATGATTTTCACCTGCGGGGTGCGTTTCATCCGCTTTTCGGTTTCGGGCGTGATGGGTTGCGCATCCGGGTCGCTCATAGCCGCGGCCTGGCGCTCCGCTTCGGTCATCGCCTCGAAACGCTGCCAGTCGTGTTTAGAGTCTAATTTATGCCGCATTATATTTGCGTTTTCCCTTGCTTCTCAAACTCCATTTGGGAACTAGACCACGACTTGTCATTCTGAACGGAGCGCAGCGCAGTGAAGAATCTCGTCTTTTGAGTTCGCACCGCTCAAAATGACGCTATATTACAGAAAAGTCTCATTCAAACCAGTCTTCGCTCAAGTCCTGCCATGTAGGATTATCTTCTTCGATCAAGGCGATTTTCTTGTCACGCCGCCACCCTTTGATCTGTTTCTCCCGGTAAATTGCTTCATCGATATCATTGAATGATTCATAATACATCAATCTGTTTATCTTATATTTTTTGGTAAACCCTTCATTCAGCGAGTTCTTGTGCTCGAACATCCTCCTTTCCAAATTATTCGTTACCCCCACATAAAGCGTCCCGGATTTATTCGTCAAAATGTAGACGGAATATTGACGCATATCGGCAAGCGAGCCCTTCTTCGAATTGTCATTCTGAGGGAGTGAAGCGACCGAAGAATCTCCTATTTTCCCAGCGTTGATGTCCTCCCAGGCGTTCCGTGACAGGAAAACAGGTTTTGCCAACCACTTCCAGTCATTTCCATCCCCCAAAAGCGAGATTCTTCACTCCGCTCCGCTGCGTTCAGAATGACAGAAGGGAGGCTTTTGTTTTTTTCTCGTTCCCAAGCTCCGGCTTGGGAACGCACTTGGCCGCCAAGCTCCGGCTTGGCGAAAGTCAGTTAGCCTTACGTACTACGTGCTAATGGTTATCTATCAATCTCTAATTTTTTTTGGCAACATCAATCTTCAATCTAGCCATCGCCTCACAGACTCGTGACCAGATAATTCGATTGTCATCAACCGTATGCTTCACAAAATTATAGACATCTATACGGAAAGGAACACCATCAAAATCTGCATCATCAATATTTGGACTATCCTTCCAGTACTGGAGTTTTTTAAGTAATTCCTGTGAAGCGCTATTAAAATCATCAACTAAAGTACCCTCTGGTAAATATAATAAAATCCATTTTACCAGATCGTCAATATACGGATCAAAGTGCATTGAGCCTAGTTCATTAGAAGTGGCACGTATTTTTGTTCTCACTGGTTCAAATTCAATTCGCTTTTGTCGCAAGTATTCGAATGCTTCTTTGACACGAGCCTTGGACTCATTCCGCATATCTTTTGGGTAAACGGATCCATATGTTGGCAATCTATGAAGTACGTCTTCAAACATTGAGACATAGTCTTTATGCACTATCATAAGATCATTGAACAATGGGTCTAAAACTTGCACGAGTAGGTTTCGCCGCTTCTTGTCTCGTATATTTTTTAACTGCATGAGACGATCTATGATGTCAAGCAATGCTTTGATCATGTCAATATACCCAATCTTGGAGACGTTTAAATATACAAACACACATATTAATAGCGCAATTAAATTAATTACTTCTACTTTTTCGCAATCTGATTCAATTCACAAAATAAGGTGGCCCCGGCGACGTAGAAGAGGTCCCAGGGTTCCCGGGTGTCGGTGTAGGTGAGGGAGGGCATCTTCTCGGCCAGGAAGTTGGTGTTGAAAAGGCCGGAGCGGAAATCTTCGTCCTGGATGACCCGGCGGTAGAAGGGGATGGTGGTCTTGATGCCCCGGATGATGTATTCCTCCAGGGCCCGGTCCATGCGGTTCAAGACCTCTTCCCAGGTGTTGCCCCAGGCGCAGAGTTTGGCCAGCAGCGGGTCGAAATAGGGGGGGACTTCGTAGCCCCCGAAGACGCAGCCGTCCAGGCGGATGCCGATGCCGCCGGGGGACTGGTAGCGGGTGATGCGCCCGGGGGAGGGGAAGAAGTTGTTCCGGGGGTCCTCGGCGTTGATGCGGCACTCGATGGCATAGCCGTGGAACCGCACGTCTTCCTGGCGGATGGTGAGGCGCTCCCCGGCCGCGGATTTGATTTGCTCCCCCACCAGGTCGATGCCGGTGATGAGTTCGGTGATGGGGTGCTCCACCTGGATGCGGGTGTTCATCTCCAGGAAATAGAAATTGAGGTCTTTGTCCACCAAAAATTCCATGGTGCCCACGGAATGGTAGGCGAGGAGCCGGGCCGCTTTCTTGGCCAACTCCCCCATCTCCCGGCGCTTTTCGGGAGTGAGGACCAAAGACGGCGCAATCTCGATAATCTTTTGGTGGCGGCGCTGGATGGAGCAATCCCGTTCGCCCAGGTGGATGAGGTGGCCGTGTTTATCGCCCAAAATTTGGATTTCGATGTGCTTGGGCTCTAAAATCAGCTTTTCCAGATAAACCGCGGGGTCGCCGAAATTGCGGGCCGCTTCCCGGCTGGCCCCCGGCAGGCCCGCCAGAAGCTCGGCTTCGTCGTTGACCCGGCGCATGCCCCGGCCGCCGCCCCCGCCCTTGGCCTTAATGAGCAGGGGGAAGCCGACCCGCGCGGCCCATTCCCGGACCTGTCTTTCGTCCTCGAGGTCCAGCACCGGGGAGCCGGGGACGATGGGCAACCCCGCTTCCTCCGCAAGCTGCCGAGCCAGGACCTTGTCCCCCATGCGGCGCATGGCCTCGGGCGGCGGCCCGATGAAGGTTAACCCCGCGTCTTCGCAGGCTTGGGCGAATTCCCAGTTTTCGGCGCCAAAGCCGTAGCCCGGGTGAATGGCGTCGGCCTTGGCCCATTTGGCCATATCGATGATCTGCCGGTAATCCAGATAACCGGCCACCGGGCCGGGGCTGACTAAAACGGCCTGGTCGGCCTTGGTGATGTGGATGGCATTGGCGTCCTGCTCGGTGAAGACGGTGACCGTGGGAATATTCAGTTCTTTGCAGGCGCGGATGATGCGCACGGCGATCTCGCCCCGGTTGGCCACCATGACTTTGGAAAAATGGCCCATATGTGAGGAAACCCTTGGAGAATGCGGGATTTTGACCATATTTAATCCTTTTGCCCGGCCTTTGTCAAGCAGGTGAGAAAGGGGGGGAGGGGGCGACGGGCCTGGGATGCCCCCAGAAGGGAGACGCTTCTAACGGCATCTCCAAGGCTTTAATTTAAGGTGCTTTTGTTATCCTAAGGGCAGTGGAGTTAAGACTAATCCTAATCACAACTAAACCAAATTATTATTTTAAAAAAAGCCTTGATCAGCCGATGAAAATATTATGAATTTTGCTTAACTTGTATCTTGAATAAATGGTATAGAGCACCAAGCGGGCCTGGGCCCTTTTCCATTGCCAAAATAGTTGGTCCAGGGAAGGAAAAGATGCCGAAAGATTTGGCTGGCTGCCATTTAGATGCCGCACCTCGACCCGTGCGGAGAAAATCCAGGCTAATTCTTCGGGGGCTGACTGTGGGGGCCATATTGGCCTGCCTGTTGTTATTTCTGCCGCAGACTGGCCCTACCCAGAAGGGTCCACCCATCCGTATCGGGGCCACTATATCCCTGTCCGGGAAATATGTGGAGCTGGCGGCGATGGGCCTGGATGCCATGCGGCTCTGGGAAAAGCAGGTCAATCAAGGGGGGGGGCTCCTGGGGCGGCCGGTGCAACTGGTCCTCTATGACGACCAGAGCCAGGCGGAATTGGCCCGGAAATTCTACCACCAACTCGTCTTTGAGGACAAGGTGGACCTGGTGCTCGCACCTTATGGCACGCCCCTGACCCTGGCGGCTTTGGAGGTGACCGAGCCACAAAAACTGGTCATGGTGACCGGGAGCGCTTCCGGGGACACCATTTGGCAACGCGGGTATAGATACATCTTTGGCATTCACTCGCCCGGCGGCCGGTATCTGATAGGTTTTTTGGACGTTATGGCCCGCCAGGGTCTGGAGTCGGTGGCCATTCTCTACGAGAATACCGCCTTCAATATTGCCGTGGCCCAGGGAGGACGGGATTGGTCACAACGCTTGGGTTTAAAGATCAGCTATTTTCAGGCCTTTTTCAATGGGAAAAAGGAATTTCCCCGGTTACTACCGGGATGTTTAGCCACCCGGCCTGACGGTCTGATTCTCTGCTCCTATCCCGAAGATTCCTATGCTCTGCTGGCGCTCCTGAAGCAGGCCAAGTTCCGGCCCAAAGCCATCTGTGAGATCATCGCCCCGGGGCTGCCCGGTTTCCAGCAGCGAGTGGGCAACAATATGGCCGAAGGGATCTTCGGCCCCTCCCTCTGGGAACCCGATGTCCGGATTCCCTTTCCCGGAACCAAAGAGTTTATTGTGAATTTCAAGGAGCAGGCCCATAGGACTCCTTCCTACCATGCAGCCTCGGCCTATGCCGCCTGCCGGATTCTCGAAAAGGGTATCAGGCACAACCAGTCCCTGGACCAAGAAAAGCTCCGGGATTATATCCTGTCTTTGGATACCGTCACCATTGTCGGACGGTTCCGGGTGGACAGCACGGGCATGCAGGTGGGGCAAAATCCCCTTCTGATCCAATGGCAGGATGGCAAAAAGGAGATTGTTTACCCCATCTCCCTGCAAACTGCGCCACCCCGGTTTTGAGGGTGCCCTAAGGGCAACGCATGAGAGCCATCTTCCCCACCCAGAAAAGGATTGCCTGGTCCATCTTATTTCCGGTCCTGGCGCTGGGGATCATTGTCTCTACCCTGGCCATCTACTACCTGACGCCCCCGCTGATTTCCCCCCTGGAGAGAAACATGGAGGCCGAATTGCGTCTGGCCACCTCTTTGGGGATCAGTATCTGCGAGGCCAAGTTCCACGATCTCCTGGAAATGCGCCTGGAAAACGATCCGGAAATGATGGCCACCATGCGGAAAGAGGCCCTGGAAGAAATAAAAAAGATCAGCGTCAAACTCCCTAACCTAAACATCCTGGTGTTGGGGGCAAACCAGGTTTTGGAAGGGTCCTCCCTGGAACTGCCTCCCGGGGTATTGGGGCTTTCCGTTTTGCCCAGGACCCCCCAGGTAAAAATTTCCGAAGACCTGTTACAAGGGGAGTGGGTGAGGCTGCACCATCGCTACTTTCCCCTGTGGAAGTGGCAGATTGTCAGTTTTATTTATGAAAAAGACTATCTGAGACCCATCATGATGACCCGGGCCATCTTATACCTGGGGACTATGGGGGTCTTTGCCTTTTTGGTATTGACGGTCTTCCTGGTTTTCAACTGGCGGGTGACCAAGCCCTTAAAGAAGATCATCGACGCCACCGAGGTCCTGGCCCAGGGTAATTTCCAGAAATTGTCGCTGCACCGGGAGGATGAGATCGGCCAGGTGGCCCAGGCCTTCGATTCCATGGTGGACAGCCTGGAAGCGGACCAGCGCCGCATCCAGTCCATCCTGGAGGCCCTGAAGGATTCCGAGGAGCGCTATCGTCTGCTCACGGAATATTCCCTGGCCATCATCCTGATTATCGAGAAAGGCCACATCATCTACGTCAACAAGAAGGCCATCGAGAATTATGGCTACACCCTCCAGGAATTGCTGGGAATAAAGGTCCTGGATATCATCGCCCCGGATGACCGGAATCTCTTCAAGTTTTTTTTGGCTTCCCTGGAGCATGGTGAATTGCCCATGGCTCACAAGGAGGTCCGCTGGCTGACGAAGGGGGGAGAGACCCGGTGGCTGGAAATGCTGGCGCTGCCCATCCATTACCAGGGACGGGAAGTCATTCTCGGCCACGCCCTGGATATCAATGACAAGAAGGTGGCGGAATTGGAAAAGGCCAAACTGGAAAGCCAGTTGCGCCAGTCTCAGAAGCTGGAGGCCATCGGCACCCTGGCGGGGGGGATCGCCCACGATTTCAATAACATCTTGGCGGCCATCCAGGGCAATGTGGAACTCTCCCTGCTGTACCTAAAGGATGAATCGAGCCCGGACAAGGTCAAGGCCAATCTGCAAGAGATCCTGCAAGCCGGGAAACGGGCCCAGACCGCGGTGCGTCAGATTCTCACCTTCACCCGCAGCATCGACCAGCAGAAGGAGCGGGTGCAGGTCCGCCAGATTTTGCATGAGGTATTGAATTTGATCCGGATCTCTTTGCCCACCACCATTGAGATCAATACCCGGATCAATGATGAACGCGGCACGGTGCTGGCCGATCCCACCCAGATCCATCAGGTGATTATGAACCTGTGCACCAATGCCTACCAGGCTATGCAGAAGCGGGGTGGAGTCCTGGAAGTGAGCCTGGACAGCGAGGAAGTGGATGAGGCCAAGGCCGGACTTTCTCCCCAACTCGCCCCCGGTTCCTACCTGCGGCTGGTGGTTAAAGACAACGGCCACGGCATAGAACCCCAGGTCTTGGAACGCATCTTCGATCCCTATTTTACCACCAAGAAACCGGGGGAGGGCACCGGGCTGGGGTTGGCAGTGGTCCATGGCATCATCTCCGGACTGGGGGGGGCCATCTTGGTGGACAGCAAGCCCGGAGAAGGGTCCAGCTTTCAGGTCTACCTGCCCCGGCTGGAGAACGGCGCGTCTTCTCAAATCGAAAAGGAACTCCCCCCAACCCCCGGACAGGAGAGGATTCTCTATGTCGAGGACGAAAGGCAGGTGGCCGAAGTGGGGCGCCGGCTCCTGACGCATCTGGGCTACCAGGTCACGGTCCTGACTAACAGCCGCGCGGCCCTGGAATTGTTCCATAGCCATCCCCAGGAATTCGACCTGGTGATCACCGACCTGACCATGCCCCAAATGACGGGTTTGGACCTGGCGGCCGATTTCATCAAGGTCCGCCCCGATTTGCCCATTATTCTTTGCTCCGGTTACAGTGAGACCGTTTCTCCCGATGCCGCCCGGCAACTGGGCATCAGGGAGTTTCTCTCGAAACCGGTGACTTTCGCCAATCTTGCCAGGGCCGTCCGCCGGGCGTTGGATGGTCACGGACAGGACCGGACCCGGGAGGGTTGAGGGGGGGAAAGGGCAAAAGAGTAGAAAATGAGGCAGGTGAACCGAGGGCTGGAGCATTGATTTGCCTGGAAGATTTGGGGAAATCGCCGGGGCGGTCTTGGAGGGGCGCCCCTTTTTGTTGGTTGACCCAGCCGGGCCTCCAGGAAAAGTCAGCCCCTCTGATTGGGGCTTGACTTTCTCCAGGCAATTCTTAAGACTGGGAGCTGCGGCTTTGGGTTATTTTCCGCCAGAAAGGGGGCAACAAAATGCGGTCTTTAACCGGCAAATGTTTAATCATGATGGCGCTGTTATCTTTGGTCCTCTGCGCCACTCCCCTGTCCGCGGCCCGGCCCCTGTACTCCGTGGGGTATGTGACCATCGAACTCAAAGGGGTGGGCGCGATTTTTGGCGTCAGTTGGGGGCACGGCGTCCTGCATTTTAGAGGCAAGCGCTATCCCATTCGCGTCGAGGGCCTGAGCTTGGGGGATATAGGCTTCGCCAAAATGTCAGCCCGGGGCAAGGTTTATAATCTGCACCGGCCCCTGGACATCACCGGCACTTATGGGGCCATGGGCGCCGGGGTGGCCCTGGCCGGGGGCGTAGCCGGCCTGGCCATGCAGAACGAACGGGGGGTGGTCATCGACCTTACCGCCACCCAACAGGGGATCAAACTCAACCTCGGCCCCCAAGGGCTGACGATTACCATGAGGTAGGCAGCCGGGTTAGGAGATTAAGGGTCATATGACCTTACTCCCGACGCTCATGGGTAAAATCTGGGGGTGGACCTGAGGGCCCACCCCGTAATTTTGTTATTAAATAATCAAAAATATAGGTATATTAAGATCATAGACAGGAACGTCTCCGGGAAGAGGTTTATGTTACCCGGGTCGAGGTAGCGGTTGGGTAAACTGCGGGTTCTTTCAGGCCAAGAGGTCTGTCAAATCTTGTCCCATTCCCAAGGAGGAAATGATGCGTATTTTGGCTCTGAACAGCAGTCCCCGGGATAATGAGACCAGCAAGACCGAGTTGGTGTTGCAGACTTTTCTGACCGGGGTCCGGCGGGCGGGGGCCGTGGCCGAGACCCTGTATCTCCGGAATTATAAGATCAATCACTGTCTGGGTTGTTTCGGTTGCTGGCTCCAAACCCCAGGCAAATGCGTGCAAAAGGATGACATGACGGAGACGCTCTTTGACCGCTACCTGGAGGCAGATCTGGTGGTCCTGGCTTCTCCCATTTACTGCGCCACCATGAACGCCCGCATGAAGCTCTTTATGGAACGGACCCTGCCGATGATGGATCCCATGAAGGACCCCCCGGAAGGCGGAGGCGTGCCGTCCCGTTTCGAGAAGATGCCCAAAGTGGTGGCCCTGAGCGTGGCCGGTTTCTGGGAACAATCCATGTTCCAGGCCCTCTCCCTCACCTGGCGCATGAGCTTCGGTAATGATCTCATCGCCGAGATCTACCGGCATTCCTCGGAATTTCTCTCGGTGCCCGAGTTTCAGGTGACGGTGCAACCGGTCCTGGACGCCCTGGTCGACGCCGGGGAAGAAGTGGTGCGCCAGGGGAAAATCAATCCTGAAACCCTGGCCGCCATCACCCAGGACCTGGCTCCAGCCGACATCCTGGCCCGCCTGGCCCGGGAATTCTGGTCCCAAGGGGCGGAAGCCTGAGTCTTTTCAGGCAGGGGCTCAAGAGGGGGGCCAGATTCCGGGCCCCCCTCCCTGGAAGATAAGGAGTAGACCTTGAAATTAACGGCATGCATTGAATCCGAGTCTCTGGCGTCAGTGCCAACTGGTAATCCAGGGGGGGCTTTATAAGGTGGTGGACGGGCTCTACCAGGTGCGCACCGCGGATCTCTCCAACCTCACCATCTTTGAGGGCTATTACCGTTTTCGCTTTCAACTGCAACAAACTATTAATGTAACATATTGATAATCTTTATTTCTTTTAACCGAAAACGGAAAACCGAAAACCGAAAACGGTATAAGACGGCATCGTCATCGCCGATCCCACCAACGAGGCGGCCTGGTATTAATTACGCCAGGTCGCCTCTTTCGCATCTGTCAACCTTGAACCTTGAACCGTGAACCGTATTACTGATTGCAGGCTTTTAAGACTTCTTTCGGCATGTTTTCCAGAGAGAGAACCTTATCTACCCCTCCTTTCTTAATAGCTTCCTGGGGCATGCCAAAGACCACGCAAGAATTTTCATCTTGAGCCAGGGTTACGGCCCCCGCATCTTTCATCTCCTTCATGCCCCGGGCGCCGTCGTCGCCCATGCCGGTCATAATCACGGCCACAGCATTTTTTCCGGCGTAACGCGCGGCCGAGCGAAATAGGACATCCACCGACGGGCGATGCCGGCAAACCAGCGGCCCATCTTTAATCTCCACATAGTAGCGGGCCCCGCTGCGCTTCAACAACATATGGCGGTTGCCAGGAGCGATCAGGGCCCGGCCCCGGATCACGGTATCATTATTCTCGGCTTCTTTTACCGAAAGACGACAGATCCCGTCCAGGCGCCGGGCAAAGGCCGCGGTGAAATGTTCCGGCATGTGCTGGACAATGACTAACCCGGGGGCGTCGGCAGGAAAAGTCTCTAAAAAAAAGCGTAAAGCTTCGGTGCCGCCGGTTGACGCCCCTACAGCCACCACCTTTTCGGTGGTTTGGATCATCGCTTTATTCTTCGGCTTGCTCAGGATGGCATCGGCGGTAAGCTTGGGCTCGATTCTGCGGGGTTCCTCCAACCGCTTGAGCTTGGCCAGGGAGGCGGCTTTGACCGCGTCACAGATCCGGACTTTCGATTCTTCCAGAAATTTCTTGGTGTCAAAGCGGGGTTTCTGGATAATCTCCACTGCCCCATATTCCAGGGCCTTCAAGGTACTGTCCGATTTGTTTTCCGCGAGACTGGAACAGATGACCACCGGCAGGGGATGCTGGCTCATCAGTTTACTTAGGAAAGTCAGGCCGTCCATGCGGGGCATTTCAATGTCCAGGGTGATGACGTCCGGGACGGCGCGGCGCATTTTTTCTGCGGCAATAATGGGATCTGCGGCGGTGTCCAGCACTTCAAGGTCCGGGTCGGTGGAGAAGATTTCGGTCAAAGTCTGTCTGACCAGGGCCGAGTCGTCAACTATGAGCACTTTGATTTTTCGGGCCATGCCTGTTTTCCTAACAGCGCCTGTATTTCTTAACAATGGAGGAGTCTCCCGGAAAAGCCGGACCATCCTTCAGGGTGGTGGTGGTAAGTAACTATCCCACTGTTTGGGAGCCAGCCAACATAGCTTTTCCAGCCGTCTCAGCAGCACTTCGCCGGTATGGGTATAAAAAAATATTTTCCGGCCCCAAGTTCCGCCCAGGCTGGAAGCCTGGACCTGGAGCCCGTGAGCTTTATACAATTCCAGGGCCTTGTGGATATTTTGTTGACCCACGGTGGCGGTCCGGCATTTACCCTGGAAAAATTCCAGGACATCTGCGCCGCCGAAGAGCTTGCCCTGGATCTGGCTGGGAACAATGCCCCGGGACTGAAATTGCTTCAGCATCCAATAAAAGGAGCGATCCACAAATCTAAAGCTGTTTTCCTGGAGAGTATCGGTGGGCAGAAGAGCATGACAGATGGCTCCCAGCCGGTGGGTCCGGTCGTAGAAAATCATCGACACGCAGGAACCCAGGATGGTGACCACCACCGCCGGTTGTTCCCCCAGAAATAATTCTCCGGGTTTTAAAAAAATGACGGGCAAATCCGTATGCAGCGGATGCATCAGATTTTCCGGTAGATGGTGGGTGCGCTTTGCGCCAGGGGCAGGTCTAAGCCGTGCAGGGTTTCGGAGTGGCCGATGAAGAGGTAGCCCCCGTGACGCAGATGCCGGCAGAGCCGTTGCAGCACCGCCAATTGCGTCGGCCTTTCGAAATAGATCAGCACATTGCGGCAGAAAATGAGCGACTGGGGCTCCCGGATGTCGTACTCCTCGTCCATAAAATTGAGGGAGTGAAAATTCACCAGGGCTCGCAGCTCCGGGGCTATGCGGACCAATCCTTTTTCCCGATCCTTGCTGCGCAACAGGTATTTTTTGCGCCAGGGCAGGGGCACCGGTTCTATGGCATCATGTTCGTAGATGGCGAGCCGGGCCTTAGCCAAAGCTCTGGTGGAAATATCCGTGGCCAGAATGGAAAAATTAAACCCGGCAGAAGCGCTGGCGAACTCGCTGAGAAACATGGCCAGGGTGTAAGGTTCTTCGCCGGTGGCACAACCGGCGCTCCAGACCTTTAACCGGTTCCTGGGGCTCCCCCAGCCAAGCTCTTGGGTCAAGGCGGGCAAGGCTTTTTGGGTAAGAAAATGAAAGTGTTGGGATTCCCGGAAAAAATCGGTTTTGTTGGTGGTGACCATGTCCACCATGTGGACGCATTCCTCCTCCAGCCCTCCCAGGTTGAACAGGTATTCGCAGTATTCAGCGAAGTTGTTCAAACCCAAAGAACGCAGCCGCTTGCGCAACCGTCCCTCCAGCATGGTCTTTTTGGCGGGAGGCAATTTGATGCCGCAGCGGTTGTTGATAAAGCCGCTTAAACGGCTAAAGTCCCCGGTGGACATCACTTCGGCATGGAGATTGTTGATCGTTGGGCCCATAAGGTTTTAGGTTGCCGATATGAACTCAAGATTTTTTTTAAAATGTGGGGGTAACAAGTTCCCCCAAGTCCCCCCCTCACCCCGGCCCCCGCCCCCCCGCAGAGGGGGAGGGGGGAGAGGGAGAAACATGTTCACCCCAGGTTTTCAGGGGAACATGACTGAGCTTCAACAGTCCCTCTCCCCCATCATTGGGGGGGAGAGGGCCGGGGTGAGGGGGAAAGCCTTTGCTGTTTTCATGATCCCCAGGTTGCCAAATCTACCAATAGTAACAATTAGATATGTTTACGCGTTTTCCGCCAGGTCCATCTGCTCCCCGCCCATCTCCTGGGCGATGGCCAGTTCATCCGCCGAGAAAACCTTGTCAATCTCGATGATAATGAGAAATCTGTCATCTTGTTTCCCCATGCCCTTGATGAACTTGGTGTTTAAGCGGGTGCCGATCCGGGGCGGAGGTTCGATCTGGTCGGGGTCCAGCTCCATAACCTCCTGCACCGAATCCACCAGGGCCCCCAGCATGGTGATTTCCCCGTCCAACTCGATCTCCACGATGATGATGCAGGTATTCACCGTGGGCTCGGTTTTACTCAACCCGAATTTCAGACGCATATCCACCACGGGCATGACGCTGCCTCGCAGGTTGATGACCCCCAGCATGAAATCAGGAGTTTGGGGGACTTTGGTTATCTTGGTGAAATCCAGAACCTCCCTGACCGTGGAGATATCCAGAGCAAAGACTTCTTCCTCCAGTTGGAAGGTCAAGTATTGCCCGGTTTCGGTAATCGAGGCGACACTCATGAGTCTTTCCTCCTAATATCTTTCGAATTCCAGGTCTTCGCCATTACCCTTGCCGTCCTGGCCCAGCAGGTCCAGAGTGATGCCGGTGGCCTTAGCCACTTCCTCCCCCCCATCTCTTGGGTGGGTGAGGGCCTTGACCTTTTTCCCGGTATCCAACCTTTTCAACAATCGGGGTGGGGAGTCCCCAGGCTCCAGGGGGTGGATCTTCTTCCTCTGATGGCCCTGGGGGGCTTTGCTCTTGGTTACCAGGGAGCCGCCGTTGTCGGCGATCTTGAAAAAGCCGATGGTTTGTTGCAACTGTTCGGACTGGCTCAGCAATTCCTCGGAGGTGGAGGCCATTTCTTCGGAGGCCGCGGCATTCTGTTGGATGACCTGGTCCAACTGCTGGATGGCCTGGTTGATCTGGTTGGCGCCGGAACGTTGTTCGTTGCTGGCGGCGTTGATCTCCTGCACCAGGTCCGCGGTTTTTTGGATGTCGGGGACAATCCTGCTCAGCATTTCTCCGGCTTTCTCCGCTACTTCCACGCTGGAGGCCGATAATTTGTTGATCTCGCCCGCGGCCGTCTGGCTGCGTTCCGCCAGTTTGCGCACTTCGGAGGCCACCACCGCGAAGCCCTTGCCGTGCTCCCCGGCCCGGGCCGCCTCGATGGCGGCGTTTAAGGCCAAGAGATTGGTCTGGCGGGCGATCTCTTCAATGATGGAGATCTTGCTGGCGATCTCCTTCATGGCGGTGACGGTCTCGGTGACCGCCTTGCCTCCTTCTTTGGCGTCGTCCGCGGCTTTCAGGGCGATCTTTTCGGTCTGCTGGGCATTATCGGAATTCTGCTTGATGTTGGCGGCCATCTCTTCCATGGACGAGGACACCTCTTCCACCGAAGCCGACTGTTCCGTGGCCCCTTGGGAGAGTTGCTGGGCGCTGGAGCTCATTTCCTGGCTGCCGGCGGTAACTTGCCAGGCGGCGCTTTGAATGCCGGCCACCACCTCGGACAGACCGCTCACCATCTTGGACAAGGCCTGCATCAACTTGTCCTGGGCCGAACGTTCCACGACTTTGACGGTCAGGTTGCCGTTGGCCAGTTCGGTAGCCACCTGAGTCACTTCGTTCATGGCATTGATGAGGATGTTGAGGTTGTTCTTGATTTCGTTGAAGTCCCCTTTATATTCCTCGGTAATGTGGGGGGGGATGTCGCCTTTGCTGATGCGCTCCACATACTCCGCCGCCACATTTAAGGGTCCGATCACCGCATCCAGGGTGCGGTTGACGCCGTCAATGATTTTGGCATAGTCGCCGCCATGCCGGCCGGCGTCGGCTCGGGTGGCCAGCTTGCCCTCCACCGCGGCTTGGGCCAGATGATTGGCGTCCTGAACCAGGTTGCTGATGGCTTTAATCGTGCCGTCCAACCCGGCGTTGATTTTCTGGAAGTTTTCTCCCACCGCCCGGGTGTCCTCATCCGTGGCCCCGGTGGTGGTATTGACCTGCAGATCGCCGGCGGCCACCTTGCCCAGGTTGACCACCAGTTTTTCCACCTCCGCCGCCTGGTACCCGGCCTGTTTTTCCGCCAGCCGCGCCGCCTTCTTGATGGCCGTCAGGTCCGTGATGATTTCCAGGGCGCCGATAACCTTGCCCTCCAAATCCTTGACGGGCACACCGGTATAGGAAATATCGAAGCGCTGTCCCTGGGGGTGGGCATCCGTCTCGGAGGTGATTTCCTGGTTCCGCTGCATGCACTGCCCCGTGGCGCATTTGTCGGTGCGGCAATGGGACGTCTTGAAGTGATCGTAACATTTAGTGCCGATGAGGGCTTCGGCGGCAATCCCGGTAAGACTGGCGCCTACGCGGTTGATGTACTTCAGGTTGAATTCCCGGTCAATGATTAAGGCCGGGGCCGGCATGGAATCCAGGTGGCCGACGATGGAATCGATGGTGCTGTTTACCCCTTCAATGATCTTCCGGAAATCGCCCTGATGCTTGGCGGCGTCGGCCCGGCTCCCCAAATTACCGGCAATGGCGGCCCGGGCCAGCATGTTGGCATCCTCCACCAGGGCGCTGATGTTGTCGATGCAATTATTCAGGTTGTTCTTGATTTCGTTGAAATCGCCCTGGTATTCGTCGGTAATTTTGGCGGGTATGTCACCTTTGCTGATCCGGTCCACATATTCCGCGGAGACGTTCAAGGGTCCGATCACCGCATCCAGGGTGCCGTTGATGCCCGCGACAATTTTTTGGAAATCGCCCTCTTGTTTGGCGGCGTCAGCCCGGGCGGCCAACTTGCCTTCCATGGCCGCGGTGGTCAATAGCTCTATATCGCCCATAATGCCCTTGAGACTATCCACCATGTCTTTCATGGCGGCCAGCATCTTGCCCGTTTCATCACGGCGGTTGACTTCGATGTCCACACTCAAGTCGCCGGCGGCCAGCCTTTGATTGAGGTGCACGGCTTCGTTAATGGGCTTGGTGATACTGCGGGTGACCAGAAAAGTGATCAACGCGGCCAGACCCATGGCGAGTACCAGGAGGATGATGACCATGGTCCGGGCGGTATGATAGGTGGCATCCGCCTCCTTGCCGGCCTGTTCCACCAAGCTGGCCTGAAATTTGATCAAATCTTCGAATGCCTTAAAATATTTCCCCTGTACGGGCCGCAGTTTGGTAAAAAGTTCCTTATTGGCCTCTTCTTTTTTGCCGGTCTCGATCAATTGCACGATTTCCTGCTGGACCCGGGCATAGGGCACCCGAGCGTCAGCGACGTCCTTGAGCCTGGCCTTTCCCTCTTGCGAATGGATGGTTTTGCCCAGCTTGTCCATCTGCTTGCCAATTAACCCCATGGCCTCAGTAACTCTTTGCAACTCTTTGTTAACGCCCTCGGGATTATCCAGGAGGATGGCGTTGCGCAAGCTGCGGGCGATGATATTGGTCTCCGCAATCATGTCGTTGGCAATGACGGTTTTCGGCCAGCGATCTTTGACTATCACTGCCTGCCCCGCATCCAAGGAAGCCAGGCGGCTGATGGCGAATACGCCCAAAATGAGCATCATCACAATCACCGCACTGAACCCCAGTCCTAACCTCAGTCCGATTTTCATGTTCTTAAACATCCTGTTCTCCTTCTTTGAACGGTTTATTAGGTATGATCTTCATCACCCACCACTTACTTTTCGGAATAGCTGGGCGTCGCCCACCACCTGCTCGAAGTGGGGGGCCATTTCCGGGGGGAGTTTTTGGGTCTGCTCGGTGGCAAAAAAGCCGCCGGGCGCCAGGGCCTGGTGAAACATCCGGATTACTTCCACCCGCTCCTGGGGCTGGAAATGCAACAGCACATTTTTGCACAACACCAGGCTGAAGTTGTCCCCCACCGGCTGCAAAGAGAGAAGATTGTGGCGTTGGAACACCACGCTTTTCTTGATTTCCTCGCTTATCCTGAAATATCCGGGTTTCCCGGCGGGGCGGAAATATTTCTGGAATAACTCCCGGGGCATTCTTTCCACCTCTTCGGCCGGATAATCCCCCTGCCGGATGATCTCCCCGAAATTATTGGATTCGTCGATATCGGTGGCATGGATGCAGAGGTTTTTGAAGGCAAATCTCCCCAGGTTTTCGGCGCATAAAATAGAGAGGGTGTAGGGTTCGGGTCCCATGGCGCAGCCCGCGTCCCAGATGCGGATCTTACTGCGGCCCATAACTTCGGGGGCCATATGCCTGACGGTCAAATCCAGGGTATGACTGTCTCTGAAGAAATAGGTGAAGGCCATAGCGCCTCTTTCAATTAACGTGTTACGTGACCCGGTCTTGCACCAGTTGCGGGGCATCCAGAATCAGAGCCACGGTGCCGTCGCCCAACAGCGTCGCCCCGGAGATGCCTTCCACGCTCCGGTAGACCCGTCCCAAAGACTTGATGACGGTTTGCTGTTCGCCAATGACTTGGTCCACCACCAGGCCGACTCTGGCGCCGTTCATCTCCGTTATGACGATCTGCTCAATGGCGGGTGGTTGTCCCGGCACCGCAAAGCGCTCCCGCAGATGGATATAGGGCACGATTTCCTCCCGGACCCGGGTAATTTTATGCCCATGGGCCTTCTCCACGTCGGCCCGGGTCAGCTCCACGCATTCCGTCACCACCGAGAGGGGCACGACAAAATAATCGTGATCGATGGTCACCAGCAGACCTTCAATAATCGCCAGAGTCAGGGGCAGCTTGATGGTGATAATGGTCCCCGCCCCCTTGTGACTGTCGATCTCGATGGTGCCCCGGAGGGCCTCGATGGCCTTTTTCACCACGTCCATGCCAACTCCCCGGCCGGAGACGCTGGTGATCGCTTTGGCAGTGGAGAAGCCGGGGCACATAATAAAGGCAAAAAGCTCCTTGTCAGTTATTTCCGCTTCGGGCGCCAGCCAACCCAGGGCCACCGCTTTGGCCCGGATGGCTTCATGGTCCAGGCCCCTGCCATCGTCCTGCACCTGGATGAGCACCTGGGCGCCGGCATGGGAGGCGCTCAGACTGATCCTGCCTCTTTTGGGCTTGTTGGCTTGCAGACGCGCCTCCGGCGGCTCTATGCCGTGATCAACACTGTTGCGGAGCAGATGCACCAAGGGGTCGTTCAGCCGTTCCAGCACGGTTTTATCCAGTTCCGTTTCCGCGCCCGTAGTAATCAGCTCCACGTCCCGGCCCAGTTCGGCAGCCAGATCCCGGACCAGGCGCTGGAATTTACTGAAGATCATACCGATGGGGAGCATGCGGATATTCAGGGCGTTATCCCTAAGATCAGCGGTGAGCCTCTCCACCTCTTCGGCGATGGAGAGCAGTTGGGGGTCCTGGAAATTTATGGCGGTCTGACTGAGACGGGCCTGCACGGTGACTAATTCACCCACCAGGTCCACCAGCTTATCCAGCTTGGCCGAGGGCACCCGGATGCTCGCGGCCGCCTCGGTCTCCTGCCGCTTCTTGTGAGCCGCCCGCACATGGCGTTGTTCCACCAGGGCGGACTGCACCTTATCGCCACTGACCAAACCGTTGCCGATCAATTCCTCGCCGATCAAGCAGCGCTGGGCCAATAACCGGTTTAAACTGTCCTGGTCCAGATCGCCGCGCCCCACCAGGATTTCGCCCAGCTTTTTATAATCGCCCCCGGCTTCCGAGCCGTCATCGATCACCTGAATATCCAGGTGGCTATCGTCGGCCACAAAGATAAAGACATCGGCAATGGCGTCGTAACCCCTGGAGGTGGTTAAGAAAATATCCCAGGAGGTATAGCAGTGTTCCGGATTGATATCTTCTAAAAAGGGGATGGCCTCGGTCTGGGCGACCACGTTAAAATCTCCCAGTTCCCGCAATTCGTTCAATAATTGTAAGGGGTTGGCGCCGCACAGGAAAATCTCGGCTGGAGGACGAAAGCGGATTCTATAAGTGACCGGCGCACCTTCGCCGGAGATATCTTTGGGGGTAGGGGGCGGGGCCAGGACAAATTCGCCCTCGATCTCGGTCTGGGGGAGTAAATCCCGCAAGGCCGCGATGATTTCTTCCTTTTTAGGCGCATCGTCCGGTTCGCTCCCGTCCAGCATGGCCCGGATTTCATCCCGGGCCGCCAGGCTCAGGTCCACCAGATTCCTGGTCACCGCCACCTTGCCATCCCGCACCAGGTCAAAAACGGTTTCCACCTCATGGGTGAAAGAGGCGATATCTTCGAAGCCGAACATGGCCCCGGAGCCTTTGATGGTATGAAGAGCCCGGAAAACCCGGCCGATCAGCTCCTCATCTGCCGGAAATTGCTCCAGGGCCAGCAAAGACTCTTCCAGCTCCGCCAGGAGTTCCTGGGCCTCTTCTTTATAGGCTGCTTGGTTGATATCTTTCATCCCAGAACCTTTTTGACCACAGCCACCAGTTGCTCCGGGGAAAACGGTTTGACAATCCACCCCGTGGCCCCTGCGGCTTTGCCTGCCTGCTTTTTTTCCGCCTGAGATTCGGTGGTGAGCATGATGATGGGCAGGAATTTATACTTGGCATTCCCCCGCAATTGCTGGATCAAACCGATGCCGTCCAGGTTGGGCATATTCAAATCGGTGATCACCAGGTGAATAGTGTCGCCGTTCAGCTTCCCCAAGGCATCCTTGCCATCCACCGCGGTGATCACTTCATAACCCGCGGCCTTGAGAGTGAAGCTCACCATCTGGCGCACACTGGCCGAATCGTCCACGGTCATGATGACTTTGCTCATCGGTCCCACCCTTCCTTCCAGATACAGCTATTCTGGACATCGAGGACACAACCCCTTTCCCGGACAAATCCCGTCTCTCGCACCGCCTCTTTCAGGACCTCCGGTCGCGGGTCCGCCAACTTCAAGATTTTGTCAGCTCTAACCGCAGAACGGTGGGCGGCGCAGAGCAATTGCACAAAAGAGAGGTCCACTGTCGTCACCTCTTCAAAAGATACGGATATTGCCGCGGCGCTATCTAAGGCGGCGGCCAAGGCTTTGTGCAGTTCTTGGGCGTTATCAATAGTGAGATCCCCAGTAAATTTTAAGCATTCGGTTTTGGGTGATGTTCTCTGCTTATTATTCATCGGCACAACCCCGTTTAAAAAAGCTCTACATTATCGCCCAGATCGGCGGCTTCGTCCTTTTCCCTGACAGCATTTCTTTCCCCCTCAGCGTGATCGAGTGCCAGCAATTCTGCGGTGGCGGACGTGGGAGCAGTTATGAGGATTTGCTCATGCACCTTGCGCTCATCGACCATGGTATATTGGGCTTTCAGACTCTCGAGTCCTTCAGCGCCCAATACCGTCAACTCACATTTATCCGGCAGGTGCGTCTGAAATTGCTCCGCCAGTTCACCTAAACCGCCAATAACTTGGTCGAGGGCTTCCCGGGCATATTCGTGCACCGTGATTTCTCCTCCGGCCTTGGTGAGGTCTGCCGAGAGGCTTTTCCCTTGATGGTCCACCTGGGTTAGGCCGGAGATAACGTTCTCATTGAGACTGGCCAGGGTTTTTAAGACTGATCCCAGGTCGGTGACCAAAGCGGCCACGTCGACCTCCGCCTGGTCTTCATCTACGCCTCGATCTAAGGATAATTGGCGGGCCGCGGCGTTGATGGATTTAAGGTGCCCGGATACGGCCCGCGTCTGTTGCCTGGTTTCCCCCACCAGGTTCTGGGTGGCCTCAGCCAGCACCCCTAAGGCGGCTCCTTGATCACCCAGATGGGCCGCTTGAACACAGGCGTTCAAAGCGATGCGCTCGATGGCGATCTCTATCCTTTCGATATCCAACAAAAAATTAGACATATCGTCTATGGCCGGGACGACCGCCTGCATCAAGGCCGTCAAATCTTTTCTGGCGGCGCCATAGAGATTCAGGGCCTCGGTCACCGCGGCCAGAAAATCCTCCATCTCCGCCAAAAAGGAGCTACCTTCCCGGGAGGCGTCGCCCGCCAATTCCTGGACCTGTTGCGAGATGCCCATGATGTCCCGGGCGATGCTGGCCAGATTGTCGATGATGGAGCCCACCGCCTGGGTCAGTTTGTCCCGGGCAATGGTGAGTTGCCCCTCTTGAATTTTGCAGATGTGACCGGCTAACATTAATACCTGTTGCTGCCGACCGTTCTTCTGAAAATGCTCCTGGAATATTGACACGATATTATCTAAGGCCTTTTCCACATGCTCAATTTGCTGCCTGGTTATGTCATGGAACTGTAGTGAGATGACGATATCGGAGATCTTTCGTGATACGTTCTGATAATTATCCGAGATATTTTTAGTAGTGGCTGAAGATAAATTATGCTTCTCTGTAAGGGATGCGAGGCTTAACATAGTTTTATCAATAATAATTTGTAGGTGATCCTTCTGGTTGGCCTTGATATTTAACACATTAGCTAAACTGTAATTTAAGGAAAAGGACACCGATTGTGATTTCGTAAAAATATTTGAATACTTATCTTCTATTTCGCCACCGAGCTGATTAATTTCCCTGGCTAAAGCCGCGAAACCCGTGCCCATGCTACCCAAGCGCGCACTTTCCACCCGGATGACATTACCCAGCACCGCCAGGGTTTTTACTATTTTCATGAACCCCTTGATGGAAGATTGAATCCGGTCCAGTATTGGGAGAATATCGCTCAGGATGTCCGTTCCCTTCTCGCATTCCCCTTCCAACAATTGGGTTTGCTGAAAAATATGGGTCAATTTGGCAATGGCGGCATGCAGTTCCGGGCCGCCGATCATCCCGGCCGTGGCCGCCGAGGCCTCCGAAATCGCCTGGGCCCGGCTGGAAAAATCTTGTAAGTACCCTCCGGTGGTTAAAAATTCCTCTTCCGTCTCGGCATTGACCCGGTGCAGCGCCCGGCCCAGTTCCTGGAAGCGAGGCTCTCCGTCCCTCAGCAGCCGATGCAGCCCGTTCCTTTTAACTATCCGGCTGATCAGGGCTTGGAAATAACCATTCTTTTGCATGTTTTTTCCGTTTCCGATTGACGGCTCCGGGGGGCCGTAGCGGGGACTCCACCCTCCCTTCAGGCCACCCCATTTCTTCAAAGGTTGTGTGGGGCAATATACGCACTCCCCCTCCTCGGGAAAGACTTCACGATTTTTTGCAACACTGCGGCTACATCCTGGAAATCGCTGTGAATATAAGTGACGAAACGCGGTTGCAGGCTATGCCCCAGGGAAATGGTTTGGGGTTTGCTGTCCGGCAGAACCAGAATAATCCGCAGGCGATCCGGTAAAGGCTTGAGGGCCAGGAAATCCATGAGTTGCCGCTGGCTGGCAGAGAGCAGCACCGCCAGCTCAAGACCATCCAGAGGCTGCTGCAACCGGTGAGAGAGGGCGTCCAGGGTTTGCACCACCTCAACCTCCTGCCGGGGGAGCACTGCCGTCACCGCCTGCGTCAGTCTGCAGCCGGCGTTTTCGGCTAGCGGCGCATACAAAAGCAGTTTCTTTGGCGTCAAGCTTCGTACCTATTCTTCTTAATCCGGAGGTTACACCCAACTGCGATTCCCTTAGCCGGCAGGCCAGCAAGCAATAAATAACAGAGCTTTATTCGGTTTATCGGCATGGATTATTTGTCTATCGTTTTGGTATGATTAAACGTTAATTTGTTTTTAAGGGAGGGAGAAGCGACTGGGAAGACCGCCCACCAATCAGCAAGGAAAAGGCTGGGAGGGCCCTCTCGAGAAAGCTAACCGCGGCTGCTGCACCCTCCGTCAACTTTCTACCGTTTGGGTATTGAGCAAGATATCTGCCAGGGGAAGAAGAAAAGGCAATAAATTTGGAGTTTTAATTTATAAATGTCATTTTAGGTACATACGCCTTAGAAGACAGCAGCTGGTCCCCTCCAATTTGCCAGAAGAATAGAAAATCTGTCTTATGGAATTGGACATATTATTGTTTTATGAGATTTCATCTTGTCTGATGATATTTATTTAAACAATTATCTAGTGATAGAATTGATTTATAGCAGTATTAATTGGAATAGGTACTTCTAGTTATGCTTGAGTCAGGTGGGAGGTTTATTAAAAAGGGGCGGGAAATTATTGATGACGGGAAAGGGCGTATTGTTTTAACAGGGAATAGAGGCGGGCCCGGGACAGGCCGGATATCTGGCAAGCGGTCTGGATGTCGCCTCTTACCTGGTGCATCAGGTCCCGGAGGTAACGTTTTTCCACTTCGGCCACCGCGTCTTTCCGGGCTTTTTCCAGGGTGGAGAACTCCCTGGACCCGGCAAGTTCCTCTTTGATATCGTTAACAGGCGCGGGTTTACGGCGGATGGAGGCCCGGGCCAACTTGGCCCGCAGATATGCCGGCAGGTGTTGGGGGAAGAGGGTGGGCTCCCGATGGGCCGCCGTCAGAGCCGTTTCCAGGGCATTCAGCAACTCCCGCACATTACCGGGCCAATCATGGACCGACAGGGATTGGAGAAATTCCGGGGAAAATCCTTTCGGCGGCAGGCCATAGCGTTTGCACAATCTGGCGGTATGATACCAGGCCAGATCCACCAGATCTCCATTTCTTTCCTTTAAGGAAGGCAGGTTGATCACCAGGGATTGCAGGCGAAAAAAGAGGTCCTGGCGGAATTCCCCTTGATCCACCATCTCTTCGAGATTGCGGTTGGTCGCGGCCACCAGCCGGAAGTCGCTGACCACCTCCCGTTTGCCGCCAATGGGCCGGCACCGGCGCTCCTGGAGCACCCGCAGGAAGGCCTTCTGCATGCTCCCGGGAAGTTCTCCCACCTCATCCAGGAACAGAGTGCCGCCATGGGCCTGGGCGATTAAGCCGCTGGCGGCTTTGTCCGCGCCGGTAAAGGCTCCCTTCTCATAACCAAAAAGGGCGCTTTCCACCAGATTTTCCGGCAGAGAGGCGCAATCCACCACCACAAAATTCTTCGCCGCCCTGGAACTGTTCAGGTGGATAGCCCTGGCGAAGAGTTCCTTGCCGGTGCCGGTGGCGCCGGTGATGAGCACGTTAATATCGCCGGCTGCGGCCTGGGCCAATAAATCCAGACAGTCCCGCATCAAAGGGCTGCCACCCACGATGCCCCCAAGTTTTAGGGCTACGGTGGGCTTATTAGCCTTTTTCTCCTTGCGGTATTCCAGGGCCCTGGTGAGCGACAAGACTATTTGGCTGATGTTGGACGTCTTCTCAATGTAGTCCCAAGCCCCTTGGCTGATAGCTAATTCGGCGCCGTCCGGATCCCCGGTTCCGGTAATAATAATGATCTCCGGGGCATCTTGCAGGGTCCGCAATACGGGAATCGCCTCCAAGCCATCGCCGTCCGGCAGCCAGACATCCAGCAAGACCACGTCGAAATTCCGTTGGGCCGCCTGTTCCAGGCCATCGGCCAGGGTAAGGGCGCAGGAAGCCTCATGGCCTTGATTTACCACCAGATTTGAGAGCATCATGCACGTCAGCTTATCGTCATCGATGATTAATACCTGGGCCACAAAGGCCTCCCGCCACCTATAAAATTTTCAGGGAAAACGAAGTGGCTGCCTGCTTCGCTACCTAAGCAGAGCAGAGGGTGCGTTGTCAGTTTGTTATCCTGTGAAGCTACCACCCTTAAACTTCCTAACTTATTCGGCTCATTTTGGGTTATTCTTTAAAGAGTCTTTCGATAATTTCCCCTATCTGGCGAAGATTGAAAGGCTTGGCCACCACCTCCCTGATCCCGGCGGTCCGGACTTTTTCGGGAGTCACGGTCTCGCTGAAGCCGGTGGCCAGGATAAAAGGTATTTCCGGACGGAGGTATAAACAGGCGGTTGCCAGTTCCAGCCCCGTCAGGCCCGGCATGGTCAAGTCGCTGATGATGAGATCGAAGCGGTGGGGCTGGGTGGCAAAATCCTCCAAGGCTTTCAGGCTGCTGCTATAAGAGACGACTTCATATCCCAACTCCGCCAGCATCCGCTGACCCGCCGGGAAGAAATCCTCGTCGTCGTCCACAAAGAGAATGCGTCCCGCTCCCCTGGCTAAAGGCGTGGCAACTTCCGGGGCGGCCTCCGGTAGTTCCCCTTCCGCCAGAGGCAACAACACCCGGAAAGTCGTCCCCCTGCCTGGCTGGCTGGTGACCTGGATTTCCCCGTTCAGGCTTTTAACAATGCCGTAAACCACCGCCAATCCCATACCGGTGCCCTTCCAGGGCTCTTTGGTGGTGAAAAATGGGTCGAAGATCCGCTCCAGGACCGCCGGCTCCATGCCGTGTCCGGTATCGCTTACCAACAGCTCCAGGTAGGAACCAGGCGGCAAATTCTCAAAAGAGCCGTATCCCAGGCTTTTTTCCTGGGGAGAGATAATCAGGGCCCGCAGACCTATTTCCAAGGTGCCTCCTGTTTCTTCCATGGCATGGGCGGCGTTGGTGCAGAGATTCAACAAGGTCTGGTGGATCTGGGTAGGATCCGCCACTACTATGGCCTCACCGGCCTGGAGGCGGGTGCGAATCTTAATGGTGGTGGGCAGAGACGCCCTGAGAAACTTAAGGGTTTCTTTAATGATGGGGGGTAGGGAGATGGGGTGTTGCACCACTTTCTCCTGGCGACTAAAGCTCAAAATCTGCTTCACCAGGTGCCGGGCCCGCTCCCCGGCTTTAAGGACATTATCCAAATAAGTCCTTACCGCCATGGATTCCGGCAGCTCCAGACAGGCCAGTTCCGTGAACCCCATCATCGCCCCCAGGACATTGTTGAAATCATGGGCGATGCCACCGGCCAGGGTGCCCAGGGCTTCCATTTTCTGGGCTTGAAAAAGCTGGGCTTCCAGCATCTTTTGGGAATTTTCCGCTTCCTTGCGGGCCGTGATATCAAAAGCATAGTGCAGGTACAGGTCTTCTTGAATGGGAACCCAGTGGGCGTCCCACACCACACCCCGGGCCTCCACCTCCAGGTGTTGCGCCTGGCCGGTCCCCCAGGTCATGGGAGCCTGGCAAAAGGGGCAAGGGTCCTCTCTCCGGCCGAAAGTGGCATAACAGAGGGCGCCGGGTACCGCCCCCTCTTTCACCGCCGCCTTATTGGCAGCCACGATCTCCCGGGTATGCGGCTTTAGAAGCATGGCCACGCAGGGCAGGCTGTCCATGAGCGTCTGATTGAGTTGCAACCCTTTCCTTAGAGCTGCCTCAGCCAGCTTACGTTCGGTGACATCCCGGAGAAAAATTAGGGCGCCGTTTTCCCCCTGGTATCTAAAAGGCACCGCGGAGACTTCCGCATCAAAAACGGCGCCGTCCATCTTGAGGTATTGCTGCTCCGTCCGGGGCACAGCTTCTCTTGCCTCATTCAGCCGCCGCATTCTTTCATGGGCTGTCTCCAGGCAGGAAGGATGCACCCGGGAGATGATCGTTTGGCCCACTAGTTGCTCGGCCGCGTTCGCTCCGAACAACCGCAGAGCTTCCTTATTGACGTAGGCAAACCGTCCCGCGGTTTGGATGATAATGGCATCCGGCGCATTCTCCACCAGGAGACGGAACCGTTCCTCGCTCTGGCGCAGGGCCTCCTCCGCCCGTTTCTGCTCACTGATATCCCTGTGGGCGCCGATATAACCCGTCAGGGTGCCGTCCGGCAACCTCAGGGGAGTCAGACTCATCTCCGAGGGGGTCAGGGTGCCGTCTTTTTTTCTAAGTTCGTATTCCCCCCTCCAGGATCCCGTCGCAGCAATTACTGGATAAACCGCCTCCCCAAATCTTTGGAAGTGCTCCTCAGAAGGGTGAATTATGGCCGCCGACTTTCCCAGAACCTCTTCCGCCGCATAGCCCAACATCCGGGTAGAGGCGGGATTAAATGTGGTGATGATGCGGTTCAGGTCCACCGTGATAATGGCTTCGCCGGTGCAATCGATAAGGCTGCGCAAACTGGTTTTACTGGCCAGGAGAGCTTTTTCGGCCAAGCGGCGGCGCACGATATTCGTGCTTAAGATGAAGATCACCAGGGAGAGGAAAAGCACCGTCATCGAGATCGCCACGATCCAGCGCTTGTGCCGCTGAAAGAAAGATCTGGGCTGGTTGATCACCAGAATGCCTGGAGGCAGGTCCTCCAACGAAATGGCAAAGCGGATAAGTTGGTGGTAGTCAACCATGGGTTTGGCGGTGGACTTGGTCAGCACCGGGATTCGGGAGGGGTCTTCTCCCGCCAAAACCAGCAGGGCCATCTCTCCCGCCTGCCGGCCGTGTTCCCGGCCCGCCAGGAGGACTCCCCCCACAATACCATGCCCCAAGCGCGTCTCGTGCATGGCGTACAACGGCACCGGCGCGGCGGCGAGCATCCGGGTGCTTTCCGCCAGCCCCAGGCTGACCCCCCGGCTGTCGGTGGCGAAGCCGGTGATCAGCCCGATTGCCCCGGCAGGGAGGGATTGCACCTGCTCCAAGATCTCCTGAAAAGTGGCGGGGGGAGTGAAACTGACCTTCACCTGCTTGCCAATAGCAGACAGGGCAGGCTCCAATTCCCGTCGCAGGGCCAGTCCGGTGGCGGTGTAATCATGGATCACCAGCACTTCCCGGGCGCCGGGCTGCAGCTTCAGGGCTAATTTCAGGGTGCCGGCGGCGTCTTCAACTTCCGCCACCCCGGTCACTTTTTCCTGTCCCTGGAGCATGTCCGGCTTGAAGTTGTTGATACCGGCGAAGACCAGGGGGACGCCGGCAAAGAGCTCCTGCCGGGCGCCGAGGGCCAGATTAAGGGCAGGGTTATCCAGGACGATGACCAGATCGACCTGCCGGCCCCGGTATTTACCGATCAGGTAATGCTTCAGCCGTTCCTGTTGTTTAGGGCCGGGGAGGCGCTTGGCGTCCAGATATTCAATGGGCGGGTCCATCGTGGGATAGACCTGCTGCAACCTGTCCAGGAGTCCGGCCAGTTCCTTATCTGACCAATCATAGCCTTGATGGTAGGAGCTGAGGATTACCACGTGAGGATCGTCTGTATCAGCTAAAACGGGGATGACCAGGAAAACTGAGAGAAGAACTGCCAGGCACAACCGGAGACACAACCGTAGGGAAGAAGTCCGATAAGAATTTTTCTCTGGGGATGGCGGTCCTCGGTGCCTGGACTTGATTCTGCCAAAAAGACCGAAAAGTATGTTGCTGGAGACAACACGGTGGGGATCGGTGGTTAGCCGAACCTTATATGCATCCGGACGATATGAAAGAATGCCGGGCATTTTCCCTCTACCAGCGCCAGGTAGGCAACCCTTAACCACCTAATAAAATCATTGGAGAAGGTTTTTTCGTCTTTTAGGAAACCATGTCTTTGAGCGTAGACATTCCTTGTGTCGGAAAGTATAAAATAAAACTTTATCAGATAATATAGGTCATAAGGAATTCTTTGCCACCCGCTTTGGGAGTATAATGACGATTTTTCTATTGAATAATGAAGTTTTCGAATCCTAAACGGAGAACCATAATCGTGGAGACCATATTCCGGACCCGCCCTTAACGGTCTCCCTTCGTGGCCTTGGTCCAGCCCTGTCTGTGGGGAGGGAAACACTCTCCCAAACCTGCCGAGAAATATATGATGAGGCGGCTTGTCGACCCGCCGCCATTGATGGTGTTGCCCGGAACTACTTAAAGCCCGGCGGGATCAATGACTGGCGGTTGCAGGGGCAGAATTATTGCCGTATAATGGCGGCCAGCGGTCACCATGCCATGGCGGTGGGCGAACTCTGAGACCGAGAAAATAATAAGGAATTCAAGGCCCCGGCGGAAGCAGTGCATGACCACGGGGACTGGGAGCTCCCTATCAAACTCAAGAACAGTCATGAAAAACACTGAAATGCCTGGGTGGCGGAACGGGTAGACGCAAGGGACTTAAAATCCCTCGGGGTTCGCCCCGTGCCGGTTCGAGTCCGGCCCCAGGCACCAATTATTTCACTAAGTTACCGATATAGATTTTTCATCCCAACGCCATTTTTCGCCCCATGTTCCCAAAATGTTCCCATACCTTTTTATACCAAGTTCGTATTGACATGCAACAAATAATCATTCATAATCCTCCCAAATCAAACCAGTTTAGGGAGGATTGCCATGGCTCGACCGAAAGCGGTGATTGATGCAACATTGGCCGAAAATGCCGA
>JBMORF010000056.1:0-84037 GCA_049322315.1 Thermodesulfobacteriota bacterium | reverse complement strand
ATCAACAGTATCATTTTCTGCCGCACTTGGCACGATAATTTCACGGTGTGATCATGTGATATCCTTTCATTTCAATAAGTTATGCTTGATTATAACCTGGAGCATTCCTTAAGTCAACGGCATTGGGGCTACCGGATAGTCCAGGAATTTGTAGATGTTGAAACAGCAAAGAAAACGGGCCGCCCAGGGTTTAATTCCATGGTCGACTTCTTTAGGAAACAACTCAAAAGTAAATCACCCAAAGAGCCTTGCCGCATTCTTTTAGTAGAAAAAACTGACCGTCTTTACCGTAACTTAAAGGACTGGGTGACTATTGATGATTTAAATCTGGACATCCATTTTGTGAAGGAGAACGTTGTTCTTTCAAAGGATTCCCGCTCCTCAGAAAAGTTTATGCACGGCATCAAAGTATTGATGGCCAAAAACTATATTGACAATCTCTCCGAAGAAACCAAGAAAGGAATGCTGGAAAAGGCCGAGCAAGGAATATTTCCTTCATTCGCTCCTTTGGGCTACATCAATGTAGAATGTGGAGGGAAGCGCATTATTCAGATAGACCCAGAGATGGCACCATTCGTCAGGCAACTTTTTGAATGGTATGCCACGGGCAACTATTACTCAGGCCATAAAATTGTTCCCACCATCATCAACCGAAACCCCCAAAAAATTAATTTTTGGGTTCGCAGGAATGGGAACCATTAATTGACCTCAGTAATATTCCCTTTTTGAGGTAAATCAAAAGATTCAATCAGAAGGGTTCGGATATCGCAAGACCGGCAGGAAAATCCCCAAGAGTGTTGTCCATAAATTATTGACTAACCCCATATACTACGGGGATTTCATCTGGGATGGAAAGCATTATCACGGTATACATGAGCCCATAGTGAGCAAGGAACTTTTTGATCGGGTCCAAGAGGTATTAGTCGAAAAGGGGCGCCGGCGGACACGTCAGCAAAAGCATCATTGGGCCTTCCAAGGATTGGTTTCTTGTGGACACTGTGGTTGCGCCCTCGTGGGAGAGGTAAAGAAGGGGCGGTATATCTATTATCATTGTACCGGGTACAGGGGAAAGTGCCCTGAAAGATATGTGCGAGAAGAGGAATTAGCGGAGCAGTTTGGTGAGGCCTTAAGAGCCCTCAAGCTGGACGGCGAGGTGCTTTCCTGGATATTAACCGCCTTGAAAGGCAGCCATAAAGACGAAAAACGTTACCACGACGAGATTATCGGCAATCTCCAGAAACAATATTCAAAGCTCCAGGATCGTCTTGACGCCATGTATATTGACAAACTGGACGGGAAGATCGCCCAGGAATTTTATGACCGGAAAAACGAAGAATGGCGGAGAGAGCAGGCGGAGATTTTACGGAAAATCGAGAAACACCAAAATGCCAACACCGCCTACCTGGAAGAGGGCACCCGCATTCTCGAACTGGCGCAACATGCTGTTATTCTTTATGAAAAGCAGGACATGCCCAAAAAACGCCGTTTGCTCAATTTTGTACTTTCGATCTCCACTTGGAAGGATGGCAGACTCACCCCTGGTTACCGAAAACCCTTTGATTTACTGGCAGTTACCAATCTGGCCTACCAAAAGAAAAAGGCCCTCTCTCCTGCGAAAGACGGCCTTTTTGATATCTGGCTCCCCGGGACGGACTCGAACCGCCGACCAAGTGGTTAACAGCCACCCGCTCTACCTGCTGAGCTACCGGGGAAGGTTATTGGCTAGCGCCTGGGGACTAGGATGCGAACCTGGCGCCTTGCAGCAGTAAGCTCCATATTATCAGGAACTTATCTTTTGTCAATGTCTTTTTAGGGCGAGCCAGGGACGCATTGGCAGTCCAGAGAGCCTTAAGCGTTGCCGTTGATAATTTAGCATATCGTTTAGTGGATGCAATACTTTTATGGCCCGGTGTGGTCCCGGTGACCACCAGGCGCAGCCTTCCCCGGCGGCAGGGGGGATATAATCTCCTGGAGGCATTAGTCGGCGGCGGCAAAACTCGACCGTCGTGATTGGTGGTCAATGCTGTTATAATGGCGGGCATCAATCTCAGAAGGATGACGTCCCCGGGGGCGCCGGCCAGCACCAAGAAGTATCGTTCGGCTATCTTGCTCCTGCTCCGGCAACCGGGGCGCCCGAAGATCATCACTTGCGTCTCCTCAAGAAGATGATAAATTAGGCTTTCAGCGAACTAAGGCAAGAGTTTGGGTCCCGGTCTGCCCAGTTGGGAGGCGGCCAGGCCATCCGCCGCAGCGGTTCTTAGGAGAAACCGCAACCGAAACATTTCCACTCCGACAGAATGAAGAAAATGTCCCTTAGATCAATATTAGCTATTGCTTGCTTATCTCTCCTTAAGATTATTCTAACTTCCCCCCAAAAATTGAGCGCCTGCTGTCAACTTATTCACGATGATGCGCTCTATGTTAGACTTGCCACCCGCCTAGCCAGCGGCATCTGGCTGGGTGGGTTCGGCAACAAAACCCTGGCCAAGGGGCCGGGATACCCGCTCTGGATTGCCCTCAACTACCTGCTGGGCATGCCCCTGCTCCTGGCCCAACAACTGCTCTATATCGGCTCGGGCCTGGTTTTAATCGTGGCCTTGCGGCGGTGGGTCAAGAAGGAGGTGTTGCTAGTCGGTCTTTATGCCCTTTTCCTTTTTAACCCCATGACCTTTGCCGATCAATCGACCCGGGTGCTGCGGGAGGGCATTTATCCTGCTCTGGCGGTGTTGGTCCTGGCCACGGCCGCGGGTATGTTCATCAGGTATAAGGATAGTCTGTCCCGGTTAACCATCTGGTCAGCGGGCTTAGGCCTGGCTCTCTCCTGGTTCTGGCTGACCCGGGAAGAGGGGGTGTGGATTCTCCCCGGCCTTTTGCTCCTTATTGCCGGCACCGTTTATTTTCTTTATCGGGGGTATGGCCCCTCCCGGGAATTCCTCAACAGGACCCTCATCTGTTTTTTGCCATTTATTATGTTATTCTTCTTTATTAATGCCGTATCCTTAATAAATAAAATACTGTATGGCTCTTATACGGTGGTCGAATTTAAGTCGGACCCTTTTCTCTCGGCCTATGGGGCCTTAGCCCGGGTCAAGCATCCCCATTGGCACAGATATGTGCCGGTGCCCCGGGAGGTGCGAAACCAGATCTATCAGGTCAGTCCTGCTTTCCGGGAGCTAAAGCCCTATTTGGAAGGAGAATTGGGCAAGAATTGGGCGGTCCACGCGGGGAATCTGGTGCCTCCAGGAGAACTGGCCAGCGGTTGGTTCATGTGGGCCTTCCGGGACGCCGTGGCCCTGGCCGGACATTATAAATCGGGGGCCGCAGCCGACGCTTACTACCGCCGCCTGGCCCAGGAAATCAATACTGCCTGCGAGCAAGGCCGCCTGGCCTGTAGTGCCGAGCGAAAAACCATGGCCCCGCCCTTCCGGTGGGAATATCTCGGCTTGACGGCTGCGACTTTTCCCGTGGCCCTGAAAAACGTCATCACCTTTCATGATTTTTCCGCCAAGCCCCTTAAGAGTACAGGCGATGCGCCATCTTTAGAATTTTTCCGCCGGATCACGCACACTCAAGTTACGCCCACCGACACCGCTAAGGATTTGACATCCGGGGCTCCGCCGCTGCGAGAGCTGGTTTTGTTGCAGCATGGGGATGAGCTAAAGATTAAAATCCTGAACAACATCGGCGTATTTTATCAATACATTGTGCCATGGTTATTCTATCTTGCTGTGGCATTATATATTATTAATGGCATCCGAATCATTTTTCGAAAACATGCCCTGCTGTTTATAATAACTTCAAGCATAATGATCTCTTTTGCTTCCAGGCTGTTATTGTTATCATATCTCGATGTAACGTCTTTTAAGTGTATTGACAGTACCGTTTACTTGGGGTCCGCATACCCTCTGGCGCTAATTTTTCTGGCCCTGTCAATAATAGACACCTGGAAGACTGGAGGTAGTGTCAAATCCGAAATTTGATGGCACTGTAAAAAGTCGAAAATATCCAAAATCGTCATTTTTTGACTTTTTACGAATCCATCAAATTTAGGTGTTGCCTTCGGCTGTGGAGGAAATTTTGGCAGGCTGGGCCTGCATGATCTTTTATCAAGATTTCCTGGACTGCGTCCGGCTGAGCGACTAACTGATAACCATCATTACTTAAATAAAAGAGCCGCCTATGATGGAAGTATCATTTGTCATTCCCTGCTTTAATGAACGACCGGAGCTTTTGCAGGAAACGATAAGCAAGCTCAAAATATCGTTAGACCAGGCGCCACAACTCCATTACGAAGTCATTGTGGTGGATGACGGTTCCACCAAATACACCTATACGGACATTGCCCGGGACCAAGTCATCCTCCTTTCCCACCCCCGTAATAAAGGTTACGGCGCCAGTCTCTTAACCGGCATCAGTCGGGCCCGGTATCCCTGGATCGGCATTACTGACGCCGACGGCACCTATCCCCTGGACTACTTCCCCGCCCTGCTGGCACACCTGGATAATTATGATATGGTGGTGGGCAGCCGGAACTGGGATTCCATCTCCGCCCTCAGGAGGCCGGCCAAACGCCTGCTTACCAGGCTGGCGAGCTTCATCGCTAATTATCAAATACCGGACTTGAATTCGGGCATGCGTCTCTTTAAAAAGGAACTGGTGGAGAAATATCTCAGGATCTTTCCCCTGGGATTTTCTTTCACCTCCACTTTAACCATGATCTGCCTCACCAACATCTACGACTTAAAGTTTGTGGACATCCCTTATTATAAGCGCCTCGATCCTTCCCATATCAGCCCCCTGAAGGATACGGCCCGTTTCTTATCCCAAATTCTGCGCCTGGCCCTTTACTTCCGGCCCATGCGTTTTTTCATGCCCCTGACGGGGGTGATCGCTGCCTGCGCAGTCCTCCGGGGCATCAGGGACATCCTGGTCAACGACCGTTTTGGCGGTTTGACCCTGGTTTTGTTTTTTATGGCCTTTCAGGTCTTCTTTTTCGGACTTATTGCCGAGATCATCAACAAGAAATAGTTGAGGCATTGATGAAGATTTTATTACTGGAACCTTTGTGCCCTCCCAGCGCCATGTGGGGCAGCGTTAAGGAACAACGCGGTTTTTTACCGCCTATGGGATTACTTTCCATTTATACTTATCTGAAACACAAAACTAAACATCAAGTTGAGTTTTGCGATACCCAGTTCGGAGATATCAGTGAAGAAGATCTGACCAGGAAATTACAGGCGGAAAGATACGAGCTCATAGGTATTCCGGTTTATACCAGCACGGCCGATAATTGTTTTTTCACTGCCAAATTATGTCGCCAAGCCCTGCCTAACGCCAAGATCGTTTTCGGCAACATCCATGCCACCTCCATGCCGGAGCGCACCCTGGCCGAGTGCCCGGAGTGCGATTTTATTATCCGGCATGAAGGCGAACTGACCCTGGTGGAACTGATGGAGGCCCTGCGCCAGCAGGGAGATTTCTCCGGAATTTTAGGGCTGGTCTGGCGGCAGGGCCAGAAAATCATCATTAATCCGCCCCGGACCCTCATCAAGAATCTCGATATGTTACCGGTGGGTCTCTATGACGACTTGGACCTTTCCAGGTACGTGCCCCATATAACAAATTACGTCGTTTTGCCCAATTATCCTTTCGTGACTCAAAGGGGGTGTCCCTACCGCTGCACCTATTGCGGCGCGGCCAATATCATGGGGAAAGCCATCCGCAGATATTCCACCGACCGGGTGATCGAAGAGCTAAAGATCTTGAAATATGACAAGGGCGCCAAAGGGCTATATTTTCAAGATTCCACCTTTACGGTTAATCGCCACTATACCATGGAACTCATGGAGAAGATGATTAAAGAGAAGCTGGACCTCCTCTGGTCTTGCAATACCAGAACCGACAGGATAGACCCGGAGCTCCTGGCGAAAATGAAAGCTGCCGGCTGTCGGCGGGTGGTCATCGGCATTGAGTCGGCGAATCAGGCTTCTTTGGAGGTGATTAAGAAGGGGGTGACCGTGGAGCAGCAAACCCGGGCGGTGCAGTGGGTCCATGAAGCAAGATTAAAGCTGATGACCAGCTTTATTTTATGTCTGCCCGGCGAAACCGAGGAAATGGTGGCTAATACGATTCAATACGCCAAAAAGCTCAAAGGACAAATTGCCCTGTTTTATCTGCCGGTTCCCTACCCCGGCACCAAACTCTATGAGTATTGTAAACAGACCGGGCTGGTGCGGGAAGATGCGGCCTGGAGCGAATACCTATCCCTGGACTTTGATAATCCCATTTATATCAACCCCTTAATCGGCAAAGAAAGAATGAAGTATTGGTATAAACGCGCCTTTTGGGAATATTATACGAGCCCGGGCATCTGGTGGAAAAATCTCACGGCGATTTCCGGCAGGCATGACTTCGAAATTGCTTATAAAGGTTTACATGCCTGGATTAACCTTTCAGCCAAAAAAATGCTGCACGGCCTAAGCAAAAAATAGCACCTCTTCCCCCCAGCAATACCAATTCGCCACCAAAAACCAACAAACAAGGGGCGAACCCAAGGTTCGTTACGAAAAGATATACTTTTGATTGCAAATCGTTATAAGTTTCCCAGGTCTGTTGCCAGCTTTTATAACAGGTCAGGAAAGTGCTAGCGGGTAGGAGGGAACACCAGGTTCACCCCTGGGAAAAATACCTTTGATGGCTAATTGATCTTCCCTTAGCCCCCGGTCAAGGCACTTCAGGCCGCACCTTTTGCAGCCACAAGACCAGCATGAGCAGGGAAAAGAGCAAAAAGCCATGATCCCGGCGGCCTTGCAAGTGTTCTTGGAAGAGCCGGTTTACCGCCCCTGGATTTAACAGGCCGCCGCGGTGCAGGGAGGCGGGGGAAAAAGCTTCCTCCGCCAGGTGGCGCCAGGAACCCGCCAGCCAATGGGACACGGGAGCGTTGAAACCTTCTTTTTTGCGGGTAATCACCTGGGGCGGCACCAAGTTACCGGCCACCCGGCGCAAAATATATTTCCCCCGGCGTCCCTGCAACTTCAGCCCTTCCGGCATCCCGGCGCAGAACTCCAGCAACCGGTGATCCAGAAAGGGACTGCGCACTTCCAGGCCGTGGGACATGCTGGCGCGATCCACTTTGACCAGGATGTCATCTGGCAGCCAGGTCTTATAGTCCAGGCACAGCAGGCGATCCAGGGGCCCGAGCCCCTGGGCCTGGTGGAAAGCTTCCCGGAAAGGCCCAAAGGGATCAATCTCCTCAAGGGGGAGTTCCGGTAAAAGCAGCTCTTGGGTTTTTTCCGGGAAGGCCAGCAAACGCCAGGCTGCGTGGGCCTCCTGGGGAGGCAGGGCGGCGCCGGCCAGAAATTGCTTTAGTTTGAACAAAAGGTTTACTTTTCGCCGGCTTTCCGGAAGAAAATCCAGGAAGCGCCGGGCCCGGCGCCACAGGGACCGTGGCACCCACTGCATCCTCCGGTGGATGGCGGAAGCCAACTGGGTGGGATAGCCGGCCAGGAGTTCATCGCCCCCATCGCCCGACAGGGCCACGGTGATGAAGGGGCGGGCCATCTTGCACAAAAAGTAAGTGGGAATGATGGAGGTATCGGCAAAAGGCTCATCCAGGCGGCTGCTGATCTCCAACAGCAGGTCCGGGGAGTCTGCCCGTATCACCTCGGCATGATGTTTGGTGCCCAGATGTTGGGCCACCAGGCTGGCCCAGGAACGCTCGTCGTAGCTTTCTTCGCTGAAGCCGATGCTGAAAGTGTCCACCCGCTCCAGATGACGACGCATTAGGGCGGTGACGATGCTGGAATCAATGCCGCCGCTGAGAAAAGCGCCCAAGGGGACATCGCTCATTAATCTCTGGCGGACGGCCAAATCCAGCCGTTCCAGGAATTCTGCCTCAATCTCCCGGGGGGCGCGGGTATCTTTAGGCTTAGAGGCCCAGATGGCCGCCAAATCCCAATAAGCCTTGGGCTCCATGGGGCCTCCCGGCTGCCAGTGCAAGTAA
This sequence comes from Thermodesulfobacteriota bacterium, assembly GCA_049322315.1. Taxonomy (GTDB): domain Bacteria; phylum Desulfobacterota; class Desulfobaccia; order Desulfobaccales; family 0-14-0-80-60-11; genus SURF-52. The sequence goes on along the minus strand of JBMORF010000056.1, from coordinate 76,035 downwards.
GCGCCTGGAGCCAAACGCTCCACGCCTTGAAGCGCTGATTCCCGACCCGCCAAGTAACCCAGGGCCATATACCTGGCCAGCGCTTTCGCCTCCAGCCGCAGGGGCACAGCCCGGCTGGCGATGATAGAGCTTAATTCCGAGGCAAAAATCACTCCGCCTCCGGGGACTTGGCCCCAATAGAGGGGCTTTACCCCCAGGCGGTCCCGGGCCAGGAGCAGGGAATGGTCCCGGGCATCCCACACGGCAAAAGCATACATGCCCACCAGGCGCGGTAAGACCTCAACCCCCCATTGCAGGTAACCCGAGAGGAGCACTTCGGTGTCGGAAGTGGTGCGGAATTGATAACCCTGGGCGCTGAGTTCTTCCCGCAAGGCCAAAAAGTTATAGATCTCGCCATTGTAGACCACCGTCACCCGGCCCGCGGGGTCGGTCATGGGTTGCCCGCCCCTGGCCAGATCGATGACGCTGAGACGGCGATGGGCCAGGCCCACGCCCGGCTCCAGGAAGTAGCCTTCCGCATCGGGCCCCCGGAAACGCAGGGCCCGGGCCATAGCCTGGAGCATCTCCATGGCCGGTAAACGTTGCTGGTCAGTGTAGACGATGCCGCAAATGCCACACATGGGTGAGGTCCCTTACCTCAGATTTCCGGTTGCCCGGCTAAGCCCCTGGGGGTTGAAATTGAAATAGTATAATGCCTGAAGCCCGAATCCGCTATCCAGGAGTTTAGGTTTTAAAACCGGAGGAGGTTACCGGCACCGAAGACCAGCCAAGATAAGTATCTTTTTGGGTAGGCTTGGTTCTTCTGATTTTTCAGCTTTTGGGGGATTCACAGGTGTTGGTGAACAGCCGGAAATTTAAGGGGGCGGGGCCGGCGGCGGGAGACCATCCCCATACGGCGGGCTTGCGCTAAACCCATTGAGAACCATTATAAAAAAATGGCTGGGGGACTAGGATTCGAACCTAGATAGGCAGATCCAGAGTCTGCTGTCCTGCCGTTGGACGATCCCCCAAGCGCACAATAATTTATATGCAGGCCGCAGACTTTTGTCAAGAAATTGCCCTTTTCCCCGGGAGCGGAAAAGACCGAAAATTAATGCTAACTGCAGGGAGCGCGAGGAAAAGCGGCGCGGCATATCCTTACGGCACGCTCTCTTCGATAATCGGGGCGGCCGGGGATCCGGGAAAAACTTGATTTTTCGCCGCCATCCGCCTATCCTGCCTTCCGGGAACAGTGTGGCCCCCGAAAACCGGGAACAAGGTTTTTGATCATGGCTCAATGCAAGGAAGGCATTTTTACCGGAGTGGCTCGGAAATTTACGGGGATGATTCTGCTCTTGGTCTGGGTGTGGCTGGTGGCGGTTTGGTTTCCTGCTCCGGCCCAGGCCTTGGAAGTATCGGGGTCTGAGAAAAAGGAGGTGCTCGCCAACGAATACGGTCGCGTCTGGGTGGGCCTGGGATATCTGACCGGGGACGTCACCTATCAAATCGGCGGCAAGTTCAGAGCAAATGCCGACGGCCAAATAATTGGCGGGAAACAGCATTTCCCCATCAGCGAACTGAAGTGGCCCTTGGATATGCTGATGTTGTCGGTGGGTGGCGAGCTGCGCTTCTTAAAGAAAGGGGAATTACGGGCGGCTTTCTCCAAGAATTTGACGGACCGGCCGGGAAAAATAGAAGATACTGATTGGGAAACGGATTTGTCCTCTCCCCACGACAAAACCATCTTCGGGACCAGCGACACCGCGTTCTCGGGCTATGTCCTGGACCTGGGGGCGCGTTATTGGCTCCTGGAACAGCGGGTAAACCAGGATTTTGCCTGGGCCCTGGCCCCCGGCCTCGGCCTCTTATACCAGGAATTCAGTTGGGACGGCAGCAATCTCGTCCAGACCGACCTTATCACCGGAGACGTGATCACGCAGGCCGGCCCCACGATCGCCTATAAGTTTAATCTCCTGATGCCCATGCTGGATCTTGCCGGCAAACTGACCTATAAACGCCTTTCCTTCCTGGCCAGCTTCGGCTTCAGTCCCAAGTTGATCGCCAAAGATAAGGACTTCCATCTGCTCCGGGACAGGTTTACCAAGACCAAGGCCTATGGTTACGGCTTCAAGCTAGGTTGGGAAGGCCGGTACGAACTCTCCAGGCATTGGTTTTTGCATTGGTCGGGAGACTGGCTCTGGATCAGGGCCAATGATATGGATCAGAACTGGCAGAAATTTGGCAACATTTTTAGTTACATCTGGTCCATCGAGCACCGCCTTACCAGTACCCAATTTAGCCTTCGGGGGGGCGTCGGTTTTAAATTTTAAGGCGGGGGGCACAGACGGCAGAATGGGCCTACGAGCCTTAACTGTCGAGATCATGGCAAAACTGCAATTTCCCCTAAATTCTATTCTTCCAAAATCTCCCAGTAGTCCGTAAAGGAGTGATCCCCCGGGGTGTAATGGTAACTCCGGGTCCGGCCCCGGCCGAGGCGGTCGTTAACCTTCCAAAAGCGCAGGGCCAGGGCTGGGATCTGGGCCGGCGCGCCCTCGCCAGGACCTGGCACCCAGACTTCCTTTTCCTCGATGACTTTCCAGACCGTACCGTGGCGTCGGTGCCGCATTTTTTGGCCCACCCGGGGGAGGTTCAGATTGTCCCTGAGGACCTTGAAGCGGTAAACATTGACCTCATCCTTTTCCAGGACCCGCTCGCCCATGATGGAAATGGCGATGGCGCCGATGGGCGCGGTGGCCAGGATGGAGAGCACCGCCACCGCCAGAATGACTTCGCCGCCGGCCACCCCGGCCTCCATGGGGATGGCGCCGATGGCCGCCTGCACCGTGGCCTTGGGAATGTAGGAAACCACGCAGAACATTTTCTCTTTGAAATTAAGGCCCGCGCCCATGACGGAGAGGTAGGTGCCCACAGAGCGGAAGGCCAGGCCGATGAAAATCACCGCCAGACCCGCCAGACCCGCGTGCCAGGCCACCTCCAGATTCACCTGGGCCCCCACCAGCACGAAGAGCAGGAGTTCGGCAAAGACCCAGATGCGTTTCAGCTTCTGGGAGATGAGGTGGGCCAGGCCCTGGTCCTTCTCCAGGATGACGAAGCCTAAGGCCATGACCCCCAGGAGGCTGGCGATGGGCAGCCAGTGGTGGGCCAGGTCCTCCACCCAGGTGAGAATGATGGCCACCCCCACCACGATGATGGTGCGCCGGGGGCTGGTGAAATCGAACTTGCCGAAAATCTTATAGAGTAAATAACCCGGGACGAGGCCCACCAGGATGCCCAGGGCGATGGAGATGGGGATGCTGCCGATCTGCCAGAGATAGTTGACCGCCTGGCCTTTTTCCAGGGCCAGGAGAATGGTGAAGATAACGATGACGAAGACGTCGTCGATGGCCGACGCCGCCAGGGTCAGGGTGGGGATACCCTTTTTGGCCCCCATGCCCCGCTCCATGAAATTGATCATCAGGGGCACCACCACCGCGGGAGAAACCGCACCCAAAATCGACCCCAGGATGGCGGCTTGCAAGGGGGTAAGATCGAGGAAAAACGGGGCTACCAACACCACCCCGGCGATCTCGAAGAGCGCCGGCACCGAGGACATCAGGATCGCAGGGCGGGCGGTGCGGTTCAGGGTGTCTTTGTGAAGTTCGAAGCCGGCCCGGAGCAGGATGACAATCAGGGCGATTTTGCGAAAATCGGCGGAAACCGCCATCATTTCCGGCTTTAACAGCCCCAGGACATGGGGCCCCACCAGCATGCCCACCAGGAGCATACCCACCAGACCCGGCAGCTTCAGGCGCCGAAAAAGGTAATCCGCAGCTAATCCCAGGATGATGATGAATGCCAGACTGATCGCCATAAGGCCTCCAGAGGGGAGCGGACCGATAAAAAAAGCTCCTGACCGCCCACAGGGAAATCAGGAGCCATCAGCGTTTGCGCGGTTCGGATGCAACAGGGGCACCCCGGCGGACTCCATCGCCGCATTCAAGTTAGTATCTTTATCCCAAGAATTTCCCCCGGTCAAGGGGCAAATATCGCCGGTTTAGAGGAACTTTTTTGCCGGCGAAAATTTTTCCATCTTGAATATTACAATTATATTAACTAACATTATTTTATCTAGGCGATGAAGTCCGCCATAACTGCCTCGCTTTTCCGGGGCTGATGACTTCTGTCCATTTTGGGGCAGAAGTTTTTTTTCGCCCCGAAGAAGGAGCGGAGCCATGGGGAGTTACCGGGAACTCCAGGAAAGCCTGGAAAAGCAACTGCGTCATTTGACCGCCTTGCCGGAACTCCATGGCCCCCATCTGCAACGTTTGTTGGACAAGTTGCGTCTCAATCGTTTCAACCTGGTGATCCTGGGCGCATTCAAACGGGGGAAAAGCACCCTCATCAACGCCCTGCTGGGAGAGCCGGTCCTGCCCACCGCCATCGTGCCTTTGACCTCCGTGGTCACCATCCTGGGCTACGGGGAGAAGCTTAGCATCCTGGTCCATTTTCACAACGGCCAAACCCGGGAGATTCAACGGGAAGAACTTCCCGACTACATTACGGAAAAAGGCAATCCCCAAAACCGCAAAGGCGTCCGGGAAGTAAAGATCGCCTATCCTTCCCCTTACCTTAAGGATGGGGTGCAGATCATCGACACCCCCGGGGTGGGGTCGGTGTATAGCCACAACACCGAGGTGGCCTACAACTACCTGCCCCAGGTTGACGCGGCGGTCTTCGTGGTCACCGTGGACCCGCCTTTATCCGCGGCGGAGCAGGAATTCTTGCGCGATATCCGGGAATACGTCCATAAGCTCTTTTTCGTCCTGAACAAAATCGATTACGTGGATGAGGCCGAACGCCAAGAAGCCCTGGATTTTACCGCAGGGATGCTACAAGAGAGCCTGGCCGCGGATAAGATCGCCATCTTTCCCCTTTCCGCCAAGATGGCCCTCCAGGCCAAAACCAACGGCCACCCGGAATTTCTGGAGGCCAGCCTGCTGCCGGCTTTCGAAGAGCATCTGCGCCGGTTTCTCTATCAGGAAAAGGGACGGGTGCTCTTATTTTCCTGCTTGCACGGGGCCTTGAAGGCCCTCACCGATTCCACCCTGGCCCTCAAAGTGGAGCGCCAGGCCAGCGCTCTGTCCCTTAAGGAGCTGGATGAAAAAATCGCCCGGTTCGACCTGGAGTTGCAAGGGCTGGAGAAAGAACGGGAAATGTCCCTCCTGGTGCTAGCGGGGCGGATCAAAGGGCTGCTAACTTCACTGGACACCGACCTGGACGGTTTTAAGCAGGAGACCGCGGCCAGGCTGCGCCGGGAGGTGGAAGAAGCCTTTAACCAAAAAAGCCGCGGCGCCGGAAACCTTAGAAAAGAGATGGAAGATTTTCTCTTCGGGGCATTAAGGGATATCTTCATGGTCTGGCGGCGCCAAGAAATAGAAAAACTGGCCCAAAGTCTGGCCGACACCCACCAGGATTTTGCTGGCCGCATCAACGCCATCCTGGAACGCCTGACCCAATTGACCGCCCGCATCTTTTCTTTTTCTTTGCGGGACTTCGAGGCCGAAACCATTTTTACTGAAAAAAGCCAATTCTGGTTCAAATTTAAGGAAGAGCCGGTGGGACTGGAGATTTTGCAGATGACCGTCACCTCTCTTCTGCCCCGGGCCCTGACCAAAGGTTTGCTCTTGAAGAAGCTAGTGGAAAATGTCACGGAACTGGTGGACAAGCATTGCGGCCGATTGCGCTATGATTTTCACCAGCGCCTGGGAGAGATCGCCCGGGAATTCCGGCAAACCTGGCTGGCCAAAATGGACGAAACCATCCAGAGTATCCGCCAGGCCCTGGAGCGGGTCCGGAACCAGAAGCAAGCCCGGGCCGAGACTACGGCTACCCGGACGGGGGAGTTGGATCAGCGCTTGGCAGCCATCCTGAAAGCCGAAGGAGAACTGCTGGCCTTAAAGGAACGGATCGCCGCGTCCAGAGATGGAGACGGAGGCCCTTTAACGCTGGTTAGTAAAGGGGGTGATCGCCGCAGGCAATCTTGAAACTTAGAAAAACGCGTCTTATCTTTTTAATTATACAATTGCCCAATTTCACCTGATAAGAGGAGGCGGCCATGAAAGAGTACGAAGAAATCGTGCGGCAAAAAGGGTTGCCCGAAGTCGGGCAAATAGTTCGTAACAAAAAATTTGGCACCCTCTGGCGGACCATGGAAAAGAGGGAGGTGTGGCAGAACATCGCGCCTAACCCCAAAACCGGCGAACCTCGCATGGTTCCGGCCATTTATCTCGCCTACTGGCGGATCCAGGAAGGGGTGCCCCCAGGCGTGGGGAAAATGTTGGGGTATTTATATACCCTCTATGACAACACCTTTGAGGCGAATTGGGAAATTATGCCTTGAGCACAGCTGGTTTTTTCTTAAGCCTTGCTGAACCTGGGGGGCCGCAGCCGGCGGCCCCCCGTAGTTTCGGCGGGGAGAGCCCCGGGGCCCAGCCGGGGGATAATCCTAGAAATCCTGCCCTGTCCGCCTTTCTTTTTCTTTATTGGCCCCCCCATAACATTATATACTCTTCCAGGTATAAAAGACGCCTTGAGCTCCATTATCCCTTGGTCTTTCGGGAGGTTGCAGATGAGCATCCGCACCCAATTGCTTCTATCCTATCTGATCTTGAGCCTCCTGCTGATTCTGGGTATCTGGATCGTCGATGACCAGATTCTGGAGAGAATGACCCAAAAAAATTTGCTTTTTGCCGAAGAAAACGTGGGCGCGATTACCAATGCCAACGACCAATTGGCCGCCCAGATTCTTACCCATTACGGCCAATATATCATCGAGGACAAGGCTGCGGATGTAGCCACCGAGTTGGCCTATGTCCTCAAAGGGCAAAAACCCTTTAACTACCAGGAACTCCGCCGCAATAACCACCTGCGCAGAATCGCCATCCAGGAAATTCATACCCCCGAAGGCTCCGCCGGCTACACCATCCTCTTTGACCGGCACGGGATAAACATCTTCCATCCCGACAAAAGCGTGGAAGGCCGGGACTACGCCCTCTGGAGGCAACGCTATCCGGAGATGTGGCAGTTGCTGACCCGGGCGGTCCAACAAAAGAAGGTCGCCGGCTACTTGACCTTCTTTGATACAAAAGGTAACCCCCGGCGGCGGTATACGGCCACCGTGCAGGTGGCGGGCACCCCCTTCATTACCGCGGCGGTGGTGAATATTGACCAGTTCTTTCTTCCCGTCCAAAAAAAGTTCAAAAGGGCCTCCCAGGAAATCCTGGCTGAGGCCAAGCCTGCCATCAAAAGTCATTCCCAGAAGACCACCCGGCTGGTCAAGATCGCCGGGTTGGTGACCGGAGTCACTTTTTTCCTGCTTGCCGGGCTGTTCGGGTTTTATTTTGCCGCTTCCATTTCCCGGCCCCTGAGACGCTTGCAAAAAGGGGTGACGGAGGTGGGGGAAGGCAACTTTGCCGTGGCCGTGCCGGAAAAAGGCGCCAGAGAAGTGGTGGGGCTGGCCCATTCCTTCAACCTCTTGGGAGAACAGCTCACCGAGTATATGGCCAAGCGGGATTTCATCCGGGACACTTTCGGCCGCTACGTCACCCAGGAAGTGGTGAAAAGGCTCCTGGAATCCGATGAAGCCCTGGCGTTAGGAGGCGAGACCCGGGAAGTATCCATCCTCATTTCCGATTTACGGGGCTTCACCGCCTTGACCGCGGACATGGCCCCGGAAGACGTGGTCGCCTTTCTCAACCGTTACCTGGGGAAGATGATCGACATTCTTACGGATTACCGGGCAGTGATCGACGAAATCATCGGCGACGGTATCCTGGCCTTTTTCGGCGCCCCCAACCCCATGGAGGATCATCCGGTGAATGCCGTGGCCTGCGCCCTGGCCATGCAGGCGGCCATGGAGGAAGTCAACACCTTGAACCGAGCCGACGGCCTGCCGCACCTGGAGATGGGCATCGCTGTGAATACCGGCGAGGTGGTGGTGGGCAACATCGGCTCCGAGAGAAGGACCAAATACAGCGTGGTGGGGGCCCACGTCAACATGGCCAGCCGCATCGAATCCTATGCGGTGGGCGGGCAGGTCCTCATCGGGGCCGCCACTTTTAACCGGGTCCATCACCTCATCGAGTTGGGGGAGGTCATGGAGGTGAAATTGAAGGGGGTGCCGGGGAAAACCACTCTGTACGAGGTGACGGGCATCGGCCCCCCCTATGACATTCATCTGCCGGAACGCTACGAAACCCTGACGCCCCTGGCCGAGAAGATCCCCGTCCATCTCCAGCGCATCAGCGAAAAAGTGGTGATCAGCGAAACCGCGGCCTGGATCACCCAATTATCGGAAACCACCGCCATGCTGACCTTTGAAGGAGAACTGGGGGAATGGGAAGACGTCCGTTTGCTGCTGTTGGACGCCGCAGGGCGGGAAAACCCGGAGCGGCTCTACGGCAAGGTCACCGCAGTCAAACCCGGGGACGACCGCCACCAGGAAGCGCAAATTCGCTTTACTTCCGTCTCGCCGCAGATCTATCCCCTGATCCGGGGAGCCATCGGCTTGGGGTAGTTCCAGGAGGATGGGTCTGGCGGGGAAAAGGGGTTAGCGCCAAAGCCCCCCCGGCCCTCCTTTTCTTAAATATCGATGCAGCAAAGGATTTCCCCCCATTGACGATCTTGATAAAGAGAGCTATTCTCCGAACCAGGGCCATGCGTAAGATTTTTTTGCTCCTTTTCATTGTTCTGCTAATTGCCGCGTACTTCCCGGCGGCCCGGGCCGGGGAGGCGGTCTCCTTCATCCCCCAGTGGGTGCCCCAGGCCCAGTTTGCCGGCTATTATATGGCTTATGAGAAGGGCTTTTACCGCCAGCGGGGCCTGGAGGTGAAGATCCTTAAAGGGGGGCCGGATTTTCCCCCCTCGGAACTATTGCCTCGCGGCCAGGCTGATTTCGGCACCATGTTCCTGGACACCGCCATCGTCAAACGGGCTAAGGGCTATAAATTCCTCAATATCGCCCAAATCGTGCAACGCTCGGCCCTCATGCTGGTGGCCAAGAAAGCCAGCGGCATCCTGGTTCCCGGAGACCTGAACGGCAAGAAGGTGGCCCTGTGGGGGGAAGAATTTCAAATGCAACCCCGGGCCTTCTTCCGGCAAAACCATCTGGCCGTCAGAATCCTGCAACAAGGAACCACCATGAACCTGTTTTTGCGAGGTGGCGTGCAGGCAGCCTCGGCCATGTGGTACAACGAATACTATCGGATCATTCAGGCCGGGGTTAATCCCGAAGAGCTGACCACTTTTTTCCTGGCCGACTACGGCCTGAATTTTCCCGAAGACGGCATCTATTGCCTGGAGTCCACTTTTAAGAAAGATCCCCGCCAGTGCGTCAATTTTGTCCAGGCCTCCCTGGAGGGGTGGAAGTATGCCTTCAGCCATCCTGAGGAGGCCCTGGATGTGGTCATGAAGTACGTCAAGGCCGCCAATTTGCCCACCAACAGGCCGCAACAGGCGTGGATGCTGGCCCGCATGCAGGACATCATTCTGCCGCCCGGAGGCACGGTTTCTTTGGGGTGCTTGGAGGAAAAGACGTATCTGCAAGTGGCCCGGGAGCTTAAGGACTTTGGCTTGATCCAGAGGGTCCCGGAGTTTTCCCAATTTTATGTGGATTGTGGGGCGGATGATGAAAAATAGCGGGTTGGCCACCCGTCTCACCGTCTTTGTTCTTTGCAGCACGGCCATCATCTTTGTGGCGGCCCTAAGTTATAACTATTATTACTCTAAGGCCGCCATCATGGCCGGTGCGGTGGACGACGCCAAAAACCTGGCCCTGGCCACCGGCAATAAAATTGAGATCACCCTCCAGGGGGTGGAAAAGATTCCCCGCTTGCTGGCCACCATCCTGGAAGAGCAGCCCTTTTCCCAAAAAGACCTGTTGCGCCTGATTAACCGGGCCCTGGCCAACAATCCCGAAATCTACGGGATTTCCGTCTCCTTCGAACCCTTTGCCTGTGACCCCGAGCAGTATTATTTCGCCCCCTATGTCTACCGGGATCAGGGCCAGATCAAGCTCACCTATTTGGGGAGCGACACCTACCGGTACTTCTATCTGGACTGGTACCAGATCCCCAAAGAACTGCAGCGCCCCCTGTGGAGTGAACCTTATTATGACGAAGGGGGCGGCAACATCATTATGTCCACTTACTCCGTGCCTTTTTACCGGGAAAAAGATGGGCGCAAACAGGTCTGGGGGGTGGTGACCGCAGACATTTCCCTGATGGGACTGGAAAAGCTGGTGGCTTCTGTCAAAATTTTTCAGAGCGGCTACGCCTTTCTCGTCTCCCAAAACGGGCGGCTTTTAACCCACCCCAATAAGGACTTGATTATGCGGCAAAGTATGTTCAGTCTGGCCGTGGCCGAGAAAGATCCGCAGCTTAGGCGGATCGGCCGGGAAATGATCCGGGGCGGCCATGGCTTTGTGGCGGTTAGCGACTTTGTCTCCCGGGAAAAATCCTGGATGTACTTCACGCCGTTGGGCTCCACCGGCTGGACCCTGGGGGTTATCTTCCCGGAAAATGAATTGTTCGCCAGCGTGCGGCAACTGAGCCAGCGGTTGATCCTCATCGGCCTTATCGGTTTGGCTTTTTTAGGGGTGGTGATCACCCTGCTGTCCCGGGGCGTCACCAAGCCCTTGAGAACTCTGGCCGACACCACCCAAGCCCTGGGCCACGGAGATTTTTCCGTGACCGTGCCGGAGGCCGGCGCCAAGGAAATCAAGCAGTTAGCCCATTCGTTCAACGAATTAGGCCAGCAGCTCACGGATTATATGGAAAAGCGCGATTTCATCCGGGACACCTTCGGCCGCTACGTCACCCAGGAAGTGGTGAAGAGACTCCTGGAATCCGAAGGAGGCCTGGCTCTGGGGGGTGAAACCCGGGAGGTGACCCTGCTCTTTTCCGACCTGCGGGGCTTCACCGCGATAACCGCGGATATGGACCCGGAGCAAGTCATTACCTTTCTTAACCGCTACCTGGAGAAAATGATCGAGGTCCTCCTGGAGTATCAGGCGGTGATCGATGAAATTATGGGGGACGGCATCCTGGCCTTTTTCGGCGCGCCCGAACCCCTGGAAGACCATCCGGCCCGGGCCGTGGCCTGCGCCCTGGCCATGCAGGGGGCCATGGAGGGGATCAACGCCTTAAACGCCGCCGACGGGCTGCCCCACCTGGAGATGGGTATTGCCGTGAACACCGGCTCCGTGGTGGTGGGGAACATCGGCTCCGAGCGGCGGACGAAATACAGCGCCGTGGGCGCGGACGTGAACTTCGCCAGCCGCATCGAATCCTACGCCCTGGGCGGCCAGGTGCTCATCGGTCCCTTCACCTACCGGCGGGTCCAAGACTTGGTCGAGGTGGGAGAGACCATCCGGGCCCAGATGAAGGGGTTCCCGGAGGCCACCCTCTACGAAGTGCGGGCCATTCACGGCCCCTTTAACCTGCGCCTAAAAGAACGCCAGGAAAGCCTGCAGCTCCTGGCCGCCCCCCTGGCGGTCAATATCTACCACATCAAGAAGAAAATCATCACCGGCCCCACCCTTACGGCCGAGATTATCCGGTTGGGGGACAACGCCGCCGTGGTCCGCTATACCGGGGCTCTGGCAGCCTGGGAAGACGTGCGCCTGCATTTGCTGGACGCCGCCAACCAAGAAATTCCCGGGAAGATTTACGGCAAGGTGACCGCGGTGGAGGACGGGGAGGGCGGTCTCCAGCAAGCCAACATCAGCTTCACCTCGGTGCCCCCGGAGAGCCGGACGGTTATTCTAGCTGCTTTGGGGGGAGAACCAAAAGCCTGATTTCCCGCCTCATCTCAGATACCCATGCCACCCGGCTCCGTCGGCGGTGGGGGAGTGTCCCATGAGTATTCGCACCTACCTGGTCCTTTCTTACCTGGCGCTGATTCTGTTGACCCTGGGCCTGGCCGAGCTCTTCGACCACATCGCCCTCAAGCTCACGGAGCAGAACCAGGTAATTGTCCGGGACAACCTGGAAGCCTTGACCGCGGCCAACTATCAGCTTGCGGAAGAATTCTTGACCGCCTATGCGGAACGCCTCGTGGAAACCAAAGCCGAGGCCGCGGCCATGGAAGTCTCCTTCCTCATCGGCGGCCGCAAGACCTATAACTATCAGGAACTCCGCCGGAATAAACGCCTCCGGGCCATTGCCACCCAGGATATCCTGACGAGGGAGGGGGTAGCGGGTTACGTTGACTTAAATGACAAGACCGGCCTTAATATCCTGCACCCCAACCCCAACGTGGAAGGGAGGAACTTCTCGGAATGGCAAGATGAGTTCCCGGAGATGTGGCGTCTGGTCTCTGAGGCTTTTACCAACCCTAAAGTAAAAGGTTATTACACCTTCTTGGACCGAAAAAACCGGCCCCGGAAAAAGTTCATGGTCCTGGTGCACGTGCCCCGGACTCCCTTCTTTCTGGTGGCCGCAGTGAATATCGACAAATTCTTTCTCCCGGCTCAGGCCCGAATTAAAAAGGCCTCCCAGGAGAGAATGGCCCGGGCCGATAGCTCCATTCAAGCATCCGCCGATGCCGTCAACCGGGAGATCAAGTTAGTCAGCATCATCGGCGGCATTATCTTCACCATCATTGCCGGGGTTTCCGGACTCTTTTTCGCCGGCGCCCTGTCCCGCCCCATTTTTCGTTTGCGGGACGGGGTGAAAAAAATGGGCGAGGGTGATTTGACCGTCACCGTGCCGGAAGCCGGGGTCAAAGAGCTGGTCCAGTTGTCCCAATCCTTTAACCTCCTGGGCCGTCAACTCACGGAATATATCGAAAAACACGACTTTGTCCGGGACACCTTCGGCCGCTACGTCACCCAGGAAGTGGCCAAAAAACTCCTGGACGACAAAGAGGCCCTGGAGCTGGGGGGAGAAACCCGGGAGGTCTCCCTCATCATGTCGGACATCCGGGGCTTTACGGCCCTCACCGCGGAGATGGAACCGGCCCAGATCATCACCTTTTTGAACCGTTACTTGAGCCGGATGATCGAGATTCTCTTAGATCACCAGGCGGTCATTGATGAGATCATGGGAGACGGCATCCTGGCCTTTTTCGGCGCGCCCCAGCCCATGGCCGACCATCCCGCCCAGGCCGTGGCCTGCGCCCTGGCCATGCAAGGGGCCATGGAGGAGATCAACGCCTTAAACGCCGCCGACGGCCTGCCCCACCTGGAGATGGGTATTGCCGTGAATACCGGCACGGTGGTGGTGGGCAACATCGGTTCCGAGAGGCGGACGAAATACAGCGTGGTGGGCGCGGACGTGAACTTTGCCGCCAGAATCGAGACTTACGCCCTGGGGGGCCAGGTGCTTATCGGCCCCTCCACTTATCAGCGGGTAAAAGATTTAATCGACGTGGGCGTCACCATCCGGGCGGAGATGAAGGGAGTGAGGGATCCGGCCACTCTTTACGGGGTGCGGGCCATCCATGGGCCGTACCAACTGCGCCTGCAAGATCGGCAAAAGACCTTGCGAACCCTGGCCACCGGCCTGCCGGTGAAGATCTACCGCCTCCGGGACAAAATCCTCACCGGCGCCACGGCTGCGGCCGATATTACCCAGTTGTGCGACTCCGCGGCCGTGGTCCGCTTCACCGGGGAGCTGGCCGCCTGGGAAGACGTGCGCCTCCATTTCCTGGACGCGGACAGGCGGGAAATACCCGGGAAAATCTACGGCAAAGTGACCCTGGTGGAACCCGGGGACGGTGAGGAGCGCCAGGCCCATATCCACTTCACCTCGGTCCCCCCGGAGAGCCGGGCCTTTATCAGAGAAGCTTTGGGCGGATAGGATTGCGGGGGGAAGGGCCAGGGACCGCGCATATTGCCCGCCTCCCCCGGCTTTTGTTTTCTGGAGTTGATGTTGTTTTGTCCAGTTTTTAGAGTTTTTGGGGGGCGGAAACCCGTGCCCTATCTAAATCACGATTCTTGCACCTAGACAAAACACGTGATTTTGTCCAGTTTTCTTTTTGCCCCCAAAGAAATATTTCCAGAAAAAAAGGGCACATTTTGTACGGTGTTAAAAATTCGCTCACGATAAAAAAATTACAAATCCTGACGTCAATTTGCTATAGTTCGCTTTTATTCAATCAAATTTTGCATTAGGACATAATTGATCATGAAAATAATCTTAAATATTTTTAGGTTTCCGCATCCGCGAGTTTTCATAATCATAATTTTCATAGCAGCATGTTTAATTCTACCCCTTTCAATTTACGCCGCAGGTACATGGACTCAAGTCGGCTCCCTCAACCAGGGACGGACTTATCATACATCCATTTTACTCTCTAACGGCAAGGTTCTCGCCGCCGCTGGCGCGTATCAAAGTGTAGGGCTTGCCAGTGCTGAACTTTATGATCCAATCGAAAAGGCTTGGAGCTTAACCGGGTCGCTCAAGGAAGGTCGGTTTAGGCACGCATCAGCCTTGCTACTAAATGGCAAGGTACTAGTGGCGGGAGGGCATAACGGTTATAAGACTTTGGCTAGCGCCGAACTTTATGACCCGATACAAAAGGTTTGGAACTTAACCGGATCGCTCAACAAGGGCCGGATGATGTATACGGCCACTCTTCTGCTCAACGGCAAGGTCCTGGTGGCGGGAGGTGGCAATTCCGAGGATAAAATAATCTTGGCCAGTGCTGAACTCTATGACCCTAACACAGGTGATTGGACTTATACCGGACAACTCAACTCAGCTCGAGGATCGCACACATCCACTCTGCTGTCTAACGGCAAGGTCCTGGTGGTGGGCGGTTCAGGCAATGGCGGGACATTATCAAGCGTCGAACTATATGACCCTAATACAGAAACATGGACTTATACCGGACAACTCAACTCGGCTCGCTTTGCTCATACAGCTACTCTACTTCCGAACGGTAAGGTGCTTGTGGCGGGTGGCGTAGGGTTGGCCAGTGCCGAACTCTACGACCCCCAGAAAGGAACTTGGGAATACACCGGTTCTCTTTCAACCGCTCGCTGTTGGCATACGGCCACTCTTCTGCCTAACGGCAAGGTCTTGGTCGCCGGAGGATGTGATGACGGCAGCATTCACGCTGTGGCCAGTGCCGAAATTTACGACCCGAGTACCGGCGTCTGGAGCCCTACCGGGACTATGCCCGTAGCCTGCTTCTATCAAGAAGCCTCCCTATTACCCAACGGCCAAGTAATAATTTCCGGCGGCCAAAATTATAATATAAGCTTTCAACCGCTGGACAGTGCGCAGCTATATGAATACCCATCACCACACACTATTACTGCCACTGCCAACGCTAACGGTACCATTTCGCCTTCTGGACAAATAACAGTCGATGACGGCGACAATCAGACGTTTATCATCACCCCTAATCGTGGGTACCATGTGGCATCTGTGCTCGTGGACAATGTCCCCGTCGGCGCTGTGCGCAGCTACACCTTCACCAACGTCACGGTGAACCACACCATCCAAGCCAGCTTTGAGAAAACAACTTTACCTTGGTTAATGTTGTTGATAAGCGATTGACATTAGACACTTTGCTTCATTCTGTCCAGTTTGGCCGGTGGCACAGGCTCGAAAGCTTGTGCCACCGGCACCTAGTCTCCCACATACTCTATTCCAAGTAATCTTGCAGGGCCTTTTTCAAGGTCTGTCTGGCCCGTTTCAGCAACCCGTCCACGGCCTGGGGGCTGAGGCCCATTTCCGCGGCGATCTCCTGGTAGGAGAGGCCGCCGAAGCGTTTCAGGACCAGGGCCTGGCGCTGGTTTTCCGGAAGCGCGGCTAATAAGTCCTCCAGACGCCGGGCCAGGGCCTGCTCCTCCAGGGCCTCCAGGGGGCTGGCGCCGGTATCCGGCACCACCACGGAGTCCTCCTGGTCCAGAGATTCCTGGGGGCGCCGCGCCCGGATCATGTTCAGGCAGTGGTTGGCGGTGATGCGGTTGAGCCAGGCCCCCACCGAGGCCTTGGGCTCAAAGCGGGCGGCGTGTTCATGGACCTTGATAAAGACTTCCTGGAGGGCGTCTTCCGCGTCCAGGGGGTCTTTAAGCAGGCGGTAGGCCAAATTATAGAGGTGGGTCTGGTGGCGGCGGATGAGTTCCGCCAGGGCCGGGGTGTCTCCCCGGGCCACCCGGCGGAGCAAGGCATAATCAAGGTCGGTGGGTTCTGAGCTCAAAACAGGGTGAGGTGGATGACGTCATCCTTCTTGCAGCCCCGGAGCATCTCCATGTGGCGGAGCGGCGCAAACTCCCGGCGCAGTTCGTCTTCGTTCAGGCCCAGATGGGCCGCAGCCTCGGACATGGGCACTTCTCCCCGTTCCAGCACCAGGTCATAAAGCTTCTGCTGTAAAGGGGTAAGGGTGTGCCCCCCCGGGAGGTCCTTGAGGCTCTTGGCGGTGTGCACCGCCCAGGGGTCGCAGGTCTTGGTGATGCTCAGGGCGTCCAGAAAACAGTCCTCGCAGAGTTCTTGGCCTAAATATTCCCGGGCCTCTCCGGGCTCCATGGCGGCGCGGCATTTGGCGCAGGTTTGGTCGGTCATGGGGTTTATCTCTCCGAAGGGTTCAAAGTTCAAGGTTCAAAGTTCAAAGTTTGTTTTCTGGGATGCATCAAAGCCTTATTAAATATTATAGGAATTTTACCCTGATTTTATTCTCTATTCCATAGAGTTCGGCACGGGAAAAAACGTTGGGGCGGTTCGGGAACCGCCCCGCCTAACTTTGAACCTTGAACTTTGAACCTTGAACAAAAATTTATAATTCGTACTCGCCGTCCATCTCCAGAAAGAATTCCCCGGGCTTATCCGCAGGCTTGACGATAAAAGTGCCGGCGCCTTTGAGGCCCGCCAATTTACCGATGCCTTTGTCCACTTCCCATTTGCCCTTGGTCATGTCCCCCAGCTTGTCCCCGGTAAAGCGGGAGTACACGGTGCCGTGCTCATAAACGGTAAAGGCATAACCGTGCATGCGGCCATCGCCCTTAATCCGGTCATGGAAACCCACACTGCGGCGGTAGACAAATTCACCGGCCACTCCAGGGGTGTATTCCACGGGGTAGCCTTCCAGTTCGGTGAGCATCAGGGTGTGGTCCGGGACATCGCCCACGGAGAGCACTTCGCGACGGGTGACAAAGATTCTGAATTTGGCTTTGCGATGCATGGCAACTTCCTCCTGAAAATAGTCCGGGCGGCGCCGGCAGCCTGATAAGGGCCTGCATCCCCGGTTTTCCCCTGGAACTCCGGCGCCGCGCCTTAACAGGCTCCAGCCGGGTATATTTATATTAAATATCTAATTCGTTCAATTCAAGGACGTTGCTCTGAATAAACTCCCGCCGGGGCTCAACTTTGTCCCCCATGAGGATGGTGAAAATTTCGTCGGCGGCCACCGCGTCCTCGATATTCACCTTGAGGAGGGTGCGGGTTTCCGGGTCCATGGTCGTCTCCCAAAGCTGGTCCGGATTCATTTCCCCCAGGCCTTTGAAACGCTGGATGGTCACCCCTTTTTGGCCTTCCGCCAGGATAAAGGCAGCCAGTTCCTCCAGGGCGCCGAACTCCCAGACCTTGTCTTTTTCTTCCAGGCGGTGGGGTGGAGATTGAAAATCCTCCAGGGACCGGTTTAGTCTGACCAGGGCCTGAAAATCGCTACCGCTCAAAAGGTCCCAATCCAGGCGCATATCCGGGACTTCCCGCTCTTTGGAAGAAATGAAAACCACCAGGGCGTGGTGCTCTTCGTCCGGCTCCAGGCGGGTGAGCCAGCGGCCGTCGGCCTCCAGGGCCTGGAGCAGGGTCGCCAGCCGCTCCTCCTGCCTTAAGCTCTCTTTGGTGGTTATCCCCTGATGCAGGAAGAGTCGCAGGATTTCCCGGGACAGGCCCCGTTTTTCAAAGCGGGAGAGATATTCCTGATAAGCAAAGACCTTTTCCAGGGCCTGGGCCAGGGCGGGCCCCTGGAGGGTGCGTTCCGGACCTAAACGCAGCCGCTTTTTCTCCATGCCCCGCTTGATTAAATAGGTCTTAAACTCCCCGTCGTCCTTGAGATAGATCTTTTCACTGCCCCGGGTGACGCGGTAAAGCGGCGGCTGGGCGATGTACAGGTAGCCGCCTTCCACCAGGGGCCCCAACTGCCGGTAGAAAAAGGTGAGGAGCAGGGTGCGGATATGGGCTCCGTCCACGTCCGCGTCCGTCATGATTATCACCTTGTGGTAGCGCAGGGCCTCCAAATTAAGGGTGTCCTGGGAGAGGTCGGAGCCCAGAGAGGAAATCAAGGTGCGGATCTCCGGATTTTCCAGCATCTTTTCAAAGCGGGCCTTTTCCACGTTCAGGATCTTGCCCTTCAGGGGCAAAATGGCCTGGAAGCGCCGGTCCCGGGCCTGTTTGGCGGAGCCGCCGGCGGAGTCGCCCTCCACCAGGTAAAGCTCCCGGCGTCCCGGGTCCCGTTCCTGGCAGTCCGCCAGTTTCCCCGGCAGGGTCATATCCCCCATGGCCCCTTTCTTACGCACCAGTTCCCGGGCCCGCCGGGCGGCTTCCCGGGCCCGGGCCGCATCCAGGAGTTTGGCCAGGACGCGCCGGGCTATGGCGGGATTCTCTCCCAAATAGGTGAGGAGGTGCTCATACAGCAGGTTTTCCACCAGGCCCTTGACTTCGCTGTTGCCCAACTTGGTCTTGGTTTGGCCTTCGAACTGGGGTTGGGGCAGTTTGACGCTCACCACCGCAATCAGTCCCTCCCGGACGTCTTCCCCGGTCAAGTGGGAATTCTTCAGGGCCTTGGGAAGTTCGGCGGTGGTCATGTACTGGTTGATGGCCCGGGTGAGGCCCGCCTTGAAGCCGCTTAAATGGCTGCCGCCTTCCCGGGTGTTGATATTGTTGGCAAAGGTGAAGATCTGCTCGTTATAAGTGTCGTTGTATTGGAAGGCCATCTCCATGGTGATGCCGGCCCGGCCCCCGGAGAGATAAATGGGGTCCGGGTGGATGGGGTTTTTGTTGCGGTTCAAGTACTGGACAAAGGAGACGATGCCGCCTTCATAGAGGAATTCGCTTTTGCGGCCGCTGCGCTCATCCTCCAAAAGAACGCGCACCCCGCCATTCAGAAAGGAGAGTTCCCGGAGGCGCTGGGCCAGAAGATCGTCGCTGAAATTGAGATCCGCAAAGATCAAGGGGTCTGGCCGGAAGAGCACCTTGGTGCCCCGGCGCTTGGTTTCGCCGGTGACGGTCAGGGGGGTCTTGGTTTTGCCCCGCTCATAACTCTGGTGGTAGACCTTGCCGTCCCTTAAGATCTCCACCTCCAGATATTCGGACAGGGCATTGACCACCGAGACGCCCACGCCATGGAGGCCGCCGGAGACCTTGTAGGCGCCTTTGTCGAACTTGCCGCCGGCGTGCAGGCGGGTCATGACCACTTCCACCGCCGGCAGCCCTTCCGTGGGGTGCATATCCACCGGGATGCCCCGGCCGTTGTCTTCCACGGTGACGCTGTTATCCGGGTGGATTCTCACCTTAATTTCGTTGCAATAACCACCCATGGCCTCGTCGATGGCGTTGTCCACCACTTCATAGACCAGGTGGTGCAGGCCCTCGGGGCCGGTGTTGCCGATGTACATGGACGGCCGTTCCCGCACGCCCTCCAGGTCTTTCAAGACTTGAATCTGATCGGCGCTGTATTCTTCGGGAGCGATGGGAGGGGTTGCCAAAGTGTTTCTCCTTTGCCTCTAAACTTACTCCTCGGGGGTTTTCAGGGTTCCCCGAATCATGTGCGCCATGGTTTGGGGCTCATTTATGGTCTGACAGAGCAGTTCTTTGATACCCCTGCGAAACTCTGCCGGCGGTAAGGGTTTATGCGTGCCCAAGACTAATTCCAGATTAGGGAAATGTTCGTTAATGATTTCCACATATTTATGCAAAAAAGGACAGACCGCGGTCATACAAAAAGAAAAATGCAGGGCGTCAATGCGGAATTCGGCCACCGCCCTGACCCGGCGCAGAATCTTTTCCGGCGCCGCCAGGGTGGGGCAGCCCGCGCAACTGATGAGGCCAATCAACTCCAGGGGCTCATCTTTGGGGTAGCCCTCGAAAAAGCCCCGGCGCTTTCTCAGTTCCCCCAGGCAGACCACCGCGGCGCAGTTGGCCTCCTGGGTGCAGTTTAAGCAGGTGATGATACCTATCCTAGCCATGGCAAAACCACTTTGGTTATTTGGTTAAAAATAAAAATTCATTTCACCCGGGGGACTACGGACATGCGCACCATGACTTCCCCGTATCCGGCGCATTCCACCCCCGTATCCGGGCAGCGCACATAATGCATGAAATGGAACTTATTTGGGTCCAGGCCCTCGCTCAAGCGTTCGTTGATCAGGGCCACGGGAATTTGCATCTGCGCCACCAGATAGACGCACATCCTGGAGGGGCAAAGCTTGGTGACGAAATTGCCGTCCACGTCCAGGATGAATTTATCCCCTTTCTTATAGCCGGAGTTGCAATGCCGGGCAGCCACCACCTCCCCCTGGAGGGAATATTTGGCCGCGGCCCGGGCCAATCTGCTGATCTGCCGGAGACGGGGGTCGCCCTCAGGGATCTGTTCCAGTTCCGCGTCGGTGTAACCGACCCGCTCTCCGAAACGCCGCAGGAATTTTTTCTCGTCCATAATTTGCTTACTAGCAGCCCCGTCTTGAGCCGGCCCAGGCTAAACGTCCATGAATCAAAAGTTTATTTCACCAACATGAATAAAAAATCCCCCCTGCCCCCCTTTATAAAGAGGGGGTTTAAAAGTCCCCCTTTCTTAAAGGGAGATTTAGGGGGATTTTGGTTTCCACGGCCAAGCCTGCGGCTACCTTTCCCACCCTGGGGTCTCCTGCAGGAATCTGCTCCATGTCCGCGTCGGTGTAGCCCACCCACGTCCCGAAACGCTGCAAAAATCTTTTCTCGTCCATAACTTGATGTAACTGCGGCCTATTCTTTCCAGCCGCCGCCGGTTTGTGTTTTTTAAGATTATTTAAGGGCCGCAAAGGCGCTTTTGGCCTCGGCAGAGAACTCGTGAAAGCGCCGGAGTAGGTCACAGGGCTGTTCCGGGCAAGCCCCACAGTTTGCCAGGCTTTTGCCCAGGCAGCAGCGCCTGATCTCGCAGGTCCGGCAATAGCCGATCTGCCTGCCGCCCTCGCTCCGACACCCGTCGCAGTTGATATCTTCCTTCTGAAAAGAAAGCCCGAACCTTTGGGCATATAGGGCCGCGGTCTTTTCCCTGGCCGCATCATCATCGTTTTGGGTGGCGATGAAGGTGGGGCAATTCGAGCAGACCAGCCCGCAACAAGCAATCAGTTCGGCCATGGGGTATTCATCCCCTAAAGGCTCATGGGCATAATGATGGTGAAATACCCCGGGTCCACCTTGGACACCAGGCGGCAGGGCCGGTCCCGGTCATTAATTTCCAGAACTACTTCTTCTTCGTCCATGACGTTCAAGGGCTCCAGGAGATAGCGGGCGTTAAAACCGATCTCCAAGGGCAAATCTTCCGGGTTGCCTTTCTCCAGTTGCAAGGGCACCACCTCCCGTCCTTCCCCCACCTCCGGGTTGCTGAAGGAGGCCTCCAACTGCTCCGGCCCCATCTTCAGAATCACCCCCCGGAACCGTTCGGTGGACAGCAGGGAAATGCGATAGACCGTATCCCGCAGTTCCCGGCGTTTGAGGACAAAATGAAAGGCGGCGCTATCCGGGATGATGCGCCGGTATTCGGGAAATTTCTTTTCCAATAACCTGATGAAGAGGAATTTCGAGTCGGCCTTCAAGGCCAGGCTCTGGCGGGTCAGTCCCAGGGCCACCTTTTCTTCTTCCCCCAGGAGGCGGGAGATCTCACCCACTCCTTTCCGGGGGATGAGAATGCCTTCCTCGATGGCGAACTGCTCGCTGGCCGGCAAGGGGCGCTCGATCAAGGTGAGGCGGTGGCCGTCGGTGGAGACCATGCGCAGGAAATACTCCCCTTCCGTCTCCACCCGTTCCCAG
Organism: Thermodesulfobacteriota bacterium; assembly: GCA_049322315.1. GTDB lineage: Bacteria > Desulfobacterota > Desulfobaccia > Desulfobaccales > 0-14-0-80-60-11 > SURF-52. The sequence goes on along the minus strand of JBMORF010000056.1, from coordinate 54,040 downwards.
AAGATGCCGGAGAGATGATATTGCAAGTCGTCCACGGACACGGAAAAGATGGTCTTGTCGATCATCTCCCTCAGGAGCTTGCTTTCCACCTCCACCATTTTCTGGTCGGTGATTTCGGGAATAGCCGGATATTGATCCGCCGGCAGGCCCAACAGTTGGTAGCGGGATTCCCCCACCAGCACGTGCAGGTTGGATTTCTCGGTGCCCTCCAGGTTCAGGGATTCCCCGGGCAATTCTTTAATGAGGTTGTGAAAGTAGTGGGCCGGCAGGGTGAGGGAGCCCGGCTCCTCCACCATAGCGGGATAAGAGCCCCGGAAGCTTACTTCCAGGTCGGTGGCGGATATTTTTACCCCGCTGTCCCCGGCTTCCAGGAGAAAATGGCTCAAAATGGGCATAGTGCCCCGGCGGTCCACCACCCCCAGGGTCCGGCTTACTCCCTTCAACAAAGTCTCCCGCTCGATCGTCAGCCGCATAGTCAATTTCTCCTAAAAAATAAAAATTAAATATAAATTTAGTTTTTTAAATAGGTCATGAAGGTTTTGTCGATAACTGGATTAACTGTTGAAAATCATATTAGTTTTTATTATCAAAGGATTAAATTTGGTTTAACTGATTTTGCAGTTTACCATTATTTTGGCAGCCGATCATCCGTGGAGATTGTCGAAAACTGCAAAACTCTGGCAACCGGCGTCGGCATCTTGATTAAAGGCGCTTCTTTCTCAAAGAATGGAGGGGCGGGGTATGGGGGTAAGGCCCTGACCCTTCCCCCCCCCAAGGCCCCTTTACTCACATACGGCGCCCTTGCTGCCGGAGGACACCACCCGGCTGTAGCGGGCGGCATAGCCGTGCTTGATCTTGGGTTCCGGAGGTTGCCAGGCTGCTTTGCGCTTGGCCAGTTCCGCCTCTGCCACCATCAGGGTGATGGTCTTACCCGGAATGTCGATTTTGATGCGGTCCCCCTCCCGGACCAAAGCGATGGGGCCGCCTTCGGCAGCCTCCGGGGAAATGTGGCCGATGGCCGCCCCCCGGGTGCCGCCGCTGAACCGGCCGTCGGTCAACAAGGCCACCTCCTTATCCAGACCCATGCCGGCAATGGAGGAGGTGGGGGTGAGCATCTCCCGCATGCCCGGGCCGCTTTTGGGGCCTTCGTAGCGGATGACTACGATGTCCCCGGGCTTGATCTTGCCTCCCAAGATGGCGGCCGTGCCCTCTTCTTCGGATTCGAAAACCCGGGCCGTTCCTTCTCTCACCAGCATCTCCGGGGCCACCGCCGACTGCTTCACCACCCCGCCGTCGGGGGCCAGATTGCCCCTCAGGATGGCGATGCCCCCCTCGGCATGGTAGGCCCGGTCTATGGGGCGGATGACGTCAGCATCCTGGACCCGAGCAGCGGAAAGGTTATCGGCCACCGTGGCTCCGGTGGCGGTTAAGGGGGAGCCGTCCAGGAAGCCGGCATTAAGCAAAACCTTCATCACCCCGGGCACGCCTCCGGCCCGGTCCAGGTCCTCCAGGTGATGGGGGCCGCCGGGGCTCAGGGAGCAAAGATGCGGCGTCTTCAAGCTGATCTCATTGAACAGATCCAGGGACAGGTTAATCCCCGCTTCCTTAGCGATGGCCGGTACATGTAGCACGGTGTTGGTGGAGCAGCCCAGGGCCATGTCCACAGCCATGGCGTTTTTAAAAGCGCTTAAGGTGGCGATCTGCCGGGGCAGAATCTGCTTGGTCACCATTTCCATGAGTTTCATGCCCGCCATCTTGGCCAACTGGAAGCGGGCCGCATGCACCGCCGGGATGGTGCCGTTGCCGGGGAGGGCCAGCCCTAAGACCTCGCTGAGGCAGTTCATGGAGTTGGCGGTGAACATGCCGGCGCAGGAGCCGCACCCCGGGCAGGCGCACTCCGACAGTTCCTTTAATTCGTCTTCGGTGAGCTTCCCGGCCTTCACCGCACCCACTCCCTCAAAAACCGTGATCAGGTCCACTGCCTTACCGTTATGGAGTCCGGCCATCATGGGGCCGCCGGAAATAAGGATCGAGGGAATATTGAGGCGCAAGGCCCCCATGAGCATGCCGGGGACGATTTTATCGCAGTTGGCCACCAGCACCAACCCGTCCACCGGATGGGCCGTGGCCATGATCTCAATGGAGTCGGCGATGATTTCCCGGGAAGGCAGGGAATATTTCATGCCCTGGTGGTGCATAGCCAGGCCGTCGCAGACGCCGATGACTCCGAACTCCAAAGGCGTGCCGCCATTCAGCCGCACCCCGTCCTTGGCCGCCTGGGTGATCTTGTCCAGGTGAATGTGGCCGGGAATGAATTCGTTATAGGAATTGGCGACGCCGATAATGGGCTGGTCGATTTCCCGGTCGGTGAGGCCCATGGCCTTCAGCAGAGAGCGGTGGGGGTATTTTTCCAGACCTTGTTTCATCAGGTTGCTGCGCATGAAAAAACTCCTTAAAGGGGAATCTAGGCCAACAATTTAATTTTTATATATTTTACCAGCAGAAGGAGGGCATTGCCCCCACGAAAATGCTGAACCTTTAGTTTGCTTCGGGGACTTCCGGGTCCGGGGCGGTTTCCTCCGGGGCGACTCCGGTCTCCGCCTCCGGGGTTTCACCGGTCGGCTCCGCCGGGGCCTTGGGTTTCGTAGCCCGCCGCCGGGACCGGGACGGACGTTTCTTGGCCCCGGCCTTTTTGGCTTTGGGCGCCGGCTTCTGCTCCCCGGCAGGTTTTTCCTCGTCCTCGGCCTTGTCTGGAGCGGAGGCCTTGCTCTCCGGCCCGGGTTTGGGTTCGGCCGGGGGTTTAGGTTCCGCCGCCTCCCGTTTGAGATATTCCACCAGGATTTCCTCGGGACCCAGGTCTTCTCTGCCGGTCACCACCAGCTTGAAGCCGTATTGTTCCTCCAGGGCCAGCAGTTCTTTCCGCTTCTTATTGAGGAGAAAATGGCTCACCTCTGCGGGCGCCAGGATGCGCACCTCCTGGAATTGCCCCTGGGTGGCCTGGGTGCTGATTTGCCGGAGGAGGCCGATACCGAGGGTGTCCACCTTTTTGATGCGGCCCCGGCCCCGGCAGGCGGGACACGGGATATAGGCGCTGGCCTCAGCGGCGGGACGCAAGCGTTGCCGGGAGAGTTCCAGGAGGCCGAACTTGGAGATATGCCCCACCGTCACCCGGGCCTTATCCTTTTTCAGGCTGGCTTTGAGGACCTGCTCCACCTCTTTCTGGTGCTTCTTGTCCTTCATGTCAATGAAGTCGATCACGATCAGGCCCCCCAGGTCCCGGAGGCGGAGCTGCCGGGCTACCTCCTCGGCGGCTTCCAAATTGGTGCGGTGGGCCGTGTCTTCGATCTCTTTCTGGCCGGTGCAGCGCCCGGAATTGACGTCGATGGAGACCAGGGCTTCCGTGGGATTGATGACGATGGAGCCGCCGGATTTCAAGGGTACGCGCTCCGAGTAAATGCGGTCGAGCTGTTCCTCCAACTGGTAGCGGGTGAAGATGGGGAGCTTGTCCTTATAAAGCTTCAGGGCATGGACGTGGCGGGGGGACATTTCCTGAATAAAGGCGCGTAAGGTCTGATAGACGTCTTTGTTGTCCACCAGGATGGCCTTGATATCCGCGGAAAAATAGTCCCGGACCGTCCGGGTGATGAGATCCAGGTCCCGGTGCAGCAGACAGGGGGCCGGCTGGGATTGGGCGGCCTCCTTGATATTTTCCCACAGCTTGAGGAGATAGTTCAGGTCCTTGGACAACTCCCGGGTGGCCGCGGTCTCCCCGGCGGTGCGGATGATGAGGCCCATCTCCGGGGGCAGGCCCAGTTTCTGGGCCAGTTCCTTGAGGCGCTGGCGCTCTTCTTCCTTTTCGATCTTCCGGGAGATGCCCAGATGCGCCTGACGGGGCAAAAGCACCAGGCGCCGGCCGGGAAGAGAAATATAGGTGCTTAAGTAAGCCCCTTTGGTGGCGGATTCCTCTTTATAGACCTGGACGATGAGCTCCTGGCCTTTGCGCAGCACCCGCTGGATCTTGGTTTTGGACTTGCTCTGGGGTTTTTCCTGGAACCAATCGGAGTGCACTTCCGACAAGGGCAAAAAGCCGTGGCGCTCCCCCCCGTAATTGACAAACGCGGCCTGGAGGCTGGGCTCGATATTGGCCACGATGCCTTTGTAAATATTGGCTTTAGTGGCCTCCCGGGAGGCGGACTCCAGGGCCAATTCTTCCAGCAGGCCTTCTTCGACGATGGCCACCCGGAATTCTTCCGGGTCGGCGGCGTTGACAAACATCTTCCGGGGCGGACTCATTTGCTCCCCTCCCAGGCACGCTGCACAAATTCCCGGAACCCGGGCTGGCGGTCCTGGGCCGCCATGCGGTTAATGGCCAGGGGCAAGGTGGCCGGGGACTTCAAATTTTTGATGGCCGGCATCTCCTGGCGGCGGAAAAAAGCGGTGGGCACCAGAAAATTGATATCTCCCTGGACCGGTTGGAAATACAAAAAACCGTCTTTTACGGCCACGGGCATGGGCAGTCCTTCGTCCCGGACCCGCGCCCAGCTCTCGAAGGGCCGGGGAAAGTGGTTAAAATTCCGGTTCAGGAACGCAATGTCCTGGTTGGGCAGATCACCCAACTGGAAGCTTTCGATCATCACGTCCCGGGAAAGCGCGGGGTCCCAGGCCAGCATGCCCCCCTTCTGGGGCTTCACCGGGTTGTTGGCCACCACTTCCATGACCATGCGGAACCCCTTCTCCCCTAACTCCAGCACCAGACCCAGGCTGTGAAAATCCAGAGATCCGGTGAGATAGTCCAGATCCTCAATATTATACGATATTTTATCGACAAAGCCCTGGAGCCAATCCCCCACCGCCGCCTGGGAATGATAGACTCTTTTCCGGACCTGGGCCCCCGGCAAGGTGAAAAGCTGCCGGTCCATGGTCTGCTGCATCACCATCTGCCCGTGGTTGTGCAGCCGCCGGGGAGAGGATGCTTCATAAAAAAACCGTCCATTTTTCAAGTTTAGACCATGGAAGCTGTCCTGCACCATGAAAAAAACCCGGTCCGGGCGGAAGCCGTAAAAATGCCATTGATAAAACTCTTTTTCTATGCCCGCGGCCATTTCCTCGCCGATAATTATCAGGAGATGCTGGCGCTCAAGCACTTCCGCCGGGGATTCTCCCAATTCCCGGGCCAGCCCGGCCAAATCGAAGGCCAGTTGCAGCATGTGCCGGTTTCCCAGGGACAGAGGCAGCAAATCCTGGGGCCGGCATTCCAACAGGGGGGCCAGGCTCTCCGGAGAAACTACCTTCCCGGCCTCCACGCTCAATAGATGGGCGATCTGCTCCGGCCCCAGGTCCCTGCCGATATTGATGAAATACTTGGGTCCCAGGAACAGCCGGGTGCCTTCCCCTGCGGCCGCGTGCTCCAGGAGCACTTCCCCCCGGGCCACTGCTTCCTTTGCTTTCCTCACCTTGTCGAAATATTCTTCACTTAAAAGATAGATGAGATGGGGTTCTCCGAGTTGCTCCAGACGTGGATATCGGTTTATTGCGCGTTCCTGGGCCGCAACCTCGGCCACCGAGCCGAAGCGGGACAACTTCTCTTGGGCCCAGGCAACACATGAAGCTATATAATACTCGCGGGACCGGAGATCCACCACCGGCATGGGTGCTTGAGGCATGAAAACCCTGAAATATTGATTGGTTAGACTATGTTTTTTTATCATGTCCCCCCCCAACTGTCAAGTTTTTATGCCGGGTCAGATGATTTGTGGGGGGCCTGGCCCATCCGAGTGGGGATAACTTGGCGGTTTGCAGGAAAAAACAGACTATTATTGTCATGTTTTTTTTACTTCGCAGTGCTAACGGCGAAATAGATTAAACCGCTCCCATTACAGTGCCGGGCGCAGGTAGGTGGGGGTCAGGTTGGCGGGGGAGGCCGCCAAACCTTGTGCCAGGAGGAGCCTTCCCAGGCGGGCGACGGTGGCGGCCCGGGGGTGGCGCTCCTCCGGCGGGGCCCAGGAGACGCCCGGGGCCAGGTGTTTTTCCAGGAAATCCGCGTAGACGCTGAGGCCGGGGCCGGTGAGGAGCAGGGGCGGTTTAAGCAGGGGAGGGAGCGCGGCAAGGGCCAGGCGCCGGGGTTCATCCAGGGGTTGGGGGAGTTCCCCCGGACACTGAAAGAGACCCAGATAGACTTCCTGCCGTTTGGCGTCCATCAGGACCGCGACTGGGTGGGGCTGCCGGGGAAATTGCGCGGCCAGGGCCTCCAGGGTGGAGACCGGCGCCAGGGGGCAGCCCAGGGCCCAGGCCAGGCCCTTGGCGGTGGCCAGGCCGATGCGCAGTCCGGTGAAGTTACCGGGCCCCATGCTGACGGCGATGGCCCCCAAATCTTGCAGGCGACGCCCCCCGGCCGCCAGTAATTCCTTTATTCCGGGGAGCAGGTGCTGCAGGAAAGTACCGGGGCTGTGCAGCGAGGATTCCGCCAGCAGCTGGTCATCCTCCGCCAGGGCCAGGCTCCCTTCCTCGGTGGAGGTGTCCAGGGCCAGGGTTAAAAACCGTTTTCCGTTAAAAGAACCCATAAATAGTAGAGAAGAGAATTTCTGTGAGAATCTTTTAATCTGTTAATCTGAACGAAGCGCAGCGTAGTGAATCTCGTCTTTAAGCTTCTTCGATCGCTTTGCTTCCTCCTAATGACAAGCTATCGCAACGCGGTTTCTTTACGGAAAACGGAAAACGGAAAACCATCACTTAGGGTCGATAAGGCGCAAAATGTCCTGATAAAACACCAGGACCATCATGGCCAAAATCAGCATCAGCCCCAACGCCTGGGCGGTTTCCCGGTGTTTGACGGCCACGGGTTTACCCCACACCGCCTCCCAGAGAAAGAAAAATAAGTGGCCCCCATCCAGGACGGGAATGGGCAGGAGGTTCAACATGGCCAGGTTGACGCTCAAGACGGCCATGAAGTGGATGAGGTAGCTAACCCCCGCCTGCGCCTGCTTGCCGGCTATCTGGGCGATGAGGATGGGACCCCCCAGGGTTTTAAGAGGCACTTCCCGGGACAGTATTTTATAGATGCTTTGCAGGGTGACCCGGGCGATATCCAGGGAGAACCGCACCCCGGCCGTAAAGGCCCTAAAGGGGCCTACCCGGTCAACGCCAAAAACGTTGGAGGCCCGGATGCCGATGATCACCGAGGACACCTTGCCCCCGAAGACATCCGTGATCTCCTGGCGTTTGGGGGTCAGGGTCACCTGAAAGACTTTTTCCCCCCGCTGCACCTCCAGGGTCAGGGGGTGCTCTCCCGCCGCCTTAATTTTTGGATAGAGTTCCTCCCAACGCTTCACCGGTTGCCCGTCCACCTGCAGGACCTTATCGCCTTGTTGCAGCCCGGCCTTAAGCGCCGGGGAATCCTCGGTCAACCCTCCCACTACCGTGGTCAGGTAAGGAATGCCCGCGAAGGTAAAGACCAGGAAAAGGGCCAAGACCGCGAAGAGAAAATTGAATCCCGGCCCGGCCAAGACAATGAGAAACCGGCGCCACAAGGCTTGGTGCTGGAAAGAACGGTGCTCCAGTCCCGGGGGCACCTCGTCATGGGGGTTTTCCCCCAAAAGCTTAACATAGCCCCCCAGAGGGATGATGGAGAGACGGTAATCCGTTTCCCCTATCTGTTTGTGCAGCACCTTGGGGGGAAACCCCAGGGAAAAGACATCCACCCGCACCCCACAAGCCTTGGCCACTAGAAAATGACCCAACTCATGGATGAAAATCAGGACGCCTAAAACGATGATCGTGGCCAGTACAGTTATCATGAAAGGGTTGTTGCTCCTTTTTCCTCAATCAGACGCCCGGCGAACTCCCGGGCCCAGTGGTTGACTCCCAGGACGTGGTCCAGGTCCTGAATCGGCCCGGAGGTGTGGGCCGCCATGGTCTCCTCCACCACATGGGGAATTCCCAAAAAATGCAGGCGCTCTTCCAGGAAGGCGGCCACCGCCACTTCGTTGGCGGCGTTGAGCACCGCGGGCATGGTGCCCCCGGCGCGGGCGGCGTCAAAGCCCAACTTGAGGGAGGGGAAGCGCTCCAGGTCCGGCTCCTCAAAAGTCAGTTGCCCGAGTTGACCCAGGTCCAGGGAGGGGCCGCTCAAGGGCAGGCGCCGGGGATAGCTCAAGGCATAGGCGATGGGCAGCCGCATATCCGGCACCCCCAATTGGGCGATCACCGAGCCGTCCACAAACTCCACCAGGGAATGGATGATGCTCTGGGGATGGATATAGACCCCGATCCGCTCCACCGGCATATCGAAGAGGATATGGGCCTCGATGACCTCCAGGGCCTTGTTCATCATGGTGGCGGAATCAATGGTGATCTTGGCCCCCATGTTCCAGTTGGGATGGCGCAGGGCCTCGGCCGGGGTGACGTGAGCCAGCCGGGACCCGGGCCAGGACCGGAAAGGCCCGCCGGAAGCGGTGAGCCACAGCTTTTTCACGTCTTCCCGGCGTTGGCCTTCCATGGCCTGCATCAGGGCGCTGTGCTCGCTGTCCACGGGGATCAGGGCGACGCCCTTTTTTTGGGCCGCGGCCATCACCAGGGAGCCCGCGGCCACCAGGGTCTCTTTGTTGGCCAGGGCCACCGGCAACCCGGCGTTAATGGCCGCCAGGGTCGGTTCCAGGCCCGCGGCGCCCACCATGGCGGAGACCACCAGGTCCACTCCCAGGGCGGTGGCTACGGCGGCCGCGCCCTGGGGACCCGGGAGAATATCCGGGGTATTCCCGGAGGGCAGCAAATCCCGCAAACGGGCGGCGCTTTCTCCATCCTGAACCGAGACCAAATCCGGTTGAAATTGCCGGATTTGCGCGGCCAGGACCTCCATGTTCCGGCCCGCGGCCAGGCCCTTGACCACGAATTCCTGGGGGTGCTCCGTGACCACCGCCAGAGTGCTCTGGCCGATGGACCCGGTGGACCCTAAGATGGCTAATTTTTTCACAACCTCCATATTAACTGATTCATTCCCCGGCTGCAAAGAAAAGTGATAAATGATCAGTGATCAGTGATCAGTGATCAGTGGCCAGTGGTCAGGGGGTTTGGGGTTAGCAGGCATCATGGACAAGGAGGAAATCGCCGGGGAGGGGTTTTTCTACTCCGGATAATTCGCCAGGATGCAAAAAACTCGGTGGCACAGGCTTTCCAGCCTGTGCAAAAAACACTCTGCTTTTTGGGTCAGTTTAAAACCCCTTGTATTTCAATAGGTTAGCCTATATTTAAAAAACTTCATGAATAGGGTGGGCTAAGCCATTTTGAGCAGGTCCTCACGGGCTTTCTTTTCCCCGGGAATTCAGATAGAATGCAATTATAAAACCCTAATACGTAGGGAGGATCATAGCCCCCCGCCCTCCCTTAAAGAATCTGACGATATGACCCAACGTGAAGCAGCCCTGGCGGGCAAAATTACCGAAGAAATGGTCCAGGCGGCCCGGAAAGAGGGACTGGACCCGGAGGTCATCCGCCAGGGCCTGGCCCGGGGTACCCTGGTAGTGCCCGCCAACCCCGGGCACCGGGGCCTGTCGCCCACGGCCATCGGCCGGGGCGTGCGGGTCAAGATCAACGCCAATATCGGCACCTCCCCCCACGACGTTAATCTGGAGAAAGAGCGGGCCAAACTGGCCGCGGCCTTGCGCTACGGGGCCGACGCGGTCATGGATCTGTCCACCGGCGGACCCCTGGACGAGCTGCGCACGGCGTTGCTGGACAGTTGCCCCGCGCCCTTCGGCACCGTGCCCATCTATCAGGTGATGACCGAAGCCAAAAGCCTGGAGGAAGTCAAAGGCGACTGGTTTTTGGAGATGGTGGAGCACCACGCCCAGCAGGGGGTGGATTTTGTCACGGTGCACTGCGGCGTCACCCGCAAGGCCCTCCCTTTGCTGAAAAAGCGGGTCACCGGGGTGGTCTCCCGGGGCGGGGCCTTTTCGGTGGCCTGGATGCGGCGCCACCGCCGGGAAAACCCCTTATACGAGCACTACGACCGCTTGCTGGAGATCGCCCGGGCCCATGACGTGACCCTTTCCCTGGGGGATGGCCTGCGCCCCGGGTGCCTGGCCGACGCTACGGATAAGGCCCAGCTCCACGAACTAAAAGTTTTGGGGGAGTTGACCCAGAGGGCCTGGGATAAGGGAGTGCAGGTGATGGTGGAAGGCCCGGGACATCTGCCGTTGAAGGCCATCAAGAAAAACGTGCGCCTCCAGCAAAGGTACTGTAAAAACGCGCCCTTTTACGTCCTGGGGCCTTTGGTCACGGACGTGGCCTCCGGCTACGACCACATCGCCGGGGCCATCGGCGGGGCCCTGGCCGCCACCGAGGGGGCTTCCTTTCTCTGCTACGTCACCCCCGCAGAACACCTGAAGCTGCCGGAGGTGGAAGACGTCATCGACGGGGTGGTGGCCTCCCGCATCGCCGCCCACGCCGCGGACCTGGCCTTAGGCATCCCCGGGGCCGCAGACTGGGATCTGCAAATCTCCCAGGCCCGCCGGGCCCTGGATTGGCCGACCCAGATCAAACTGTCCATCAACCCGGATAAAGCCCAGCGCTACCGGGAACTGAGCCAGGCCCGGGAAGACCAGTGCACCATGTGCGGCAAATTCTGCGCCATGAAGGTCTTTGACGAGAAATTCGACGATTGATATTTAAAAAGGCATTTTGGTGGTTGAAGAGACTAAAATTGTTCATAAAACAAGCACAGGCAACTTATATCCACTTAGTTTAGGATGGGTTACCATTCCAACAAACAAAATTCCATATGATAAAGAATTAACAAATAGAGCCTGTTTAGCTGGTTGCAATCTTTATAATAGAAATGGTGGATGCCCTCCTTTTTCTCCCGATTTCAGACAAATACTATGCAATTATAATTATCGTGTTGCAACTTTCATTTATGCAAAATTATTAACAGATGACTACCCAGAACGTGTTCTTAGAGGTAATTATTATGTGAAGTGGTCGTTGGTAGAAGCTTTATTGACACCATTATTAAATAGATTTAAGATAATTGCAGATCTAAAGAACGACTTTTTGTTCCTATCCTCAGGGTTTTGCAAAGGGTGTGGAAATAAGAAATGCGCGGTAAAGGATCGAAAAAAGTGCCGAAACCCATTGCAAAGAACGTTTTCTTTGGAATCAACTGGAGTTATTGTTACTGATGTTACGAAGAAATTTTTGGGGTTTGAGCTTTATTGGTGGAATAAACAGGATATAAATTATATCCCGCCATATATGGTAAAAATAGTTGCGCTAATTGGAAATCAGCCAATAGATAATTCTGAAATAATGTCAATTTTGGAAGGAGGACAAACGAAAGGAACCCCAAGTTTACCCTCGCGGGGATAAGGACCCAAGCAATCAGGATCAGGACCCATCAAAATATTCCTATGATACCGAACCCGTTGAGCTGCACATCTCCCCTTGCAAATTTCAATTCTTGCGCATTCTGAACAGCCAGAAATATCATGAAAATCAACCCTTCTTAGAAGATTAAAAACCTCAGACTCTCGCCAAATTAGGCTCAAAGGTTGGTTTTTCACGTTGCCAGCAACAAATTCGGTTACATGCTTAAAGCCGGGGCACGGAATGGTTTCTCCCAAGGGGGTGATGCTGCAAGTTGATTTGCCAGCCTTGCAGCCACAAATGGTGACCGTTTTATCAATGAAGCTTAGGAAGTCTAAAGGACACCCCGTGCGCAAATGAATTTTGTTTTCCAATTTCTGTCGAATTTCTGCGACATTCCTTAAAAAATCCCATAATTCGACCTTGGTTAATCTCAGTGCCTCTTCGTTAATTTCCCCACGGCCTTGGGGGACAAATCTAAGAATAGCCACTTCATCAATATTAAGATCGATTGCTAGTTTGATAACATTTGGGAACGCCCCCGCATTTAACTTCATAGGCACAAAGTGGGCACCAACCCAGAAGCCCAGCATTTTTGCGAGGGTTACGCTTTCTCTTAACGCCATAAAACTGCCGGGTTTTCTCGTTATCCGATCATGGATATTACTTTCTGGTCCCTGGAGGTTGAATATAATTTTGTCCAAGCCCAGGTCATGCAATTTTTTCAATAACGCTTCATTTAAAGGCCCATAACCGATCTGATAAGAAACTCCACAGGTGTATAGCCTTACCTCCAAATCCAAATTTTTTGAAAACTCCACAATATTAACTAATTCCTGATGGAGTGTTGGCTCTCCCCCCGAAATTTCTAAAATTGACCCACCTAAGCCTTTAAAATCAATAATTATTGATTTAATTTCTTCTAAGCTTAATTCATGCCAGACCTTTCCGGGCAACTTTGCTGCGGTAGAACAATGGACACAGTTCATTATACAACGATCAGTAATTTCTAAGCATAATTCCGATAGTTGCATTGTATTGTTCCTTTATCTCTTTGGATACCCAAAAACAAGCCAGCTTAAAAGAGATGCGATCAGCGCAATCAGTATACCTCCCAAAGCTCCACCAAATATTTTTATCTTTGTTTCAACATCTCTTAATCTGTGAGCCAGTTCATGTAAGGGAATCTGGGCTCCTATAAGCGGTTCCATGTCTTTTGCGTCTATATGTCGCTGTCGATTATGTTCGCATGTATTTTTTTTAGTTTCTCCCTGAATATAAGTTATAAATAAAATAAATACTGGATCGCCATATGACAATATAAGACCTGTTGTGCCTGCATTAAAAACAGAGAATTTTAATTTCCCTTCAAATCCTGGATCTACATGGAAACCAGAAATATTAATGAGGCCTTTAAATTTATACTTACTTTTGATCGAAATAAAGGCCATACAATTATTAGGAATTTTAATATATTCTCTTGTTATCAAAAGAGCGAAATCTCCCGGTGGAATAGTTATATGTTTGTCTTTATCATTAAGTAAGTATAAGTCTTTTCTGCTACTAATAAAAACTTCCTTTCCCAACGAAAGTTCTAAAGAAGAAGGCTGGATAAGCTTGCTATCGGGGTTTTGGACCCAGCTAAAATCTTTTTCTGAAAAATCATCTTGTTCTGCAAGGGGCAATATTTCCGACAGTCGTTCCTTATAATCACCATCAAACCAAAATGTAATATTTTTCCGTTCTTGTTTTTCATATCGGGCCATGCTTATAACCCTATTTTTACTGTTTAATTAATTTGACAAGTTCGACGGTGATGGAAAAGAGAATAATTAATGCGAGAAAAAGTAAAGATATATGAACTGTGTATTTATACAATTGCTTGAGCATTAAATTGTCTGGTGTGCGTTTCACCCCTTTAAAGCCAAAAACAAATAATACGATTACTATTAATAAACCAATTAATTGGACCAAATAAAATGAAGGAATACAAGATGCAGTTGACATTATTTAAAATCTCGCAACTTTCTTTTCAAAGTGCTGGTTTGCTTCATTTATAATTGTTTCTATTTCTGATTGAAAATCCCGTTCAAGGCGTGGACGGATTGTACTTAGCACTTCCTCTATGACCATTTGCCCAGAGATAGGTTCGACATACTTACCATCTTTTTTAAAGACCACAGAATTGGCTAAACAGGCTACTCTAAATTTCGATAAAGGGTTTTCCACTCCAGTGACCTTGGCTCTTTCCACACTTTTTCTAATTCTATAAAGGCTTACACCATGATCAAGTAGAGATTTGACGATCAAAACGCAGATGAGGTCCTCCAGCGTATAGTATTTCCTTGCCCAAGGTCTATTTGTATTGAGACTAGCTTTAAAAATACGTTTTTCCTCCCACCAGCGCAATTGCCTGGCAGAAATATGCGCATAATCTAAAATTTCATTTGTTGTGAAGCCCATGAAATTATTGGCAATTTAAAAATTACAATTTTTATAATTTTATGTCATTTTAATACAAAAACATACTGTTATGTCAACAAAAAAATGGCTTCTGAAAAAAACAAATTCTGCGCCATGAAGGTCTTTGACGATAAGTTTGGCGAATGATGGTTGCGGGGGGCCAAGAGCTAGTGGCGCAGGCTTTCTATCCTGTGTTCCTTAGCCCCCCTCCCACAAGGCCCACCCCTAATCCGCTAGGTTAAATCCTGGGGGCGCAACCGGCTGTGCTCGCCCCATCCCCTCCTTTACTGCCCCTGCCCTAGGCAATTTTTGCCACTCCCCTGCTCCATTGTCTTGAGGAAAAGTCGACTTTTTTTCCTAAAAAACTCCTTTTCCCAGTGAAGTAAATGCGCATTTGTGACGATGAATAAGGTAAGCCCCAGTGGGTATTATATTTGCAAAGGAATGCGAATATGAAAACCATAATCTCCGTATTGGTAGAAAGCCCGTTTTACTTCACGATGCCCTTAAGGGATCGTTACCGGTTGGTCAGGAGACTGAACGACAGGGATGAGGACCTCGACCTCAACGGTTACCAGGAAAAGGTCGACAACTATCTGCGGGTCAACGCTTTTCGCAGCTAAAACCAGCGCCCGCCGGCCCCCGGCCGCTTCCCCGTCACTGCCCCGGTTCCCCCGCTCCTGCTGCAAATATCGAGAAAATCCCCGATCCGTCGAGAATTACTAAAATTTTCACAAAACCCCTGGTTCGTTTCTAGACCTGCGCTGGCGTCCTCTGATTTCCTCTCGGTGAAAAAATTTCTTTTCCCGGGCAAGCCACCAAAAAAGGTGAAAAAATCGTCTCCGGCATCTTGATTTTGCCGGGCGAAATGATTATAAATCAGGCACTGTTAAGATATTTATAAACAACGAAACAGACCCAAAAGGAATGACCGCTATGGCCGGGAAAGCCGCTTGGAGGTGGGCCGTCCTGGGACTGGCCCTGGCCGCGGGTTTAGCCCTGGGGCCGGCAATTCTCAGCGCCAAGACCAGGGCCTGTGTCCCGTTCCACCTGAAGACCGAAGACGGCAAGATCATCAATCCTTTGACCGGCGAAAACGCCGACCAGCCTTACAGCACCCGCCAGACCTGCGGCGCCTGCCACGACTACCAGAAGATCACCAAGGGCTACCACTTCCAGCAGGGCTGGGATAAGATCAAGGACGACTTCAGCAAAAAGAAGCCATGGGTCCTGTCCGACGGCATGATGGGGAAGTTCTGACCGCCCTCTTTTCGCCAGTTGGCGAAAAAGCACAACAAAAACGCAGATGAGATCGATCTGACCTCCTTTGCCTTTACCGCCGCGGGAGACCCCAAAAAACCGGGAATCCCGGGTTGCGGCGGCTGCCATCCCGGGGGCGGCGGCCTGGAGTTCGACCGGGACGGCCAGCGCTACGATACCCGCCTTAAAAGCGACCCCGCCTTGGCCCAAAGCCTGGACGGCGATTATTATCAGAGCAAGTGGGACCAAACCGGAGTGGTGGAGGCCGATTGTTTCATCTGCCATCTGCCGGGGTACAATTTCAAAGAGCGGAATATTCAGCTCCAGTCCCTGAACTTCAAGTGGGCCACGGTGGCGGCTTCCGGCATCGGCCTGGTGCGCGGCGTCGTCAAAAAGGGCCAGCAGCCCCACGTGGTTTACAACAAGCGCCTCTTCAATGAGGACGGCAAGGTGGTCCTGGACCTGGCCTATCCTCCCCCCGGGGAGAACTGCGTCTTTTGCCACGGCATGTCGGACATGAAGAAGCGGGGCTTCTCCTGGAACGACCGGGTCAACCCGGACATTCACAACTTACAGCAGATGAATTGCGCCCACTGCCATCCGTCCATCGAAGACAAGAAACTGAAGATCACCAAAGAAATGCATAACTTCGCCAAGGGCCATGAGTTCGTCTCCACGGTGGCGGATAATCTGGACAACACCATCAAGACCTGCAAAGAATGCCATGAAACGGGTTACATGGGCGCCACCCGGCCCCAGCACCTGTCGATTAGGCCCAACCACCTGGACAAGCTGGCCTGCGAGGTCTGTCACATCCCGGCCCTGCACCGGGCGGGGTTCGAAGGTTTTGACGTCACCACCGGCAAGATGGTGAACTACCCCAAGCTGGGGGCGAAAAAGGTGGGCGCGGAGTTCACCTGGCAGCCGGCGTTCCAGCGGGACGAACACGGCAAGCTCTGGCCGGTGAACCGCTTCAACTCGGTATTTTTTACCAACCGGGATAAGGACGGCATCAATTATCCCCTGTTCGCCCGGGAGCTGCAAAAAGGCTACGCCAAGGCCAAAGGCCAACTTAAGCCCAAAAATCCCCAGAAACCGGCGGTGCACACCCCGGAGCAGATCAAGATCGCGCTGACGGCGCTGACGGAAACGCTCCAGGGAAATAAGCGCTTTCAGCAGATCAAGCCGTACTACCATAAAGGCGGCCTGATGTATTGGCTGGATGATAAGGGGGAGGTGGCCAGCTCTATGGATACCACCTGGGCCGGCCATATCGAGGGCTTCAATATCAACCACAACGTGGCCCCGGCCAGCCTGGCCTTGGGCGCCAACGGTTGCGGCGACTGCCACTCGGACAAGGCCCACATGTTCAAGGGCCAGATTGTCACCGACATGTTCGGCCCCAACGGCAAGCCGGTGACCGAAAGTTCCGGCCGCCTCTTCGGCTGCCAGCCCTGGGCCTATACCTTAAACCAGATTCACCAGCTCTATCTGACACCTTACGTCAGTTGGGGCATCCTGCTCCTGGTCTTCGTCCTGGTGCTGCACTACACCGGGCAAGGCCCCAAGGTGGCGGACTTCTATGCCGCGCCCGGGGAAATCCAGCGGTTTTCCCTGGCGGAGCGGTGGACGCACCTGGTCCGCCTGGTCACCTTCCTGGTGTTGTTTTTTACGGGCTACATTTTCTTTTACAACAACGTGACCATGCTGCGGTTGTTTTTCGGTTCCCAGCAAACCGCGGTCATCCTCCATTGGGTGGCGGGCCTCATCTTTGTGGCCGCCTCCATCGTCAGCCTCTGCCTGTGGTACAAGGATGCCAAATTTGTGGCCTATGACCGGGAATGGCTGCAAAAGCACGGCGGCTATATCGGCGGCCAAGAGGTTAAGGTGCCTGCGGGCAGGCTCAACGCCGGCCAGAAGATCTTCTTCTGGCTCACGGTGGGCTTAAGCCTGGTCATGGGCCTGACGGGCATCCTGCTCATCTTCAAGGCCGGCCTGCCCTTGACCCTTAACTGTTTTCTGTCCACGGTCCACGGCTTTTTCGCCATCGTCTTTGTGGCCGCGATCATCGCCCATGCCTATTTAGGCACCATCGCCAACCCGGGGACCTGGAGCGCCATGGTGGACGGTAAAGTGAGCCGGCTCTGGGCCAAGAAGCACCACTCGGAATGGTATAAGGAGATGACCGGAGAAAAGGCGGCCGAAGAACAGAAAGGCGAAAAAGCAGAATAACCCTTAAACGCAGAAGGGGGCAGATTCATGCCCCCTTCTATTTTGGGTGGGAGAGAGACCGTTCCTCTCCCAACGCTCTTTTAAGGGATCAGGGATTCAGGGATTGGAGATTATTTTCTGGCCCCTGGCCCCTAACCCCTGTCACTTCCCGGTAAGTTCCTCGATTTCTTCTTTGCCGGCTTCCATTTCCTGGACCTGTTCCTGGTCCAGGCGCAGCAGCATGGTCTGGAATTCCCCCACATGGGTCTTTTCTTCCTTGGCGATGTCCAGGAAGACCGCCTTGATGTCGGCGTCATCGGTGAGGGCCGCCAGCTGTTCATAGAGGTTGATGGCGTCGAGTTCGGCGATGATGGCGACGCGCAGCAGTTCCTGGTTTAGTTTTTCTTTGGAGAGTTTGCTTAAATCCGCGGGGATTAGTGATAACATGACTCCCTCCTTGGGCTCTGGAAAATTAGGGTTAAGTGTATTAAACTTCAACTGCAAAAGTAAACATAACAAACCGGATCGTCAAGTGCATCGGGGCGGAGCCGGGGGGAGAATCGAGGCGCTCTGGGCCCCATCTATCTTAGGGTGGGGGCAGCCCCGGGCCCTTAAGGCCCCTGACTCCCTTTCTTTTAGAAAAAATTAGGCCCTGCGCCGGATTGCCCGGTTTCCGGTGTTTTAATTTACAGGAGACTTTTTGTTTTCGGGCAGAGGCAACCAGTGAAGACGGCATGTGAGCAAGTACGGGAGCGGTTTTCCGCATGGCTGGACGGCGAGCTGACGGCGGCTGAAAACCGGCAGGTGGCCGCGCATCTGGAGGTTTGTCAAGACTGCTCCCGGGAATTGGCCATCTTACAGCGGCTGGACGAGGCCCTGGGGACCCTGGCGGCGCCCCTGCCGTCCCGGTTGCCGGAACGGGTGCTGGACCGGCTCCAACCCCGGCGCCGTTACTGGTGGCAGTCTCTGGCCATGGCCGCTTCTTTGGTTCTGGGCATCGTCCTGGGGGGCGCCCTGGCCCGGAATTTTTACCCGTACTCCACCACCATCGCCACCAACGGCAACGGCGAAGTCCTGGCCCTGGAAGAATTCCATGACTTCCCCCAGGGGTCCCTGGGCGCGGTGATGGTCTCCTACCAAGTGGAAGAGATTAACGGCTCATGAAGCGGAACTGGTTATTATACCTGGTGATTTTTGCCATGGCGCTCAACCTGGGGACCATCGGCGTCTTTGCCTATTTGCGGTCCCAGGACCGGAAAGAGGTGAGCAGCAAGGAGGCGGCGGCGCCCGTGAGCCTGCGGGACCTGTGGCGGGCCTTGAACCTGGATCAGCAGCAGCGCCAGACCCTGCGCCGCCTGGCGCCGGACCATCGCCGGCGGATCCACCAATTGCGCCGGGAGATGATAGCCAAGCGCCAGGAGCTCTTTGCCCTGCTTAAACAGGAGAAGCCCGAATGGAGCGCCATCCAGGCCAAGATCCGGGAGATCAGCGCGAAACAAGGCCAGTTGGAGGAAGAAGTGGCGCGGTTCCTCCTGGAGTGCAAAAAATATCTGCGGCCGGAGCAGCAAGCGGCCTTTATCAATCTGGTGGACCGCCGGCTGCGCCACCATCACCGGGGTGGCCGCTGGGGTGGCGGCATGATGGGTCGCGGTGGGCCGCAAGGTGGCCCAGGCATGGGCCGTGGTCCGGGAATGGGACGCACTCCGGGAGCCCCAGGGAGTCCCCCTGCCCCTGAAGGGAACTGAAAGACTTACTGTTTAAGTCTATCCGGAGTTGTTAGGACAAAGGGAAGGAGCAAGGGCTAAACCTTGGCTCCTCCCTGTTTTACGGAATTTTTCCGGGAAAAGGAGTGCCTTTTCCCCGGGCAGGTGGCCTTAACCGCAGGTGGTGCCGCAGTTCGTGGAGGAGCAACCGCAGCTGCAACTATGCTGGGTGGGCTGATCGCTGATGCCCGCCAGTTTGATGGTAAACACCAGGTTTTGGCCGGCCAGGGGATGGTTAAAGTCCACCTTGAACTTGTCCGCGCCCACGTCCAGGACCTTGGCGGGCACGGGCCCCTGGGGGCTGGAAAATTGGAGCGTCTGCCCCACTTCCACCTTATGGCCGCCCAGCATCTCGTTGTCAAATTCCCGCTCCAGGTCGTCCCGCCGGGGGCCATAGGCCTGATCCGGAGCTATGGTCACCTGCTTTTCTTCATCCACGGCCATACCCATGACCGCTTCATCAAATCCGGGGATAACCATGCCGCCGCCCGCCTGGAACTCCAGGGGGCCCCGGCCCTCGCTGCTATCGAAGACGTCGCCGTTCTCCAAGGCGCCGGTATAGTGCACCTGTACATAATCACCATTTTTTACCTTAGACATATATCGCTCCTTTTTTTAGGGTTGAGGCGGAGACGCGCCGGGGCTAGATTTGCCCGCCCGGCCCGGAGCCGCCGGCAAGGCCGGCCCGGAGGCTATTGCCCAGGCGGCCGCCGCATTACATTTCGGGCCGGGCGGTTATCCCGCCGGTGGCCCGTGAACAAAAGATCGGGGCCTGGCAAAGCAGGAAGACTGCGTCCTGGTTTCCGCCAAGGGTAAGAATCAGCAGGAATTAGATTTTTACCACGTTCTGGGCTTGGGGCCCTTTTTTGCCCTCCACTATCTCAAACTCCACCTCCTGGTCTTCTTCCAGGGTGCGGAAGCCTTCGGCGACGATGTTGCTGTGATGCACAAAGACATCAGGGCCGTCCTCCTGGGAAATGAACCCATAGCCTTTGGCATCGCTGAACCACTTAACCTTACCTCGGACACGCATTTCTTCGAACCTCCAAAAATTCCCCCCCGGTGTCGGTGGGGCGCTCCCCAGCAAAGAAAAAGGGAACGACCGGCAATTCGTTCCCCTGCTGGCCTATTTATGGCGTTTCTAACTGAGGCGCTAATTAAATTTTATAAAAACAGAGTTTTTTGTCAAATAATTACTCGGAAGATTTTCGGTTCGTCTAAAAAATTGCGGCAATTATCTAAATTGAGGTTCGCAGAGCCTGGGTCCATACGGCGCTGTTTGGTGAGCCGGCGTGTCATAACTGCGTTGTACGTCGAATATTAACCACTATATTTATTAAAGCCCAGGGTTAAGAGTTCCTCTGCCACTTGTTGTTCAAAGGAGGTATCTGTTGCCGCTATCAGGCAGGATTGATCATTGACGGAAATATCCAGCCATTTAAAACCCCGGTTATCCTCATACAGGCTAAAAGTTGCTGCCGGTCCCGGGCGAAATTTAAGCAACTTGCAGTAGATTATGATCTCTTCTCCGTCCGCCAGCCGGAATCTTTTTATTCTGAACTGATCATCCGTCAAGGTCACCAGCTTCTCCCGGCCCCTGGAATTATCCTCTTCTGGGGCACACTTAAGAAGAAAAAGACCGTGCCGGCAGACGGCCAATCCGCAACCGACCGTCCATCTCTCTGCTTTCTTAACCGGTCCGCTGCCAGCCGCAGGGCTTCTTTTATTGTAACCGCAGTAACCGACCCATCAAAGTATTATTAGTAAAGGTGTATTAATTTAGGTACTATTACCTAGATAAAAATGGGTAGTTGTGCCTATTGCATCTTTAAAATTTATTCTTATAATAATTATACGGAAAATAATGTTTTGGAAAAATTTAGAGGGTTCCACTATCCTTGCCGCGAGGACCTCTATGCTCTATAGAGGAGAATAATTATGATAAACCAAAGGAGAGAGGGCAAAGAAATTATCACCCAGTGTTGTTCTTGCCAAAAAATCCTTGATCAAAACGGGAAATGGCAAATCTTGGACGATTACTGGGTGGACATCAATCATATCCTCTTTTCCCATAGCGTTTGCCCGGTTTGTCTCCAGGATCTTTATCCGGAATACGTGTCTGCCATCGGTCAAAATCCCTAAGGGAAAATTGCCGCCGCTTGCCGCGGCCGGCCACCAGGAACGCCTTCGCTCCTGAGGCTGAAACTCTGGCGCCTTTTCTCCCTCCCCTGGCCCCCCCCGGAGGCAATCAACCCTAAAGAGGAGTCGTTTGCCCCGTCCTCTTGAATTTCCGGCCTTGATTAATCCTGGAACAGGCTAATTTCTTATTCTTCCGACGCGGCCCGGAAGACCAGGACGGGCCTGGTGGTCAGGCGGGCCAGATTGAGGGCCTCGTCGCTGATCACCGGCAGATATTTGGGGCGTTCGTGTCCATAAGCCCCCAGCACTACCAGATCATAGCGGCCCACCGCCATTTCCTTGAGGACCTCCTCTTCAAAGTCGCCTTGGGCCGTCTTGGTGACCGGCTCATAGCCCAGGTTCACCAAGGTTTCCCGGCCCGTCATCACGCAAGCTTGGGCGAACTCTTCGCTCTCCCCCCGGGCCGTTTCTTGCACGTGCATGATGGTGATCTCCGGAAGCTTTTTGGCGAAGAGGGGGGCGATGAACTCCAGGGCCCCCTGATCGCAATGGGAGCCCCGGTAGGCCACCAGGATGCTCTTGATTTCCCGGTAATTGCGGACGATGAGGACCGGCTGCTTGGCATGGTGCAGCACCTTGACGGAGACCGCGCCCAACAGCAGGCCCTTCAGGGCCGAACGCCCCCGGCCCCCTAAGACGATCATATCGTAATGGCCGGCATCCGCCTCCCTAAGGATCTCCGCCGCGGGGTCGCCCACCGCCACCTGGGGTTCGCACGGGACTCTGCCGCCGATACAGATCTCACAGGCCTCGATAATCTCATCCACTACGGTATCTTCGTCCCGTTTCACCTCCTGCTCGATCTGGCCCCGGGTGGTGAAAGGCGCATAACCGCCTTCCATGGTCATTTCCACCACGTCGGGCTTGACGTAAAGGGCGTCCACTTCCGCGTCAAAATGCTCCAGCAAATGACAGGTATAGCGCAGGGCTTGTTGGGATTCTTCGCTTTTGTCCACGCCCACCAGAATCTTCATAATTACTCCTCCTTAACGGGATCGAGGAAATTTACCAGGCAATAACGGTGCGTTGCTGCATAAGATAATCACCCTTTAGCGCATGACCAGTACCGAAGCCCGGGATTTTTCCACAAAGCGGCCCACCCAGTCCCGGGGAAAGAACCGCTGCAGCAGGGATTTCTTGCCCATCCACAGGGCCAGGAGATCCTGCTGCGCTTCTCCGGAGATCAAGGGCTCGAAGTCGGCAATTTCCGCAATATTGGTGCTCACCTTGATGCCCCGGGCCTGATAATAATCGCCCACTTCGATCAACCGGGTGTAGACTTCTTTTTTCAAGCCGCCCTCGGGGTTGAGGCCGATGACTTCCAATTGGGCCTCGTGGATGGTGACCATCTGGTTTAAAATTTCCAGGGAGGACTGGCTGATGTGGGTCTGGTCCAGGCAGGCCAGGATCCGGGTAATGGGCTGTTCTTCCTTGACCAGGAGCACGGAGCAATCCGCGTCTGCGGCCACCTTCTGGGGCACGCCGGGAGAGCCGGCCCACTGGCAGGCGCTGCCCCGGGAGCAGCCCAGGACGATGAGATCGCAGCCCTCCTCCCGGGCTTCCGCCAGGATGCCGGAGGCCACGTTGCCCACCCGCAGGCGCACCTTAAAATCTTTCTTGCTGCCCCGGCAGATCAGCCTCTCCTCCAGAACTCCTTCCTTGACCGGGAACCACTCGTATTGCCAGTTGGTCTTGGCGTAAGGGGAGCCTTCGCCCTCCCAACTGTTTAAAAAGGTCTCCCGGTAACTGGTGAGGGCCAGACTGAGGGCGGGGGCCGGCGCCGCGGCGCCGCCGCCGGGCTGGATCCCCAATAGATTCACGTCGGCCCAGGTGTTCATGGCCAGCCGGGCTGCTTCCTTGAGGGCATAAGCGCTGTAGGGCTGCTCGTCTCCGGCAAACAGGATTCTCATGATTTACCCCCTTCGCAAATTGGGCGTTTAGTAAAGCGCCAGGAGCAGCGGCGCCTTGAACCGGGATAACCACTCCAGATAGGGACTGTCTTTGCTGATCCCCCGATTAAGGGCCAAAGCCACCAGGCCGTATTTTCTCAGGTACTCATCGGTGGGCGGCGCCGGGAAGAAGGGGCAAATCTCTTCCGGCTCCAGCCGGCAGGCTGCCTCCTCCAGGGCGTGGCGCACCCGCTTTGCTTCCGGCTGCAAAGCCGCTTCCTGCCCTTCCTTGAGGGCCAGGGTCACGGGCAGGGAGCTACCTGACCAGACTTGGGGCAGGGCCTCCCCCAGGGCCCGGGTTCCGGGCGCATCCAGGCAGAGGGCCAGTAAACTGTGCATCTTCCGGAGCACCGGCGCCAGGGCGATGGCCGGGGCCTTTTGGAAGAGCCGGGAATGGATCTGCTGGTAAAGCGAGGCCTGGTTCCAGGGAAAACGGGCCCCCTCCACGTAAAGATCAAAGGGTTCCGCCTCCAGGAAACGCAGCAATTCCGCATCCCGGTCGCCGCAAACCACTCGGGGCGCCACCACCTTGACCTCCGGGCTGTAGTCGATCTCCGAGGCCATCCACTCGGAAATCTCGGCAGTGCCCTCTTTGATGAGTTCCTTCTCCCAGTGATGCCGGGCCCAACCCGAGCCGATGGAGAGCTCCCGGGAGGGAGCTTCTTTGATGTACACCGGATGCAGTTCCACCGGCGTAAAAAAACCTAATTGGCAGGCGAACCGGATGGTCCGGCTGGCAGCCAGGTCCACATCGATGGAGACCAATGCCTTGATCACCAGTAAATCCTCCTTTGATTGCGAATCACCCTTCTTAAGATTATTGGCGGGTGCTTTTGATCTTGTCCGCGGCCCGCTGCACCACTTTCTGAATCTCATTCAGGTTGAAGGGCTTGGCGATGAAATCGAAGACCCCCTTCTTGAAGGATTCCTTGGCGGTTTCCATGGTGGCAAAGCCGGTGATGACAATCACTTCCGTCTCCGGGTAGAGCCTTTTGGCCTCCTGGAGGAAGCGCATGCCGTCCATGCCCTCCATCTTCAGGTCGGTGACGATGATGTCGTAGGCGGCCTTTTCCACCGCCTGCATGGCCTCGAAACTCCGGGTGAAAGTGTCCACTTCGAAGCCCAATTTTTCCAGGGAGGGCTTCAGGCGCTTGCAGACAATGGGCTCGTCGTCCAGGATTAATACTCTCAATTTGTTCTGGGCCATTTTTTCCTCCTTAAGATCCTTCCACATCCACTAAGGGCTGGAGGCGCTCAAGAAATTTTGCCAGATAAGCCGGCACGTCCTCGTCACTTTTAAGCTGCATATCCAATTGCCGGGTAAAGCCGATGAGATGGCCGAGGACCAGAAGGCGCCGGCGGATCTCTTCCTGGGGGAGATGCAGGATCTTGGCGATGACCAGGTCCCCTTTGATGTCCACTTTAAAGTGGTACTTGGCCAGGATATCGGCCAGGAGCCGGGCCCGCCGGGAACGCCGGGTGAGGTCCGTCACCCCGCCCACAAAGCGGAAATATATATGGTTGTGGTGGGGGTCGGGGTCCATGCGCACGTCCACCAGGTTGAAGTGGTAACCCAGGCGCAGGTGGAGATTCAGGTAGGTCCCGGTGATGACCGCCAGATTGAAACCGGCCGCGGTGGCCGCTTCCGTGGTCCGGGTGAGGCTGGCCATCAAACCCTGGAAGTCCACCTGAATGGGTTCCGTGCTCCAGACCCCGGGGGCGCAGACCCCTTCCCACAGAGTTTTTAAAGGGAGAGAGGTGATTTGGGCCGCGGTGACTTCGCCGCCCTGGGCTTTAGGGTCAATGCCCCCCCCTAAGTCCCAGATCTTTAAGCCGATGGGCACCTCGGAGACCAGGGTCCAGAGCTGGGCCCCCTTAAAGCGTTTCAAGAACCGGGGCAGGTCCATCAATTCCTGGACGGCCTTTTCATGAACAAAGCGGATGACGTCATGCACCGAGCGGCAGCCTGCCGGAGTAAATTCCGGGTCCTGGGGGTCGATGAGGTGCAAGGGCGCCACCCTTTTTAGCAGCCGCCGCAGTTGGCGGAATTCAGAGGCATCTTCGAAACTCGTGGCCTGCAGCAGTTCGTAATGCAGCAGTTCCTGGACCCGGCCGGCGTAGACCTGGCGGTTATTGGTATCCACGGTGACTTCCATCCCCGGGGCCAAGACGTCGGTGGCCTGTTCCACCCCCACCAGGGTGGGCACCCGGAATTCCCGGGCGATGGTGGCCAGATGCCCCGCGGGGGAGCCTCTCTCGGCGATGATGGCCGCGGCCTTGGGCACCACCCGGGCCAGCCAGGGCGCAGTATAGCGGGTCACCAGGACCGCGCCATCCGGAAATTGTTCCAAATCCGCGTCGGAGTCCACCACCCAGACGGGCCCGGCTCCCACCCCGGCATGGGCCACTGCCCCTTGATCCTGGAGGAGGAGGGCATAACGCTCGCTCAAATTGGCGACTTCCACCGGGGGGAAGTCAGGGATTTGCGAGAAAGCCAGGGCCCGGGACTGGAGGATCCAAACCTGGCCCGTTTGATCCAGGGCCCATTCGATTTCCTGGGGCCGCTTAAAATATCTTTCTAAAGAAATGGCCAGCCGCGCCAGGGTCTGCGCGGTGTCGTCGCCGATGGCCGGCAGGTCCTTCTCCTCCGGGGGAGGAGTCACCTCTTCTTCCCCCCCACCCGGGGCCAGGCGCACGCAATATTCCTTGGGGAAGACTTCCCGGGATTTAATCTGGTGGGGGGCCTGCCTCTCCACGATAAAACGGTCCGGCCGGGCCCGGCCGTCCATGACCGGGCGGCCCAGCCCCGGATAGGCATAGACCGTGAGGCATTCCGTTTCCGGGGCCTCCAGGTTGAGGGTGTGCACCACGCCGCCGGCCTGGCTGGCAATGATCTCCTGGCAGAGGACCGCCATGGCGGCTTCCTCCCCCAGCATGTCCATCCGCTGCCGGTAACTCAAGGCCTCGGGGGAAAAGAGGCTGGCCAGGATTTTTTTATAGGCTTCGAATATCCCCCGGGCAGGAACTTGCAAAAGACTCTCGTGGAGCCCGGCGAAAGACACCTCCCCGTCTTCACCATGGGCGGTGCTCCGCACCGCCCAGAAAGGCGCGCTTTCGGCCCGGCGCCGGATTTCCCGGCCCACTTCCTGGGGCACTACTCCGGCCAAAAAGCCATATTGGAGTTGCCGGGAGGTCTGGAGGGTGTCCGCCTCACCGGCCAGCCAGGCGCTGATCAAGGCATGAATGCGGTCTTCCAACTGGTTTTGATCCAGAAAGTAGCGGAAGGCCCGGGTGGTGATGACAAAACCCGCCGGCACCGGCAGGTGCAGGCGCTGGCTGATCTCTCCCAGGTTGGCAGCCTTGCCCCCGGTTAACTCCGAATGGTCCACGGGCAGGTCCTTAAGGTCCACCACATAGGGCATCTCGGCGGCCAGGCTGAGCCGCCCCCGCAGCTCCGCCTCGATGGGCAGAAAAATCCGGTCCAGGGTGGTGTAGAGCTCCGGGTAGCGGTTGGAAGAAATCAAATTAAGCCCCTTGATCAGATGCAGCAGCAAGGCGTGCAGTTCATTGACGCTGTCTTGCAGGTATTTGCGGTCAAAGACGTAATCGCCTCCGGATTTTTCCCCCAAGTCGGCGATGATTTCCATCACCTTCTGGTGATCCTGCAGCAATCCCTGGAAGTGCTCGAAGAGCTCCGGAAAGGTAATTAGCTCCTCTTGGGGTTTAAAGACTTTTTTCCAGAGTTTCTGGAGGGCCGCCAACACGGGTTATATCCTTAAACAGTAGTAAGGCTTCTCCCCAGCATCATATAACGGATCGCCTTACCAGAGAATATAAGTCTGCCCATCTCAATGTGCGGTCTTTCCCTTAAATAAAAATCCCATGATAAAACCGGTGACAATGGCGATGATCACCGCCATGATGCCATAAAGGAGCCCCTGCTGCCGGGCCAGAGTGGAGAGCATGGCCGGGAAACCCACCAGCTTCACGTAGAGGACCGCGTCCTGTTGGGCCAGCAGGCGGCCCTGGCTCACCACCGCCAAACGCACCTGGTATTGGCCCGGGGGTACCTTGGCCGGCAAGGGCAATACCCCCTGGAAGGCGACCTGTCCCTTTTGGGGCGTAGCTGTCTTCAAGGCGTCGGGCAGAATCCGGTACAGTTTCTCCCCTTGTTTCAGCCCCATAAATTCTTGAAAGAACTTATCCTCTTCGTTGGGCTGCAAACTGCCGCTGAACTTCACCCGTTTCGCCAGCGCGGCATAACCCCAAGGGGTGGCCGACCCGGTCAACTCCGGGATCTTCGGGGCATTGCTGAGCAGCATATACAGAGAGGGGGCATGATCCACCTGGATGGCCCCGACGGACATCCACAGGCCGCCCCGGCGGCCCTTGCGGAGGAGGTGTTCGCTGGCCTCGCTCCCCACCACTTCCACCACCGCCGTGGTCCCCGCCGGAATAACCCCCTGGATTTTCACTTCGGCGCCGTCGAAAAAGGTGCCGACATCCACTTGGTTCGGGGACAGGCGCAAATCCGGGGCCGCGGCGGAGGCCGGCCCCGCCAAACCCAGTAACAGGCTGAAAAACCAGGCGACCCCTGACCACCGCCAACCACTTTTTGAGCTTAGCATGATCAGTGTCCTCCTTTATACGCCAGAAGATGAGCCGGGGTGAGGATGAGGCTCACCAGAATCTGCACCATGACCAGGAGCACGATGGAGGCCAGCAGGATCTTGAGCTGGTCGGCATGCAGCCGCCGGCTGATTTTGGCCCCGATCTGCGCCCCCAGGGTGGAGCCCACCAACAGAATC
The DNA here is from genome assembly GCA_049322315.1 of Thermodesulfobacteriota bacterium. GTDB lineage: Bacteria > Desulfobacterota > Desulfobaccia > Desulfobaccales > 0-14-0-80-60-11 > SURF-52. Next base: position 26,032 of record JBMORF010000056.1, on the reverse strand, counting down.
ACGGCCAACACCAGGTCCACGTTGTGATTGGTGACGGACTGCATGACCGTGACGTTGATGCAGGTGAAGAGGATCTGGAAGAGGCTGGTGCCCACCACCACGTGCATGGGCATGCGCAGCATATAGACCATCACCGGCACCATGATGAACCCCCCGCCCACGCCCATGATGGCGGCCAGGATGCCCACCAGGACCCCCAGGACCAGGGGCAGGAGCACCGACAGGGTGACCCCGGATTTTTCGAAATGCATCTGCCAGGGCATGGCCTGGATCATCCTGACATAGATGGAAGGCTTACCCGGCTCCGCCTCCACCTTCTTGGCCTCGACGACCCCTTTCTTTCTCAGGGCCTGCAAGCTTTCCATGAACATGTAAAAGCCGACGATCCCCAGCATGAGCACGTAAGTGATCTTGATGACGAAGTCGGCGTTGCCCATGGCCCGGAGCACTTTGATGATTTGTACCCCCACCGTGCCCCCGATTACCCCGCCCACCAGGAGCAAAACCCCCATCTTGAAGTCCACGTTGCCCATGCGCCAGTGGGCATAAGAACCGGAAGTGGACGCGGCCACGATCTGGTTGGAATCGCTGGCCGCGGCCACCGTGGAGGGGATGCCCACCATCAAGAGGAGCGGGGTCATGAGAAAGCCGCCGCCGACTCCGAAGAGGCCGGAGAGGAAGCCCACGGCTCCTCCCAGGCCGAACAGCAGCAGGATATTGATGCTAGTGCCGGCAATAGGTAGATAGAGGTTCCACATCCCTAAGATTCCCTCCCTTTATTCTTAAGTGGCATCTCCGACAGATTGGTGACCCGGTCCTGTTCCTTAACCAACAGGATTTCCCCGGGAAAAACTTGGTGCAACCGGCTCAGGCTGGGCGCGGGCAGGGACGCGGACTTTTTTCCGGTCTCCCCCGCAGCCATTACTAAAAACTGGATATCTCCCCGGGAACCCACAAATTCTAAGATCGCCTGGGAAAAAGGCCCGGTGGCCAGGAAGAGTTCGAGAGAGACGCCGGCATCCCGGCCTTGTTTGACCGCCATATCCAGCCATTGCTTTTGGCCCGGGGGCAGCCCGGCTCCGGCGGAGTCCGCCCCCGGATGCGCCCGGTTCCGGGGGGGGGGGCGTCACGGCCAGCAGGGTCAGGGGGGTTTGCAGACGTTCAGCCAGACTCAGGGCATAGGTTACCGCCCCGGAACTGGGCTCCTGCAGATCCACCGCCACGACTACCCGCTTGTTCATGGTCACCTCTGCGCTGCCTTTAATAATGCAGGCGCCGGACCAGGCTTAATTTTTCTGAAAAAACAGGGGGATATGCGTGTGAGGGACAAAACCTAGGATTGGTTTTGTTTCAAATTGAAAAGGTTTTGGGGAGAACAGGATAGGGTCGCGGCGGGCTGGTTTTGGTTAACTATGTAATCTTAGGCAACAAAAAGGCTTGTTTCACAATGAAACCGAAACAGGTGGGGGGGAAAACCGAAAACAACTTAAGGGGTTGGGGGAGGGAGCAGGGGCCTGCGGTCCCTGGCCCCTTCCCGCAAATCATTTCTCCTCCCCCTCGCCCCGGCCCAGGCCGTATTTGCGCATCTTGCGCCAGAGGGTGGTGCGGGGCAGGGAGAGAATCCGGGCGGTCTGGCCGATGTTATAGCCGGTGTAAGCGAGGATCTGGGCGATGTACTCTTGTTCCCGCTCTTCTAAGGTGTGCCATTCCTTGTAGGGGGTGACGGAGAATTCCCGAAGGTCCGGGGGCAGGTCGGCCAGGGTCAGGGTGTCGCCTTCCGCCAGGGCCACGGCCCGCTCAATGATGTTCTCCAGTTCCCGGACGTTCCCCGGATAGGCGTAGTTGAGCAGCGCCTCCCGGGTCTCGGCATCCAGACTGTGCGCCTGCTTGCTGAATTTCCGGCAGTATTTGGCCAGGAAATGGCGCACCAGGGGGGGGATGTCCTCCTGGCGGTCCCGAAGAGACGGGAGGGTGATCAGCACCACGTTGAGGCGGAAAAACAGGTCTTCCCGGAACCGGCCTTCCTTAACTTCCCTTTTCAGGTCCTTGTTGGAGGCGGCGATAAAGCGCAGGTCCAGTTGGATGGGCTTGTTGCCCCCCACCCGCAGGATTTGCTGTTCCTGGAGGACCCTAAGCAGCTTGGCCTGCATGCCGGGGGACATGTCGCCGATTTCATCCATGAAGACCGTGCCCGTGTGGGCCGTTTCCAGGATGCCGATCTTGGTGGCGGTGGCCCCGGTGAAGGCGCCCCGTTCGTAGCCGAAGAGTTCGCTGGCGATGAGCTCGTCGGTGAACCCGGCGCAATTGAAGGCCACGAAGGGGTTCTCTCGCCGGGGGCTCTCTTGGTGGATGAGGCGGGCCACCAGTTCCTTGCCGGTGCCGGATTCCCCCTGGATCAGCACCTGGCAGCTTAAAGGGGCCACTTTGCGGATGACGGCGAAGACCTCTTTCATGGCGGGGCTGACGCCGATCACCTCCCCCCAGCCTTCCAGGGGGGCCAGCCGGGCCTTGAGGCTGCGGTTTTCTGCCAGCAGCCGCCGGTGTTCCAGGGCCCTGGCCGTCAGGTGCCGCACCTCCTCCAGTTTCAGGGGTTTGGCCAGGTAGTGGAAGGCCCCCAGCTTCACGGCTTCGATGGCCGCATCCAGGGAGGCCCGGCCGGTCATGAGAATGACCTCGGTGTCGGGGGCTTGGGCCTTGATGCGCTTTAAGGTCTCCATGCCGTTGATCCCCGGGAGGATCACGTCCAAAAAGACCAGGTCGAAGGAGATGGCCCCTAAGTCCTTCAGGAACAACTCGGCCGCGCCATAGGTGGAGACCTGGTGGCCCTCTTTGGCCAGGGCCTGCTGCAATCTCTTCTGGACGATGGTTTCGTCATCCACCACGGCGAGACGCATATGCCCCTCTTTATCCGGCGGGAATGATTTCTTCCGCGGCCAACACGGGCAGGGAGACCGTAAAGGTGGAGCCCTGGCCCAAGCGGCTCTTCACTTCCAGATGGCCGCCGTGTTTCTGGACGATGCTGAAACTGACGGACAGGCCCAGGCCGGTGCCCCGGCCCACTTCCTTGGTAGTGTAAAAAGGCTCGAAAATATGGGGCAAATCCTCTGGCCCGATCCCCTCGCCGGTGTCCGTCACTTCCACCTTGAGCCAGTGCCGGTCTTCGCTTAAAGAGCCCTGGATGGACAGGTTCCCCCCGTCTTTCATGGCCTGGATGGCGTTGATGAAGAGGTTTAAAAAAACCTGTTGCAGGGTCTTGAGGTTCCCTAAAATATGGGGCAGACGGGCCGCCAGGTTTCGTTTGACCTCGATGCCGGACAATGCCAACTGGTTTTGCACCAGCTTCAAGGTGTCTTTAATGACCTCGTTGATGGAGACTTCTTCAAATTCCGGTTGTTCCGAACGGGAGAAGTCCAGGAGGTTTTTGACGATCTCCGAGGCCCGGCCGGATTGCACCAGGATGTCCTGGATCATTTCCAGGGCTTCTTCCTTCCCCAGTTGGGAAAAATCCTCTTTCAGAGCCTCGGCGGTGAGCATGATGTTATTTATGGGGTTGTTCAATTCGTGGGCCACCCCGGAGGTCAGGGTGCCGATGGCCGCGATCTTGCCGGATTGCACCAGTTGCTCCTGATGGTGCTCCAGTTCCTGGCCCATGCGGTTGAAGGCCCGAAACAAGCTGCAAAACTCCTGGGACTTGCACTCGGATTCCGGAATGGGGGTGAAATCGCCGTGGGCGATCTTTTCCATGTAGGTCTGCATCTGGAACAGGGGCCGCACCAGCAGCCGGGCGATATAGACAGCCACCAGGAACCCCAGGATGACAAAGACCACCATGGAGGTCACAAAGAGATACATGGCCCGATAGAAGAGATGGTCGATGGCTACCCGCTCCGTCTTGGCCCAGCGTTCGGCCATGCTCATCAGTTCCTGGCCCAGGTTGCGCAAAGATTCCTCTAAACGGGCAAAGGCGGGAGAGGCAAGGCCGCCGGGGTTTTCCTGGAGCAGGGTTTCAATTTGGATGAAGGTTTGCCGGTATTGTTGCAGGGTTTTCTGGAATTGGGCTTGTTGGGGGCCCATTTTAAATTCCAGGATGCCCGCATCCGGTCGGCAACAGATCTCATCCACCCTTTGTAAATAGGCCCGAGCCTCTTTCAGGCTGTCCGGTTTCTTGTAGAGAAAAAAGTTCTTTTCGAACCGCCTGATTTCCAGGATGTTGTTGACCAGGTCGTCGGCCTGCTCCACCAAGCGGAGCCGCCGCCCCATTTCATGGTGGGCCTGGAAGCTTAAGCCCGCAAAGATAAGCACTCCCAGGACGCAGAAGAGAAAGGCCATGATGATGCGCCGGCGGATGCGAAAGGTGGTTTGCTTCATAAGGCGGCGCCGCCTCCGGAGGGGATGAAAAAAAGTCCTTGAGAATCAGCCAAATAGACGAACATGTCAAAATTATAAGCCGAATCGTAACATTATGCAACGCGGGACTTTGGCGCCGGCATTAAGTTCTGGAATGTTGGCTCAATCGCTAAGTATATCTCCCTGCAGGACCCCTCCCTGAAAAAAAATTCAGCTCTAAGGGGTGGTATGTCAATAACCTTGTAAAAAAGATTACATTTTGAGGGAGATTTTTGCTATTCTGACAACCTCAAATAATTTTAACCAACAGTCCTTCAATATCGCTTAACCGGACAGAAATGGAGCAAAAAGGAATGCGTCTCTCATAAATTTATTGTTCCTTAGGGTCTGGGATTTCCTTTATTATTGGCTGCCACCACTTCTCTGGTTGGGGGCCATTCTCTCCCTATCTGGTGACCCGGGGTCCGCAAACAATACCCGGATCATCTTGAATTGGCTGCTGTCCTGGTTTCCATCCCTAAGCCTGACCCAGGTGGACCTTCTCCGATTCTATCTCCGCAAAACCGGCCATGCTGTGGCTTATGGCTTCCTCTATTTTTTGTGGTTTCATACCAAGTTGCATTCGAACAGGAATTTAATGGGGCGAACCTTGTGTTCGCCCTGTAACTTTCAGGGCGAACACAAGGTTCGCCCCTACAGAAAAACGTCCATTGACTGCTAATTGGTATCAAGCCTTATACCAAGATGCTGTCAAATGAGTAATATTGTCATCCTGAGCGTAGGGAAGGATCTCGTAGTTTAGCGCCCTGAATTCCCAAGCCGAGTGCATTCATGGACACAGCCGGGCTGCAAAAACGAGATTCTTCCCTCCGCTGCGCTCCGTTCAGAATGACAGAAAAATATTACTTCTTTGACCGCAGCCTGGTATGAGGCGGTAAATTCCGGCCCGTTGTCCGACCGGATATAGTCTGGGGGCCGCCGTGACACAAACAGCTCCGTTGCTAAAATAAAAGGATGATAGAGACGAACATGCGGATTTTCCGGAACTAGGCCTTTCCTGGCTTACGGCGCATTATTTTTGAGTAGATTATGGAAGAAGGCCTGCACAAATTTGCCGGAAGCCACCTCACTTAAAGGAAAATCCAAAGTGAACTCCCCCGGAAATCGGGAAGTGAAGGCAAAAAATAAATTGTCCGAGATATTCTTTACTTGGTGAGGCAATTCTGCTAACAGCCGCTGGCGGTCCTGGGCGGGAAGATCGAAAAGGCGGCAAGCCAGCGGCCGGTTTGGAAAAACTAGACACTCCCCCAATTCATTCAGGGGGCATAGGATTTGGGCCTGTTTATAAGACTCGGCAAAGCCAGGAGTCCGAGCATAATTTCCCTCCCGCCGGGCCAATTCCCGCAAGGCGCGATTCACCTCCAGGGCTCGCTGAATGACCTGCTGGCGCGTCATGCGCCCCACGGTGGTGTTGATGACGTGGTTGACATACACCGCCTCGATGAAGGACATTACCACCAGGTCCCGGCAGCAATCAACGTGTCCCTGGCCGCACAGGACCTCTTTCCCGGCCCCGGCCAGGCAGCCGTCCACTTCTTGCAGCAGCCTGACGTAGTCTTTGAAAAAGGGAAATAAATCCACGAGATGTTTGGTTTCTAGAGTAGGCTCCCGGATGGTCAGAGGCTTTTCTTGTTTGCCGTATTTCCGGATGAACCACCATTGATCGAAGTTGGCGGGTTTGGATTTGAACCCCTTGAGCTTCTTGCCGGCCAGTTTATGGCCCAGCCCCTTCCGCAGCAGGTAAGCATTAATCACGGTGCCGGTTCTGCCCACGCCGAAACGGCAATGAACCAGGACCTTTTTCCCCAGAAAGAGGCATTCATCGAGCCAATCCAGGGCCTTTTCCAACTCCGCCAAATCAGGGGCCTCTTCATCAGGAATGGGAAAGTAGTACACTTCAAAGCCGGCATCAGCCTCAATCCAGTGCAGGTCGCAAAATTCGGCGCAGAGGTTCATGATGGCGCCGATGCCTTGTTGCCGCAATTGCTCCAGGGCTTCATAGGACATGGGTGCCTGTCCCACTGCTAGACTGTCCGTCACCCAATCCACCTGATAGGCGCTCTTTACCATAGAAAATTTCACCTTTCAGGAGTCTGCCTGAATGCCTCTAAATCAAGATATCGACCAAAATTCACCTTAAATGTCTGAACCAGTTCCTGCACCTGCCCCTCATCAGCCAGGGCCATGTCCAGAAGCTGGGTCTTGCCATGAAGGATCCCCAGAAGGGTCAGGCGGGCCAGGATCTGGGTGGCGGGGCGCCGGTCACAGCGGGCGTCAATGAGGTCGCCTCTGGTCTTCACTATAAATCCGGCCCACTCCAGAATGGTTTTGATGAATTCCACCCGCAGCAATCTATTTTCATAGCTGCCGCCTCCCCCCTTAAAGCGAAAGGCGATGTAATTGGCCTCGGGGTTCTCCCCCGCCAAGGAGTCCAGGACGGCAAAATGGTAGCCAAACCGGAGGACCAGGTGGAGATAGTCCTGCCCTATCACCGCGTAACTGGCCAGGGCCACCGATTTGAGGCTCATAATGCCGGCGCTGATGCGGTCAAGCCTTTCCCAGTCGAGATAGGCCAGACCTTTGTGCCAGTTGACTTCCGCATGAGTTAGACCTTCCCAGCAGGCCCGCATCAGGGGAGAGGCGATGAACCGGGGTTCTATGGTTTTCTGCTCGGCCGCCTCCGGGGCCACGCCGCCCTCCAGGTCCAGAATATACAAAGTCAGGGGCAGATCGGTGGCTAATTCCCGGGCCCGGGCCAAGCCCCGGCCGCCCCGGCCCACCAAAGAAAACATCTCGGCCATGCCTTGTTCATGGGCAAACCGCACCAAGTCATGCATGCTGGCGCATTTTTCCGGAGAAAAATCCGGAGATGCAGGGTCCAGGAGATGGAGAGGCGATACCAGTTCCATAATATTCTGCAAACGCACGGCAAAGGGCGACTTGAGGGTGGGGAGAAGCGGGGGCTCCTCTTCCTTAAAGCCAGTGAACTCGCCCCGGTAAACCCGGCCATGGCACGCGTCCACGGTAACGATGCTGCCAGACTGTAAGCGTTTGGTGGCTTCGTGAGCCGCGGCCAGAACGGGCACCCCGAATTCCCGGGCAACGGAAGCAAAGTGGCAGGCCCGGCTGCCGCCTTCCGCCACCACCGCCCGCAGCCGTCTGATTATCCCGGCCAATGAGGGCGACAAGGTGTGGGATACCAGCACCGAACCATGGGGCACTTGCCCCATTTCCGCTTCGCTTCTGAGAACGTAGACCGGGCCCGTCGCCACGCCGGCGTTGGCCGATACCCCTCCGTCCAACAGGAGGGAATGCTCTGCGGAGGGCAGTTCTCTCTTTTTAGGCCGGTGCGGAGTTAAATCGCTTACCAGAGGACGGGCCTGGAGAAGGTAGCATGCTCCCCGATTATCCTGGCACCATTCAATATCCTGAGGACAGCGGTTGAGTTCTTCCAAGCGCCTCCCCCATCCGGCTAACAGAGCCGCGATCTCCGGCGAAAGGCAATTTTTCCCCGGGAGTTGCGCGGAACAAGCGCTCCCGGATATGCTTTTTACCGGGCGGGGATGCGGCTCCCGGGTGAAATAGTGGATTTCCGGGGCAGCGCTGCCGTCCACCAGCCGCAGCCCCAGGCCGGGGACCGCATACACCGCCAGAAATTCATGGAGCTCCTCGCCTGCCTCCCGGTCCCGGGTATAAATTACGCCGCTAACCCGAGCCGCGATCATTTCCATGACCAGGACCGCCATCGGCGTCTCCTGGTCGGCCAAACCGCTGCGGACACGGTGAGCCACGGCCCGGGGCGCATACTTGCTGGCCAGGACCTCCTTAAAGGCTGCCATCAAATCTGCCCGGGCCACCTTTAACATGCTGGCATACTGGCCCGCGCCGGAAAGGGGCCCGTCTTCACCCACCGCGCTGCTCCGCAGGCTGAAAGAACCGGCTTCTGTCTGCCGCTGTAACTCGGCCAAGCGGCGGTAAATGTCCTCCTGCACTTCTCCGGGCACTTCCCCATCCCTCACCATGGCCGTCATTTCCCGGGACAATTCTTCCAGGCGTTCCCAATCTTCCAGGCACACCTCGGCCAGGAGTTCGTCAAGCCGGTGCCTCAGGTTATTATGGGCCACAAAGAGTTGGAACGCCCTGGTGGTAACCACGAACCCCTGGGGGCCCGGCAGTCCGGTTTCCCGGAGCGCCCGGCTTAAGGCCTCCGCTTTGCCTCCTGCCAGCCTGTCGGACCAGGCCGCCTCTTCCAGGGTCAGGGTGAAGGGGGGGGAGCAGTCTTCCTCCGGCAGCGAGACCGCTTCCCTAAGGGATGATTCCAAGCTGAGGCCGCGCCTTTCCAATTCGCCATAGGCGCCGGGGCGCATGGATGCTAAAGAACGGATCAAACTGCCCACCGACCAGTTGAGGCCGCGGACCAGGGATACTATCCGGGCCCAATCCACCGGCGTCCTCGTATGCAGGATATCTTCCAGGTCGGTGATTAGTTCCAGGCTTTTCTTATCGTGGGCCAGTAGTTCCTTAAATGAGGCATACTTATGACGCAGCAGTTTGTCTGGCGCGAAGACCTGGAGGGCCCAGTATTTTAAAAGCCCACTGAGATTCATGAAGCCTAACCAGGGGGGGGCGCCTCCGCCAAGGCGCTGGCCACCTTTTCTTCCAGTTCATCCTTGTCGATGGGTTTGACACAATAATCAAACGCCCCCCATTCCTGGGCCTGGCGGGCCGTCTCCAGAGTGGGGTAGCCCGTCAGCATGATCACCTGAGTCCGGGCCGAAATTTTTTTCAATTCTTCCAAAACATCGATGCCGCTCATCTTCTTTAGCCGGATATCCAGAATAGCCACATCCACTGGATGGGAGCGCATATAAGTCAGGGCTTCCTCTTCTTCGGTGAATACTGCCACTTTATGACCTTTACGCTCCAGGATGCGTTTAATCAGGGTGCCCGCATCCATGACATCATCCAACACCAGTATTTGTCCCATACGGTCCTCTAGGCGGTGGCCCAGTGTTTATCATGAATATTGAGAGCCCCCAACGCCTCGCAAGAATCAACCACAGGTTTCTCCCAATCCACCGGCAGCAGCACCACGAACAGGGCGCCGGACCCTGGGTTCTTTTCGATTTCCCCGAGAAATTCCGGCGGCACCGGGCTCACCGCAAAAATTCTTCCTTGATGTTCCCGCACGATGCCGAAAGATACCGACAAACCTAAACCAGTGCCCACTCCCATACCTTTGGTGCTGAAGAAAGGTTCAAAAATATTCTCCATGTCCTTGGCATTTATTCCCGCCCCACTATCGGCCACGGTCACCAGGACATGATTCCTTTGCGGGCATAACTTTGAGGTTACCCGAATAGTGCCTTCCCGGCCAATGGATTCAAAGGCGTTGTTCAACAGGTTAAGCCAAACCTGCTTGAGCTTTTCCGGGTCCCCGCGTATGGGGGGAATTTGAGGATCAAGGGATACTTCGATATCCACCCAATCCTGTTTGAAGATATGTTTAACCAGGTGCAGCACTTCGTCAAGGGATTGGTTGAGATCCATTTCTTCCATGCGGCTGTCTCTGGCCCGGGAAAAATTCAACAGGTCGGCCACGATGCGGCGGCAAATGTGCGTCTGTTTTTCAATAATTCTTAGAAACTCATGACTTTCGCTATCCCGGGGCAGATCTTCCATGAGCATCTGGGCATAGCCCAAAATGATGCCCAAAGGCGTGTTGATTTCGTGGGCCACTCCTCCGGCCAACTTGCCTAATTCGTCCATCTTGACGGTTTGGATGAGCTTGTCCTGGAACTTTTTCATTTCGGTGATATCCCGGGCCGTAAGCAGCAGTCCGGCGATCCTTTCCTCATCATACACCGGCACTTTTACCATGTGAAACCAATGCTTGCTGTTCCCTTTGCTGATCAGGACTTCCTTGGATAGAGGCATGCCGGTCCTGAGAATTTCCAAGTCTTCGGTCATGAAAATGTCGGCTTTCTTGGGGGGAAAGATATCGGCATCAGATTTGCCGACGATGTCCGTTTCCTGCAAGGCGAAATATTGGCGGAAGGCCGGGTTAACGGCCTTATAAACGAGTTTATTATCCTGGAGACTCACCAGGTCGGGGGTGACGTCCAGGATGGTCTTGAAAAGCTGCTGCTGCCTGGTGATGTTTTTCTCCGCCTCTTGGAGATTTTTGATATAGGTATTCAAACTTAAGGCCATAAAGTCGAAGGCCTCGGCCAGGCTCTGGACTTCGTCGCCGCTGTTTTGCTGGAATATCCGGCAGTTCCGGCAGGATTCTATTTTTTCTTCAAAACCCCCGGTAGCGCATTCAGGACAGAGGGTGCCGGCCAGATACCAGCAGCGCCGGCGGGTGTCGCCATAGGCGGGACATTCCGGCTTCTGGCAGTCTTTAATCTCCCAACAATTGCTTTTAAGCAGGGGGCCGGTCTGGATGTCCAGATTACCCTTGACGATCTCTTCTGCGGACGTCCTTAAGATATCCAGGCGGCTGCTGATGGTGCGGCCATAAAGGGTGCCAAGTATGGCGGCTACCAGGCACGCGCCCACCGAGGCGCTGAAGATGATGAGCAGGAGACGCCGCACCGCAGCGTTGGCTTTGACCTGGGAGAGTCCCACCCGCACTGCGCCTAAACGTTCGTGACTGATAACTATGGGTAAGGCGAAGTCATAAACCCTTTCCGCCTTATTTATTTCCAGCAATTGAATCTGCCTAGCCGCGCCTGGCGGCACCTGATTGGCGGTTTTTAGGTTGACCGGAAAGCCGCTTTTAAAAGTATGCGATAATATCCGGCCGGCTTTATCCTGCACAAAGGCATAAGCGATATCATCGCTGGACTCTTTAACCTCGTCCACCATATTCTTCAGACGGAGGAAATCCACGGCTAATAAGGGATCTGCGCTTCGGGCCGCCAGACTCAAACCCAGACTCAGGCCCCGATTTTTAATTTCTTTTAGCAGGGCATTGCTGGCAATACGGCTGACAAACAGGGCCGAAAGCACACTGAAAATCAGCATTATCGTGGTGATGCCTAAAATTATTTTGCTGCGAAACGATAACCTGGTTAAGAACCGTATGATTCTCATCTGACCACGCTCCTTAGTCCAGGATCTGACTGTCGCCTCTCTTCCATCGCTTCAGGGTTTACCCCCGGTTTCCACTTGCCTCGCCAGTACCCGCACCGGGTTAAAGTCCTCATCCTGGGCGGAGATAACGCCGATGAAACCGGCCTTTTTCAGGATGGCGGCATGCTCAGGGTTATCCATGTTTAAGGCCATGAGGGCTTTTTTGATTTGGCCCACGATGGTCGGGTCCAGCCCTCGCCGGGCCGCATATACCCAGCCCGGATACCAACGGGAGTAGGCCAGTACCCGAATCTGTCGGAGATCAATCTTGTCTGCCATGATATTCAGGGTTCCCTCCCGGATGGTGCCCACGTCATACTTCCCCGACAACACCGCCATGACCACCTTTTCCTGCTTGCCCCCCGGCCCCGGAGCAAAAGCTATTTCCGCTAAATCCTTCTTGCGGATGCCGTGCTCCAAAATCAGCCCCCAGGGATACAGAAAACCGCCGGCGGATGTGGGATCGACGGCAATCAGACGCTTGCCTTTGATGTCCGCCAGGGTTTTTATCTGGGGATTATCGGCCCGGCAAATAATCTGGCCGCGGAAGTTCTCCTTGCCTTTGGCTTCAACTATCCGGGCAAAGGCCCGGGCCTCATAGTGGTCGGCAATTTTCACATAAATGTATGGATTGCTGAACGTGATGTCGATAAGGCCTCTCCCCACCATGTGCATATGCTCATCAAACGTGTCTGGAAACACCTGGCGGAAGGTCACCCCAGTGGTACGGCTCAAATAATCCACCACCAGATGATGCCGCTCATAGGAAACCGTATGCGCGTACTGAGGAAGATAAGCATAGGTGATGGCGTCCTCAGGCCGGTAGACCGTGGCCTCCTCCCGGGGGGACAAATCAACTTGCTTAACCGACTCGCCTTCTCCACAGCCACCCAGGAGAAGGCAGGCGCAAAGCAGAAGAGTCACAATTTGCGCACCCATTTTCCCCTCCGCCAAACTGCTGCTTGCGTCGGTGCTTCACCTTCTTATTAAAATAATCTCAGGTCCTTAAGTCGATCTTACAATTTTTCACCCATTTCCACAAGGCGACGATACTTACTCCGAGTTTACGGACGGCCCCCTTTGATTGTCGCCCACTTCCCTGATATCAATTCTTCCCACGAGGCTTTAAATTAGAATAAGATAGCCGGTCACAACTCCCGAAGCATACCGCTCCCTGCTCAGCTTCCAATCTCCCTGGGATCCACTATTCCAACTTAACCTGCGGCTCTACTTTGGGGGTCGGGGTCAGGAGCCCACCTCCAGTTGAAAAAAGCACTTGCAAATAATTTAAGCCACCTCCAACGCGGCATCGATCTGGGCTCCTAACTGCTCCAGGCTGAAACCTGCCACATAAATGCCCTGCTTGGGACAGGTAGCCATGCAGGAGCCACACCCCTTGCAGAGGATTTCGTTCACGTCTACGGTTTTTTTCAGGTTTCCCGCATACATGTATTCCATCAAGGTTATGGCCTTAAAGGGACAGCCATCCACACAGAAAGCGCAGCCGTCGCAGTTTTGATCAACGACCCGGGAAATAGTGGACTCCAGTTCCAGCACCTCCCTGGATAAGACGGTGGCGGCCCGGGAGGCGGCGGCCAGGGCTTCGGCCACGGACTCCTGCAGGGGTTTGGGGTAGTGGGACAAGCCGGCCAGGTAAATGCCCTCCGTAGTGGCTTCCACCGGTTTGATTTTGGCGTGGGCCTCGGTGAAAAAGTCCTCGGCATTGAGGGGTATTTTATAGAGTTCGGCCAGGGGAGCGTTATGGTGCGGGATAATGGCGGTGGCCAGGATGAGAAGGTTCACCTGCAGTTGCACCGGCCGCTCCAGGATATGATCCGTAAGCGTGATCCTGATCAAGCCATCGGCGCCCTGCTCCACCTTGGGGGGGTCTGACTGGTGGTAGCGAATAAAAATTACCCCCTGGTCCCGGGCTTCTTCATAGAACATCTCCCGTTCTCCGTAAGTGCGCATATCCCGAAAGAGGATATAAATCTCCTGGTCCGGATTGAGTTCTTTAAGCTTTAGGGCGCTTTCCACGGAGTGGCTGCAGCACACTTTGCTGCAATAGGGCCTTTCGGCTGTCCGGGAGCCGACACATTGGATGAAGGCCACAGCCTGGGCCTGCTTGACCAGGTCACTTTCTTCGGCCAATTCCTGGTCCAGGTCCAGGGACAAAAGAACATTGGCATTCTGGCCATAAAGATACTGTCCCCACGGCCGGTAAGGTTCGGCGCCAACGGCCAGAATCACTATGCCATGATCGATTATCTGGTGGCGGGATAAGGTGGTCCGAAAATTGCCCACTACCCCCGAGACGCCGATGACGATGGACTTATAATGCACCGTGATTTGAGAGTGATTTTTGACTTTGCCGATCAACTCCTCCAGGCGGGGCCCCACCAGGCCGCCTCTCCAGGTGGTGTGTAGTTTTAGGGCGTTGCCGCCCAGGCGGTCTTTGCGTTCTGCCAGGTGGACCTCGAAACCCTGGTCGGCCAGGGACAGGGCCGCGGTCATGCCGGTGACCCCGCCGCCCACCACCAGGGCGGTCTTGTTCACGGGCACGGAGAGATATTCCAGCGATTCCAGCAAGCGGGCCTTGGCCACGGCCATGTGTACCAGGTCCTTGCTCTTCTGGGTGGCGGCTTCTGGCTGATTCTGGTGGACCCAACTGCAATGGTTGCGGATGTTGGCCATTTCAAAAAGATACTTATTCAAACCGGCGTTGCGCAACATATCCTGGAAAGTGGCCTGGTGCGTGGACGGGGTGCAGGCCGCCACCACTACCCGGTTGAGCCGGTGCTCTTTGATCTTTTCCACCATCAGATTCTGAGAGTCCTGGGAGCAAGTAAACAAGTTGGCCTGGGCATACTCTACATCAGGAATTGTTTGGGCGTATTCCACCACCGCCGGCACATCCACCACTCCCCCAATATTGAGGCCGCAGTGGCAGACAAAGACCCCCACCCTGGGAGGCTCCTGGGAGATATCCTGTTCCGGCGGGAAGACTTTCTCCCGGACCATGGTGTTGCGGGACTCGGCCAGCAACCTAGAGGCGGCCGCGGCGGCGGCGCTCCCCTCCATCACCGTCTGGGGGATGTCTTTGGGGCCGTTGAAGAAGCCGCAAGAAAACACCCCCGGCCGGGAGGTGGTGACCGGGGCGAAACACTGGGTATCCATGAACTTGTTGTGGCTTAGCCTGACCCCCAGTTTTTTGGCCAGGTTGATGGAGGCGGGGCTGGTGACTCCGCCCACCGACAGGACCACGAGGTCGAAGACCTCATCCCGGGGTTCCCCCGACTCAGTGACATAACGGAGGCGCAGGTCTCCGGAGGCCGCCAGGGGTTCGACCCCATGGACCCGGGAGCGGATCAGCCGCGCTCCTTGATCTTTGAGGCGCACACAGTATTTCTCAAAGTCTTTACGGGGGGTGCGCATGTCCATATAAAACAGGGCCATGTCCAATTCCGGACCGATGTGCTCCCGGGCGATGATGGCCTGTTTTAAGGAAGCCATACAACAAAAGTTGGAACAGTAAGGGTGGGCGTCCTCCCGGTCACTGCGCATGCCCACGCAGTGCAACCAGGCGATCTTCCTCGGTTCCCGCCGGTCCAGCGGGCGCATCACGTAACCTTTGTAGGGCCCGGAGGGGCTCAAGATCCTCTCGAATTCCAGGCTGGTGAGGATATTGGGGGACTTGCCGTAATTGTAGGTGGTCAGGTGGGAAGGATCGAAAATCGCAAAACCCGGCGCCAGGATAACCGCGCCGACCTTTTCTTCCCGGAGGCGCGGGGCGTCGTCGTACTTCACCGCTCCGGCCAAACAGACCTTTTCACACAGGCCGCACCCCAGGCAACTGTCCCGGTCGATGATATAAGCTCGAGGCACGGCTTGGGGATAGCTGATATAGGTGGCGGTGCGTCGGTCTAGCCCCAGGTTGAATTCGTTGACCGCTTGGGCGGGGCAGGCTCGCTGGCAGTCACCGCAGGCCGTGCATTTCTCAGGTATGATATAACGCGGCTGGTTCTTGAGAACCGCCTGGAAATTTCCCGCCTCACCCGCCAGGGAGTCTATCTCGGTGCAGGTTATGACTTCGATGTTGTTGTGCCGGCCGACCTCGACCAGCTTGGGGGAGATAATTCACATGGCGCAATCGTTGGTGGGAAAGGTCTTGTCGATCTGCGCCATGGCGCCGCCGATGGTCGGCGACCGCTCCACCAGATAGACAAAGTACCCGGAGTTTGCCAGGTCCAGGGAAGCCTGCATGCCCCCGATACCGCCTCCTACCACCAGCACGGAGCCGACCTTGCCAGGTTCTTTCGTCCTCATGGCCGTTTACCTCCCAACACCAGTAACTATGGCTCAATTGATCAGTTAAAGTGGAGGCCCGCTGCCAACCCTCTTGGAGGAGAACACGCTAAGCTGAGGTCCCCAGGAGTTTAAACTTGAAGGTGGCGCCTTCGTGGCTGGAAACATCCGCCTGACCGGACCGTTCCAGGTCGTTCAACCTGAGGGACACGGTATACACTGGCAACTGAGTTTCCTCGGCCATCTGGGGCACCGTTTTCGGTCCTCCCTTTAGGGCCTCACAGAGCAAGGCCCTTTGATATTCCTCTTCCGCCGCTCGCTTAAGCGTCGCCTCATAAGCCTGGACGTCCAGTTTTTCCTGGAAGACGTTTCCCTGCTCAGTGAGTTGTCGTTCCATATTTAAGAGCCAACGCAGGTGCTGGCTTTGCAAAGCCATCTCCGCCGCGGTTAGCGGCGCCTGCAGCCGTTGCCGGTCCAGGGGCCCCAAGGCTTGAATCACTCCGGTGAGCTCGGTGACATATTCCGCAAAGAGCTGCCCTTCGGCGGAACTGATCCACCGCATCTGCACCCGGTCCTGCCCCAGGCCGGCCACCGTCAACAAGTGGCGTAACAGCTGCATCCGCTTACCGGCGTAAACATTACCGTCCAGGTAATGGCAATCGCCCAGGTGTCAGCCGAAGACAAAGACGCCATCGAAACCGCTGCTTAAGCCCTCCAGCACATGTACCGGGTCCACCCGGCCGGAACACATGGTGAGCATGACCCGGATATTGGGGGGATATTGCAAACGGGAAACCCCGGCCAGGTCCGCCGCGGCATAGGAGCACCATTTGCACAAAAACGCCAGGATCTTAGGTTCATAGACTCCCGTCATGTCCCACCTCCTCTGTTATCTTCTCCTGCCGGCCCACCTGGCGGAAGCGCCTGGTGATTTTTTGGTGACAGCAGCCTTGTGGCTCTGGCTGAGTTGGATTTATTAAGCGTAACTAAACCTCGTCTTGCCGATTTCTTTTCTTAATTTTAGCCCCGCCCGCCGGCGTGGATGGCGGTTAAAATCTGCCGGTCCCGGAAGTGCAGCATGTCGATGGCCTGCGCCGGACAGCCGGCCGCGCAGATCCCGCAGCCCTTGCAGTAAGCCGGCAGATTTTCCGAGCGGTACCCTTTCCCCGGGATTTTCACCAGGCGCATGGCCCCGAAGGGGCAGGCCAATTCACAGAAACCGCAACCCAGGCAACGATCCTGGTCCACCTGAGACACCAAAGGCTCCGCCTCCACCTCCTCCTGGGCCAGCACCGTGGCGGCCCGGGCCGCGGCGGCCTTGGCCTGGGCGATGATTTCCTCCACAGGCTTGGGATAATGGGCCAGGCCGGCCACATAAACGCCGTCCGCGGCGAAATCCACCGGCCGCAGCTTGGCGTGGGCCTCCTGGAAAAAGCCCTCGGCGTTGAGGGGCGCCTTGAAGAGTTCGGCCAAATCCTGAACCGGGTTGGGCAGGATGGCGCTGGCCAGGGTGATGCAGTCCGGTTTTAGCTTGAGCTGCCTGGCCAAGATCGGCTCTCTGACGGTTACCTCCAAATCGCCCGCCGGGGAAATCTCCACCTGGGGTTTGTTCTCCGGGTCGAAGCGGATGAACATGATGCCTTCTTCCCGGGCTTTCAGGTAAAGGGATTCCAGTTCGCCGGAAGTGCGCATGTCCCGATACAGGATGAAGATATCCATTTTCGGGTTCATCTCTTTCAACACCAGGGCGCTCTCCACCGCGCGGGTGCAGCACACCCGGCTGCAATAAGGCCGTTGCGGTTCCCGGGACCCCACACACTGGATGAACACCGCCTGCCCGGCCTGCAACACCCGGGGATTGCGGCTGGCGATGGCTTCGTCCAGATCGTCGGCCAGGTAAATATCGGTATGTTGGCCATAGCCGTATTCTTTGGGAATAAGAGGCCGGCCGCCGGTGGCCAGGACCGTCACCCCGTGCGCCACCTCCAGGTCGCCGCCCGGAGTATCGAGCAGGGTCTGGAAGTTCCCCACAAACCCCCCGGTTTTCTTGACCTGGGCTTGGTAAGCCACGTGAATCAGAGGCTGGCGTTCCACGGCCTGGATCAGATCCCGCAGATACTGCGGATAGTCGAGGCCCCTGACGCTGGCCACCGGCTTAGTGGCTTGACCCCCCAGGCGCTCGGTCTTCTCCGCCAGATGAACCGGGAACCCCATGTTCGCCAGGGAGAGGGCGGCTTCCATGCCGGCCACGCCGCCACCCACCACCAGGGCGCTTTTAGTGACCGGAAACTTTTGTTTCTTAAGGGGTTCCAGGGTAGCTACCCGGGCCGTGGCCATGCGCACCAGATCCTTGGCCTTGTCCAAAGCCGCGTTTGGCTCTTTTTGATGCACCCAGGCATCCTGGTCCCTGATGTTGGCCATATCCAGGAGGTAGGGGTTCAGGCCGGCTTCTCTTAAAGTTTCCTGGAAGACGGCTTCGTGTGTCCGGGGGCTGCAGGAAGCCACCACGATACGGTTCAGGTGATGCTCGGCAATACGCTCCTTGATATTGGTCTGGCTGTCCTGGGAGCAGGTAAAGAGGCTGGTTTCCGCATGGATGACCTGGGGCAGAGTGGCGGCATAATCCTTGAGGGCCGCCACATCGATGACCCCGGCGATGTTGGTGCCGCAGTGGCAGACAAAGACACCGATCCTGGGCTCTTCCCCCGCCACCTCCCGTTCGGGGTATTCCGGCTTCTCTATGGTCAGGCTATGCCGCGCTTCGGCCAGGAGTTCGGCGGCGGCCGCGGCCGCGGCGGAAGCTTCGGTGACCGATTGGGGGATGTCCTTGGGTCCCTGGAAAGTCCCGCAGACGAAGATGCCGGGGCGACTGGTGGTTAAGGGCGCCAAAGGGGAAGTCTGGGCGAAGTTGGCGGCATTGACCTTAACTCCCAGGCGGCGGGAGAGCTCCGCCACCTCCGGCGCCGTCTCCAGGCCCACGGACAAGACCACCAGGTCAAAGGTCTCGGTCACCGGCCTGCCGTCTTCGGTGACATAGCGTAACGCTATTTCCCCAGTTCCGGGAACCTGATGCAGGCTGTGCACCCGGGAGCGGATAAACCGCACCCCTTGGTCCCGGGCCCGCTGATAGTATTTCTCGAAGTCCTTGCCGGAGGTGCGCATGTCCATGAAGAACACCGCGGTGTCCAGGGCCCCCTGGCTATGCTCCCGGGCAATAAGTGTCTGTTTGATGGCGTACATGCAACAAACTGCCGAACAATAGCTGTGGTCTTGGGGATGGAGATCACGGGAGCCGACACATTGGAGCCAGGCGATCTTTTTAGGCGCTTGGTGGTCCGAAGGGCGGATCAGGTGGCCGGCGAAAGGCCCGGAGGCCGACAGAATCCGCTCGAATTCCAGGCTGGTGACCACGTTGGCGAAAGAGGCGTAGTGATAGGGCAGATAATGACCCGGGTCAAAAGGCCGCAAGCCTGAGGCCAGGATGACTGCGCCCACCTTGACCTCTTTGGTCTCGGGCTGCTGAAAATGGTCGATGGCCCCGGCCTGGCAAACTGACACGCATTGGCCACACTCGGAGCAGAGGCCGCAGTTCAGGCAACGGGCGGCCTCGAGCACTGCCAGCTCTTCCGTGAATCCCTGGTGGATTTCTTGATAACCCTTGACCCATTCCGCCACCGGCAGAATCGGGGAGTCCGCTCGAGGTTGTCTGGGATGTCCCCGGGGCAGGGGGTTCCAGTTTCCCTCCTTAAGAGGCTTAAGGGATGATTCTCGCCCTTCTTTCAAGTCCATCCCCTGGAGATAACGATCTATGGAAATGGCGGCCTCCCGGCCTGCCGCCAGCGCCGCGATGGCGATAAAGGGACCGGAGACCACATCGCCCCCGGCAAAGACCCCTGGCCGGCTGGTGGCCAGAGTATCAGGGTCCGCCTGGATCAGACCCCTGGGGGTCAAGGCCACCCCGTCTTCGGGGGAGAGAAAGCGTAAGTTGGCTTTTTGGCCGATGGCCATAATGACCGTATCACAATCACGGGTGGTGAGCTGGTCTTCCAGATAGACGGGAGCAAAGTGGCCCTGCCCGTCGAATACCCGGGCCACCGCCTGCAATTCCAGGCCGGTTACCTTACACCCAGCGGTGAGGACCTGCTTTACCCCCCGGCGGTATATGATCTCAATGCCTTCCAACTTGGCTTCTTCCACATCCCAGGGGAAGGCAGGCATTTCCACGGGGTTTTCCAGGCAAATGAGGGTTACTCGAGCTGCCCCCTGGCGTTGGGCGCTACGGGCCACGTCCAGGGCCACATTGCCGCCGCCGATGACGACGACTCGCTGTCCTCTATGGTTCGGCGCCTGGCCGGAGGCTACTTCCTTCAAGTACTCGCCGCCCCAGTACACGCCCTTAGCCTCGGCCCCGGGCACCGGCAGGGTCAGGGATTCTTGGCAGCCCACCCCTAAAAAGACCGCCTGGAAACCCTCCCGAGTGAGCAGGTCGTTAATGGTGCGACCTTCACCTATTGGGGTGTGGCAGCGGATCTCCACTCCCAGCTTCCGAATATAATCAATTTCCTTTTGCAGCACTTCCCGGGGGAGGCGATATTCCGGGATGCCATAGCGCAGCCAGCCGCCGGGCTCCGGGGCAGCCTCGAAGATTACCGAGCGGTAACCCAGGAGGGCCAGATGGTAGGCACAGCTCAGCCCTGAAGGCCCCCCTCCCACGATGGCCACGGCTTTGTCTTTTTGGGGAACCTCGGGCACTGACAGGGAGCCCCAATCGACCTGATCCGCCACGAAGCGCTTCAGGGCGCAGATGGCCACAGGCTCGTCCAGCTCTTGGCGACGGCAGTCGGTCTCACAGGGGTGTGGACAGATGCGACCGATGGTGCCGGGGAGCGATAAGCGCTCCATGATCAGAGCCAATGATTCCAGGAATTTACCGGCCTTGATAAGCTGGACAAATCCCTGGGCATTCACATCGGCAGGACAGGCGCGCACACAAGGAGCGCGGTCCAGTTTTTTGATCGCGAAGGCACTGGGAAAGGCCTGGGGATAAAGACGGTAAACCGCCTGCCACTGGGCCAACCCCTGATTAAACTCATCCGGCAGATTAACCGGGCAGACCTGGGTACATTCCCCGCACCCGGTGCATTTGCCGGGATCAATGTACCGGGCCTGCTTCTCCAGGGTCACGGTGAAACGGCCCGGCTCCCCACTGATCCCCTCCACTTCGGCCAGGGTGTGAATCTCGATATTGGCGTGCCGGCCGACCTCGGCCAGCTTGGGGGAGATGACTCACATGGCGCAGTCGTTGGTGGGAAAGGTCTTGTCCAACTGGGCCATGACCCCGCCAATGGCCGGCTGCCTTTCCACCAGGTGGACAAAATAGCCGGCATTAGCCAGGTCCAGGGAGGCCTGCATCCCCGCAATGCCGCCTCCCACCACCATCACCGACCCCAGCAGATTGGTTTCCATGGATCACCTCATGCAAGCGATCATTAGTCTGACAACTGGTGACAGTTTTTCCCGGGTTCTGAAGTTTCCCCTGACAAAACTGCCGGTTTTTTGGTGGGCCACCGTTAGAGCGTTATCCCCAGTGGTGGTATTCGGTCTGTTAAGGCTTCCAGGGAAAGGCAAATGAACTTAGCCGGAATATCATCTCCTGAATGACCTTGCTCAGGACAGATGCAAAATATCTTCCCGAGCTTAAGAGGGTTAGCTCTCAAGCCCGCCCTTCTCGCCTGGGAATAATCGAAGCAAGGATTATGCCTTACAATTAAATAGTTGTTACAATTAAATATATTGGCCAACAACCTAGAGAACGGAGGCATTTTTGGGGCAATAGTGTTGCAATATTGCAACGGAAAAGTTGAAAAGGCAATTTATCTTAAATTTACCAATAGTTATCTGTTTCAGTAAATTGTCGCATAATTGTATTCATGTCTTATTTTAAAAATCATTTGCCGGGCTGACAAAGCCAAATCTTCCACCACAGTTTGCTGCCGCTGATCTTCACTCTTAACCAGATCCTTGGATCGGTCTGGGGTAGTCTGTCTGAAGTGCGGCAAATGAAAGACCTGCCGGAAATCACTTAGTCGGTAAACAGGTGGGGATAAATACCGGGCCGGAAGCCGGCACAGAGGCGCGGCTGCGGCCGTGGGCCAAGCCTGGGTCGGGTCGCGTCTTCGGAAATTGATTTTCCTGATGCTTAAAGAGGAAGGATTATTTTTCATTCACGATCAGCTCACTTAAAATCTTACTCAGTTCCGACACCCGGTAAGGCTTGAGCATGACCCCGCTGAACCCGTATTGAGGGAAATTGGACATTATCGGGTCCTCGGAATAACCGCTGGAGACTAAAGCCTTTACCTGGGGGTCGATCTCCAGCAGTCTCTTGATGGTCTCTTTGCCGCCCATGGCTCCAGGAACGGTTAAGTCCAATATCACTGCCGCCAGTTTTTTCCGCTGATGGTGCAACTCAGTGAATATTTCAATGGCCTCGGCGCCATCTTGGGCGAAAATCGCCTCATATCCCAGGCTGGTCAGCATTTTCCCCAGAACTTCCCGGACCATGGGTTCATCGTCCATCACCAAGATAGCGCCTTCTCCGGTGATTAATTCGCGGTCTTCTTCGGTTTTAATAGTAATGCCCTGGTCACTGGCCGGAAGATAAATAGTAAATGTTGTTCCTTCCCCCAATCTTGATTTCACCGCCACGTGGCCGCCATGATTTTTAATAATGGAATAGGAGGTGGCCAGACCCAAACCGCTCCCTGTTTGTTTGGTGGTAAAATAAGGATCAAAAATTCTCTGGATATATTCCGGGGGGATGCCAATTCCATGATCCTTAATGGAAATCCGCAGGTATTTCCCTGGCTTGACCGGAATATTGCTGTCTGTTTTCAGGTTCAGATTGTCGAGGTAGACATTAATCGTGCCGCCGGCAGGCATGGCCTGGCAGGCGTTGATAATGAGGTTCTGGATAACCTGCCTAATCTGCCCGGGATCTGCCTCCAAGGCCCAGAGATCCTGGGGATAATGGAATTCGCAACGAATCTGGGAACCCTTACAGGTTAATTCCGCGGATTCGGCGATGGCCTCGAGAGCGGAAAATCTCTCTTTTACCGGCACCCCGCCTTTGGCAAAAGTAAGCAACTGCCTGGCCAGACCCTTTGCCCGCAAACAAGCCTTTTCCGCCAAAATCAAGCTTTCCCGCCGGTGATCTTGTTCCTGGCAATCCACCATGGCCAGGCTGATATTCCCAAGAATACCGGTGAGAATATTATTGAAATCGTGGGCAATCCCCCCGGCCATCAGGCCCAAAGATTCAATTTTACTGAGCATGAAATATTCTGCTTCAATTTTCTTCCTCTCGGTGATATCGAAAAAAACGCCGCTGATGGACTCTATCCTATCTTCCAGGTCACAGATTATCTGCCCCCGGGCCTGGATCCAGATAATCTCCCCGCCTTTTTTCTTGATGCGATATTCCGTAATGTAGGTCTTATTGGTTTCCAGGGCCTGGGTGAAGGCTTTTTCCGTCACCGGCAGGTCTTCCTCCAGGATCACCTCGGACCACTTCATCTTTCCGGAGTTGAAGGTATCTTTCCCATATCCGGAGAGCGCCTCGATTTTGTCATCAAAAAATTCTATGCCCCCATCTCTGGAACCTTTAAAGGCCACGGCCGGCATATTGCTTACCAAAAATCTGTACTTCCATTCACTCTCGCGCAACGCCGCTTCCGCCAGGCAGCGTTCGTTAATTTCCGCCTCAAGTTCCAGGTTTTTGGCCGCAATCTCTTTCTCCCGGATATCAGCCTCTTCCAGTCGGGCTTGCAGGATTAAGTTACGGGTGTTGGCCCACCAGACAAATCCCACCCCCAGCAAAGAGAGAACTGATAAAGAACCAAGAATCGCCAGCAGGTGCCACGGAGACATGTAGCCAAACAAGGCTTTGGAGGGGATGACGCTTAACAGGAACAGGGGAGTGCCTTGGATCCCCACCCGGGTGGCGAGCATTTCGACTTCTGCTCCTGCTTCATCCTCCGTAGTAAAAATTCCCCATTCACTCCCCCCTCCGGCAGCAATCCCGGGAGGGATCGAGGGAATAAAAGATGCGTTACCCCTCCCGGGGAAATAGAGATCGGCCTCCTCGATCAAAACCCCCAGGAACTTTCTGGCAACCTTGTTATTATCCGGGATAAAATGTCTTAAAACGGTGGCCGCCGAAACCCAGGCAACAATCTGACCGGCATAAACACCTTTGAAAAAAAAAGGAGCGGAAACGATTATTTCCGCCGACTCTGCCTGTGGTTCAACCACCAGAGTCGGGGTTAATTTTTGGGGGGCAAGAAATCTTCTGCAGTTTGTGTCTTTAGGGATTGAGGCGGAATCCTTACCGGTGTCGATCAAACAGTTACCGGCATGGTCGATAAAAACGAAACGGGTATAAATATTGTCTTGGTCCAACATCCTCTCTTCCAGGACAAGATCAAAACTCTCTTGAATAGCTACCAGACTGGCCTTCAGGCCGTACTCCATGGACATGCCCAGGGCCTTATTTTCAAAATAAGTGGATAGTTCGCGTTTGGCGGGCAGATTATTCAGATCGTTTTTTCTTTGGGAATAAAAGTAGCTTATAATTGCGGCCTGCTTTTCCAGGTCCTGGCGAAAGGTTTGCAGCACGGACTTTTGCAAGGCTACCTGGGACTGGTAGGTTTTGCCCACCAGGAGGGCGATAAAAGCAGCCAGGGTCAAGGTAGATAAAACCATTGCCAGGCTTTTGCCCGCCAATAGGCTGCGAAAATACGTTCTCAAAAACAGCTCTCCTCAATCGGGGCCCTCTGAGCCCCCAAGCCCGGTAGGTCGCACTTTTCACAGGCAACCATCCCGACAATTTTTCTCTCAGCGGTAACGACCTTCACTGCTTGATAAAAAAATCCCGGAAATAAATCAAGACCTTCGGGTAGTAGCGTTTCACCAATTGCAGATAGGTGCCATCAGCATTGACCTGCTGGAAAAATTCGTTAAATGCCTTCAAGAGTTGCGGCGAGTTCTTGGGAAAAGCACACCCCATATATTGCCGGGCGGTAATGGGGCCGATTATTTTAATCTTACCGGGATATTTTTCCAGGGCCACCAGGGCATCGGGAACATCCAACAGGGTCAACTCCGCTTCCCCTTTGATAACCGCCGGGGCCAGATCATTTAGGCTGCCCGGGAATAACTTCAATCTGGCTCCCTTCTCCTTTAAGTTGTATAAAGAGGGGTCGAGACAGGTGTTGGCCTTCCCTAAGAGGGAATGCCCCTTAATCAGAGCCTCCACCGTCTTGATATCTTTCTCAATGCTATTCTGAGGCACTATGGGCTTTAACCGGGAATCGGCCTTGGCCACCAACCACACCTGGGTAATGAAGGTGGGGGTGGAGAAATTGACGATTTTCTGCCGCCAGGGGATAATGGTAAAGCCGTTGGCAATGAGATCGCCCTTGATGGGCGCTTCCCCGATAACTTCGATATTGTTCCCCTTGCCTTTAACTTTTTTGCCGGTGAGGTCCCCTATGACATTTTCCCAGGAAGCCTCGATATATTCATACTTAACTCCTAAATATTGAGCGAAAAGTTTTACCAGTTCCACATCCAAACCGTCACCGCTGCCAGTGACAAAGTTGGCATAGGGAATACCCAGGTGCCGTAACACTCCTCTTTGCTTAACCTCGTCGAGATCCGCCGCCAAGAGCGAATTTAGGAAGACAAAGGTTAGGAGCACCCAAAAGATTAGCATTCTTCCCAGCCACAAGGTATTGATTCCCCGACGCGGCCGGAAACCAAAAGCGCATAAGGTCTTCATGGTTCTTGCAATCCTGGTTGAAAGCCCGGTTAGGGTCCACGGTCATTAAAAAAGACAGTTATCCCCGGCTGCCACTCCGGGACTTATGGTCAGCCGGGGACGGTTGTCTTATGGTCCAAGTTTCTTTAGATGACTTTTTTATAAATCTATTTCGAGGCCGAGCCAACTCCCTCACCCGGTGGGTCACCGCGGCCCCGGAACAAGTGCATACCGCCGGACCAACCCTGAGCCCGGCATCTTGGCTATTCTGGCCTACTCATCCCGAGTTGCAGTCAAAAAGATACTATACGTAGGGGCGAACCTTGTGTTCGCCCCGGAGCCACGGGCGAACACAAGGTTCGC
>JBMORF010000055.1:0-84498 GCA_049322315.1 Thermodesulfobacteriota bacterium | reverse complement strand
CAGGTATTGTCTGGCGGAGATCACCTGGAGAAAATATCGTCCCCGTCCAGGCCGCAAATTCCCCCGCAAATCAAAGAGCCGCCATGGTAAATGGGCCAACAATTGGGCTTAAGTCAACGGCATTGAGAATAGAGGCCGCCTTGGACCCGGGGAGAGGGTCTTTTTTTCTTCGGAGGAACCGATGACGGGGGCAGTTTGAGGGTAGCCGTTCGGAATTCTACGGACAGTCTACGGACACAAAATTTAGGGGTTTTCTAAAAAATATATCAATAAAATCAGCAAGTTAATGGCGGAAGTGCATGGGAATCGAACCCACCTACCGCCCTCGTCAGACGGTACACCGGATTTGAAGTCCGGGGATAAATCTTTTTCTTGTTTTTCCCGCCTTGAGATAATTCTTGACAAATTCAGTATAATCAAGCTATTATAGCCATAAAGTTTTAGACGGTTTTTACCAGTTAGAACTGCCTTTTTCTGCATCCGTGCACACTATATGCACACCTTTTTACGAGGTACGCCATGGCGATCCAAATTTTTTGCCCCAAGTGCAAGTCATCTTATGGCCTGGAGGTCAAGTCATGCCCCAGGTGCGGGACCCTCTTTGGCCGAGATAAGAAATATCGGGTGTGCGTCTCCGTCAAAGGAAACCGGGCTACGCGTGTGGTGGCCAATCTAACCCTGGCTCGACAAAAGGAAGCAACCCTTCAGGCCGACCTTGAGCGGGGAGAAATGGATATTAAAAAGAAAAAAAGGAAAGTCCCCATCCTTAAAGATGTCTGGGCCAAATATTTGCCCTATGCCCAAGAAAATAAGAAGTCATGGAAAGATGACAAGTGGTATTACGAAAAGCATATACTGCCCCGTTTTGGTGAGAAGGCCATGGATGCTATCTCGCCCGTAGATATTGAAAGCCTGAAGTCGGATCTTAAGAAGGGAGTAAACCGCCAGGGTAAGCCCTATGCAGCGCAAACCATCAAGCATCAGCTGGCGATCTTGCGACGCCTATTTAACCTGGCCAGGCGCTGGGGAATGTATACCGGGGAGAATCCTATGGAGCAGGTGGAGTTGCCCCGGGTTGACAATCAAGTGACTGAGTTTCTGAAGGAGGGAGAGGTTAGCAGGCTTTTCCAGGTCCTTGAGGGTTGGCCCTGCAAAGAAAGTGTGGTGCTTATAAAATTTGCTCTGTTTACCGGGCTCAGAAAAGGCGAAATCCTCCGCTTGACCTGGGAAGATGTGAATTTTGAGCAGGGCGTGGTTACCCTCAGAAACCCCAAGAGCGGCAAGACTCAGCTCCTTCCTATAAATCCCCAGGCCCTGGACGTTCTTAGAGGATTGGAGAAGACCTCCACTTTTGTCTTCCCCGGGCCAGGGGGCAAGCAGAAAGCCAATTTCAGATGGCCATGGCATAAGATCCGCAAGGCCGCCGGTTTGCCGGATACCTTCCGTTTTCATGGTTTGCGCCATAACTTCGCCAGCGTCTTGGTGAGCAATGGGGTTGACCTGATAATCGTACAAAAACTACTGACCCACAAAGATTCTAAGACTACCCAACGGTATGCCCACCTTGCTCCCGGGGCACTCAAAGATGCGGCGATGAAAAGCGGGGAGCTATTGATACCAAATAATAAGAATAAAGAAGTTATTGAGATGGACAAGCCGTGAAATTTTTTTAATAATCGCCGTAGCTCTTTGGAGCACGATCTTTTTACAAATTAGAGGGAATCTATGGGCCATTTTCTATTAGGCAGATTGCCTGGTACCCCAAAATGGACCCACGTGGTAGACCTTATAGCTAGTGGCGCAGACGCCCCCGCCGTTGCTCTCGCCGTCCTATCGGCTTCCAAAAAAGAGCTGGAAACCGCCGCCCAAGACCCCATCCTATGTTACACCACTTGGCTGCTCACCCAAGTTCCCCTTGCCGCCAAGGGGCAAGAGTTTTTTGATGAGCTACGGGTAAAGGGCCTCCAACTAGTCCATGGTCCCACTTTGATGGAGGTGATGGGGTCGTTCACAGACACCGTGGACGCCTATGCTGACCAGCAGAAGAGAAGATCAGATATAGGTGAGATGGCCCAGCTATCGGCGGTGGAGAGCCTCACCTCCCTGATAGGGGAAAAGACCGGAAGCCTTTTCGGGGCTACACCCAAGGACGTTAAGAAAGCACTGAGGAGTTTTACTACCAAGAAGAACTTCAGCCTGCTGACCCAAGAATTCTTTGCGAGGTTTTTGCGGCGTTATCTCTCCTATTTTCTTAGCCGAGAGCTTTCCAACCACGTAGGGCCAAACCGTCGTTTCGCCAATATTTATAAACACATTGAATTCAACCAAGCCTTAGATCTTTACTGCCGCCAGGTGACAAGGATTGTAAAGGAGTTCGCCGAGTACTGGTTCTCTGAGGCTTACGAGGGTGGCATAAACCTATCGAAGGCCCGGACTTTTACTTATGAGGCTCTGAAAAAGATCAGGGACGAACTGGGTCTGGATAACGGCTCCAATGGGCAATGAGCGGCTCATTTTATGTGGCGGAATAGAGGGGCCAAGCCAATGGTCAGACCTCAAGGTGCCGCTCCGCTTGCAAATCTCAGGTGAAAATCCGAATGTACGGCTTAAGATCAAAGACATCAACGATAGATTCGCCACCAACATCAAAGAGGTATTCATTGATTTGCTGGAAATTGCTTCCTATGTCTATTGCGCCGACCAGGTGGTTACTCGAGGTGGTAAGACCGATCCCAACATGGGGGAGAACTGGCGGCGCCGTCTGAGGTTTCATATACCGGTGCGCCGGCCAGATGTGTGGGAATCCCCAGAAGTTTGTCAATCGTTGGTTTCCACTCTCGACTTCCTATCCGATGATTATTATTCCTTCAACTTTAAAAAATTGGATAAGCCACCACGTTTCGAACAGTATTTAGAAGGTATGGGTGACGCAACCCTGGAGCCAGAAAGCATAGTACTATTTTCAGGGGGCTTGGACTCTCTTGCGGGTGCGGTTCAAGAAGCCGTAATTGAAAAAAAGCAGGTCATTCTTGTAAGCCACCGCTCTGCTCAAACAATCCACTCCAAGCAACTCAATCTTATAAAGGCACTTGCCAGCCATTGTTCGGGGCCCAGCCCTATCCATGTGCCTGTATGGGCAACCAAGATAGGAGACTATGGGAGAGTAACCACTCAGCGAAGTCGTTCCTTTTTATATGCTGCATTGGGGGCTACGGTGGCGCATTTGTTTGATATTCCGGCCCTCCGCATGTATGAAAACGGTGTCGTTAGCATGAACTTACCGATTTCCGAGCAGTTGATCGGGGCCAGGGCAACACGAACCACCCATCCTCGGGTCCTTAAGGGGTTTACAAAACTTTTTAGCCTTATTATGGACAAGCCCTTTAAAGTGGAAAACCCCCTTCTTTGGGAAACCAGAGCCGAGGTAGTGGCCCGTATCGCCGAGGCAGGATGCCCTGACCTTATTGAAGATTCAGTGAGTTGCTCCCACGTCAGGATGAATAGGTGTCCCAACCACTGCGGCAAGTGCTCTCAATGTATTGGCCGCCGTTTTGCCGTGCTGGCTTCGGGGAATGCACCTTATGAACCACAGGAAATATATGAAGTTGATTTATTGACTGGGGCCAGAGAGAAGCCGGAAGACAAGACGATGTTGGAGTCCTATGCCAGGACAGCAACCCTGGTAACTAAAATGAACGATATTGAATTTTTCTCCAATTTCGGAGAGGCGAGCAGGGTCTCTTCTTATTTGGATGGGGCTTCTGATGAGATAGGTGCCAGAATATTTGACCTCCATAAACGGCATGCTGAGCAAGTCTGCAGGGTAATCGACAATGGTATTAAAAGTCATGTCCGGGAAATTCGTGAGGGAACTCTTCCAGAGTCTTGTCTTCTTATCTTAGCTCTTCCGGAAAACTACAGAAATTTGGGAGAGGTTTCAATGCCAGAAAGGATATCTGGCAAGAACATATTTTTGAAGAAGGGGCAATTCTGGAAAATTGTTTTTGAGGGGAAAGAAATTATACTTAAAAACACCAAAGGTGTACGCTATCTTGCATTATTAATCAAATACCCTGACCATAAATTTCACGTAACGACAATGATCCAGGAACCTAAAGGCAATGAAATATATAATGTGTTGGCAGAAAAACAATTGTCTCAAGAGGGGTTGAGCATCTCTGGTATTGGAAACGCGGGAGAGATTCTCGATTCCAAAGCAGCAGGCGCATTGAAGAAACAAATCAAAGAAATTGAAGAAGAGATTCGAGAAGCTCAGGATAAATACCCCGACACGGTTGAAAAGCTTAGGGAATCGAAAGAATTTTTAGAAGAACAACTCCTAAGTGGGATTGGCCTAATGGGCCGAAGACGTAAATTTAGTGACCCATCTGAAAAGGCTCGAATTTCTGTAACCAATAGAATCCGTGAAATCCAGGAAATAATTAAGAAAGAACATCCGGCCCTTGGCCAACACCTCATAAATTCCATCAAGACCGGTTTTTCCTGCTCGTACACTCCTGATAAACCCACTCCCTGGGAAACCTAATCTCCCTTTTTCTCACCTGTTACGCCTTTTGTAACATAGTTACGCCTTTTGTAACGCCTTTATCTATAAGGGGCAATGAAAAGCAATAAGGCTCCTAAATAGAGAAATTAGAGGAGGCGTCATGAAGAGTAATCTCATCAGGCTGGCCAAAGCGGATTCGCTGCCGCTTTGTAAGAGCACGCTGTATAAATGGAAGCATTTGGGCAAATTCCCCCAGCTTTTTGTGAAGCTGGGCGGGGCGCTGTTCGTCGACTTGAACGTTTTGGATGAAATTATCGAAGCCGGAAGGCTGAAAACGAAAAGCCGGAGAGCGGATTGCCATGGCCAGGGATGAGATACTCCGGGCCATGAGATTTCTGCATCCAGAGGGTTCGGTGTTCGAGCTGTGTGCCATCGGGGTGAAGCAGCCGCGCTCCCCTCTCTGGGAAGGCCATGCTGGGGGGAAAAGAAACATCGTCGCCGGGTGGTTCCAGGATCACCACCAAGCCACCGATTTGGCTTTCAAACTCGATCAGGTGGGCGCCGAGGGCATTTATATAACCCTGAATCCCTGCAATCCGGCATTACTGGCCAGGGCCAACCACCGTCTCATTGCTGGCGTCGGCCGGACTCAAGACTCCGAAATTTTATCTCTCCTGCATCTCCTTGTTGATGTCGATCCAAAACGCCCCAAAGGGATTAGCGCCACCGATGCAGAGCATGAAGCCGCTTTGCAGTTGGTGCTGAGAATTAAAGAGGGTTTATCTGAGAAAGGATGGCCGGAGCCACTGGTTGCCGACAGCGGTAACGGAGGACACCTAATCTATAAGGTCAACCTCGACAATACCAAAGATAACGTTGAGCTACTTAAGAAGTGTCTTCAAGCCATTGCAGAGCAGCATTCTACCGAGAATCTCGATGTAGACATGACTGTCTTCAACCCTTCGAGGCTATGCAAGCTTTATGGGACCAATGCCCGCAAAGGCGACAACATTCAGGAACGGCCGCACAGGAGCGCCAGGATATTATGAACGCAGGTGGAGAAAAAATGGTTTCGAGAGACCTCCTAATGGCCCTGGCCTCAACCCTACCGGACAAAAATAATCCTGAGCCAAGAGACGGTGGGGTAATCGGCCAAATTGATGTCCACGCATACCTGCATCATTTCGGAATCCCCATAAAGAAGATCAAAGCCCACGGTTCAAGCACCCTGTTTATCTTAGAAGAGTGCATATTCGACCAATCTCATAGTGGGGGTGAATCAGCTTTAGGGCAGACCACCGAGGGCAAACTTTTCTACCAATGCTTCCACAGCTCATGCAAAAGCCGCACCTGGAAGGAAGCCCGGCAGAAGATCAGCGGTAATGACCGGCTGACACAATTTATCATCGGGAATAAAAGTCCTCAAACGACTCCTGCTGCCCGAAAGACCAGCACTTATACTGCCAATTGGGAATTAGCCGCCAGACTGTTTCCGCGCGTCCCCTTTCCCTGGGAAGTGCTACCAGCCGACATTGCCCTCAGCTTCCAGCAGCTCGGGAGGGCCTGCGCCACTTCGCCTTACGCCCTTCCGGGGGCGAGCTTCTGTTTGATGGGTGCCGTCATGGGAAGGACACGGGTAGTCTCCCCCAAGGAAAGTTGGGAAGCCCCCTTGACCTTTTGGCATTTAGATATTCGGGAGTCAGGCGAGGGCAAGACCCCACCAGTTCGCCTGATGGCCGGACCCATTCATGAAGCACAGAAAGAGGAAGAAAAACGTTATCAGAAGGAATTGGAGACTTACAACCGACTGAGCTCTGCGGATCAAAAAAAGCAACCACCGCCCGCGCCTGCCAGAGGGTATTTTGTGTCGGACTTGACCTTGGAAGGGCTCCGGGAAGACTTAGTGAACTCCCCTCACGGCGGAATCGCAGTGATTCAGGATGAGATTAGCGCATTTCTCACCGGACAAAATCAGTATAAGCAAAAAGGCACAGACCGAGAAGCCTGGTTGTTGCTCTTCGATGGACACCCGGCGAGGATTGTACGGGCCAAGAGGACTGTGTACCTCAATGGGGCGCGGGTATCAATCTTTGGGGGAGTCCAACCCAAGGTCTTTAAGACCTTTTTTGCCGGTGAGGACGGGTTGTACCTTTCAGACGGTACTTTGTACCGGTTCCTGGCAACTTGCGAGCCCCCGACCTATTTCGATCTTACCGCGGAATCGTGGGAAAATGAACACCGGAACAAATGGGAAAAGCTCCTTCGCCAGGCAATGGATTGGGTGGAAGGGGAAATCCAGGCCCGCGGGGGAAGGATCGAGAAACCGGTCCGGATGATTTTTGACTCCTTCGCCCAGGAAAGATTCTTAGAATGGCGAAATTACCTTCATTCATTCAAGGACAGACTTCCAGCCCAACTCCGTGGGTTCCTGCCTAAGGCTTACGAGTACTGCCTTCGTCTCACTGGAATAATCCATTGCATTCAGATGTTTTCTATGGGGATCCCCCCCCAGGCAATACTATCCGCGGAAGACCTGGAGCGAGGCATAAAGGCGGTCAGCTTTTATATGGGGCAAGTTCAAGGTGCCCTGCGCCTGATCATGGAAGAGGACTTTTCCCCGCCGGAAATCTCCGAGAGGTCCTTATTGTTGGCTCAAACTCTGGATCAGTTGCGGTCCCACGTCCAGGACGGACGTCTGGCTATAGGATTCATTCATGAGCAGTACAACTTGATTGCTCCCAAGACCCACAAGGTCGGGACGCCGAAGGGCATGGGGGCGGTACTCCGGGCCGTGAAGCTGACCATTTCTGCGGGAAAACATGATGCTAATGGTCATCGAGCGGCAAAATGCCTCTTATGGAACAAAAACACTGAGACTTTCATCAAACAATGTCTGCAATGTCTGCAACGTCAGATAAGCCAGGATTGCCAAGGGGTTGATGACGGAGACATTGAGGAGCCGATGTCTGCATCATCTGCACCATCAACAGAAGGATTTGCAGACGTTGCAGATGTTGGCGACACAATGTCCGCGTCGGAAACCTGCACCAGTAGCGGAAAAACAGACGTTGCAGACTTTGCAGACGAGGATGTTCGGGAGGTACAAATTTAATGGAACCCAACCCCGGCATTGAAGCGGCGCGTAGACTGGCCCACATGGGTTATCGGTTCACGGTGAACGGAGAAAGTATCAAGGCCAGGTACGAAGGGCAGGGAGACCCGGACCCCCGGCAAGTACGGCCCCTGCTGGACGCGGTGAAGGCTCATAAAGACGAGGTGCGCTATTTTCTCAAGTATTACTGCCCCCGGTGTGGCGGTGTGGCCACTTGTCCAGATTTTGAAGGGCAGCCCCTGTGTCTTAAGTGCGATTGGGAATATCTGGCTCAGTTATATCCGGGGTTGACCGAGATCAAGCATTAGAGGTGGGGGAAAGTTTCTCCCTATCAATCAAACACAAGAAGGAGCAAAACGATGGCTGAGAACAAATTGAGTCACGCGGATTTTGTGAGGAAGGTCGCTGCCAAAACCCAAATCGCTCAGAAGTACGTCAAGGAAGTCCTGGCCGCCACCACGGAACTGATGCGCCAGGAGTTGCAGGCCGGCCGGAAGGTCAACTTGAACAACTTCGGGATCTTCAAGACTACCGTTCGGGCCGCCCGCATCTACAAGGCTCCGTTCGCCCCGGGGAAGCCCGTAAAGAAACCCGCCCGCATCGGCGTCAACTTCAAGCCTGCCCAAGACTTCAAGCGGGATCTCAATGTATGAGCAGATACCTTATACCACCGCGAAAGACCTGTTAACAGACTGGCAGAAGCGGCTGGGCTAATCTCGGGGGGCGGGTCATTACCCTTGCTCTCGGGAAGGTGTTTCAAAATTATGATGAGCCCGCCGGGGAAGTAGGTATCCAAGAAACTGCTTTCCACGAGGTCTGTGAATTGCTGACCAGTCTGGTGATGTCCCAAGGCTCGTTTTCTGATATGAAAACCATATTGTATATCGATTATTTTAATTTAAACCACTCATAGCAGAGCAGTTATCGATAAGGGATTAACATCGCCTCTCGCTTGAGATAAAGGGGATGTTTTGGTTGCCCTAACTTGGTGGTGCCAAGGCATTGCAGATTGGAAAGCAGTTTCAGAATCTGGGTAGTACGGTCACAGAAAATTCCGTGGTTCCCCCAAGCCGCAACAACGATTTTGGCTTGTTGAGCTGATTTTACCAGCCAATAATCGTTTTCCAAGCCCACTGGATCCTCTTGAGCCTTCATCACCTTTGGATCGGTGGATCGGAAGGCGAAGGCATTGGTCATTATGAGGCCGCCATAACCCCAGTCATAGGCAAAACCGAGACAGCGGCGCACCGTAGGGTCATTCTTGATTTCGTCAGCGGTGCTGGGGTTGAGGCCGATGAACATCGCCATAGGCTTTTCTATATCCCAGATCCGCCGAAGGCTATAGCGCCACTTTCGGCAAGGAGAGAAATGGGCATCGCTGACCTTAGTGCTAAATATTACGTTTTTCATGGACAACTACGAGAGGCAATGAGAAATTACATCTTCATAATGTCGTATCAAAGGCAGTTTTCTGTGGTAATGGACAATCCAGTCTTCCCTTTGGTGATTTCGAAGACATTCTGCTATCTCATTGTGCATTAATACGATGCCCCCGCGTCACGACGCTAATTCTTGATATATTTGGCTCTCGCGAGGCTCATCCTGGTTTAGATACTTAGAATCATGTTTTTTGTAATAAGGCACCATCGCAGGACTGCTTAACATCATGAAAGCTATTTGACAGACCCTCATACCGGTATAAAGTTTAATCGGTATGCGGTTCTGGTTCTTAATTTCGAGAGTAAGTTTCCCACGAAACCCTGGATCTATAAAACCAGCTGTAATATGTATCGATAAGCCTAGCCTTCCGAAACTACTTCTTCCCTCAATCCTACCCACGATATCGTCAGGCATCTCAATCCACTCATCTGTTATTCCTAATACAAAGCTATTAGGGTGGAGAATAAGAAACTTACCCTGTGGAACTTCGATCGTCTTAGTCAAACTATAAGTGTTGGGGGCGAGAGGATCGATGATTTCGATATTTGTCGAATCAAATACTTTTATTTTATCACCCAGTGTTAAATCAATCCCTGCGGCGTGGATATTGGACGCATTAAGAGGGGTCACCTTAATTCTATTTTCATTAATAGCTTTATGGATATCTACATCTGATAGTATCATTTGTGCCATCTCCTCTTTATATTTGTAGAGAATTCTTGGGCTCGAATATGCCCTAATGTAGTTCCCATATATCTACTTATTCTGCCTCAATGGGTAAAATCTGTTCACATACCCCGAGGTTCATATCTTGTTGAATACGTTGCCAATAGGCTTTTCGTTCTGGAGTGTCCAATTCATAATCCTGTTCGAAGTAGACAGCTTTAATCCCTGCCTGAGCTATTAGTTGAAGAGTCATTAGGCAGGGAGCGACAGTGGCATAAACAATAGCTCCTTCAAGACTAGTGCCCACGCGTGCAGCATGAGCTATAGCATTTGCACCTGCATCAACAAAACAGCAAGTCATACAATCGTCAGCGTTTGGAATACTTAGTACCCTCGTAGTGCATTTGGGGCGCTCATTTTCTTTTGCAATATTATCGGGGGAGGATTTTTTCAGAGCGCTTTCGCTATGTCCAGTGGATAAGATAACACCATCTTTGACGATAACCGCACCGGAGCGCCAAAAAAAAGAAATAGATAGACTACTGGCATCTCGTGCCAATTGCATGTAATACTTATGCAATCTCAATTCCCCGTTTGTTCTTTGGGCAAGTTATCCTGTCCATTTCGGTAATCACAGTTTACCACCTCAGCCCGCCTTTGACAATTAAATTTAAGATGCTGAGGCTGACCGCTTTAGTCGAAAAAGCCGATTGCAATTGGGCATTTTTCGTTATCACAATGCCCCTTGCTTTTTTGAATGGGGGATAATTATCATCTCAAATTGGAAAGTGACCCGGGGTACGAAGCATTTAAACGATGAACGCACTCTGCCCTAACCAACAAGGCCTACAGATATTACCATATCCGAAAGCCTGGAGGACGGCCTTCTGGGAATTCATGGTTTGGAATTCCTTCGAAAGATCAAGCAAAGTTTGATTAATCATTCTGCAGATCGTCTGAATGGCTGATTCTGCGCCGCCTGGGTCTCGGGGCCGGGTCTAAGGATGGATTTGAAGACGATTATCTTACCAACAAGTTACTCGCATAATATTCATTCAGCAACTTGACAATATGATCCGCTATGTGGGTTACATCGTAATCCACCTGTGTAATGTGGAATTCCTCATATTTATCACAAATATCAGATGCATGAACTGACCATTCATTATACAAGGCGTTCAGCGATGAAATATATTCTTGCAATTGCTCCTTGCTCAGGGATATCGAACGCTCACCAGTTGATCGTCCAAAATCCACCCTCTCCAACAATATCTCTGTAACACCTCGAAGATGGATTATAATATTTGGTTTCAAAGTATGTTTTATAAAATAATCCATCAAAGTTGTATAAGTTGTTTCCATCTCAGCTGATATACAACCTTTTCCACGATAGTATTTATAAAACAATTTATCTTCAAAAAGTGATCTTTCCATTAACAGTATCTTATTACCATGGTAATGTTGATTAGCAGCTAAAAGTCTAGTAAACCTTTGTAAAGGAAAATATAATTGAAAAGGGAATGCCCAAATATTGGGTTCTTTAAACACGTTAGTAAATAAAGGATGATATAGTTCTTTTTCATCTATAATTTCGATCTGATCTTGAAAGATGCCTTTCATATTTTTTGAAAGGTATTTTAATATGGTACTTTTTCCTGCACCAGCATTACCAGATATAACGGCATATATTATATTCATAAGACTCATGTACCCTTATCAGAATGATATCTGGATAGTTTTAGTATCTTTACACTACTCGACGCTGTTATCGCAGATTTGGCCTCCTGGTACCACCTTTTACAATAGCTAACGGCATATTTGTTAAGCAGTTTGCTCAGCAAGCGGAAACTATCATTTCAGAGGCTAAAATAACTATCCAGCCGACCTTGCTATCTTCGGAGGTGCAGCGCTCAGTTGTGACGCGAAGTTCAAGCCGAAGGTTTGCCAACTATCGGTAAGGTAACATAGGTTGCACTGGGAGACTAATTTTTTCTTTTTTTTGAGAATCCTACTCTCAGAACCCGTCTTGCGGGCAGAGAGCCTAAGGTATGCCTAACCTTTCGGAAGGATTATTCTTTCCTTAAGATTTGTGCTATCATGCCATCCAAAGACAGATTCGGCTACGAATCGAGTCATGATACAGTCCTGTATATCATTGTTAGATATCGAGGAGACTTCCGTTGAACGCAACCAATAAACTAACGCTATCCCAGGTCGTTTGGTATTTTCTGCCCGGCATGTACGCCGAAATGGTTATTCTTATACCTGTGGCTGTCATATTCCCATCCAAAGCCTCCGAGATAATGAAAGTGCTTGGCGCAGTTGGTTTTGCGCTAGTGGGGCTCGTGATAGGCTTCTTTATTGATGGCCTCAGGCTTTACCAACTTCGACCCGGATATGATGAGATCCGCGCAAACTTTTATTCGGATTTGCAGCGGGTCCTTGGATCAGAGAAAAACGTATACTTCCTTCTCGACCAAGTGGTGGAATATGCTGAGAAGGAGAAAAATCACTCGGTACGTTTCGGTCATTCAATATGGATAATGCTTGGTCAAATGACGGCTTTGACATGGTTAAATGTTTCGATCTGGATCATCATTGCTATTTTTTACTGGGTTATCGAAGCTACACCATCATTTTTTGGTTTCAACATGTCGCTTGTGGCTTTCATTTTACTATGCGTACAATCGGCATTTGTTGCTTTTGTCTTGGGTCGTCGACTCATGTTGATTTCTATAAAAGAACAGAAAAAAGCTAACGCCATATACCTTGAATTCGCTAATGCGCATCGAGATGCAATACGCAAAATGATTGGAGAGACGAATAATGTCCGGTAGACAGGTAGGGATTTATGGCTTCCGGTTTTTCCCCACCATTGCGCTCAAGGTCACAGTCAAATGTCACTTATCTTGCCCATTCTGTTGTGAGCCAAGCCGTGACAAGCCCAACCATAGTGCAGAGGAGTTCTGTACCATAATTTCCCGTCTTGCATCTGCCGGTACCCATCGGCTATGCGTAACCGGAGGTGAGCCACTGCTGTATCCGGACCTTGGACAACTGCTCTCCCACGCCAAGAAGCATGACTTGCAAACGGTGCTACTGACGGCGGATGGAAGAGCATTGTTGAAACATTGCGACTACCTTCAATTTGCTGATGTTTTACGCATAAGTATTCATGGTCCTGATAGCATCCACGACGCCATTGTAGGAAGACGCGGTGCCCTGAAAGAGATTGAAGAATCTATCTCTAAGATAGGTTACAAAACCACAACTATTGCGGTCACTACGGTGATAACTCCTCTAACGATCAGCCACGCATGTCATGTCGCCGAATGGTGCTGCAATAATGGTATATCGAAATATTACCTTTTCGGTGTTATGCCAAGCGGTATGGGACATCATTTCATAAGAAAGTATGGCCGAGTTAGCGAAGAAGATTTCAACGATCTCGTCACGAAGCTTGGCGGTGACTACTCCTCTAGAGGACTGACTATTGTACCGCATCCTTACACCCACAATGCGGAATGTATTCTTGTCTATGGGGATGGGACTGTAATGATTGATCCGTATCATCAGGCACCGCCTTTCCAACGGAGAATCGGAAACATCCTGACAGATTCACCTGAAGAAATCCTGACACATATTGCAGAAGATAGACAATCATGGGAAGGCTGTCTTGAGCGCTTCTCAAGGTCTTCAATAGTGCCAAAATATGCGAATGGGATGTCCAACAATTGGATGGAGACGGACGAGTAAACGCCATGAGTTTCCTTCCCGCCTATCCATAAGGTCAGCCATAGAGAAAGGAATCTCAAACAGTCAAGAAATTATGCAAGAATAGCGACTACCTTGCCAACTATCATGAATATATTTAATTTACATTAAGTTACCGATATGATCTGAATATGGAAATGGATCTTTTGTGGAGGAATGGTTACGGTGTGTTTATTTCCTCAACCCTAACTCCTTCTCTGCCAGCTTAACCGCATACAAACACCTGATAAGCTTCTGAGCCCACGCTGGGAGAGGGCGTCGTCCATACTCCCAATGCTCGATGGCGCCTTTGGTGATTCCCATCTGTTCGGCCAGCTCTCTGCGGGTTTCGCACCCTAGCTTGAGACGTAATGCTTTAAATTCTTCCCGTGTCATAAAGATTGTTCTCCAGAAGATATTTAATGGTCCCAGGATGCCACCGGCCGCCATTTTTTGTGGGGGTCCCCAACTCGTTCAACTCTCGGGCCATCTTTCTGAGGCTCCAACCCTGGGCCCGCCATTCCTTGATTTGGGCCACGGTTTGAAGCTCCCCTGCGTTTTCGACTAAGATGTCCCCTTCCCGATCGAAGCCGTAAGGGGTGGGGGCATAAGCCTCCCGGTGGGCCTTCTTGTGGGCCAGGGCCAGGCCCGTTCGTTCGGCAATCAGGTTGCGCTCCAATTCGGCAACGCCAGCCATCATGTTCAGGAAGAAGCGCCCCATGGCCGAAGCCGTGTTCAGGCTCTGGCCCCCCATATCCACCAGGTGCAGGGCGATCCCCGCCTTGTCCCAGGCCCGGCTTTGGTGAAGGGCGTCGGCTGCGTCCCGGAACAGCCGGTCCAGCTTCAGGGCCACGATGTGCCCCTCCTTCATCGTGCCCACCAGGGCCAGCAGTTTCGTTCCTCCCGGACGAACCGACAAAGGCTTCGCTCCGGAGACGCCTTCCTCTCGGATCATAGCCGCTACCTCCAGCTTGGCCATGGCACAATAAGCCCGCAGCCGTTCCTCCTGGGCTTCCAGGCTCACCCCCTGGGTGGATTGTTCCAGAGTGGAGACCCGGACATAGCAGACGGCTTTCTTCATATGTTTACTACCCCCGGCCCCAAATTAGCAAGGCCAGAACGATAACCCAGGCCGCAATCGCCCCGGCGTTACGCCAATTCAGCATTTGAAGAGCGCCTCCTCGATTTCTCCGACCCGCTCGGGGTCCACGTCGTCTACCCCTTGAAAGACATAGACCGGGTTCCCCTCAAATTCTTTGATGCGCTCATCGTCACCACCCTCAGTATCATAGTCCAGGACCATGACCTGAATACCTTCCGTGTCTGCCATGACATGCTGTATGAGGCCGCCCTCCATTGTGATAACCACCTTTGCCATGATTGCCTCCTTAAAATTGGTACCTGCCGGAAGGCTTCCGCACCTTACACATCCAGTTGCTATCAACAGCCCGTCCCCTGCCAAGCTGTAGCTGGCCATGCAGGTTCTTGATTACCAACCCTTCGAGTTCTTCGTCCTGGACAAGCTCACCAAAGACCTGGCGGAAATTCCCTTCAAACTGAGGGGCCAGGCTCAAGGCATTGTAGTCGCTGCAATAAGCCAGCAGACTTTCCAGTATTGCCCGCCGATAATCAAAGGGAATCCCGGTAAGCAAGTTGTCAGCGCTGATGAACACGTCGTAAAAGACGATCTTGTGGCGCACCCCTTTGGTCTTGTTGTGCCGCAGTTCCCCATCGAACAGCCAATAGCTGCTGAGGCTCAGGCTGGCCAGGGCTTCCAAGACCTCTTGGCTCGGGGTGTAGCTCATTCGCTGCTCGTGCCGGTTCCAAAACTGCCAAGCACCATCGATAAAGTGCAATTGCAACCGGCTGCCGTTATACTTGGGTTCCGCCACCCAGTTTGCATCCCGGCTTAACTGCTCGAACAAGGGTTGCTCGATATGCAGCAGCCGGGGCCTCTCAGGGTAGAAGTATTTGAAGCTCTCCAAGCGCATGGCTTCCTCCCGGGAGGCAGGGGTTGCCCCTGCCCCCCTCTCCTGGGTTTCTACCGGATCGACGGCTTATATTGCCGGGCGAAGGTCCTCAGACCATCCAGTTGCTCCGGTTTCACCACCTGATAGATAAGCTGGTTGAAGCTGTCGCAGACCCCCAGGCTTACCGTGGACTCGAAGAAGTCGGCGAACCGTTCCCCCACCAGCTCCATCAATTCGGCCTGGAGGGCTTCGTCAGTGAACACTTGCTCTTTCAGTTTCACGGAAAACTTCTTCTCGATGAGGCTGTCGAAGTTTTCACCCAGGATCGCCGCCAGTTCCCCTTCGTCCTCGGAGTTGAGTGAATACTTGTTGGCGAAGACCACCTTGGCCTGGTGCTTGACACCCATCACTGCATAGCTGCCATTAAATCGGCCGGCGAAGCCCTCTTGGTCCTGGGCCTGCCGCACGAACTCCATGAGGATTTCCCCTGCATGGTTCATGGTGGCCTCGGCCATCTTGTAAGTCGTCTTGGCCTCCTGGTAGTCGTCCACGGCCTGTTTCACTTCCGGCGTAGCGTCCAGGGTGGGCATGGACGTCTTTTTCCCCTTGGCCTTCGGCTCGGTGGACTTCGCCTGCTTCAGAGCCTCACCAAAGCTCAAGCCCTGCTGCTTCTTTAACGCCACTAAGCTTCCCATCTTCTGTCCTCCCTACTAAAAGAGTCTTAGCTGAACATTCGGACGCACGGTAGGCCATGATGCGGCCTCCGACTCCGGGATTGCCTGCTCCTGGTCCCGACGGGTAAGTTCCGCCGTGACCTCACAGCGGCGCTGGGCATCTTGGGGGTCTTGGAGCGGCTTCTGCTCCCATTCCCGGAACTCTGCCTCCAGCTCCTGGATGGTCATCTCCCTGACGGCCTTCCTTTCTCCTTGCATCGCTTCCTGGTCGTTGGGTGGAATAAGCTCGATGACCTTCCATCCTCCTTGCCGCTCCATGATCTCTGTTCTCCACCCACGTTCATGTAAGGCATCGATAAGACCTTGCGTCGCCGGATCGTCCCAGGCCGCCTCATTGGGCATGACGCTGGTTTTGCTCTTGCTCCCCTCGAAGGAGTAACAAATTCCGCCCCGGCGGGAGCCGTCATACCATCTGGTTAAAAGGTTCTGAATGTCATCATTCATGGCTTCGGTTTCTGTCCTCTTTGGCCATAAGATACTACAGTGTAGTATGGTTGTCAAGGTGCCGTCCCTATTTTTTTCATTGACTTTTATCCATGATGATAGTTAACTATATGTAATTTAACGATGAATTGGTTTAAGTTGCTTTGGTTGTTTAAACACTTATAGGTATCGAGTTATGACCCCCACGGATGACAATTTTGCCCAGGCCGTCAAGGAGCTAAGGGGACAAGCCACCTCACCGGCCAAGGTTCCCGAACCAAAAGAACCTAAACCCAGGAAACCCAAGAAGAGTAAGGGGAAGAAGAAGGTTGCAGTAGCTCCGGCAGCTCCAAAATCCGCCACTGGACAGGTAGGTCTTCCTGCCGAAATTGAAGAAGTGGATGAAATCGATGAAAAACAGCTAAAAACCCTGCAAGAATCGC
Organism: Thermodesulfobacteriota bacterium; assembly: GCA_049322315.1. Taxonomy (GTDB): domain Bacteria; phylum Desulfobacterota; class Desulfobaccia; order Desulfobaccales; family 0-14-0-80-60-11; genus SURF-52. The sequence goes on along the minus strand of JBMORF010000055.1, from coordinate 67,450 downwards.
TAAGTCATTTAAGCAAAAAGGCAATCAGAAAGCTCAAGAAGCTCTTGGACTCCGACAACGCCAGGGTGCAGATGCAGACTGCATTAGGAGTGATAAGGGCTACTGTTCAGGCTTTAACCAGGGATACGTCACCCCAGGGCGCCGGCGCAGAAATTCACATCCATACCTCGTCGCAGTCCACCGTCATCACCGGCCCACCCCAGGCCCAGGCCTCGGGCCAGCCGCAGCCCGGCCAGTTCCTTCCGGCCAGGCGCACCGGTAAGCCGATCACCATCGTCAAATAAAAGGGAAGAGGTGTGCAAATCCGTCCGGATTCATACGGCTAAAGCCCCTGTGATTCCTACCTTTCCAGCCTTGCCGGCCACTGCCCTACGATGGAGAGCGCCTCCCCCCACCCCTCACCTCTCCACCTCCCACCCCCTCCTCATCACGACGGCTCCCACCCTCACGGCGCGCCCGCCGCTCCACCGCCCACGCCACGCCCTCATGCAAGGGAGCAAAACGGAAACCGGGGGACGGGACTCCAGGCCCCCCGGGTCAATATATAGGGTACAACCCAAAATAGTAAATTAGCTTCTAATACAGGGTCTTACGCTTAATTGGGGAAGGCGCAGGAGGGACAAGGGCGGCGACGGATATTCCCGGTGACGGGACTACAACCTGGGATGAATTTATGATAACCATTTCAAATGGCTAACATTTTACTTGAAAAAGCGTATACAGAGCAGTACTCCGCTATGAGACCTAGTCGCAATTAGCCCGGTTTGCTCTCCAGATTAATGCCGGGTATAACTATCCCGGGTTTAAAGCGTCTGGCAGGGGCAGCCTTACAGGGAAGGGCCACACCTTTGATACTCTCAAAAGGCTGGACTATGAAAGATACCCATAGTAGAGTAAATTAGGGTATGTGTGATGATGAATATTTCCCCTGTATCCGTAGGCAGAAGGAGGCTGATAGTATGACCAGGTGTCGCCTGTGTTTCGACCTTTTACCCCATGGCCATGGCGAGGCTTGGAACGAGCCATTATTCGAGTCTCCAAACTTCGTCGTTTTGCCATCACTGGGAGCTCTTGTCGAAGGCTGGCTACTTCTTGTGCCTAAGAAGCACTTCATTTGCATGGGCGCGTTGCCTGACTCGGTTGCCGCTGAGATGCAGGAGATGAAGTATTTTCTCTGCTCAGTTCTGCAGAAATATTATGGGCAAGTGTGCGCATTCGAACACGGTCCCAGCAGAGCAGGCCTCAGCGTTGGATGTGGTGTAGATCATGCGCACTTGCACATGGTGCCTGTGTCGTTCGACCTTTTTTCTGCGGTGACTCCAATCTTGCCAGAAAACGCATTCTGGTTCGAAGGCGGCATAGAGGAGTGCCGCGCTGCTTTCACTCGCGGTGAAGATTATCTCTACCTCGAACAGCCGATCGGTGTTGGGCGCATAACTACGCACCAGGATTTCGGTAGTCAGCTATTTCGACGTGCCATAGCGACGCGGATCGGGGCATTGAACCAATTCAATTGGCGAGAACACCCCCAGTTCCCGAATGTGTCTGCCACGATTGACAGAGTGCGGGCGCATGATGGAAGCGTGCTTTCATGGATGAACCGACCCAGAGTGGCAGCGTAAATAAGTCCTCAAGGATCCCGGGGTTCGCGCCAGATGATCCCACAGACGGTCGTGAACGTCTTGAATGGCGCTCAAAGTACGACCCCGACGCTTTGCGGCACATTTGGTTTGAATCTGCATACTTAGCATGCCTATTGCTTATCATAATGATCGCTATGGCGATTCTCTGGCTTAACTATCCTAAATTTTGGTTAGGGTTATCCGATCAGAAGTATCAACGTTTTCTCAAGTACAGCGTAGCGTGGTTGAGTGGTGTTTTGGGTGGAACGCTCTTCGACATAAAGTGGTTGTATCATTCTGTGGCACGACAGATGTGGCATCTGGACCGCCGACTTTGGCGATTATTCACGCCACATATTTCTGGTGGCTTGGCGTTTGCTATCGTTGTCCTTATATCGTCCGGAATGTTTCGCATCTTTGATCGCCAAGCTGTTGAATCACTTTCTCAGGTCGTTGGCGTTGGGTTTCTGGTTGGTTACTTTTCGGATAGCGCGGTTGCCAAGTTAACAGAAATAGCCGAAACCATTTTCGGAACAAGCCGCGGTAGGGAAAGGCACAAAGGCGGATCTATGCTGAAAAGCGGGGGTTCATCGGCAGCGGGAAAAAACCCGCCGACAGATGGGAATTAACTGGCACGGAAGATAAAAATATAGGCTCAAGCTTATCATAGCTAATAAATGCTTATAATTGCTCAGCGCTAAGAGATGATCAAGTCCTTATGAAACCGGTGCTACTGACATTTGATGTGCTTTTTGGGTTTATATGAAGGCCGCGTCACCACTTCGGTATCCAGGGGGTAAATGGAGATTCGCAATATTCTTCGAAAATATCATTCGATTAAACGGATTGAATCGCACCCAGTACATAGAGCCTTACGCAGGCGGTGCAAGCCTCGCTCTAAGCCTTCTCTTTAAGGATCTTGTATCAGAAATTCATCTCAATGATCTAGATCCCGCCATCTACGCATTCTGGCATTCTGTATTGACACGAAATCGAGATTTCATTCAGCTTCTTGATGAGACTCCGGTGACGCCTGAAGAAAGAACAAAGCAAAAAGCCATTTACGCCAAAAGGCCTATGGCGGACAATTTTGCCTTAGGCTTTGCAACTTTTTTTCTTAACCGAACAAATCATTCTGGTATTTTAAAGAATGGGGGGATGATCGGCGGCAAAAATCAATGCGGAAGATGGAAGATAGATGCTAGGTTTAATCGGTCTGAACTGCGACGTCGTATCGAACGGATCGGCAATTTTGGTGATCGCATCCATATCTCTTGTGAGGATGCGATAGAATTTCTTCGTAACCATAATTTCGCCGAGACAAACTTAATTTATTTAGATCCGCCGTACTATCGCTCTGGCAGGCGCTTGTATCTTAATGCTTACACACCCAGCGATCATAAGGCCGTCAGTGAATACATCTTGGGGTTAAGATTCCCTTGGATTGTCTCATATGATGATGTTCCCGAAATTCGAGGACTCTATAAAAATGTCAGGTCTTGCCAGATCCAATTGTTTCACACTGCTAGTTTTGCTCGAAAAGGAGACGAGATTCTTTTCTTCGCACCAGGGTTGCAGATTCCAGAAAACATACAACGATAAATCTCATTACTAGATGATAATTACCCCTCATTGTCACCGCATTCTAGCTCCTACGGTTTTTATTTAAACTAAAATTATGCAAGAAGACTATAAAAAAAATAAAAGCACGCCCGGAAAGAATATTCTTCAGGGTGAGAAAAGACGTGGTCGGGGTCGCCCTCTATCCCCACTTCGGCCTGTCACTGTAATTACCCAAACAGGTCCAATAGAGTTCTCGGTTGAAGAGATCTCTGCGGAGAAACTTGGTTGGAAGGCATATGGTCTATCCTCATTGCCTTCGGAGTGGGTTCCCCCGTTTTTCGTGATAGCCGCGTCATGCTTTGAAGGGGAATGCTCTGATGAAACGGTTGATGCTTATGTCAGCGAGTGTTTTAATCGTGCAGGTATGAATAAAAGTGGCTTGGTCATGGTTCGGTCAAGCGGAACCTCTGAAACTATGCAATATCGCGGGCGCCTTAAATCGGCTGACTGCATATCAAGCCAAGCAACTGCCATGATACGGAATCTAATACCTCAGCTACCCAATATGCCTGATGGCAAAGTACATTGGATAATCCAAGAGTATGTTAAACAAAAACGAATGGGGCATCTTTCTAATGAAAGACACCTGAGAAAGGAGAAGCGCGATTGGATTGTAGGATTCGAACCTCAAGAAGGACGACAAGACCCCCCAGTAAAAATTGCGGTGAGATATTGGCGTGATGGAAAAGATTTACCTGGTTTAGACTTAAGCTGCACTTCTGAATTCGCAGCCCCTCTTCGTTTGAAATTGGTAGCGATGTGGGCTACACAGCTTTCTTCGCGCACCCACTTCGAATGGGTGTGGGATGGTAAAGTAATTAGAATAGTACAAGCAGATGAAGCTGATCCAGCAATAGGATTCAAGCCGCGTTCACTTCTTCCAAAGCGAATATGCACCCTATCTCCCCCTTATCTGCAAATTTTTCGTGTAGCCAGTGATCAAGATTATGAAAATTATGGCAAATTGCGCAACGCAAAATTATATCAAAACCTTAATTATAACATGCCGCTATTTTATGTACTTGATGATCCAAGGGTGATGGATAATTTACTTTCTGGCTTTATTTCTCCTGAATTTGAAAGCGATTTGATTGAACTTACCAAACGCTCTTTGATCATTAGGACAGATGGGGTTGGTATTCAAAAAGATAAACGCGAAATGCTCCCTCGCAGCGATGAACTTCGCTCATATGAAATAGCCAGAGAATGGCTCCTTGATAACTTTAAGTCTCAAATTGAACAAAATGAATTAAAAGATGATAATCTTTGTCTTATATCTCACCACTTTATCCCTTCGGTTGCTTCTGCCTGGGCTCGGGCAGTACCAGGAGAAAGGATCGTACGGATTGATTCTCTTTGGGGGATTCCAGAAGGATTATATTTTTATTCTCATGACACCTTTGAAATTGATACTAAAGAGGTTGATGTCGATACGGATATTTCATTGTTAAATTATGAGGTTGTAGGGGAACGACTCCGCTATAAGGGGATATTTATTGCTTCAAATGAAAATGGGAAATGGATAAGACACAAAACAGTTCCTCCATACGACTGGAATAGAAGTATAAGAAAAGAAGGGTGGCTATTTGAGATCGCTTATACGACTAGACAAATAGCCGAACGGGAGGGATATGCCGTTTCGGTTATGTGGTTCATTGACAATCATCCTCAAGCAACGCCTCACAAGATCATCCCTTGGTTCCACAGTAAATCAGAGCTTAGTTCTCCCAATGCTGCACCGAGACAAAAGCTCTCCGGCGCGCGCGACTTCAGAATTAAAGCTGAGAGTGACTGGCAGCGGCTACAGGAAGACCTGCAATCTGGAAAATATATTGAAAGAATTATAGTCGAGCCGGAAGACCCTGAGCTCATAAGAAATCCAGATTTTGCAAAAAGGTTGGCAGCTTTGGCCAAAGATAAAAATATTGTGGTTGTCCTAGCGGGAAGTATTCTTTCACACCCATATTATGTCCTCAAACGAGAAGGGGCTCAAGTAGAATGCATCGATCTATTTGGCGTTGATGAAGACATTGATGATTATAATAAGATAGTCCGTGATGAAATCCCATATTTTATAGAAAAGCGTGGTGAACGTACCCAAACCGTTCAATTAATTGATGGTGCTTTGGTAGCTGCCTTGCAACAAAAACTGGTTGAAGAAGCATTCGAAGCTCTAGACGCGAAGTCAGGACCCGACTTAAATAGCGAACTCGCCGATGTACAAGAAGTCGTTAGAGCGTTGTGTCGAGAGCTGGGACAGAGCATTGCGGACATTGAGGCGGAGCGCGAAAAGAAAGCCAAGCGCCGGGGTGGCTTCGAGAAGGGCTTAATGCTGATCAAGACTGCCACCCCTCACTCCATCCAAAAAAAGTCTATCGGTCCCCAAATTCCTACTCTTGGACTGACGCAGCAGTCTTCTGAACTTGTTATTTCGGATGCATCGAAACTACCTACCAAACCGTTGTATCGCCGCTCTGATCTCCGCCAAATTAATCAGCAACTGGAGAAGCTGTTTATTTTTGAGACAGAAATAAACCGCACCGGTAGGTTGGAGGAGGCCTTGGATTTCTCGATGCCGATGGACAACCAACGGCAGCAAGACTTTAATCTAAAGGTTGAGCTGATACGAACACGTTCTTCATTGCGCGTGATTATTCGCCTTCGTATGCCTCGTCCGCTACAGCTCAAATTGGATTTTTCTGAGTAAACATCTCAATTCAAACCGTAGTTTCATCTGATTCAAGAGAAGCTACAAACCGCTCTGCTTCGGTTACGATCTTTTCGACGTTAGGCACAAGATCATCAAAATTCTCAGCCGAATATCTTGTTTCACTGTCAACCAGATAGACATTCGGGTATATGCCATTGGCAGCGTCGTCAAGCGCCCAGAGGTATAGCACCTCAGTACTGGTACAAAAGTAATCACTAACCTATGGATAACTTGCCATTTGAATAACTTATCGGATTTGTTAAAAAATTATCGAATTTTATATGAAAGGCTTCTGGCTTTGTTATAAAAGCCGAGGAAACGGCTGATTCCCATTTCTTCCAGAAACCTGGCTTCTCAAGAAAGACTTAAGGTTCCCTGGGTATGCTCAGTTCATCGGGGGGGTATTTATCGTTGACGATCATCAAACGCTCAATCAGTAGCCAGTCGGATACGGCTATAAGCTAGCCACACAAACTCTTTTTCTTGCTCTGTCAGGTCAACTCCCTGAGTGCCCAAAAGCTTCGCCAGGTTTTCCTTAAGCCATGATTCCGTGCCTAAAAATTCCTTGCAGGTGGGCTCTCCCTCATGCCGGCCTAGGAGGAAGCCATCTGAGGTGATCACCAGTTCCACCAGGCCCGGCTCAGTCCAGGTCTGCCCCAACATGGCCCCCAGGACCGCGGCAAATTTGGCGGACATGCGGGGGAATCTGTGGGGGTGCAATTTTTCGGCCACGCGGTCAAGCAATTGCTGGGTTTCTTCACCTTCCTCCGATCCCTCAGCCTCATTACCGAGTACATGGCCTGGACAATCTGTTTCCAGGGCCTCCCCCCAAATTTGTGACACCCCAGACGGGGGAGCGGAGTCAATACTCACATACGCGCCACAGTTCTCGCAAATAGCGGTCATGGCCCCCCGGGAAGCCACGGGCGGTTGTCCCGTCTCAATGCGTGTCAAGCGAAACTCTCCCAGAGTGTGCCCCTTCAGGGCAGCCCGAGCCCGCGCTTCCTTGATGAACTTGGTGTGGTTCGGTTCCCGGAGGGTCATAATGCATGATTCCCATATTGCCCAGATTTTGGCCCATCAAAGCAAATCATCGCACAGGGAAGAGTGAATGGGAAGTCATGTTTTTTCTTGCGCGATGATCTTGATTGAGTCCAATCCCAGGAACATGGCGAGACGGTCTCCTACTTGAATCCTGAGATGTTCACAAAACTCCTTAGGTATCGAAACATATAGCGTGCCATTCTGATTAACAACGGTCCGCTCCGCTGTTAGCCTTCTACGCTCAATATTTTTTTTCATTATTGAAATATCCTCCTATTTCCTGAATAATCCCTTATTACCATATAGTACTCTAAATTGCAATATAAATTAGTGCTTGCAACTGCCTTACACATAAATAATAATCTATGTAGTATGGGAGCCAAGCTTGATCTTTTTCTAGAACCAACGCAATCCTCGTATGCCTATAGTGATACGATGGTGAATGTCATTATTGGGCCGGCGGGAGAGGGAAAGACCTATGCTTCGGTGGGCGCGATGGTTATTAACGCTCAGCGTAACAATCGGCCGGTTCTATGGGCCATAATACGCGATACCCATACGAACATAAAGCGTTCGACAGTACGCTCCATCAATAAAATCTTCCGTAAAACCCCCAACCTCATTTCATGGAAGGACGATTACCGGCAACTGACCATTCACTGCAACCCAATGGTGGAAGTAGACCTGTTTGGTATTGACGACATAACCTCATTAAGCCGCTTGCAGGGGACAGAGTATGATGGCATCTGGCTCGAAGAACCAGCGGCGATGCTGGAGCGGTCCAATACCGGTCTTTCCGAAGAAGTTTTCAATGACGCCCTGCTTCGATGCGCCCGGGCTCAAGGCGAATCTTCCCGTCTGCAAGTCAGCATGAACCCGGCAGATGAAGAGCATTGGACATTTGCCAGGCTGGTTGAAGCACCGGATGTCGACCCCGAAAACCCCTTCATCACCAAAAAAGTCTTTTGGATTCAGCCCGGCGAAAACGTCCATCTCAAAGAGAAAGCCCGGCAGGCGGCCCGGGCAGCCTACAAAGACGATCCCGCTGCCTATGAGCGTTACGTCTTGGGGAGATTTGCGGCGGTGTACCGGGGAGAACGGGTCACCCCGGAATACAACCCCGAAATCCACCGTTGCCCGGACCCCATCATCCCCGCCCCAGGCCTGGTGTCCTTCCGGTATTGGGACGGCTGGCATAATCCGGCCTGCATTATTGGACAACAGACCAAGATCGGCCGGCTCATCTTCATCGACTCCCTGGTCATGCCGGGGGGCGATATCGGCTCTCTCATCGACACGAAGGTCCTGCCTCTCATGGAGTCGCCCCGGTGGAAGGACAAGGCCATGGAATGGCGGGACATAGGCGACCGCACCATGCTTATCCCCGACCAGAGCCGGAAACAACATTCAGCAGCCAAGGTGATTGAGGACAAGCTGGGCGGGCGGTTTGAGCCGGGGCCGAGCCGGTGGCCCATCCTGAAACTGGGGATCAAGCGGGTGCTGAACATGAACATTCAGGGGTTGCCGGCGATTTACCTCAGCCCCACGGAAAAGCTCCTGCATAAAGGATTACGGGGCGGGTGGCACTATAAGACCGACAACAGCGGGAAAGCGGTGAGTAATATTCCCGAGAAAGATGAAATTTCCCATGTTTGCGAAGCCTGGGCCAATGGGGTGTGCGTCATGCTGCCCACCAACGTGGTGCAGGACGTAAGTTCCTTGCGGCAGGCAGCCGGGAAGGCCAAGAAACGAGCGCAGACGTATGCGGTGGGGGGCTGACAAATGGGAAAGTTGGAGACTCACGGTTACCGGGGATGGTGGCCCATGCTGACACACCGGCGCAAATGTATGGACGGCACCATGATAGGCCGGGAATGCTTCGTGGACATGAGGAACGGGAAGATCGTGGAGCCGGAGGACGGCTGGAGCACCAAGGATTTGCCCTATGCCACCGGAGAACAGAGTTCTCTTCAGCACCAGGGCGATGCCTTCAGGGAGAACTTCGACCGGATCGACTGGAGCGGGGCCGAATTGGAGACCCCCGGGGGCTTACCCCCGGAAGTGGAGGGCCGCCGCAAATATGTAGGCAACTACGACAACATCAGGTGGGACTGAAGATGCCGGACAAAGTTAAATCCAAGGGCCAGAGACGGTTTATGGGGATGGCTCATGCCATCAAAGAAGGGGAATTGCCTGCTTCCCATTCGCCCGCGGCAGCCAAGGCCGCCCGGACCATGAACCCTGAGGACCTGAAACACATGGCCAGCGAATCAGAAAAGGGCCTGCCCGAGCGGAAGCGGCCCCGGCCCAGAGGGAAGCCCGGACGGGAACGCGGGCCCAAGGAAATTAAGACGACCTTGAGGCATATCAGGAAATTTTAATGGCCTTTATCGAAGACCCCCGCAAAGGCGTAAAGAGCCGGATCAGCGAGATTGAGCGCCAGGCTACGGCTTCGGGCATGGACGCTCAAGAGTTGGCCGAGCGCGAAGAAGCGGCCCAGGCTTACGCCGGGGAGAACGAGAAGCACTTCGTGGAATACCTGGAGGACTGCGTCCAGGTCTCCATGAACGCCAACGATGAGGTCAGGAAGGTCCAGGACGAATGCTGGCGCCTGTGGAACGAGGAAGAGCCCCCCAACTATGCCGCCAAGGAAGCGTGGCAATCCCGGGTGGTTCTGCCCATGCCCCACGCTTCGGTGCTTTTCGCCATGGCCCTGATCCGCAAGGCCTTTGACGTGCAGTTTCTGAGCATCGAGAACGAGCGGAATCAGGAAGCGGCTGATTTCCGCAAAAAGTTGATGACCATCCAGTTGTCCCGGACCTTTTCCAACTTCCCCCTGCAATTCTCCGACGCCTGCGGCATGTCCTGCGCGGTGGGCACCAGCATGGAGATGATCCCGGTCTACCGCAAGGGCCGAGGCCTCAAATATCTGCTCATCGAACCCTGGAAGATTTATCGGGACCCGGACGCGGTCTCCCGGGAGCCGCAATCCGGGCTTTATTGGATTCACTCGGAATATCTGGACTACTGGCAACTCAAAAAGTTCCAGAAAGAGGGGCGCTACACCAACATCGGCGACTTCAAGCCTGGGACCGAAGAAGGCGGCACAGACGACAAGCGGATGACCAAGGAGGCGGTGTCCTCCCGGCGCAAGCAGATCCACCAGCGGTCCAAATTCCGCACCTTGATTCTGACTTCGGAGTTTTGGGGCACGGTCCTGGACCCCCGGGGCGAACTCCTGCTCCCCAACGCCTCCTATACCACGGCAGGGGGCCGGGTGATCAAACTCCCGGAGGTCAATCCTTACCCCACCCTCAGGTGGCCGGGCACGGCTTTCAGCGTCATTCCGCATCCCCTTCGCTTTGATGGCCGGGGCCTGCTTCAGGGCATCAAGACCTTGTGGGAATTCATGTGCAGCCTGCTCTCCCTCCACGCCGATTATCTTAACTGGCTGGTCAACCCGCCCATCGAGATCGATGTTTCCTCCCTGGTCGACAAAGACGACCTGGATTGGTACCCCGGCAAGCAATGCCTGACCTACGGAACCCTGAGCGGCCAGCAGGCTTACCGGGAAATTCACAGCCGGTCCACCACCACGGACGTACTGGCCAACCTCAACTTCTGCAAGATGTCCTATGAGGACGGGGTGCTGGTCCCCAGCGTAGTACGGGGCCTGCCGGGATACCGGGCCGAAGTGACGGCCCGGGAATCCGCCCAAAACCTGGACCAGAGCATGACGGTGTTCGGACTCATGGGTTTCAACATCGAACAGGGGGCCCTGGAGGCAATTCTGGCGGGGGCGGAAACTCTGGACGTTTATATGCCCTACAAGGACCTGGAGCTATTTGTGGGGCCGGAGACGGCGCTCCTTTATGCCGACCCTCAAAGCCGGACAGGTTTAAAGTTGCCGAGCCTGTCCACGGGCCAGTTCACGGTGAGCGGCATCAGCGCCATGATGCAAGATTGGGAACAGCTTCGGAACATCCGGGAAGTCATCTTACCCCTATTTGATAAGCCCGAATTTGTCCCCTATCTCCGGGCCTTCCCCACCATTAAGGCCATTGAAAACCGGCTGAACCTTAAGGATGAGGGGATCCGGGTGGATGACCAGACGGGTGCGGCAATTGAACAATGGCAACGAGCCCGCATGGGCTTACAGGCCCAGGCCGAGGATACTGTTCAACAGGCCCAGGCAGCGCAAGCCGAAGAATCGGCCATGGCCGGGGTGGCACCGGCATAGGAGGATATGTGCCCTTAGGACCAGGAGGCATCAAGACAGACATTGTGACGGGTAATCCGGTTCTGGAAACCCCGGAAACGAAAAAGGCCGAAGCCGAGGCCAGGCTTCAGCAGGCCGTGAGTCGGAGCCTGGAGTTGCAGGCTGAACTCAAAGGCTCCGGGGGACTGGTGGTGGAGGCCATAAAGGAGCAGATGATCGGGCAAGCCAGTCTGGTTTTGGAGCGGGACCCGGTATACGCCAGCTTCCTGGCCGTTTTGAAGAAGCTGGGCATGGAGATTGATTTGACGCCCCTGGTGGTGGAGCGCCATCTCAGAAGAGTTTTACCAGGCTATGAACGTCAGGCCGCCCCGGAAGGGATACCGGCTGCTGGCGAACAACCATAAGGCGGCCCGCAAGGATACCCGCCGAAGGAGCGCGTATGTCAGTCGAATTGGAAGAAGCCAAAACTTCGGAGGACGAAGGTAGTTTAGCGTCCATTCGGGAGCGGCATAGGCAGCAACGGGTTTTTTCCGGTCATCCGGCAGAATTGGCCGGTCCCATCGACGGGAGTGACGAGGAGGAAGAACCCCAAGGCAAGCACGTCCAACCGCCTCCTGGCGAAAGCCCCGGGGAAGGTCCCGGGGAGGAGGGCGGAATCCCGGAACAACCGAAGGAAGGCGGGGAAGAAGGCTTCAAGCCGAAGTACAAGAGCCAGGAAGAAGCCGAAAAGGCCCAGCGGGAAGCCGAGCGCAAGATGCACGAAGCGACCACGCGGGCGGCGGAGCTTGAGAGGGAAAATGAGGAACTGCGGACCAAGCAGACTCCTCCTGCTCCACCGGTACCGTCACCGGAAGAGATCGAAGCACAAGTGGCCGAGGTCTTGGGCGAGATCGACAACCTGGATCCCTACGCCGACGACTACGCGGCCCAGCGAGCCAAGCTGTGGGCCAAGGTGGCGACCTTGCAAGGCAGTAGCGCCCCCGATGAAACCACCGTGACCCAGACGGTCAAGAAGGTCCTGGACGAAGAACGACGAGTTGAGAACGAGCGCCGACAGAAAGAGGATGAACAAAAAACCTCCCGCCAGGCGGCTATCAAGATGGCCAGAGAGGCCGGACTGGACATGGGGGAGAAGACCCACGACTCGTTTCTGTTCTGGGATGCTCTCAACCGCGCTCCCGTGCACGAAGGCGTAACCCTGGAAGAACAGGTGGACTTTATGATCTCCGAGGCCAAGGCGGAAAAAGCCAGGCGGGCCGCGGCGAGATCGGAAACCGCACCGGAACAGACAACCTTAGAGCGCGGGGCAAAGACCCCGCGCCAGACCCCTTCTTCCGAGGAGGGAAAACCACGCCGCCTCAATGACATCAGAGAGAAGTGGCGTGAGGAACGAAGGCTTTAAGGAGGTTGAGCAATGGCTCCTCACAACTGGACATTTGACTCCGCAGTCGGGGTCTTTAAGAACCACCATATCAGTGACAAGCTCCTGGACGTCGCTTTTGGCGAATGCAAGGTCTATCAGTTCACCATGGACCCCGGCACTGGGTTCGGCAAGGGCAAAGGTGAGTACGTGCACATGATGCACGTCAACCCGCTGCCTCAGAACACCAGCTCCAAGCTGACGGAGTCCACCCGAATCCCGGTACGCAAGCTCAGCCTGGGCGACCGGGCTCTCAAAGTGGAAGAGTTCGGGGAAGGTGTGGAATACAGCAACCTGGCGGAACAGTTGAGCAAGTTCAAGCCCAGCAACTTCCTCCAGAAAGAACTGAAAAAGCAGATGACGGCCTCCTTGGACACTGAAGCGGCCAAAGCCTTCAAAGACAACGCCGCGGTCATGATCTGCTTCACCCCTACCAGCATTGCGGGCGGCTCTTTCGGGGTGGCCGGGGCGCCGGTGGCAGTGGCTCCGGTGGGCCTCTCCTTCGACCACTGCAAGATACTGGTGGACTATCTATCCGACACCATTCACGTGCCTCCCTATGAGGGAGACAACTATGTCGGCCTGAGCTGCAACAAGAACATGCGCAGCCTCAAGGACGACCGCAATTGGCAACTACCGCACCTGTACCTGCAGAAGGGGGACTTCTGGTTCAAGGGCGAGCAGGGCATGACCGAGCGCATCCGTTGGGTGGAGATCAACCGGGCCATGGCTTTCTCCAACACCGCAGGCACCAGCGCCTATTTGGGTGAAGCCGTGGTTTTCGGAGATGAAGGTGTGGCGGCCATCGAAGTGGATACCCCGCATCTGAGGGTACAGAGCAACTACCAGATGGATTTTGGCCGTTCCCATGCGGCAGCCTGGTATGGCCTGGTGGCCCTGGGGAGCATCTGGAACGTGGCCACGGATGGTAAGGCCAAGATCATCCGGGTCACCAGCCTGTAAGCCGGGACACCAATAGGAGGACGAATATCATGACTTGGAGCATTTACGGGTCTTATGAAGTCGGCGTGATGTCCGAAATTCACGCTGACGCCAAACATACCCCGGTGGCTTATGACGCGGCTGCGGGAGACAAGTTCGTGTTTACGGCCCGCCGCCCCATGACGGTGGTGGGCTTTGGCCTGGAAGTGACCACGGCCTATGCGGCCATGAGCACGGCCCAAAAGATGTCTCTGGACAAGCGGGTTACTCATAACAGCGATACCGGCAGAGTGGAACTGGCGGAGATTACCGCGGTTAACGGCTGGGCTGACGGCCACCATTACATCAAAGAGTTCAACTCGGTGGACCTGGACGTGGGCCAGCAGTTGATCATCGAGCAGAAGGTCCAGGGGGCCACGGGCGGCGGCGGGGCTGGAGCCTGCATTCCGTTTATCCTGTGGTTTCCCCGGTCTGAGATCCCGGACCTGCAAAGCTATCTGCATCTGCTTTAATTTGACGACCCGGGGCCAAGGCGGCCCCGGGGAACATGGAGGATATTGTCATGGCGGACTTGGCCGCATCCGACGTCACGGTCAACATGACCCCTCAAGACGTTGACTTTCTGCAATTCAACAAGGTGGTCTTGCCCACCATCACCTTTGGCGACGGTGACAAGACTTATGGGGCCGGCAACGGCATCCCCATGCCGTCACTGGACAACTTCGACCTCCACAAAGAGATCAGGCGGGCCAAGGTCATCCAGCCTGCTGACGGATATGTCTACAGCTTCGATCGGGCCAACCACAAGCTGAGGATTTTCTACGGAGACTATTCCGAGGCCGCGGACGGCCCCCTGGTCGAGGTTCCCAGCGCCTTCGCCCCCGCTGCCACCACGTTGGAACTGGAACTCATTGGCCAATAAAGGAGAACGGTATGGATTTCAACGGCGAACCGCAGACTCTGGACACCGGACGCTTCGGTCAAATCCAGGTGGTCCAGACCTGGGCGATGAAGGGAAAGAGCATCAGCAAGCTGGCGAACGGAGCCTTTGTCCACACCACCGGCCTACCCATCTCCAGCAAGAAAGAAATCACGGAAGTCATTCCGCCAGGGCCGGAGCAGGACGAAGCCTTGTATTGGTTCGACCATCGGCACGATGAGCCCGAGGAGCAGGGGCGGCGCATCGTCATGAATCCGGACGGCTCGTTTGCGTTTGAGGATGGGACTGCAATTGCCAGCATCACGGAGATCACCCAGGCCCTTAAACCCGGCCCCCACCAGGAGGTGGTGATCCGCTGGTTCATTGTCGAGCAGGAGAAGCTGGCCCGGACCCAGGCGAAACAGCGGCCCGAATGGCAGAAGCCGGCGCAGGAAGAGGAACAGGCTGCGGCTCCTAAAAAGATGCCAAAAAAGAAGGTCGTCAAAAAGCCTCCTCCGAAGAAACCGGCAGCCCCTAAACCGGCTCCCCTGGCGGCTCCGGTGACTCCGAAGGCGGAAGAAGCAGGAGCGACGCAATAATTGACGGACTATCTGATCCGCTGCCCGAACCCGAACTGTGAACTCGTTTACCGGGCCGATCTGGTTTTTCCTTTCGCCCCGGAAAAACCGCCAGCGGAATACTGCCCAAAGTGCGGTTGCAACCTGGAAGAGACGGCGAAGCGCCAGAAAGGGATAGCGGATGGCTAAACCCTTTAAGGGGAGCGGCGATGAATTTGGGTGAACTGAGGCAAGAGCTTGCCATGATTGTCCAGGATTCGAGCCTGGAAGAGCACTATGACCGCTGGCTCAACGAGTCCATTCAGCGTCTGGCCATGGAATTCGATCTGCCGTCTCTAAGGCGGCTTGATCCCTTGCCTTTCTCGGTGGTCTCCACCGCCTGGTATCGTCAGGCCCCCGAGAGTTTCCAAAAAAAGCTCTTCCGTTGCTACAACGCTGCCGGGTCCCCGGTGAAGATCGTGGCGCGCCTCGAAGAACTGGAACGTCTGGACTGGGATCACGATGAGGTGGCCGACCACATCTCTCATATCGCCGTCATGGAACAAGGAGACGTGAAGAAGGTCGCTTACTACCCCAAGGCAGATGAAAGCGTGCAGCTTTGGTTTTACGAGAAACCGGCCTGGCTGGAGAAGGATGGCGACTCCCCTGCCTGCTTCCCCCGGGAATATCATGCCCCGTTGATCATCCCGGATGTGGTGATCAAGAATTTTGAACTCCTGCAGGACATGGTGAAAGAGGCTCCCTTTAACAGCCTAAATTACTGGATCGGCAGGAAACGCCTCGGCCTCTATGGGGGGCCATCCGGGGAGATTGGCTTTATCAACTGGCTGGCTAAATCACGAGGTGGTCCCCGACGCCATGGGGGACGGGATCCGTTGCCTTAAGGGGGTTGAATGCCCAGAGAACTAACCGCCTACGGGTTTCGGGGGATGAACAACCATCCGCAACCTCCTGGCCCTTTGATGGACAAGGAGGAGCGGAAAATCACCCCGGAAGTCGTGGTCAATGCCGATGTGACAGATGCGGGCATCGTCATGAAGCGGCAGGGTTACGCACGGACGGTCATCCTGGAGGCCCCGCATTCCCTTTGGGCCGACAGCGTGATGGTGTGCGTGGCCAACGGAGTGCAAAACCCCACCTCACTCTGGCGCATCACAGGGGAGAATGCACTAGAACTTTGCGTGGTGGAGGGCCCCAGGGCAAGGACAACCTATGTGGAACTCAACAATCTCGTATACGTCGGCAATCCTTACTGGAAAGCTATTTATGATTTGAATACCAATCGAGTGCGGCCGTGGGGCGTAAACTTGCCCCCCGCGCCTTCTGTCTCCGTGGTGGATGGCGATCTACCTCCCGGCGTCTATCTCTTGACCTATACGCAAGTTCTCGATGGGCAACTCAGCGGCAACGGCCCTCTCCTGGAGCTTCACATCGAGGGCATGGCCCGGGGCATTCAACTGAACAATCTGCCGCCCGGTGGCCAGGCCTGGATCACTCATCCAAACGGTGGAAAACTCTTTCTGGCCCGGCTGCAGGGCAACCGGATCACCCGCCAGGCCCCCGAGGTGCAAGTTCTCCCCACCTTCGGGGTGCAGCCGCCTCCGGGATTCTCCCATTTCCAGTATGCCTTCGGCCGCATTTGGGGCACCAATGGCAAACAGCTGCTCTATTCGGACCCGAACTTCTATGAGTGGTTCCGGGCCGGCAATTTCCTCCCCTTCCTGGAGGACCTGGTGATGGTGGCCCCGGTGGATGACGGCTTGTTTGTCAGTTCCCGGACCCGTACCTGGTTCCTACAGGGCCAAGCCCCCCAGGAAATGGTATCCCGGGGCGTGGGTGACGGCGCGGTGCCGGGGACTTTGACTTATGCCCAGGTGGAGAGCGGGGGTTACGAAATTTCCCGGAAGCTCTCGCAGCTTCCCTCGCCTGTCTGGATGACCTCCAAGGGATTCGTGGTGGGCACGAAGAACGGCCATCTGGTGCATCTCACAGAAGCCCGGCTGAAAATCGTGGGGCGCACCCAGGGTGCGAGTTTGACCTTCTCGCGGGATGGCATTCCCCGGGTCATTTCTTCGCTCTGGGGTCCCCCCACTACCAAGGAAGATGCAACCTTGAGCTTCATCTTCAACAATAACCGGCTGTATGTGCCAAAGCCCATCAGGGTGGAAGGCTCTGGTGGGGTAATCATCGGGTAAAGGAGTATAGGCCATGCTCTACGTGCCGAACATTGGCGAACTGGAGATGCTGCGCAGTATCCTGCAAACCATGGAAATCAATCTGGGCCTTTATAAAAACAGCGTTCTTCCTGATGGCAATACCATTACTGCCACTCTGGTGGAACTCGCCACTGGCGGAGGCAGAGCCTATGCTCCCAAAATACTTTCCCCTGCCCTGGTAGAGTCCGCTCTGGCCGCCGACAAATGGCTTCTTGCCTTGAATGCCCAGGGGAAGGCCGAGGGCCAATATCACAACGCCGCCCTCACCTGGGTAATGGCTCAGGCCGATGTGAATGACGCCGCCACTCTCTATGGTGCCTTCGCTTATATCTGGGTCTTGCCGTTCGACGGGGGAGTTACCGAAATCAAACCCGGGGACCTGATCAAAGGGGGGGACTCCGGGGCATTGGCCACAGTAGCCCTGGTGAGCCTCTTATCCGGGACCTGGGGCGTTGATGCTGCCGGAGTCCTCTTCCTGAAGGGCAAGTCCGGGGCTTGGCAAAATGACGAAAATATCCTCCCGAACGGCAAAATCGCCACCATCGCCGTGAATGCCGGGGGCGCCAATTACCAGGTGGGCGACATCGTGGGCATCACCCAGCCCGGCGGCGCCGGGGCCAAGGCGGTGGTCACCACCGTCAATGCCGGGGCGGTTACCAGCCTGGTCTTGGTGGAGGGCGGTCAGGGTTACGCTGTGGCGACTTCCCTGGCGACCACTGCCCTCACCGGGGCCGGCACAGGTCTCACGGTAGACATTTCCGCTTTGAGCACCTTGACCCTGGCGGTGTCCAATTCAGGCACGCTAAACGGCGGGGACGCTCATAAGCGCCTGCTTTTTGTGGATGCCTTCAGCGAAGGATATGCCATCGACACCGTAGGCTTGACGGTGGAATACACCCCTAAAATTTCCCTTTCCACCGCTTAAAGGAGTCACCGTGCAGGCCAGACGCTTCAGTCCCAAGAATTATCGCCAGGATCATGAAGACTTCGGCGAAGTTTATAAAGTGACTTACAAAACCGGGGAGTTGCTGCGGGCCGGTGCTTCTCAGTTAGACCCTCTGACTCCCAGCGACGCCTATGACGTGAAGGTGAAGAGCGGGGAATTTGCTAATGTCCCGGTCTTTTATCACTGCAAGGAGGGTTACTACAACAACAGGTCCGGGGACCTCCTGGCCAACGGAGCCCTCCGGCATGGCTCTCTGGCATTCGATCCCGAAAAACATGAGGCAAAGATCATGTTTCGGGAAGCCAATCCGGAGTTCATCATCGGCCATGAAGACGGCAAACCCCGGCATTGCCTGAACATTTTCAGGTTCCAGATTCAGGACTGGTACAGAACGAAAAGCCAATATTCCTATCTCTGCACGGAGCAGGAACTCTATAGCGACCTGGGCGAACCCATCCTGGACAAGAAAGGCAAAGAGATCGAGTTCGATACTCAAGAAGCCATCATGCTGGCTGGCCACGCAGAAATCAAATTCGCCTCGGTTAATTACTACCTGGGGGATTGGCTGATCCATCTGGGGCCCATGCTGTTCATCTGGTCGGTTCATGCGATTTGCCTGCCCTTGCCCTTCACCGGGGATATTTTCATGCAAGCCGCCCCTTACTCCAAGGAATTAAAAGAACAGGCCATAGCCGAAGGCAAGGAAAAAGAATCCAAATTCCCTACGGCGATCTTCTCGCCGGTACCGATGCCCAGAGAATACAAGGGGTTCACCAGGCAGACCAAATTCACCAACCTGCTGCGAAGCCAGTTTCAGGGGTGGAAAAGACCTCAGCCCCGATGGATTTTTTGCAAGTTTTTCGCTCAGACCTGGAGCTATTGAGGTTCTGATGTTTATCGAGGAAGAGCGCTGCGAAGGAAACTTGGGATTTCATCGGGTTCTCCGGGCCATTGATAGCCTGGATGGCGATCTCAGGAGTCTAATTTTAAGCCAGCTTAATCATAAAAGCTGGCATCAGCTTCTAGTGGAAACGCAGCTTAACCGTCCTGAGCTCTATGAAAAAATCCAGAAGGTGATACGGGCCATCGAACAGGGCGAAACCGAGGTTCGTTTTAGCCCGGCCCGCATGGTTCAGGAAGTGGCCTGGGAAATTGCTCAACAGATTAAATCGGAGTATCTGTGCACCGAGGGTTGGATCGACGCAGAACAAGCAACAATTCTCCCGGAAAAAGAGACGGCAACCGTTTATTTAAAAATCCCTGGTGATCCTATCATCGGCCTGCCCCAGGACCTCATCATTTTTAGTTCCAATCTGGCCCGGGATTACGGCGGGTTCCGAAAATGGACTTTCGGCTTTGATAACCGCATCTTCATTGCGGACCTCACCCCAGACGCCATCGACATGTTGCGCACCAGTCCTTTGGTGGAAAAAGTGGTCGTGGAGCCCCGGGCTTATGTCTTGAGTAGTGAGATTCCTCAATATAACCCGGATGTCGAGATGACCGATTGGGGGGTGGAACGGGTGCATCCCCTTAATGCCCATAGCAAGGGGCTTTTCGGTCAGGGCATTAATCTCTGTGTCATTGACACCGGAATTCTTCCGGGTCATTTGGCCTTTTGGAAGGACGGCGAGACCAACTTCAAAGGTGGATGGAACTTTGTGGCCGGGGGACCCAATCCCCTCGATGACCATGATCATGGCACCTTCTGTTGCGGCATCATCGCCCACAAGCATCTGGGGCTTAATGGCCGCTACCGGGGGATCGCCCCGGACGTCAACCTCTATGCGGTTAAGGCCCTGGACGCCAAAGGCAGTGGTTCTTATGCGAACATCGCGGCTGCGGTCGATTGGGCCCGCACTAACGACATGCACATCATCTCCATGAGCCTGGGAGGACCCGCCGCCGAATCGACCTTGCAGCAGGCGGTGGATAACGCATGGTATGCCGGACTCCTGGTGATCTGTGCGGCCGGCAACGAAGGGCCTGGGGAAAATACGGTCAGTTATCCGGCCCAATATGCGTCCTGCGTGGCTGTGGCGGCCATGGATTTTGATGAAAACATCGCGGATTTCTCCAGCCGGGGACCGGAGGTTGAAGTCTCCGCTCCCGGCCGTTATATCGTGGGTCCCTGGGCCGGACGTACTTATTCCCAATACGTGGTGGCTGGCTCAGATAACTTATATATGTGTGCGAGCGGCACCAGCGCCGCCTGTCCGCATGCCGCCGCCTGCGCTGCGCTGATGAAGAACTGGTATCCCGCGGCGACGAATATGGAACTGCGGCAGTGGCTCCGGGATCATGCCCGGGACATTTAAGGAGGGAATTTTGACAGAGATGGGAATCCCGAAGATGAACCCCAAAGTAAAGATACAGGTAAGCGCACTCCTGGATCTCCTGGGAGCAATTCCGCCCACCTACGAGATGGCCTTTGACGGCCCGAACTGGCTGATCTTTGACCATGACGGAGTGCGCCGGGGCCACATTAACCTGGACACCCCGGAGCCCCGGATTATGTGGGAAGCGGTTTTTTAGGAGGACAAGGAGATGGCCGGTAAATTAATGGACGAAGGCGAGGCCCGATTCCTGGAGATTCTTCTGGGTACTCGCAACCCGGATGGCGCCCTTTATTTGGGCCTCTATAAAACCCCCATCACCGAACCCGACGAGACCACGGTACTCACCGATCTGGTAGAACCCTCGGGATATGGCTACAGTCGTAAAACCCTTACCCGGGGCCAGTGGGTTTTAAATGGCAGTGCGGCCGCTTACGCTTTGCAAACCTTTCTGGCCTCGGGGGGAGATTGGGGGGAGGTTGCCGGTTACTTCATCGCCACGTCTTCAGATCACAGCGGGAAGCTCATAGCTTTGGAACATTTTGCCTCTGCTTTGCAGGTCCTGGACGGCAAAGGCATCAAAGTGAGCCCGCAAATTACCAGCAGTTAAGGAGATAAGACCATGGCCAAATTTTGTGACGAAGGGGAAAACTGGCTGGCGGACGTGGCTTTTAAAAAGGACACGTCTCCACCGACCAACCTTTACCTGGGCCTATATACCAACACCACGGAGCCTGCCGAAGATGCGACCCTGGCCGCTATCACCGAACCATCGGGCAATGGCTATGCCCGGCAGGCCATAGCCTGCGGAGGGGATGTTACCTTGGCGGGTGGCCAGGTGACGGCAGCGCAAAAGACCTTTGCCGCCAGTGGCGGGGCCTGGGGGAACGTCTACGGGTATTTCCTTGCCACGACCATCGATGGTACCGGCAAACTCCTGGCCGTGGAACAGTTTTCCGATGGCCCTTACAACGTGGTGGATCAGGGTTCCGTCAAGGTGACCGCCAGGCTCACCATCAGCTAAACCGCAGGGCGGCCTTCGGGCTGCCTTAGATTAAGGAGCTGACCATGACCCGCCTCCTTATCAACTCCCTAGATCATGGCCATAAGGCCGGGGATTTCAACGAGTTTACCAGCAACTATACTCCTCTCCCCGAGATCGTCTCCGGGATTGCCGACATGGAGAGCCTGTGCCTCAAACTCGCTGGTCAGTCTGCCAGAGCCGCAGTCTATTTCCCCTCTAAGAAGACCGAACTCTATCTTCGCTGGCTCCACAAAGGTGATGGCGGCATGAATAATATACAGCTTGAATTGTGCGAAGATAGTAGTGTAAGGCTTTATTTAAGATGGTCGGGGGCTCCTAATAATGAGTTTTATCTAACTGTTAATGGTGCAGATAAATACGGTAACAACACCTCTCACTCGTATATAGAAGATGGCCATCCAGTATGGATCGAATTCTATTTCTTGGCTGGTACTTCTACCGGTAAAGCCCAACTGCGAATAAATGGCGAGCTTATAATTGATTTTACTGGCAATGTGGGAACGGCTGCTGGAGTGAATAGAGCGCGGTGGGGAACGAGTTTTGCCCAATATCCTCATGCTTATTATGACCATCTTGTTATTGATGATGCCAATCCAATCGGTTTCACAAAAGTCAAAACTCTTTTCCCTTTTGGAATTGGCAGTTCTGCGCAATTTACGCCTTCTACTTCTCCTAATTGGGATTGCGTGAATGAGGCGGCATCGGAGGCGAGTTGGGCTCCTAATTTGGAGTCTGACTATAACCATATCAACTCTGTGGATCAAAAAGACCTTTTTGCCCATGAAGACCTTCCGGTAGAAGCCACAGGTGTCAAATGCGTGGCTCTGCGCACCCGCGCCTTTAAGGACGGCGCTCCTATTCCCACGAATATCACGCCTCTCATAAAAACAGGAGGCAGCGAATACAGCGGAGACAATGTGGCTGCGGCTGCGCTCCCTAACCATGGCAACAAAATTTGGGAGACGAATCCCAATACGGCTAATCCCTGGACCCCGGCGGAAGTTAATGCCTTGGAGATCGGTTACAAATCAGCAGCTTAAGGTGCAGCCATGGCAAGAATTTTCATCGACGGCTTTGAGCTTGAGGGCGCGGTTATGAACGGCAGGAAGGATTTGACTTTCCCTACCGGCATTGCCGGTATGCACGGTAAGTGTATGGGAGTAACTTCTATCTGGGGCTGCGCTGCTTATCGACTTCTAACCACCTATACTGAAATATATTTAGCCTTTCTCTTCCGGCAGACTCAAAACAATACTTATACTGCCCCGATTTTCCAAATCTGGACAAATTCTGGTCCTAGCCCCGTGTATATTGGTGGTCTTTTTCGTCCAGTCAGCAGCCCAAATCAACTATATGTTACCCGAGAATACACCAGTATCGCCAGCAGCATTAATGGTTTCTCCCTAAATAGCACAAAGCTAATCGAAATATATTTCAAACTCGACAATAGCGCTGGGCGGTGGGTAGTCAAATTCGATGGCAATACAGAAATCGATTTTACCGGCGACACCAACCCGAGTAGCACTTATAACTCGTTTGATCAGGTGCGTCTGGGCAACGGACGCCAAAACGCCTTTGACCAGGCAGGCTATTGCTATTGGGATGATTTAATCCTGGATTCGGAGAACTGGGTGCATGGCGGCGCGAGGCCCAGCCAGATCGGACTTATTCTGCCTGAGGGGGCGGGCAACTTCTCCCAATTTTCCGGGGATCACACCAAGCTCGACAATGTGCCGGAGGACCTGGCCGAATTCATCAAGAGCAATACTGCCGATCACCGCTCCAGCTTCATCATGAGCGGGATCAGCGGCATGGAATCCGTGAATTGCATTCAGGCCAGCGTCCGAGCTTCGGCCTTGGGGGACCCCACGCCAAAGAAAATCCGTCCTTTCCTGCGCATCGGGGGCGCAAATTATGAGGGGGAAGACACCTATGGCTGGTGGGGACGGCCCAAGTCCGGAAAAAAGCTCTGGGAAACGAACCCGGCGACCGGTTCGCCTTTCACTCCGGCAGAGATAGACGAATTGGAAGTAGGCCTACGTGCGGTGATCTAAATGGCTAATGATTTCTCCGGCGATAACAGAATTAAAGCCCTCTGGAGACATGAGGACGGCGCCCTTACCACGGACAGCAAGGGCACCAATACTCTTACGAATAATAATGTCTCCAGCGACACCGGCGATAAAAAAGAGGGCGGGGCTTGCGGTAACTATGTCAAGTCCAATTCCGCTTACCAAGTAATCACTGACGCAAATCTCAATGCTGGATTTCCCTTTAAGAATGGGGACCTTGCTAAAAAGGGATTTATTGCTTATTGGCTGAAAGCCGCAGCTGTTACTGGAAGCACACTCTTTCCTCATTTTGGTAAATGGGATGCAAATAAATATTCAATCCTCAGTGGTCATTATGGCAGTACATTACGGTTCTACTGGGGGAAAGGAACATCTTATGACACCTATAATTTCCCAGGTTTTACCCTTCAAACTGGACGCTGGTATCATGTTGCCTGGTGGATAGATGGCGTCAATAAAATCCTATTATGCAGAGTCTACGATGACTCAACGGCGACTTCTTATTATGCCTCTTTTGGTGTAGCAAATGCCCTCACGGCCGCTGACGCAGATTTAGAGCTTGGTAGACAAACCAATTCTACTGGTAACCTTCTTGATGGCAGGCTGGATGAGGTGGTGGTCGCCGATGACTTCCTGAGCCTCCCGGAAGCCGATCAGATTCGAGCGGGGACTTTCACCGGGGCCAGCGCCATTGCCGTCTCGCAGTTGGCCCTGGACGTAGAATATACCATCGACCCGGAGATCAGGGTTACACAGCTTGGCGTCCAGGTCGAATATATTCCGCCTGACCCCAATGCCCATTACTATACCGGCAATATCGGCATCTCGGTAACCCCTGCCGGAACCTCTAATCCCGCATGGTCCAAAACCGGTGATATTCCCGTGGCCGCAACGCCTGAAGGCGAATATCTCTACCAGACGGCTGGTGAATTTGTCTACGTGGGAAACATCGCTATCTCGGTTGCTCCTTCTGCTACCAGCGCCGTGGGAAGGGTTTTTAAGAGCCCCGGGATACCGGTCACCATTACCCCGCAAGCCGATTCTCTCTATCCTGTCCGTTTTTATGAGAGCCAGGGCATTCCCATTAACGTGGCGCCGGAAGGTATTTATCGACAACCCGTAGCCGGCTTTGACAATCTGAGCGGTTACGGCGCGGTCGATATTGCCTGGCTTTCCGAGAATCCACCTTTCTGGGTGCCCGCCTCCGATATTCAGATTGCTTTCGACCCCACTGCCGCCGACTATTTGCTCTACGCCGAAGTCAAGCATGAAGCGGAAGGGGGAGTAGTTGTATCAGGCGAGTCCGTCTACGCGGTCTATCGACCTGTCGTCGTTTCAGAGACCGGGGCCGGGGGAGTCCTGATTGGCGGCGAAGCAATTATCAAAGTTACCAGGCCCAAGTCCATCCACCTGACGGCAAGAGGTGGGGTAAGGGTCGGCGGTCTGCCGATTCTTAAGGTTGTCTCCCGACCGGCAGCAATCCCTACTCACACCCATATTGGCGATGGAGGCGCAGTCATCGGCGGAGTGCCGGTACTGGCCGTCAAGCGCCCTGAAACCCTGGCGTTCACTGCTCAAGGCGGAGTTCGGGTAGGCGGGTTTTATTACCCGGAGGTGGTAATTACCAGACCCGCCGATGTCCCGGAATTGGATAAGACCAGGGTTTCGGTCAGCGGCAAAGGAGGGGTGGAAGTCGGCGGAGTCGCGCCGGTTTCTATTAAGCGTCCTCCCACCCTCACTATTCCGATTACCCCGATAGCCGTTGTAGTCGCTGGCGAAACCGGCCTGGTGATCATGCGGCCGCAGACCATAGAAATTTTAGGGGACGGCGGCCTGATCATAGGCGAGGAACCCAAGCCGGAGCGCTGCGACACCTGGGTTTTATGCGATTCCCGGCAGGAACCCTCCCTTTATACCGGCTTCAACTTTAACTCCTATGCCGTCCATCAGGGGGAAGGATATGCGGCCGCCGAAGACGGCATCTATCTCTTGAAAGGAGAGGATGATGCCGGACGCCCCATCCGTCCCGGAATCAGGATCGGCAAGACCAATTTCCGTCTGGATGGTCCGAAGAGACTGCGCTCGATTTACTTGAATGAAGGCAATGAGGACGCGGAAGTGCGGGTGGAAACCGCAGGCCGGTCAGGGTTTTTCGATCATGGCCGGGGAGGCTGGAAGATTTCCCGGGATCTTAAAGGGAGTGAATTTGTCATCGACATCTCGGATTTTAAAGAGGTCTCTCATTTCGAGGTACTGCCCTTGATCTTGGCGAAGAGGTGAGCATGGAGTATCAGCGGGACGAAAGCGCCAAGTGGTCGCACGCGGTCAATGAGGCTGCGCAGAAGCTGGAGGATGCTACCCAAGAAGCCCTGGCCAGGAATGCCGCCCGGGGATTTCCCGGGCCCACCGGCCCCACCTTGGCCTTGATTTTACAGGCCGGCCATGAAACGCAGATGCATCTCACTCAAGCCAACGCTCAAATCTACGGGGAGCAGCGCCAGCGCATCTTCGAAGTGGAGGAGTTCGCGTTAAAACTCGCCGTGGAAGCGGCCAAGCTCCTGATGGATTGGTATAAGGCCCAACTCCTCAATGACCTGGCCATGGAGCAGGCCGAATATGAGGCCCAGATTGATAGATGGCGGGGGGACATCATCCACATCAACGCGGAAACGGAGCGTCGGGAGGCCGCCATTATTTACGCTAAGGCCGAGATCGAGCATGAAATCAACGGCTACAAAAAACAGCAGCTGGAAGCCGAGTTCCTCACCCTGGACGCGGAAGTCAGGCTGATTGATGCCAAGATCGCCACGGCGGAGGCCAAGCTGCAAATCATCGACTCTCTCTGGGAAGTCATCCGGGCTGAGCACCTGGTGGTTGCCGCCGAGCAACGCCGGGCCGCAGCCCTGCAGCTGGTCCTGGAAGCTAAAAAACGCCTGGCGGAAGTCCAAAAGACCATGGTGCCGTTGTATCTGGAGAAGGCCCACGCCCGGGAGGAACAGGCGGAGGCTACCATCGAGGAAGCCGAGGTTAAACGCCGGATCGAGGAATTGGGCTATGACCGCATTCGCTTGAGGGACGCCCAGGAAGCAGCCGACCATGAAGTGCGGGAAGCGGAAGGAGATTATGAAATCGCCCAGGAGAACCTGACGAGAATTACCAAGGCGGTGGAGCTCATACGCAATCGGAACCGTCGCCTCCTCCAGGAATATCAGAATGTGGTGCGGGAATCTCTCCTCAACCGGCAAGCACAACTCAAGAAATTTGACATCGACTTGCGTCTGGATAGCGCCTTGGAACGGAAACGTCAAGATACGGAAGGCGATATTGAAATAATGAACTATCTCCAAGGGCTTGCCAATCTGGAATGGATCGCCAAGGTGAAAAATCTTAAAGATGTCGGCAAAAGCAATGCCGCCACTATCTCAGCCAGTGCGTTCCAGACCTATAAATCCACCACCTACACTACTTTCGTTAAGCAGGTCATTAAAGGCAGCGCCAGCATAGCCTAAGCAGGGGAAATCGATGTTGGAAGCAAACTCCCACAATGTGCCGAACCTCAAAGAACGCACCCGCCTGCGTAATTCCACGGTGTGGATTCCCCTGGATTGGGGCGGGATCATGCAGCCTTTGAGCCAAGAGGCCGGGGTTTTGGCGAGCCTGGGCCAGCCTTACATCGAGGGCTACATGGTGGAGACGGATGAGCTCTTTGCCGTGAAGGAGTACCAGCGCGACCGCCTCATCGATCTCGAACACGACAAGATCACCCAAGAGGGCCGGATCGCCGATGCCGATGCTGCCGCCAAACGCCAGGCTCTGGCCATCAAGCTGGCGGCGGAAGAATATATCCATTCTGCCCGCCTCTACGATGCCCAGGTCCGGGCTCTCATCATGGCGGCCAAAGAATATGCTGCCGAAGTGGAACGGGAACAAATCGAACTGGAGAAGGTTCGAGCGATCCTGGGGGTGAAAAAAGCCGAAACCCGGATCAAAGAGATCAATGCCGAAGTTTACTACGAATACGTCAAGCGTATGGAGGTTCAGGTAGATATTGCCCGAGCCCAGGTGGACGCCGCCAAAGCACAGACCCGGGCGGTTATGGCGGAGATCGGCGCTCAGGAAGCAGAACTGGACATCGTGGAAACAGAACTCAAAGAAGCCATGACCGTCGCCGATAAAGCCACACTGCAAGCCGACATTGCCTCCATCTATGCAGACATTATCGTCAAGAGCCTGGCCAAAATCAGGTTGTCGGTGGGTATGGCGGAAATTGAAGCAGGCTTCCGCTATATCCAGCAAAAACTCGCCGATCTTTTGGCCATTTGGGACGTGCGCACCCGAACGGAGAACCTTAAGACCGCCAGCGAACAGAATATCTATGATGAAGTAATGCGCATTTTGGAGGTCGAAGAAGCTGCCGAGGACCTGAAAAAGTTGGAGATGGCCCTCAATGAAGAAGTCCAGTCGTATGAAAAGCAGCAAACGGATTCCGAACTGGATGAAGAACAAGCCCTCCTGAACCGGCGCTTGGCCGCCCGTAAAAACCTGGAAAACCTAAAAAACATGGTGGAGATAGATTTAAATACTCAAGGGGCTTGGGCAAAAATGGCGGCTAACGGGGCCCAACAGCATGTCTACAAGAATCATCAAAGCATCTCCCACCAGGGCCAGCAAATGAAGCTCTACATAAGCAAGGGTTAAAGGTCCCTAAAATGGTCGGGGTTGGGAAAGAAATTTTCGAGGAACTCTACTTTGTAGATACCTTTGCCGGAGAGGATAAGCCGCCGGGACAAATCGAGGATGAAGAGGAAGGTGAAGAAAGCCAAGAGGGCATGCCGGCCAATTCGGCCCGACCTTTTACCGAAGAAAACGATGAAGCTGAAGAGCAGATGCCGGATATTCCCGAGCCTGAACGTCCAGCCGGCCCGGGACCCCTGGATGAAACCTGGTGGCTCCTGGAAGAAGAAGACTCAGACTTCAGCGACATTTATGAAAAAGCCGGAGATTCCTTGGATAAATTTTTCGATTATTACCATCTCTATCCCATCAGATTCGATGGGGAACGGAAATTATTTCTGGCCCGTTATGATTTCCCTCAATTTAACAAGGAAATTCAGCATCCTGACGGCAAGCTCAAAGGCGTATCCGAGTGCCTTGGGTTCATCGATTTCTTGGGCGGGTTTCCTCTACAAAACCCCGAGCTTTTAACTACCGTGGGAGAATGGTCATCCAGAAAGGAAGACGTAGACAACCAAAAAGGCGAAGGCTTTCCGGCTCCTCCCCCTCCCGATGATTTCTTTGAAGGCTTTGATCTGAAGAGAATGCTCCTCAATTATTTTTACCTCGATGAAGAACATGCGGTGACCTTGGCTGATGATCTGGAAGGAGAGCCGAAACCGGAAGGTTTGCATTGGTGGATACGCATTAATTTAGAACCCGATGACAAATATCCGGTCCCCGGGGAGTTCCTGGCTTTGGCAACCCGCCAATGGTGTGCCCTTCCCTGGGGAGAACAGGAGAGCAGTCCTTATGTCTTTTCCGGCAACTGGATGGATACCGTCTACTACACCGGGGGCAGAATAAAGGACATCGATGATTCCGGGGATTTTCCCAAGTATCTCGTTGAATGGCGCAAACACTTAATCACCTTATATCCCACTGATTTTGCCGAATACAAAATCGATGACTGGGTGACGATTTTAAAAAAGTTGCCGTCCGACAAGCAATCGCAACTATGGAAAGACGAAGATGCAGAGACCCCGGATGAGGAAAATTGGGTCATAGCTCCCTTGATGTTTTACGGCATCACAGCGAGAGGAACCGATTAGGGCCTGGAGGAAAGATCAATGGATTATGCGAGCCTGGACCGTTACGCCATGTGGGATATTGAACACAAAGATCCCGATGTCATACGGGCCGTAGGGACAGTGGAAGCAGCCGAAGAAGAAGCGGCGGGCCGGATCGGCGCAGCGCAATACAATTATTTGGCCGCGCTCGCCCGTCGGGCGGAAGGCGGCCCGGTGGAAAAGAATAAACCATTCATCGTCGGCGAAAAAGGCCCCGAGGTCTTCGTACCGGAAAAGAGTGGCACCATCATCCCGAACAAATCTTTGGCACCCCTGAGACCGAAGGTCCCCAAAAACTTTGTCCCAGCAGGCACCGGACCCGAGACCGGGCAGTGGCAAGACCTGGGCGGAGGATTAATGGCTACTGCCGGCCCCGGTGTGGATGCAGATGGCAATCCTATTGATGGTAAAGGGTGGGGTACTTTTTCATACAACCGTCCGGCGCATCACGAAGTAGTTGGGGCCGAAGGGGGGCCGGTGCATGTCCTTCGGGGCCTCAGAAGCTCTTATGCGGGGGGCGCACCCGGGGAAAGGTGGGGTTCTCCTCAAAGGGCTGCCCAGGCCATCAGGCGTGCAACCGGGCAAGAAAAATGGATCCCACCTGAACAGGAGATGGAAGTCCTCAGGCATCAGAACAGGCTGAAGGAGATTGCTGCTCAGGGAAAAAGCCAGGAAGCGCAACTGGCAGGAGATATGGTAACCCGCAAGAGCAATCTGGAAACCTTTATGAATCGGGTACAGAGCGACCCGCGGTTCTACAAGGAGGGTCCCGAAGGGTTGACGCCGGTGATTCCAGGTTTGGGGCAGTTGGTCCTGGGGTTCAAATCGTTGGGTGAAGCAGAGCCCGAGAAGGCCTGGCAGGCTTTCGAGGCCAAGGCTCTTCGCCACTTAGATGAGGGTAAGTGGGTCAACGAACAAGGCATCACCACGGCCATTAATAACCTCCAAAAAGCCGGGTATAGCCTGACACCGGGACAAAAAAACTGGCTGCTTTCCCAACAGCCGGAGGCTGAAATGGAGAAGAAGCGTCGGGACACCATCATCCAATGGGCCAATCCCACTTCGATCCCGGACAGAACTTCCCAAACAACATCTAAAGGTCCTGGGCCTCAACAAGTCTCTCCACTGTCTCTTGAGGGCAATGCTCCAGTCCTATATGCCAGACCGGGACAACCCCTGCTGACCGGGGCCGGGCGGCCACAATCGGTCAACATGGCGCCTTTGCGGCCGCTTTCCGTCCCTTTGGGTGCCGGTGGTCTTAGGCCGGATCAATACAGCCGGATGGTTGAAGACCGGCAGCGGGAACAGCAGCAAGAAACGGCAAGGAAGAAACAAATGGCCGAACTCTCCTCGGAACTGGAGCGGAGGATTGGATTGCAATGAGGCTTTTCCCGGAAGATGAACACAAACTAGCTCCTCTGAGGGGGCCGGACTTTATCCCGTCCCAGGAGCAGAAGCCCAAGATTCCTGACTTCATCCCGGAAGCTTCAGGGGCCTCCGGGAAGACGCCCGGGAAAGTGCCGGATTTTATCCCAGAGGCACAGGGGAATGGGAAGCCTGCCGATTTCATCCCGGAGATGTCCTCCGAATCCTTGACCCCGGAGCAGAAGGCGGCCGCGGATCGGGTTGATCTTTTGCTCCGCAAGCGGCAGGCATCACAGGTGGAAGTGGAGCGGTCAATGCCTGGAGAAGTGGCGGCCAGTTTGGGTCGAGGTGCCCTGGGCCTGGCCAAACTCCCCTTCCAACTGACCAAGATAGTGGGCTCCGACTTGCTGGGAAGCGAGACGGTCAAGAAAGTGACCGAGCCGGTGATCACCGGCCTGGAGGGAGTGGCCGAGTCGCCCGCTTTAAAGCCGGGGAAAGAAGCAGGCGGTCCCCCGGTGGAACTGGACCGCATCATCCAGGATCCCGGGGGCGTAGCCAAACAAATTGCCGCCAACGTCACCAATCCTCACTTTTGGGCAGCGCAGTTGCCGGAAGGGGCCATGAGTACCATACCCTTCTTCTTTGGCAACTGGATGGCTCGGGCCGGGGCCACGGCCTTGAAGTACGGCAAGCTGATTAGCGGGGCCGACAAAGCGGCGAAGGCAGCAGCACTGGCCGGAGACACCGAGGCCTTAGCTGTAGCCACGGCCAAGCTTACCGAGTACGGCTCGAAACTGGCCCGTATGGGGCGCATGGGCGGCTACAGCATGGCTATGGCCCAGGAAGCAGCCAGCGCGGAACAGAACTTGCGGAATTGGGAATTGGAGAAAGGCAAAGAAGTACCCTGGCTGACGCGTAACATCGTCATCCTTGCCGGGGGAGCGGCGGCCGGCGCTCTCGAAGCATTTTCCCTGGAAAGAATTTTCGCGGGCAAAAAAGGCCTGTCCCTTACTCGCAAGATGCTGGATTCCATCATCACGGAAGGCTCGACGGAGGGTGCCCAGGAGATCGTGGCCAACGCTTTTAAGAAATACGGCTACGACCCTGACCAGAAGTTGACGGAAAACGTGGTGGAGAGCACCTTGGTGGGGGCGGCCTTGGGCGGCATCTTCGGCGGGGCCGAAAAATTCCAGGAATACCGCCAGCACATCAGGGAACTTAAGGAAAAAGCCGATGCCGAACAACGGGAGCGCCAGACTCAGCCCTGGACGCCCCCAACAGTGGAGCCGTGGGAGGAAGCGCCCGTTGCCCCGCCGCCCTCCACCTTCGGCCCGCCCCCCGGAGAAGAAATCCCCCCTCCCCCGCCTTACCGCATCATCGAGCAGGGGGAGCGGCCACCGGCTATCACAGAAGGAGAACCGGAAGGCGGCTCCCCCATTGTGGACCAGTTCGGGCGGCCCATCTACCGGAGCGCCTTAGAAATTGCCCTGCGGAGGGAGCCCTGGGAGCGCACTGCCCTGGAGAAGTGGCTGGTGGACCAGGCTACCAAAGGCGGCACGGTGGCCCCGGAAACCAAAGGG
The DNA here is from genome assembly GCA_049322315.1 of Thermodesulfobacteriota bacterium. GTDB lineage: Bacteria > Desulfobacterota > Desulfobaccia > Desulfobaccales > 0-14-0-80-60-11 > SURF-52. Next base: position 34,970 of record JBMORF010000055.1, on the reverse strand, counting down.
CCGGGTGTGGTCTTAGGTCCTGGCGGTGAAGAGGTGACTGGCCCGGGTGTAGTTCGTCCCATTCATGAACCTATGGGCCCCACCGCGGCCATGACGGAAACGGTTTTAGAGACCGGTCCTCCCGAGGTCCCCAAACCGGAGGCCCCCGGCTTGCGAGATTGGGTCGGCGATTTACTGATAAAGGTGGAGGAAACTGGAGATCCTCAAGCCGCCCAAGAATTAAACCGCCTGCTTATTGCCAACCAGCAGGAGGTGGGCGATCTTTTCCGAGTGCCGGAAAAAGAACGGGAAGGGCTACAACCCATCGCCGATCAGCTTTTCACCCTCATCCGCCAGGTAGAAGAAACCGGGGACCCGGACGCGGCCCGACAACTCCATACTCTATTGGCGACCAACCGGGACGTGCTTAGCGGCGTAAGTCGGCGGGAGATTGAGAAGGCAGCCAAGCCACTGGAACCCATCACGCCTTCGGCGGTGCACGTGGAAGAGATAGCGCACCCCCCTGAGCCCGAGACACCGCCGACAGAGGCTTTACCGGAGCCTCCGAAAACCCCGGAACCGCCCCCGGCGCGCCAGGGATTTTTCGGCGCAACCACCCAGGCCACCACTACCAGGGGCACCACCATTGACTCGCAGTATGAAGTGATCGATGTCAACGATCTGATCACTTCCCACGACGACCGCCTGGCTTTCAACCCGGCTTTTCCCCAGGAACTCCAGCCCCGGGAGCGTAATCGGACGGCTTCGCAACTCCAAATCGGCCAGATTGAGCAGGGCCTTCAGCCGGACTTCTTGTTGACGGAATCCCCCCAGGCGGCGGAGGGCACCCCCATCATCGGGCCGGACAATCTGGTGGAAAGCGGCAATGCCCGGACCATTGCAATGCGGCGGCTTTATGGCCGGACGGACGGACAAATCGAAGCCTACCGGCAACGGTTGAAGGAAAAAGCCGCTCAGTTCGGCATCGCCCCGGCCTTGATTGACCAAATACAGAATCCGATGCTGGTGCGGCGGCGCTTATCGGAGGTGGACCGCCAGCAGTTTGTGCGGGAGGCCAACGAAGCGGCCGTAGCCGCCATGAGTGACGTGGAACAGGCCCGTTCCGACGCCAACCGGTTGCACGGCCTGGACGTTCTGCAAAACTTCGTGTCCAACGACGACGGCGAAATACTAACCCAGGCCAACCGCTTCTTCATTAAGCAGTTCATGGAGAAGGTAGTGGGGCCGACAGAGGCCAATCGCTACCTGACCGCGGACGGGAGCTTGAGCCAGGCCGGGATAATGCGGATTCGCAACGCCTTGTTCGCCTTGGCCTTTGGTGACTCCGCTTCTCTGGGGAAGCTGGCCGAAAGCCCGGACGACAATGCCAGAAACATCACCGGGGCCATGGCCATGGTGGCGGCCCGCCTGGCCTCCATCAACAAGGAAATTACCAAGGGCCGCATGTTCGACCTGAACATCACCAGGGAAATCGGCCAGGCTGCGGACATTTTACAAAGCCTCAGAGAGCAGGGACAATCGGTGGAGTGGTTTCTGGCTCAACAGAAACTCTTTGAGACCATCGAGCCGATAGTAGCCGACCTCCTGAAGATTTTTACCAAATTCTCCCGGTCCCGAAAGAAACTTACGGCGATCTTCAACGCCTATGCGGAGGCCCTGGAAGCTTTGGGCAACCCCAAGCAATTACAGCTTTTGGGGCCAAAAATTGATATAACCAAGGCGGAACTTTTACAGGCTGCCTTGACCAAGGAGAAGGGTCATGGAGAAAAAATCGGACCCGTACCAGTTGGAATTCAGCCAGGTGCGACCCCAGGCGGTGAATTGGGTCCTGAAACGCATGGAGAAGATGGAAGCCAGGAAGCAGGTGAAGAAGGAGAGACCGGGCCAGACAGGACAGGTCCTGCCGTTCCCGAAGAAGAAATAGAGTTTGGTCCCGAAGATTTCGGCCTCACCGGGGGCCAACCAAAAGCCTCAACACTCGAAACCCGCTTAAAAGAAGTTCAAAAGCAATTCCCCGACATTGACCCGGACAGAGCCATGACTGTGCTCCGGGCCTTCCCCCAAGGGCAGATTGATCCTGCCCAAGTCAACATATTAGCCAGCGATCCCGAGCTTTTCTCCCGGGTGTCCCGGGGGAACCTATCCGCCCAGGAGCGGGAACAGCTTTTCAAAAAGGCAACGGACCTGGGCCAGCAGCAGACCCTTGAGGGCCTCGTGCCGGGCGGGGGGTTGTTCGATCAAAAGCAGCCCGCCAAAGAAGCTAAAAAGCCTCCTGTGAAAGAAGCGAAGCCGGAACCGGGGGAAGAAGCAGGGGAATTGCTATCCGCTTTCAGCAACCTGATTAACCGGGCCATGGAGCAGCCGTCCTCTCCCAGACTCACCGCCAAAGACGTTGCCAACATTGCTCTAAAAGCCGGGATCTCCAAGGAAGAACTGCCGCAGCGCCGGAAGGAGATCGAGGAAACTTTTGAGCTGGCCCTGGTGCAGAAGGTCCGGGAGATTGTGGCTGAAAAAGGCGACAAGGCTTTCGAGGAAATTAAGAAACTCTATGCCCTCCAGCCGGGCCTAACCTCCCGCACTTCCACCACCATCAAGAACCAGGCTTATTCAACCCCTGCTCCCCTGGCCTTTCTCATGAGCAAGGCCGCAGGCGTTACTTCAGGCGATTGGGTCTATGAACCTACGGCCGGCAACGGCATGCTCCTGATCGCCGCCAATCCAGAGCAAACCCTGGCCAATGAAATTGATCAGCTTCGGGCAGAACATTTACGCTCCCAGGGTTTCGACGTGACCACCAAGGATGCCCGGAAGCTGGTAGGCACCCCCGAAGGCCCCCAGGAGAAGTCGGTGGATGTGGTGATGGCCAACCCGCCCTTTGGCGCCCTGGAAAAGCCGGTGACTTTTGACGGCTACAAAATTACCAAACTGGAGCACCTCATTACCCTGGACGCCCTCAAGGCCATGGACGACCAGGGGCGAGCCGCGGTGATTATCGGGGGGCATTCCTTCGCCACTCCCTGGGGCCAGCCCATGAACCAGATTACGGACGCAGACCGGGTGTTTTTCAACTACCTTTACTCCCGGTACAACGTCACCCACCATATCAACATCGACGGTGACGTCTACAAGCAGATGGGTACCAAGTTCCCCATCCGGCTCTTGATCATCGAGGGGCGCAAAGCGGAGTTCCAGGGAGCAGCGCCGCACCAGGCCGACCAGATAGAAATTGCCAAGACTTTTGACGAAGTTTATAAGTTACTCAAAGGAGACATCGATGCCCGCGCAAAAGGTGTTGTGGCTCCCGAAGTTTCTCAGGGACAACCGACCGGCGAGGGTCGGCCTGGGGGTGCTGGTGTCGCCCCAGGGGGCACAGCAGTTGGACAACCCCAAGGGTCCGAACCGGGCCTGGGCCTACCTGGGCCATTGGGAGGACAAGGCCCGGGAGTTGCTGAAACGGAAGGAGAAGGAGGCGAAGTACGGCCCCCAGGAGGTTTACGGGGTGCTGCTGAGCCTGGGACCCCAGGTGGCGGACCAGTACCAGGTGGGGGGCGAGGAGCAGGAGGAACTGTTGGGAGCCATCCAACAGCACCCGGAAAGCAGGGGGCTGGCCCGTCTGCTGGCGTATCTCCGCAACCCCAGCCCGGAGAACAAAGAGGAGCTCCTGGGCCGGTATCCCCAGGACCCGGAGAACGACCGTCTCAATCCAAACAGGGAGATGCAGGAACAGAACGAGGCGAGCCTGGCCGAGTTCCTCCTAAGTCTATAGGCTCCGGCACCAAAATAACTCTTCCCGATGGGACTATTGTCACCATCAAGGAAGAGGCCGCAACTTACCAAACCCATCCTAAAATCCAGGAAGAAGCCGCCCCCTATGGCGAACAGACCATCGAGGTTGTGGACGCTGAAGGGAATGTGCGCCGCATCCCTATCTCCCAGATTCAGGGGGTCATTGACGAATCCGGCCAGGAAATAAAGCTTTCCGACCAGGACCGCAAAGGTCTCCGGGTTTTCCAGAAAAATCAGTGGGTGGAAACCAGCGACGGCTTGGTGGGTCAAATCACCAAAATCCGGGGCTGGTTCGACAAGATGACCCTCACGGTGCAAGGGGCGGAAGGGGCAGTCACCATCAAGCCAGCGGCTGTCAAGGACATTTTACCTGGACCGCCCGGAGCCAAGAAAGAGGCAGAGGCTCCTGCTCCGCCCCAAACCGCTGCACCTGCCGAGGAAACCAGGCTCCAACTGGCCTACAAACCCACCTCCCAGGGACCGGCCATGAATACCGTGGCTCCGCGGTACATGGCCGAGGCCGTCAGCAACTACCTGGGAAAATTGCAGGAAGAGATCGGCGATCTGGACGAGTTTGTGCGGGATCGCCTGGGCTACAAAACCAAGGGGGACCTGTTCGAGGTCCTGGGGGCCGAACAGATTGAAGGCGTGGCCCTGGCCATTGACGCCATTGAGCGGGGCACCGGGGGGTTTGTCATCGGCCACCAGACTGGCGTGGGCAAGGGCCGCATGGTGGCGGCTGTCATGCGCTACGCCAAGAACCGGGGTTTGGTGCCCATTTTCCTGACCGACAACGACGGCCTGTTTTCGGCCATGTACCGGGATATGCGGGACATCAAGGCCGACCTCAACCCCCTCATCGTAGCTAGCGAACCCCACCGGGCTCGAATCGTGGACGACGCTGGCAACGTCATTCGCAACCTGGACAAAAAAGCCATCCAGGAGGCGGTAAGAAGGCGGGATCTTCCGGCAGGGTATGACGCGGTCTTCACCACCTATTACCAGATAAACAGCAAAAATTTGACCGGCAAGATGGAACTCCTGCGCACCTTGGCGCCCCGGAGCATCCTGATCCTGGACGAATCCCACAAGGGGGCCGGACAGGAAAGCAACACCGGGGCTTTTCTCAGGTCGGCCATGACCAACACCGCCCGGGGTGTGGTCTATTCTTCCGCCACCTATGCCAAGCGGCCCGATACCATGGCCCTGTACCACCGCACGGAGATGGGCAACCTCAATGTGGACCTGGACACCATCATAGAGAACCTGAAGCGCGGCGGGGTTCCCTTACAGGAGTGGATTGCCCATCAATGGGCCCTGAGCGGCCAGATGATCCGCAATGAACTCTCCTTTGCCGGCATCGACATTCCCGTGGAGGTAGACCTGGAGAACGCCGCTCGGGACCGGCAGCGCTCCGATGACCTGACGGCCTGCCTGCGGGCCATACTCAAGTTTTCCAAGGAATTTAACCTGTGGGTTAAAGACCTGGACGCGGATTTCAAAAAGGAGGGCAAAGCCGCAGACGAAGGTTTTCGGGGAGGTATCAGCGCCACCAATTTTGCTTCGGTGATGCACAACAAGATCTCTCAGCTTCTATTCTGCTTGCGGGCGGACGCCACCGTCAAGGAGGCCCTGGACGCCCTCAACCAGGGCAAAAAAGTGGTCATCGGCTGTTACAACACCATGGAGTCCTTCCTGAACGATATGCTGAAGGCCGGGGTGATCAGCGTGGGTGACGAAGTGAACATGAATTTCGCCCAGGTGCTTCGCAAGGCCGCAGACAGTACCCGAAACTACCGGATCAAGCACCATGACGGCACCTCAGAGAAAGTTACGGTCGAAGTTGAGGAAATGCCGGAACATCTTCAGTCCTTATGGCACCAGACCGTCAACCTCATCGACAGCACCGTGACGGACGTTCCGGCCATGCCCATCGATTACATCGCTAAAGCCCTGGTCAAAGAAGGCTACCAGGTGGGGGAGATCACCGGCCGCACTTATGTTCTGGACTGGCGAGAAGAGAAAAATATCCTTAAAGAGCGGAAGGACAAGGAAATCCACGATAAGAATACCCCTGTCAACAAATTCAACTCCGGAGAATTTGACGCCCTTATCATCAACAGTTCCGGGAGCACCGGCATTTCTCTCCACAGTGGCGAAAAGTTCAAAGACCAGCGCTCCCGGCACATGATCCTGACCCAGATGAGCCAGGAGATCAATGAGGCGGTCCAGCTTCTGGGCCGAATCCACCGCACCGGCCAGGTCCACAAACCCAGCTACAAGGTCAAGATCAGCTCCCTTCCCGGGGAGAAGCGGCCCCTGGTCATCCTCCAGAAAAAGATGGCCTCCCTTTTCGCTAACATCTCGGCCAAGGGGGAAAGCGCTTACTCATTGGACGTGGCGGACATCATCAACCAGTATGGCGACCGTGTAGTGGCCGAGATGTTTGCCGAAGATCCCAGTCTCAACGACCGCCTCAGCGGGGTGCTGGATCGGGTGATTGACCATGAATTCATCGAGTCTGACCAGGACGGGCGGGTCCATATAATCCTTCAAGCCTTTCCTGAAACCGGCTCCCTCACCAAGCGGGTCACCGGCTGGACGGCCTTGCAGCCGGTGTCGGTGCAAGAAGAGGTGTGGGCGGCCATTGACGCTAAATATGAAGAGCTGGTGGAGCACCTCAAACAAATCGGTGAGTACAACCTGGAAAGCGAGCACCTGGACCTGCAAGCCAAGACCTTGGATAAAACCGTGCTCGTTGCTGGCGACGCCCGGGGCAAGAGCGAACTTTCCAGCCCCACCTATTTCGAGACGGTGGACGCCAAGATTCAGAAGAAACCCATGGCCAGGGCGGAGATCGAGAAACGCCTGGAGGCCCACCTGAAAGGAAAAACACCTCAGCAAGTTGCTGATGAACTTAAAAAGCAGGTGGAGGATGATTTTAATGCCTGGCTGAAAGAGAAGAAGGCCTCGATGGAGGCGGCCAATAACAGCCCGCAGGTTAAAGAGAGGTTTGAAAGGGGAGCCAGGCAAGCATTGACTTTCGCCCTGGACACCCTGGATCAGTTCAAAATCGGCACCTACGTCACCCACCTGGAGGTCTTGGAAGGGGTAATCTACAACATTCAATACAAGCCCACCCCCGGCAGCAACCCCGCTACGCCGTCCAACTTCAAATACACCCTGGCGGTGGGCTCATCCATGCGCACCTACCGGACCACTGCGTCCCTGCGGGGCCAGTCCTTCATCAAGGGGGAAGGCGTTCCGGCTGATTGGGACGAGCAGATGAAGACCTTCCACCTCCAGCCTTATGAAAAACGCTACCTGGTGACGGGCAACCTTCTGGGCAACCCCATCAACAAGGGACAGATGGCCTTTTTCACCCGGGAAGACCGCAAGCTGACCACCGGGTTCGTGATGCCCCTAAACTTCGACCCTTCAAAATACAAGGAATTGCAGACCGTAACCCTGAACCGGGCGCAGGCGGCCAGGGTACTTCAGAAGCAGGGCTTGCTGCACGGCAAGGAGGTCTTTTTACAGAAACATGGCCCAGGTTACAAACTTTCAGTCCCCCTGGCTAAAAAAACAGGGGGCAAGTTTTATCTGGATGAGGACATTCTCCAGCACACCCGGAGCGATTTTTATAAATCCGGCCAGTCCATGGAGGCCGACATCGACAGCTTCCAGGAGGCCGCGTCGGTTGTCGGCATCCTCATGCAGAAGCACGGTGTTTATTTCAGCGTCCCCCGGGTCGCCTTTGAGGAAGTCTTCGGTCAACCAGGTGAGGGACACCAGCCTTTGGAGATTGCTGAAGGCCCGGCTCCCTATGCAGTAAGAACCACTGCTTCCCTGAAACGCCAGATCGTCCCCAACCCCCAAGTCTTGTCCGAGTACCAAACTGAAGAGATGAGGATCGCTTATGGATCTGAAAGCCTTACGAACGAAGCTGTTGACGAAATTCAGCATAAAGCCGAACAAGCCGTCAGACGGCAGGCTGGAGTATCCCGAAAAACAATGCCAGGGTCTTTGCAAGAGTATCGAAACAAAGTTTCCCAGGAATACGGCGAACAGAAATGGATCAGCTTCGTTGGACGGCGACTGACTCCAGGCATGGAGCCCTATGAGATCGCGGAACTCTTCCAAATCTACCGAAGCCCCAGACAGGAAAACCTGCATCTGATCTACACGGACGAAAGCGGTACGGTCCTGGCTCATAATTTAATGTCTTCAGGAACCCTTTCTTCCGTGAACCTAAACTTAGAGTGGCTTATCAACCACATCAAGAACGCAGCCCGGCGCCTGGGCGCGGCCAAAGTTCACTTCCTCCACAATCACCCCAGCGGTAACCCCAAAATGAGCCGTGGTGACCTGGTGGGATTCAACGTCCTGTTTAAAGGAGTGCCCGAGTTGAACATCCGGGGCTTGGGCGACCTCATGGGCGAATTCCTGGTGATCGACCACGGGAAGGTGAGCTACATCAGGAACGGGTTGGAATTTCAGGGTTACTTCCGGGCCCGTCCGGGTGCGGGGAATTGGCTGGACAGAAAGATCAAGATTAAAAATGAGGCTGATCTAAGCAATTTTGCCTTTTCTCTGAACATTGATCCGGACAAGGTCTGCCTCATCTTCACCAACGCCCAGAACCAGGTGCAGGGTTGGACGGTCCACCGGAAAAAGATTCTCGCCAAACCAATTGAAAAGGTGCGGCAGTCTCTGATCCAGATGGCCCGGGCCTATGACGCCAACCAGGTAAGCGTCATTGTGGGTGACATGGATCTGTTGGAGCAATTTGTAACCCGACAAGCTGAGGCTCTGGACAAATTCTCTTTCAACGAATGGGTCATGGATGTTCAGACCATGGAAGGTCAAAGCGTCAGGCGTGAAATGCCTGAACTATGGACACCTCAGCCGGGCCAGAAGCCAAGGAAATATGCCAGAACCTTTCTATTTGAGGCTAAGGAGGGATATGGTGCCGCGGATCAAGCAGACATTGACAGCTACCGGGAGAAATACATCGCTACGCCTCAGGACGAAAAGAAAGGTCTGAGAAGTCGGGTAACCGACCGGCTAAAAACCTTCTACGACCAGACGGTAGACCGTTGGGCCTCGTGGGAGCGCGCAGCGGAGCGGGCCACCCGGGAAGGGGCCATGGTGCCTGCTGGTGAAAACATCATCAACAGCTTGAGTTACATGCGGGGCATTGAAGGCCGGGTGCATCAGGGCATCATGGGCGAGTACGTTTACCAGGACAGGAAAGCCTTTGACGAAAACCTGGGAATGGAAGTCTTCACCGGCGACGATCTGGTGCGCAAAGGCCCCAGCCTGAAAGTGCGATTGGAGGATTTAAAGAAACTGGCCGACCGGCGAAGCGATACTTACGACCGGGCCATGAGTGACCTGGAAACCTTCATGGTGGCCCAGAGGGACTTGGAATTGGCCGGCGACACTGGGGTGCGGGAGCCGGGGGGCATCAAGGGGGTGCATCCTGAGGAGAGTCGGCGGGTCATAGAGGCCCTAAAGCGGAAATACGGCAAAGATTTTGAGGACCTGGTTAAGGTGGCCGACTCGCTCCGGGAGTGGGGCGATGAAATGATCCTCCAGCCCTTGCTCCAGGTGGGGTTCATCGACGCAGAAACTTACGCCAAGATCAAAGAGCGTAACCAATACTATATCCCCTATAAGCGCCTCCTGGACGACGTGGAGAGCTACATCGCCGCCAATGCCGCGGCCATGGGGGTTCCGGGGCGGGTGATCAAGGAGATCAAGGGTTCTGAGCGTCAAGTGCTCAACCCCATGCAGATGTGGATCGACCTGGCGCACAAGGCTGCTTATGCTTATGCCAAGAATAAGACCATCCGCTCGGTTTTTGTGACCGCCAAGGCTGCTCAGTGGGAAGACATCCGGGAAATTCCCGCCAAATACCTGCCCATAGATTTTGTCCAGAAACAAGAGATCGACGCGGTTCTTCGCCCTCAGCTCACCCGCCTGGCCGAAGACTTGGGCATTAAGGTCAAGGTGCTGGCAAAACTCCGGGGCCGACGCCTGGGGCAGTTCAAGTCCTGGCTCAAGCAGGAGGTTAAAGACGGTAAATTGGGCCTGGAAATGGCCAAAGAGATCGAGGTCAGATTCGCCACCTTCGAGGCCACTCTGGCCCATGAGCTCGGCCACGGCATTGACGAAACTTACGGCCTGGTGAAGCTGCTCATCGAAAACGGCACACCGGAGATTAAAAGGGAACTGCGCCGCATCGCCGACCAGCGGGCCGGGGCCGCTTCCTCCAAGTCCTATCATCGGTACATCCGCAAAAAGGAAGAGCAGGTCGCGGAGTTCGTCAGCCGCTACGTCATCGACCGGAGATCGGTGGAGCGGCTGGCCCCCACCGCCCTGACGGTCTTCGAAGGTTTCTTGAAGCAGAACCCGAAGCTGACACCTCTCTTGAGTTTTCGTCTCTCCCACCAAGCAGGCATGATGGATTTCACCAATCGGATTTGGGCTCGGTCACCCCTGCCGCCTGAGCCCGGGACCATCCCTTATTTCCGGGACGGCAGCCAGCGCTGGCTAAAACTGCCGCCCGATATGTACCAGGCGGTTCAAAGTGCTATGCCCTCGGAAATGGGCATCCTCATGCGCATCGCCAAGTGGCCGGCCGACACCCTGCGGGCCGGGGCCATCCTGGTACCGGAGTTCGCCCTGGGCCGGAACCCCGCCCGGGATATTGTGCAGGCCTGGCTCTTCAGCCGTTTCGGCTTCAACCCCTTCAAATGGGTCCGGGATGCTGTGGGGCTTATGTCCCATGATGAAGATGTTAAGGAATTGCAAAGACAATGGGAAGCCGGGGGCGGACCCCTGGCGACCCTGGCCCAGAGCTTCGTGGACCCCGAAAAGATTACGCCCGAGGCGATCATGGGGGACAAGAAGAAGTTCAAATATTTCGCCCACCCCATTGACGCCCTGCGGCACGTTTCCGCATATCTGGAAAACCTGACCCGGTTCTCCATTTACAAGCAGGCCCGGGAGAAGGGTCTGAGCCACGCCGAGGCCGTGCACGAGGCCCGGCGCACCACCCTGGATTACGCTCGGGTGGGCGGCCACCCCACGGTGCGCTATCTGAACATGATCATCCCCTTCTGGAATGCCTCTATTCAGGGCATGGATAAACTCATCACCGAACTCACCGGCCCCAACAAGAAAGCGGTGTACCGGCGCCTGGGGGTGCTGGCCGGAGTTTCGATACTCATTTGGCTATACGCCCATCGGGATGACCGCTACAAGGAACTGGAGGATTGGGAGAAGAACTACTTCTGGCACCTGCCCCTGGGTCCCAAAGCTCCTATGATCCGCATCCCCAAACCTTTTGAGGCGGGGATCCTGTTCGGTTCCACCTTCGAGCGCCTCATGGAGTGGGGCCGGGGCGAGAACATTAAGGGGCTTCAGAGCGCCCTGCACGCAGCCTGGGAAGCGGCCACTCCGGAAGTCATCCCCACCATCGCCCGGCCTTATGTGGAGGGAAAGGCCAACTACGACTTCTTCCGGGGGCGGGCCATCGAGGACGCAGCCCTGCAGAAGCTTCCGGTGCAACTCCGGGCTAAACCATGGACCACGGCCACGGCTAAGGCGGTAAGTAAGCTGGCGCAGCCGATGATCGATATTAGCCCTGTGCAGGTGGAGCATTTCATCAGGTCGTGGACGGGCGGCCTGGGGGCCAACTACTTCCTGCCTGGGGTAGATGTGGCTCTCCGTAAGGCGGGTGTTCTGGGGGATATCCCCCAGCCGACCCAGGAGAAGATTCAAAGCATCTGGGGGGTGCGGTCCTTCTTCACTCGGACCCCCACCGGCTACCGGGCCAAAAGCGTCAACGACTTCTTTGAACGGTATCAGGATATTGTCCAGGCGGATGCCGGGTGGAAAGCCCTATGGAATGCTGGCCAGAAGGAGGACCTGGACCGTTTCCTGGCCGCCCACCCTGAGGCCATGTTCGCCCGGGTTGCCCGAAAATATATTGATGAGATGGGCAAGATTAAGAAAGAGCGCACCGCCATTCACCTGAGCAAGGCCCTGACACCGGACCAGAAAAAAGAGAAGCTGGATCTCCTGGATGAAAAAATCGTCACGCTGGCTAAGTCCGCCAATGCCTTCATGTCTCAGGAGGCGGCTGAAACCGTAAAGATGCCTTCCCGGTTCACGACCGAGACGGGCATTCGGAAATCCATGGACATGAACGAATATTACAAGATGGTGGCCGAGTCCACTTTTGACGCCTTTGATGAAGTCAGGAAAGATCCCCACTTTTTCGCCATGGACACGGAGCCCCGGAACAACCGCCTGGTCGGCGTCCTGCGGCAGATGCGGGACGAATATCAGCCGGTCAAGAAAGGGAGGCGGGAGCTGGACGAAGTGATGAAACCGTTTCGGTTCAAATCTTTGTTCGACAAGCCCACCCGGCGCCAGCGAGCCGAAGGGTCCGCCATCTTTGGCCCCCGGCCCTTTTCAATTTAAAGGAGATACCCATGAAAGATGAAAGAGTGCAACGTGTGGAAGTTGACTTTGTTTTTGGAGCCACCGGCACCGTAAAGTCGGTTCAATCGGTCATTGAGGGGGAGATCAAACAGGTTCACCTCAGGGTGCCTGATTTTACCAACACGGTAACCCTTGCACTTGCCATCGAGGATGAAAGCGGCTTTGAGATTTTCAATTCCGGGGCGAAGGCTAAGGGCACCAACCACAACCTCAAGGCGGCCGAGTTGAACGACTCTGTTCTGATCGCCAGCACGTTTACCTTGAAGGCCACACTATCAGGGGATGCTGGCGGGGAAGGTGGGACAGCCAAGGCCGTCATCCTTTATTGGGGTATTAAGGGATAAGGTGGACTCTAACCGAAGCGAGCGTTTTTGGGTGAGTTGGTAAAATCTTCCCAGATGATCTCTGGCGCAATTCCTACCCCATCAGCAAATGTCACAAATACATTGACCGTCTACCCTTCTCTGAATTAACTTGAATTAAGGGGGAACGGGTATTTGGTTGATAATATCAGAGGGAAAAGGTGATATACGAATCATGCACCTGACCGAAGCCGTGAACTCCTTCATCAACCCATTACCAAGGCCCTCATCGAAGCCAAGCCCAAGCATCCTTCTGCGAGAACTTACAGCAGTTTTTTTCCTGAGAAATAGGAAAGGCATTGCGAGGTAACGCCATGATTAAGAGCACCAACGGAGGCAATCTGGATTTTAAGAAAGAGTTGTGGCAGGCCGCAGATGCGCTTCGCTCGAATATGGATGCAGCCGAATACAAGCACGTCGTGCTCGGCCTGATCTTTCTCAAATACATCTCCGACGCCTTCGAGGAGCAGCACGCCAAACTCGAATCTCAGCGGGACCAGGGAGCCGACCCGGAAGACCCCGACGAATACCGTGCCATCAACATTTTCTGGGTTCCCAAGGAGGCCCGCTGGTCATACTTAAAGAGCACCGCCAAGCAACCAACCATTGGTAAAATTGTCGATGACGCCATGCTGGCCATTGAGCGGGATAACCCCGCTCTCAAGGGCGTGCTGCCCAAGGAATACGTCCACCCACGCCTCGATAAACATCGCCTTGGTCAGCTCATCGACCTGATTGGCAACATTGGCCTGGGTGACGAGAAGAGCCGCTCCAAAGACATCCTCGGGCAGGTGTACGAATACTTCCTCAAGCAGTTCGCCAGCGCCGAAGGCAAGAAAGGCGGCCAATTCTGGACGCCCCAATGCGTCGTCCGCCTGCTGGTCGAGATGCTCGCCCCCTACAAGGGCCGGGTCTATGATCCGTGCTGCGGCTCCGGCGGTATGTTCGTCCGGTCGGTTAAGTTCGTCCAAGCGCATGCCACGGGCAACGGCAACGGCGGCAAGGCAAAGGCCGATATCAGCATCTTCGGCCAAGAGTCCAACCATACCACCTGGCGGCTGGCCAAGATGAACCTGGCTATCCGGCAGATCGAAAACAACCTCGGCAATGAGCACGCTGATAGCTTCCACCGCGATCTGCATCCCGACCTCAAGGCCGACTACGTCCTTGCCAATCCACCCTTCAACGATAGCGACTGGCGGGGCAACCTGCTCAAGGACGACAAGCGTTGGAAGTTCGGCACGCCCCCGGCCTCGAACGCCAACTTCGCCTGGGTCCAGCACTTCATCCACCACTTGGCTCCCACCGGCCTGGCCGGCTTCGTCCTGGCCAACGGCTCCATGTCTTCGAACCAATCAGGTGAGGGCGACATTCGCAAAGCCATTATCGAGGCCGATCTGGTGGACTGCATGATCGCCCTGCCGGGTCAGCTCTTCACCTCCACGCAGATTCCTGTCTGCCTGTGGTTCATCGCCCGTGACAAAAAGAATGGCCGATTCCGGGACCGTCGGGGTGAAACCCTATTCATCGACGCTCGCAAAATGGGGACCTTGATCGACCGGGCCCACCGCGAACTCACTGCCGAGGACATTCACAAAGTAGCCGATACCTACCACGCCTGGCGAGGCGACAAAGACTGCAAAAAGAAATACGAAGACATCTCCGGCTTCTGCAAGGCCGCCACTCTTGAAGACATCCGCCGGCACCACCACATTCTTACCCCCGGCCGCTACGTCGGTGCTGCTGAAATCGAAGATGATGGCGAACCCTTCGAAGAGAAGATGAAGCGTTTGACCGATGCCCTCCGTGAACAGACCCGGCAAGCGGCCGAACTCGATCAGGTGATCTGGGCCAACCTGGGGGACATCGGCTATGGGGGGTGATTCGTGGAAAACAACGACACTCGGAGACGTTGTTGAGCTCAAGAGAGGTTATGACTTGCCGACTCGGGATCGACATGACGGCCCATACCCTGTGGTGTCCTCATCGGGAATCAGCGGTTATCACTCCGAAGCGAAGGTGAAGGCTCCGGGCGTAGTGACCGGTCGCTACGGCACTATTGGTGAAGTGTTCTACATCACGGACGATTTCTGGCCGCTCAACACCTCTCTGTATGTAAGGGATTTCAAGGGTAATAACCCTCGCTTCATCAGTTATTTCCTCAGTACGATCAATTTCCTGGCGTACTCGGACAAGGCTGCCGTTCCTGGAATCAACCGCAATCATCTGCACACTGCGACGGTTCGCGTTCCAGAGCCAAAGCAGCAGCAAGCTATCGCGTGCATTCTGGGGTCATTGGATGACAAGATCGAGTTAAACCGGCGGATGAATCAGACGATAGAGGCGATGAGCCAGGCGATCTTCAAGAGCTGGTTCGTGGACTTCGACCCCGTCCACGCCAAGGCCGCGGGCCAGCAACCCCTTGGCCTCGCCCCCCACGTCGCCTCCCTTTTCCCAGACACATTCGAGGACTACGAAATCAGCGAAATCGGCGAAATCCCGAGCGGATGGCAAATTACATCTTTGGGGACGATCTCTGAGAAGCCTCAATACGGCTATACAGCATCAGCCAACGATTCCCAGGTTGGTCCCCAGTTCCTTCGTATAACCGACATTAACAAAGAGGATTGGATAAACTGGCGCACCGTGCCGTTTTGCGAAATTGAACCTTCGGAACACCGCAAGTACCAGATTCATGTGGGCGACCTGCTGATTGCCCGAATGGCAGATCCAGGCCATGGTGTTGTCATCGAGGAGGAGATCGATGCGGTCTTCGCATCGTATTTGATCCGTTTTCGACTGAACGACTCTCGACTGGATCGCTACCTCCAATATTGGCTCCGCTCGGATGCCTATTGGAACCTCGTTCGTGCGCACCAAGCCGGGTCCACACGAGCGAGTTTGAACGCTCAAGTACTTGCAGGCTTTCAGATTTTGTTGCCGCCCTTGATTTTGCTGGACGCGTTCAAGAAGATTGTCGAGGCGTTGCGCAGAAAAGTGGTGGCCAACGTCAGGCAAACAAATTCGCTCTCTGAAATCCGCGACGTCCTTCTGCCCAAGCTGATCTCTGGTGAACTGCGCATCCCTGACGCCGAGCGAATCATCGGGAGGTGCACCTGATGGCCGTTTCTCAAGAGGCTGCCTTTATGATGCATGGCGCCCGAGCAGCGGTCGCAGGTGGGATGCTACATATCGAAGAGCAGGTCAAGGCGCTGGAACGGGCGGTAGTAGAGAACACCGGTTTAGCCTTCGACCTTGCAAAAACATTGATTGAGAGTGCTTGTAGAACTATTATCACCGAGCGGGAAGGCACGTTCGATAAGGACGATGATCTTCCCAAGCTCTTCAAGACGGCCACTCTTACAGTGCCATTTCTCCCCATGGCTCTGGCGAGTGATGCTGGTGCGAGAAAGAGCCTGCTGCAAACACTCAATGGTCTGAATACGGCTTTGCAGGGTGTTTGCGAACTCAGGAATTCCTTCGGCTTCGCTTCACATGGCAGTGAGGGACCGCGTCCGGCGATGGAAGGGGTTCAGGCATTGCTTGCTGCTCAGGCTGCGGATGCGATTGTTGGATTCCTATACCGGGTTCATCGGCAAGACCTATCACGGCCCCGATCCGTGCCATTGGAATTTGACGATCATCCCGGCTTCAACGAGTGGATCGACGAACAGAGTGAGCCGGTGCAAATTCTGGCGCTGCCGCCTTACCGGCCGAGTGAAGTTCTGTTCAACGTGGACATGGAGGCTTATCGCGACCTCCTGACGGAATACAAGGGCGAAGTTGAAGCAGAAAAGGTCGAGGAAGAAGGAGAATCGGCCCAATGAGTTTAAACAGCTTCACCGAATCAGTCGTAGAGCAAGCGGCGCTGGCCTGGCTGGAAAGCCTGGGTTACACGATCCTATCCGGGTTGGAGATCGCACCCGGAGAATCTCAGGCTGAACGGGAAGACTATGGTCAGGTCGTTTTGGCGCGCCGATTACGGCAGGCTCTCCAGCGGCTTAATCGACAAGTGCCGGCGAATGCCCTGGAAGAGGCGCTCCGTAAGCTCACTAGGCCGGACATGCCATCTCTGGTGGCTAACAATCATGCTCTCCATAAGTATCTTGTCGAAGGTGTGCCGGTGGAATACCAGCGGCCCGATGGGTCTATCGGCGGCGACCTAGTCAATGTTTTGGACTACGACACTCCGGAGAACAACGAGTTCCTGGCAGTCAACCAGTTTACGGTCGTGGAGGACCGGTATGAGCGCCGACCGGATATAGTACTCTTCGTCAACGGCCTACCCTTGGCGGTGATGGAATTGAAGAATGCGGCCACGGAAAGTGCCACTATCTGGTCGGCTTTCAACCAACTGCAAACCTACAAACAGCAAATCCCATCGCTTTTCGCCTACAACCAGGCCATGGTGATCTCCGATGGCTTACAGGCCCGTATCGGTACGCTAACATCCGACCGCGAGTGGTTTATGCCTTGGCGCACCATTGAGGGGGAGGAACTGGCCGACACAAGGTTGCCACAGTTGCAAGTGGTGCTGGAGGGGGTTTTTGACAAGCGGCGGTTCCTGGAATTAATCCGGCACTTCATCGTGTTCGAGGACGTGGGCGGCGGGGCGCTCATTAAAAAAATGGCCGGGTATCATCAATACCACGCCGTTAACCAGGCTCTACAATCTACAGTCGAAGCAGCGGGCGCAAAGGGGGATCGGCGGGTTGGGGTGGTCTGGCACACCCAGGGATCGGGCAAAAGCCTAACCATGGCCTTTTACGCCGGACGCGTGGTGTTGCACCCGGCCATGGAGAACCCAACCCTCGTTGTGATCACTGACCGGAATGATTTGGATGACCAGCTTTATGGAACCTTTGCGCGTTGTCATGAGCTTCTGCGGCAACCACCCGTGCAGGCGCAGAGCCGAGCGGATCTGAGAGAGAAGCTGCGGGTGGGGTCTGGCGGGGTGGTGTTCTCCACGGTGCAGAAGTTTTTTCCAACGGAAGGCGAAGATCAGCACCCCTTGCTGTCAGACCGACGAAATATCGTGGTTATCGCTGACGAAGCCCACCGCAGCCAATACGATTTCATCGACGGCTATGCTCGGCATATGCGGGAGGCGCTGCCGAAGGCGTCCTTCATAGGGTTCACAGGAACACCCATCGAATTGACCGATAAAAACACCTGCGCGGTATTCGGTAATTATATCAGCGTTTATGACATTGAACGGGCGGTGAAAGACGGAGCCACGGTCCCGATTTACTATGAAAGCCGCCTTGCCAAGCTGGAGCTTGACCAAACCGAACGGCCCAAGCTCGATGCGGAATTTGAGGAAGTCACCGAGGGCGAGGAAATCGAGCACAAGGAGCGGCTCAAAACCAAGTGGGCGCAGCTTGAAGCTATTGTCGGCTCCGAAAAGCGAGTTAAGCTGGTCGCTCAGGATTTAGTCAACCACTTTGAACGCCGGCTCGAAGCCATGGATGGTAAGGGCATGGTGGTGTGCATGAGCCGGCGTATTTGCGTCGAACTTTACAAGGCCATAGTCACCATCCGCCCCGACTGGCACCACTATGACGATGACAAGGGCATCTTGAAGATCGTCATGACGGGGGCGGCGTCTGACCCGGTTGATTGGCAACCGCATATTCGCAACAAGCCGCGTCGGGAGGAACTGGCCAAAAGATTCAAAGACCCTGAGGACCCATTTAAAGTGGTCATTGTCCGTGATATGTGGCTTACTGGCTTCGATGTCCCGAGCTTGCACACGATGTACGCGGACAAGCCCATGCGAAGTCATGGTCTGATGCAGGCCATCGCCCGGGTTAATCGTGTTTTTAAGGACAAGCCAGGCGGTTTGGTGGTGGATTACCTGGGCCTGGCCCACGAGTTAAAGGCGGCGCTGGCGACCTACACTGAGAGCGGCGGCAAGGGCCAGACAGCCATCGATCAGGAAGAAGCAGTAGCTGTGATGCTGGAGAAATACGAGGTCTGCTGCGGCATCTTTCATGGCTTCGACTGGTCCAAGTGGACAATTGGCGGTCCACAAGAGCGCTTGTCGATCCTGCCATATGCACAGGAGCATGTGCTGCGGCAGGACGACGGCAAAAATCGCCTATCGAAGGCGGTTACCGATCTATCGAAGGCGTTTGCCCTGGCGGTACCACATGATAAAGCACTGGGAATCCGAGACGATGTTGCCTTCTTTCAGGCCGTGAAGGTGGCTATTGGCAAAAGCCCAACGGGTGACCGGCGTAGCCCTGAGGAAATCGACCATGCAATCCGGCAGATCGTGTCGAAGGCAGTGGCATCGGATGAGGTCATTGACATCTTTGCGGCTGCCGGACTCAAGAAGCCCGACATATCCATCCTATCTGATGAGTTCCTGGCTGAAATCCGAGGGATCCCCCAGCGCAATCTGGCGGTTGAGATGCTTCGCAAGCTACTGGACGGCGAGATCAAGACCCGCAGCAGGAAAAATATAGTTCAGGGGCGATCTTTCGCAGAGATGCTTGAGAATTCTATCAAGCGCTACCATAATCGGGCCATTGAAGCTGCACAGGTCATTGAGGAAATGATTGCATTGGCCAAGGACCTCCGCGCAGCAGATCAACGCGGCGAAACACTCGGGCTAACAGAAGAAGAAGTCGCTTTTTATGATGCTCTTGAGGTCAACGACAGCGCTGTAAAGGTGCTTGGTGATGAAACCCTTCGGATCATAGCCCAGGAGCTTGTCCGAGCCGTGAGGAACAATGTGGCGATCGACTGGACTCTGCGTGAAAATGTTCGGGCTCAGATGCGGGTGATGATTAAACGAATTTTGCGGAAATACGGCTATCCACCGGATAAGCAGGAAAGCGCGACGCAGACTGTTTTGAAGCAGGCTGAGGCCCTTTGCGGGGAATGGGCGGATAACCTGTGAACCATTTTCCTCGATATGATGTACCTGGCCTTCAGAGGACCTCTACAGGGCTCGTCCCTCCACCGCCCTTGGGCCTCTCTATCCTTCCGATCCCTGCCCCCCTTGAGCCAGGCTAATATGAACAATTTTGGTTGAGGTATTGAGTTAAAAGCTTCCCCTGGGAAGTTATTAATAATTGATATTTTATAAGATAATCAATCAGTTACCCTTATTGATTGCATACTGATTGCATCATTCATGCAATTAATGGCTTCTTGATGCAATCCTAAGTGGGTGCCGGGCCAGGAAACCAGAGTGCTGCTCTAGTCGTACCCACATAATGGATTTGCCCTTCTTTCTGAAGTTCCTTCAATAAGCCCTGCATCTGGCCGCGAGAGAGTGCAGGGAGCACCTCCTTCAATTCCTTATATCTGCTGCCCTCTTTCTGATTGTCCCTTATGTGTTTCAAAAGGAGCATTTTGTTGGTCTCCCGGTCAAGCCCCCGTTTGCGGGTGTAAACTCCTTTCCTGCCAAGGAAGGTATAGAACTGCCTGGATAGAATATATCGCAATCCTTTCCCCCGGCCCGATTTTTCTACTACGCCGTGATCCATCAGTCGGGGCAAACGCTGCCGTAAGGACGCTGGAAGCGTTTCCTCCCGCTGGATCAGGTCCAGGATCAGCAAATCTTCAGTGGAAAAGGAGGCAAGCCTTTCCCTACCCACCTTTTCCAGGAAGCGGAGGAACCTGGGGTCCTGGACCTCGCCTTGCAAGCTAACCATCACCTGATAATCATCGGACCCGGAGAAATCCGGCCAGGCTTTGCTTTCTTTTATGCACTCTTCAAACATCCAGTTCATGCCCTGGCCAGAACGCTCCACCAACCCACATTTTGCCAAGGCTTCGGCAATACGGCGATTGCGGGGCATCTGCTTCCATAAAATATTTTCCGGCGTGATCCCCGGCGGAAAGGCACCGGGGCTGACGATTTCTAATTTGCGGGGGTATTGCTTAACGAAAATTGAACCTCCCAGACGATAGTCCCGGTGGGCCACAGCATTCAGGATCACTTCCCGCACCACCACTTCATTAAAAGTGGGAATATCCCAAATGAACAGTCCGTCCTCAAAATGTTGTATTTCGTTCCGAAGGTTGATTTTATTCCAAATATCGTCCATGAACAGGAAAAACCCCTTGCGGTATTCCTCCCGTTGCTGGTAGGGAATAGAGGCTTCACTGGAACGGTATTCAAAAATAACCTCTGCTTGGCCTAAGTGTATCCCAAGGGCCTGCCTAGTGCCAAACAGGATCAAGGCTGCATAAGTAACACCCTTATCAATGATCAACTCCGCATCGGCGAGAAGCTGTTCTGCCGAAAGGTGTTCTAACGCCGGATTCTCCGACTTTCTCCGCCAACGCCAACGGAAATTTTCAATCCCCTGTAGATCAAGATCGTCTAAGGTAGCTTTCGAGCAAATCGCGGCGGAAAAGTCGGGGCCTGTTTCAGCGAAGATTCTCTGAAGGAAGTCGGAGGTCATGGCGACTAGGCCCTCACCTCCTCGCATCCAATATGTACCTTTAAGCTGAATAGGCATCCCAAGAGGGCGGGGGGGAATGTTAAATACCAACACCCGACCATCTGGATGGAAGATTTCTTCGCTATCGACGCGAAGATGCAAACGTTGTATAAGGTCTGCTTTGATGCTCTCCAAATTTTGAAAGGCTCGGGTGCCCACCACTTTCCGGGGGAGATGATCGGTTATGCCAAGAATCATTTTGCCACCGCCTTCATTGGCTAAGGCAGCGCTATATTTAACTAACTTTTCAAGGTTATAACTCTCCTTGGCCTCTTTGAACTCCAGCCGCTCGTTCTCCTTATTTTTCATCCAATTTTCAAGTTGTTTTAGCTGCTCACGCATTGCGATAACGTACCATCACACAATCCTCGCGTCAATCTTCCGTATACTAGTCTGTGAGCCTCCACTAGCGGAATAGCCAGAAGGCCAAGAAATGTAAGTGCGGCTTTGCCTTGGCGAAGTTTTCTGGCCGGGTCTGGTGGATTGAGTATTATGACCAAGACCGGCGGCTGCGGCGGGAGCGGATCGGCCCCAATAAAGCAGGATTCAAAATTTAGGCTTCGTTTGGATGAATTCATGCACACTATGTGCACACCCAAATAAAAGGAGGCCATAAATTATGACCTCCATCCCCGCAAACCATTGGCGGAAGTGCATGGGAATCGAACCCACCTACCGCCTTATTCAGACGGCACACCGGATTTGAAGTCCGGGGGCCCCACCAGTGAGCCTGGCACTTCCGCGGGATCATGCTAATGCGACAAATTATATCATCGGCGGTAGAATTTTCACAAGCGCTGGCGAGTAGAAAAAGGAAGGCCGGGGCCGCCTGCAGGCGAATTGGAGATTACCCCTTTTGGCCCGTATGATGCGTGCAGAGGATGAGAGAATCACTCGAGGCAATTTTGTGGTTCGATCCAACCCTCTTGTTTTGAGGAGCCAATACCTTTAAGCGGAATATCTGCCATTTTGCGGCGAGTGCTGCCGCCATCCCCGCCCGTAGGTTTTTTCCTGCCCCTTTAGGGCAAAGACCGGCCGTCGCACCGGCGCCAGGTCAAATACCGGGCCAAGAGGCCCTGGAGAAAAGGCGTCAATCGGGTGCGGTTATCAAGATCGCCCGTTTGGCGGAGGGCCTCCGCCTGGGTGGGACAAGGATGGATAACTTCGGCCAGGGCCCCCAGGCCGACTTTACCCCGGCCCGATTATTCAAATTAAGAGGGGAAAGTTATGGCTGGGCAGTGAATAAGTCGAGGGGGCAGCAACTTAGCCACCAACGGACAAAAATAAAAAAGTGGGCGACCGGTTATCACACCGGCCGCCCTGGGGGGAGGTGAGGGGGTTGAGGTTATCCTTGCTGCTTCAGGGGCACGTAGAACTTGCCGTCATTCCGCTGCACCAGGAGCAATAGCCGGTCTTTATCCGAAGAGCGATCAATATTCTTCAGGACGTCCTTAACGGAGGCCACCGGCTGCCGGTTGACCTCCAAGATGAGGTCCCCCCGCTGGATTCCGGCGTCGTCCGCCCGGCTGCCCGGTTCGATGCCGGCCACCACCACGCCTTTTCCCTCCTGAAGATGTAACCGTTGCGCCACTTGGGGCGTTAGGTCCCTAAGCTGCAGGCCCCATTTGCCGGAGGCCGGATGCACCGCCTTTTCGGAGGCGGTCTTTTCCCCCGGGAGCTGTCCCACTTTCAGGGAGAGGGTTTGTTCTTTGCCATTCCGGAGAATGGTCACCGTGGCTTTCTGGTCCACCGGGGTAGCCGCCACCAGGGGGGGCAGGTGGTGGCTATCCGCCACTGTCTTGCCGTTGTAAGCGATGATGACGTCACCGCGTGTGATGCCGCCCTGATCCGCGGGGCCGCCGGGAACGACATCAGCTACCAGGGCGCCTTGACGGTCCCGAAGTTTCATGGCCTGGGCCAGTTCCGGGGTGATGGACTGGATGTTGACGCCCAGGTAACCCCGGGTCACTTCGCCTTTGGCGATCAGTTGAGGCACCAAAGGTTTGGCGGTATTCACCGGAATGGCAAAGCCGATCCCCTGGCCCTGGGCGATGATGGCGGTGTTGATCCCCACCAACTCTCCTTTCAGGTTCAGGAGGGCGCCGCCGGAGTTTCCGGGGTTGATGGAAGCGTCCGTCTGGATGAAGTCATCGTATGGCCCGGCGCCGATGACCCGGCCTTTGGCGCTGACGATGCCGCAGGTCACCGTATTGTTCAAGCCGAAGGGGTTGCCGATGGCCACCACCCAATCCCCCACTTGCAGTTGATCGGAATCCCCCAGGGTGGCCGCCGGGAAAGACTTAGAAGATTTAATCTTGAGAACCGCCAGATCCGTTTTGGGATCGCGGCCCACCACTTTGGCCTTGCACTCCTTTTGATCGGCCAGGGTGACGGTCACCTCTTTGGCGCCATCCACCACGTGATTGTTGGTGAGGATGTAGCCGTCCTGGCTGATGATCACCCCCGAGCCCGCGCCCTGGGCGCGGTGGTTTTTCGGCATCCGGGGCATTTCTTTAAAAAACTTCTTGAACAGGTCTCCGAATTGGCCGTCGGGAGACTCCATCTCCGGGGAGTCTAAGGCCGCCCTTTCCAACTTTACCACCTTGATGTTCACCACCGCAGGGCTCAGTTTTTTAGCCAGCGCGGCCAATGAGGCGGGCCTGGCCCCGGTTGGGGCCAGGGCCACCTGGGGTTTGGGGGTCAGGGTTTGAGCCGCCGAGGGGCGAGTTAAGTCAATGCTTGAGGATAATATTAGACCGATCACCAGACCGGCAATGGCCAGAGTCGAGAAAGTAATGGCCTTAAAGTGTCTGGTATTAAAAAGTTTTTTAGTGCGCATCCTTGTCCTCCTTTAGCGCCCTAAGGGTTTGGCGTCGATCCTGGCCAGAGTCAGGTAACCCAGCCTACGGATATACAAATAACCAGGTATGATTAAAGGAAGATTAAAGGAAGATTAAGATGTTCTAATTTTTGAAAAAAATAGGATAAAAGGGAAATCTTGTATCAGGTTCCAAATAAACTTGTCAAAATCCCGGCCCTCGAACTCCCCCTCCCCTGGTCCATAGATGCGGCTGGGGTATTAAAAATTCGAGGTAGAAGGTTGAGGCAGGATACCCAGCAGGCAGTAGGGTTAAAGGACCATGGACTTTGGGCACTTCAAAAGACGCCAGCAGTTTATCTGGGCTCCTTAGAAATGAAAGAGAAAGGCTTGTACCCCTTGGGGGATATCATCGGTTGTATGGTCGAGAGGATTTGAAAATTGAGCAAGCTCTGTTAAAGTGGTGCTGCAGAAGGGGCGGCAGGGGTTAGCAGCAATCATCTCCCGGCTGGCAGCCAAAAGAATAGACAACCCTAAAACTTTTTTTATAGCTGACCGCTGACCGCCATTACTTTCCCGGCCCTTTTCCGCCAAATTCTTTTCTACGGCCTCTTTCGGCCCAAAAGGGGAAATGCCATGACACCTCGCGCCCCGGCGGCTAACTCGCCCTATTTGCGCCTGCTTCAGCAACTAAAGACTTGTTTCCCGGGTCCGGTCTCTGAGCCGGTGATGGACGGCTATTTCGTCCATACCATCTCCCGGTTTTTAGACCGCCTGGATGACTTGAAATCCGCGGCTCCCCTTTTGGGCCAAAGCCGCCAGGCCCATTACCAGGACGACCTGGAGCAAATTTTCCCGGAAGAGACGGCCACGGTGGAGCAGGTTACCGGGCTGTTGGCCGAATTCTGCCAGGGTATGACCATCTGGGCGCATCCCAATGCCCAGGTCAACGTCATTCCGCCCACCACCATTCCCAGCATCACCGCTTTTATCGCCGCGGCCATCTATAATCCCAACATTATCTGGGATGAATACTCGGCCCGTTTCGCGGAAGCGGAGATTCAAACGGTGTCCATGGTCTCGGACCTCATCGGCTATGACCCGCAACTCTCCGGCGGGGTCTTCACCTTCAGCGGTACGGGGACCAACTTCTATGGTTGTAAGTTGGGGCTTGAAAAGGCTTTGGACGGCCGGGCCATGACCGAGGGCGTCCGGGAGGACGTGCAGATCATCGCTTCCGCTGCCTCCCATTACTCCAAGATGAACGTCAGCGGCTGGCTGGGGGTGGGCCTGAAGAACCTGGTGGCCATTCCCACCACCTCTAAAAATGACCTGTCCCTGTCCCATCTGGAAGATCATCTGCGCCGGACCTTTGACGCCGGGAAAAAGGTGGGGGTGATCATTGCCACCATGGGGACCACGGACGCTTTCGGCCTGGACGACCTGGGGGCCATCGTCCGCCTCCGGGACCAACTGGCCCGGGAATACGCCCTTAAGCAGCCGCCCCACATCCACGCGGACTCGGTCATCGGCTGGGTCTGGTCGGTCTTCCGGGACTATGATTTTACCGCCAACCCCCTGGGGTTCCGGGTTCGCACCTTGAAGGCCGTGCAACACTCCCTGGAACGCCTCAAGGACCTGGGACAGGCCGACTCCCTGGGCATCGACTTCCATAAGACCGGCTACGCCCCTTACCTCTCCAGCCTCTTTTTGGTGAAGGACCGCGGGGATCTGTCCCTGCTCTCCCGGCAACCCGGAGAGATGCCTTATCTGTACCACTTCGGGTCGTACCATCCGGGAATTTATACCCTGGAGTGTTCCCGTCCCGGCTCGGGGGCCCTGGCGGCCTGGGCTAATATCCGCCTGTTGGGCAAGCAGGGCTATCGGGTGCTCATCGGCCACGCGGTGGAAATGGCGGAGATGCTAAGGGAGCGGCTGGAAGCCCATACCTTTATCCAGGTGGTCAATGACCACAACTTCGGTCCGGTTACCCTCTTCCGGGTTTACCCTCCGGGAGTGGAGGCTAAAGCCGCTTATCGCCGGGAGGTGAAGGACCCCGCCTACCGGGAGGAGTTGGCGGCCCATAATTTCTATAACCGTCGTATCTTTCAACTGATTCACGACCGGGCCATGCGGGGGAAGGGAGTGCTGCTCTCCTGGACGGACGCCTACCGCCAGACGCAATACGGCGGTGAGGAGGCGCCCTCCATCGCCGCGCTCAAGTCCTTTATCCTTAGCCCCTGGACGGATCTGGCGGCAGTGGACATGGTGGCCCGGCAGGTGGTGGAAGTAAGAAACCAGATGGGGTCGGAACGGTAGGTTCCGGGAGATGGTGGTACAGCTCATCCGGCCACTAAATTATGAGGATGCAGGATTGGAGGAGGTGGATATGTCGGCGAAAAGAATTTTGGCAGGTATTTTTGCGGTGGTAATCCTCCTAAAAATGCTTTTCTGGATCACCAATCCTCATCTCTGGATGGGCGTAGTGGAATCGCTGCTGGGACACCAGGCTTTGGTAACGATTATCTATCTGGGGTTATTGGTCATTACCGGATACTATGCCTTTTCCACCCTGGATTTAATCGATATCGTCGTAGTGATGTTTTTCACTTCCACCCTGATTGCTATCGGTACTCTCCCCTATGCCTCGCTGCTGCTGAAGCTGCGGGACGAAATAACGAGCATCGGCTTAGGCAAGGCCTGGCTGGCGCTGCTGCTTTGGGGCGCCCTGGCGGTGGCGGTACTTTATAAAGTCTTGGCGCCCGCCGGCAACCAGTCACGGCAAAAGTGAAACCAAACATCCCTCTTAAGTTAAAGGATGGAACACGGTTTCCGGTTCTGCGGAGCCACCCCCGGTCTGCTCCCGCCAGGCCAGGAGGTAGAGCATCTCGGGACCGGGATTTTTAAGGGCGTGGGCGATGCCCGGGGAGACCCGCACCAGGGTCCGGTGGCCGCGGAGCCGCATTTCCCTGACCTCTCCGGGTGGCTCCTCCCAGGTCAAAATTCCTTCGCCGTGGAAAGTAAGCAGGTACTCCCGGTAGCCGGGGTGGAGGTGGTTGCCCCGCACCTGGCCCGGGGCGATGGAAATGAGGTGAAAGGTCCGGAACAGGTCCTGGGGTTCCGGCACCCCTTCCTGCCAGGGGAAGAGGACGAACCCCCGGGGGTCTTCATGGATTTTGCCGGAGAGATTGATGAATTCTACGCCGGGCATATTCTTAACTCCTTTAGGGTTCAGTTCAAAGTTGAGACCTCGGTGAAGTCCCTCTTCTGTCATTCTGAATGGAGCGTAGCGGAGTGAAGAATCTCGTTTTTTGGCAGCACACCTTTGCTAGGCCGTGCCGATGATTACATCCATTTTGAGAATCTCAAGCCCTAAAATACGAGATCCTTCGCTGCACTCAGGATGACAAAAAAAGCACTTTTGCAGAGGCCAAAAGTTCAGGATTTAAAGATTTTTTTTCAGGAAAGAATCAATTTGTTCCCAAATTTCCGGTTTGGTCAGAATAATAAAATGGCCGCCGATCTTGCCGGTGGGGACCTCCAAATATTCCCAGGTTTTTTTCTGCTTCTTCAAGGCCTCCCCCAAACTCCGGGCCTGGCTGATTGGCACGGCTGTCTCGGAACTCTGTCCCCCGGCGGAAGGGACTAAAAGCAGCAGCCAAGTCACCGCTATCAGGAAAATCCTGGGCGCTCTCTTCATTAATGCTTCTCCCCACGATGCCCCAGAAAAATGGTGGCATAGGCTTTCCAGCCTGTGCCGACGCAGGCTAAACTTTCATGATCCAGCAAAGTCGCATCCCTATGGACGAAAAATCCTCCCCTTTCTTAAAGGGGGATTTGGGGGGATTTTGATTTTCTCGGTAAAGCCAGCGGCTACCAAGGATACTTGTTTGCAGGTGCGGATCGCAAAAAATTATAGTGTTTAACAGGGACCTTGTATTATTATTTGCCCAGGACCTTGCGGTTATCGAAAAACCCAAAACGAAAAACGCCAAACGATATCCTATGACCACCATCAATGACCTGGTTCTGGTCCATCTGGACCGGGAACCCGCGTTTTACGCCCGCATCAATGACATCAACCCCGATGTCAAAAAGGGGTGGTATCTGGTGGAGTTGCTGGTCCTCACCCTGCCCCCCCAGACCCTGGTCTGGATCCTGGAAGAGGCCCACATTCAAGGAGAAGAATTTACCATGGGGGGCAGGCCCATGAAACTAGTGCCTATTCCTCCCAAAGCTCCGCCCCAACCCGATACCCCCGGCCCCGAGGATAAGGGCAAAGTCATCCCCTTGCGAAAATAAGAATTTTGCAGGGGACGACCGGGAAAAGAAGTAATCAGTAATCAGTGATCGATATCGGCATGTGAACCTTTCATTTCCACTGATTACTGATTACTGGTAACTGATCACTTTTTGTTTCTTTGACTCCTAGCCACCAACCAACCTCCTAGCGCCCATACCGGGGGTCCACCGTATACATCCAATATTTCTGCCACCAGGGAATCTTGCGCCAGAGAAAGAGCAACTTCAGATAATAGTGGTACTGGTGGCGGGTGATGGCCCGCTGCACCTCCTGGGCGGTTCCGGGGGGGATCTCCGGGGTTTGGGGTTCCCCGGTCCGGGCCAGAATCTGGAAGGCGTCCCGGCGCCACACCCGGAGCTTCTCGGGGCGCCAGCCCGCCTTGAGAAGCAGCCACTTAAGCGTTTGGGGGGCAAAATAGAAATTGTGGGCCAGGGAAAAGACCCGCCGGGGGCTTACCTTGGGGGCCAGGATGTTGGGGGTTTCCAGGAAGAGGCGGGTGTCGCCATGGGCCATCTGCCGGGCGCTCCGCAAGAACGCCAGGGGTTGGGGAAAGTGTTCGATGACATGGGAAGCCAGGATCAGGTCGAATTTCTCCCCCGGTAAATCCAGGTCTTCAAAACGGGCCTGGATAATGTCCAGTCTTCCCTCTTTTTGGGCGTGCGCGGCCTGTTCCGGATCTGGCTCCACCCCCAGCACCTGGGCCCCCATCTCTTGCAAATGGCCCAGAGTCAAGCCCCAACTGCACCCCACTTCCAGCACTTTCAGGCCCGGGCGGACGAGGGGCCGAATCAGGGGCTGCTGCCCGGTCCACCGCCGCTGGAGTTTGCGCCGTTGCCGCTCATTCAACCCCGCGTCCGTATGCCACTTTCCGGGGCTGATCTCCAATTTCTGCCGGTCCTGGTCCTCCACTGCGGGATTGTGATAGGCCAGGCCGCACCCCAAACAGACCACGGTATTCAGGTTTAAGCCCCGCACCCGGCGTTGTTGCAGGCGGCGGGTCTGATCCTTATCGCAGATGGGGCAGGCGATGATCAGCAATTTAAGCGGTTCTCCGGACTATCCAAAGGACGGCTGGCAACCAGAAAGTTCTTTTATCTTGGCATCAACCCGTTTATTTGCATAAAATTAAAGAAAATCTGCCCTAGCTTATCCGGATAATCTGAGGTTTTCAATGAGAATATTGTTGGTCCAGCCCACCACCCGCTATTCCAATAAACGGCTGTTGCGCAGCCGCACCCGCTGGCTGGTGGGCATCACCCTGCCCTATCTGGCGGGTCTCACCCCCCGGGGCATCCACGTGGATCTGGTGGACGACCGTCTCTCCCCCATTCCTTATAATCGCCAATATGATCTGGTGGGCATCACCGCCACCTGCGCCACGGCCCAGCGGGCCTTTGAAATTTCCCAAGAATTCCGGCAGCGGAGAGTGCCGGTGGTGATGGGCGGCTTTCACGTCACCCTGCACCCGGAAGAGTCCCTGGAACACTGCGACGCGGTGGTGGTGGGAGAAGCGGAAGCCGTCTGGGAACAGGTTCTGGAGGATGCCCGGGTGAGAAGGCTCAAGCCCCGTTACCACGCCGGCGAATTTCACCATCTTGCGGGCCTGCCCCGGCCCCGCCTGGAGTTGTTGGACTTAAGGCGGTACCGGGTGAGGATTATTCCCACCCAGACCACCCGGGGGTGCCCCTATCACTGCGCCTTCTGCGAGGTGCCCATCGTTTACGGCCATACCTACCGGCGCCGGCCCCTGGGGGAAGTAATCGAGGAAATCAAGGCCAACGTGCGTATCACCGGCCTGAATAATATCTATTTCATCGATGATAACTTGACCGGCCACCGGGAGTACGCCAAGGAGCTGTTCCAGGCCCTTATCCCCTTAAACCTGCGCTGGAGCTGTCTCTGGACCATCAATACCTCCCGGGACGAGGAGCTGTTGGACCTGGCCAAGAAATCCGGCTGCCATCACGTGAATATCGGCATCGAAAACGTCTGCCCGGAGTCCATCGCCTCCATCGAAAAGGTGCAAAACCCGGTGAAGGAATACGAATGGCTGCTGAAACGCCTCCGGGACCGGGGCATCTTTTACTCCTTGAACTTCATGTTCGGCCTGGACGGCGATAAGAAGCAGCTCTTTGACGAAACCCTGGAATTCTTACAGCGCATCAAGGCGCCCCTGGCCTTTTTCAACGTGGCCACCCCCCGGCGGGGCACCCCCATGTGGGAGCAGATGAACCAGGAAGGCCGGCTGCATAATCCGGATGCGGAAAAATACCTGGGCATGGTCTGCAACTTCATCCCCAAACAGATGACCCCGGAGGAGTGCGAAGCCGGAGTCTGGCGTTGCTTTCAGAAGTTTTATTCCTTTTCCTCCATCTGCCGCCGCCTCCTGATGCCCCCTAATAGCTATATCTTCCAGGGGTTGCCCAGCAACCTCTTCTTCCATTGGTCGGCCTCCAGAAAGATCGACCCGGTGGATTTTTATTAGTGGCCAGTAGCCAGTGGCCAGTGGCCAGTAAAAACACTGATACTGATTCATCATTTAGGTTACATTACAGTTTTCCCTAAGGGCGAATCTCGTGTTTTCCCCGAATTGACAAGGGGCGAACGCTAGATTCGCCTTGAACAATATACGTCTGATTTGAAATTGATATTATTCCTGACCACTGACCACTGACTACTGTTTTCAATGCCAGGCCGGGAAGGCCGCCCCTAATCCCTGGAGGACGAACTCCACCGCCAGGGCGGCCAGAATCAGGCCCATGATGCGGGTCAGCAGGCGCATGCCGCTTTCCTTCATATACCCTAAAAGCTGCTCGGCAAACCGGAAGGCTAAATAAGTCAAGAGCATGACCAGGCTTAAGGCGGCGAAGACGAGCAGGTCTTCCAGATGGCTCCGGGAGCGGCTGGTGAGCACCAGGATAGTGGAGATGGCCCCAGGTCCGGCTAACAAAGGCATGGCCAGGGGCACCAGGGCCGTATCCCGGTACTCGGCGGCCACCAGGCTGGAGGAAGTGTCCAGGCGGTTGAAATGTCCCCGGCCCTCCAGCATATCGAAGGCGATGCGAAAGAGGATGAGGCCTCCGGCGATTTGAAAGGCCGGCAGGCTGATGCCGAAAAAGGTGAGCACCAGACGGCCGAGAATAATAAAAAGCGTCAGGATCATAAAGGCATAGAGACAGGAGCGCCTGGCCAGGCCCCCTCGCCGGGGCCCGGCAGCCGCAGACAATGTCAGAAAAGAAAAAATATTGCCCGTGGGATCGATGATGACAAAGAGAGAGATTATCGCGGTGATAAAAAAGTGGGTGGTGCTGCCTAAAATTTCCGGAACCATATTTAAAAAATAAGGAATAACCGGCCCCAGGTCAAGCCGGCTCAGAGGAACGACATTTTGCCATCCAGTTATTATGTACACAATTAGTGCCATAATCTTGACAGTAGCCGAATATTTTTGACATAATTGATAAAAAAGGCAAATTCAGGGCGACTTGGCAGTCGCCCTTATCTGGTTTTTACTGAGACTAATAAATTTAAGGCTCCGTTCATGGGTGCGGAAATGTTAGTATTACAAGTCTCCCGGGAAGTGGAGGACCAACCGCTTATTTACCGGTCTGTCCGGTCCGGGCCATGGAAGTCAAGCTCCCCCGGCAGGCCATCTGCGGCGGTTTCTGGCGCCGGAGGGGGCGCGGCGGTTAGTTTTTAGTTAAAAGAATAGTATCTTCATCAAATTATGGCGACGAAGGCCAATATTCTATCAGGAATTTGGTATCATTAAGGAAGGCAGGCGGCGGGGAAAAGGCGTTTTCAGCCGTTAACCCTAAAGAATCTGTGACGCACGCCGGCCTGAGGAGGAAGCAATTGTGGGCAACTACCAGGTAAACAAAAGCTACCAGGAAATAAACGAAAAAATTAAAAAAGGCCAGGCAGTAGTGGTCACCGCCGAAGAGATCATCGATCTGGTGCGCCGCAAGGGGGAAGTCGAAGCGGCCCGTACCGTGGACGTGGTCACCACCGGCACCTTTTCCCCCATGTGCTCCTCGGGCGCCATCCTCAATTTCGGTCACAGCAAGCCGCCGATTAAGGCCTCCAAGGTGTGGCTCAACCATGTCCCGGCTTACGCCGGCCTGGCGGCGGTGGATGTCTATCTGGGCGCCACCGAACCCGCCAGCGACGATCCCTTAAACAAGGTGTATCCGGGAGAATTCAAATATGGCGGCGGCCACGTCATCCAGGACCTGGTGGCCGGGAAGACGGTGCACCTGGTGGCGGAAGCCTACGGCACCGACTGCTACCCCAGCAAAAAGTTGGAGAAAGGACTGACCCTCAATGACCTGCTCAACGCCGTGCTTCTTAACCCCCGGAACGGCTACCAAAACTATAATTGCGCGGTCAACCTCTCCAACCGTACTATTTATACCTATATGGGCCCTTTGAGGCCCCGGGCCGGGAACGCCAACTTCTGCACCGCCGGCCAACTCAGCCCCCTGTTCAATGATCCCTATTACCGCACCATCGGCATCGGCACCCGCATCTTCCTGGGGGGAGGGGTGGGCTATGTCTGTTTCCCCGGGACCCAACACAACCCCGGCAAGCCCCGGGGGGAAAACGGCGTGCCTTTAAGCCCCGCGGGCACCCTGATGGTCCTGGGGGACTTGAAAAAGATGAGCCCCCGGTTTTTGGTGGGGGCCAGCATCCTGGGCTACGGCTGTTCCCTGGCTGTGGGCTTGGGTATTCCCATCCCCATGTTAAACGAGGAGATGGCCCACTTCTGCGCGGTGACCGACGAGCAGTTAATGGCCCCCATCATTGATTACGGCCACGACTACCCGGCGGGCACCGGCCGCACCCTGGGCCAAGTCAGCTACGCCCAACTGAAGACCGGCGCCATGACCTTGGAGGGCCAGGAAATCCCCACTATACCTCTCTCCAGCCTGGTCCGGGCCCGGGAAGTGGCCCGGATTCTCAAGGAATGGATCGAGCAGGGCCAATTCCTCCTGGGAGAACCGGTGGAGCTGCTCCCCGGCAGCGACGAAGTCCACGGCGTGCCCCCGGCCAGCCGGAATAGTTGAAGGTCAGTGGTCAGTGATCAGTTTTTGGCAACAATTCTCTTTGCCAAATACTTATCACTGATCACTAAATTACCCCCTTCCCAAACAGCAGGAGAAACCCCATCACTGACTTAACCAACCACCTCCGGGACTGCTCCCGGGCCTTGTTGCTCTTTTCCGGGGGGCTCGATTCCAGCCTGCTGTTGGCCGCGGCGGCCCCGGTTTTAGGGCCGGGGCTCACCGTTCTCACCTTTACCGGTCCCCAAACCGTCCCCGGGGAGGCGGTCGCGGCCGTGGCTTTAGCCTGGCGCCTTCAGGTCCGCCACTTGCTCCGGGAAACAGACCCGCTGGCCCTTCCGGATTTCCGGCACAATACCAGGCAACGCTGCTATGTGTGCAAAAAGGCGCTCATGGAGCAGGCCTGGGAGATAGCCGCGGACTTGAGAATTGGAGAAGTCTGGGACGGCACCAATCTGGACGACCTGGACGATTTTCGCCCCGGTCTCCAGGCCGCCCGGGAACTGGGGGTGAAGAGCCCCTTGCTGGCAGCGGGCCTGGGGAAAACAGCCATTAGGGAAATGAGCCAGAAATTGGGCCTGCCTGGAGACCGGCCCTCCCAGAGCTGCCTGGCCACCCGTTTCCCTTATAACACCCGGCTAACCAGGGAAGCCCTGGCCCGGGTGGGCCGGGCCGAGTCCTGGCTGCGTTCCCGGGGGTTCACCCAGGTACGCCTGCGGGTTTCCGGGGACCAGGCCCGCCTGGAACTGTCCCCCGGGGAATGGTCGGCCTTTCTGGCCCCGGAGGTGCGCCGCCCTTTCATCGCCCTGGCGGCCCGGCTGGGATGGACTTTAGAGCTCGATGTTTCTGGGGGAGGGGGCTAAAAAGACCTCACGCTAAGACGCAAAGGCGCAATAATTTTCCCTATCTATAATTCTTGGCGACTTTGCGTGAGATAAACCTGGCCTCAATGGGAGAACAAGATGTTAAAAGTTTTATTCCTCTGCACCGAAAACGCCTGCCGCAGCCAGATGGCGGAGGGCCTGGTCAACCATTACCTGGCCGGGAAGGTGCGGGCCTGGTCCGCGGGCGTGAGGCCCAAGGTGGTCAACCCCCGGGCCATCCGGGTGATGGCGGAGTTGGGGATCAACATCAGCAAGCAATGGTCCAAATCGGTGGAGGATTTTAAAGACCTGCCCTTTGACCTGGTGATCACCGTCTGCGACCAGGCCCGGGAAGCCTGCCCCTTCTTTCCGGGCACTACGGAAGTCCTCCACGTGGGCTTCCCGGACCCGGCCCGGGCCACCGGCAGCGAGAAAGAAATCCTCTCCGCCTTCCGCCAGGTGCGGGACGCCCTGCGGGAGCAAATCCTGCCCCTGCTGAAAGAAAAAATCTCCCATTAATACCTTTTCGTTAGCCAAGGTATATTTCAGGGGCAATTTCCCAATAATAGGGTTTTCTGGTCAAAGAAAAAGCCCCAAAAGAAACCTGTATTCACCCCCCTTTTTTAAAGGGGGCAGGGGGGTTTTTATAAGACCTCGAAAATCCCCCTAATACCAAGTTGCCGTCAAACAGGTAACATTGGTCACCTGAGCTGTAGGGGCGGGGTTCCCCCGCCCGCCATGCTCCATATTATCGCTGCACGGGCGGGGAGACCCCGCCCCTACCTGTTTGATGGCA